>DATFLL010000033.1:0-34339 GCA_035267785.1 Gammaproteobacteria bacterium | reverse complement strand
CATGCGCTGCAGAAACGCCGTGACAATACCGGCCCCGGTGAGGGCGAGCGTAATGCCGATCATGCTGATTACCATGATCC
This sequence comes from Gammaproteobacteria bacterium, assembly GCA_035267785.1. Lineage (GTDB taxonomy): Bacteria > Pseudomonadota > Gammaproteobacteria > DATFLL01 > DATFLL01 > DATFLL01. The sequence goes on along the minus strand of DATFLL010000033.1, from coordinate 34,259 downwards.
AGAAGCCGGACATTTCCCAACGCTGAGCCGCTGCACTGTTGGCCTCGCGCCCCCGCAGCAGCGGCATCGCATAGGAGATGATGGCCAGCGAGACCATCGCGTACGCACCGAAGAACGCGAGATGACCGTGGGCCGCCGTGAGGTTGGTGCCGTGCACGTAGTTCTGAACCGGGGCCAGCGTGATCATAAAGCCCCACAAGCCCGCACCCAGAAAGGCGACGATCGGCGTGCCCATGGCCCAGAGCATGGCCGCCTTGTTGGGATGCTCACGGCGTCGGCGCAGCAGCATCTTGAAGGCAAAGGCGATCAGCAAAATGAACGGAATTGGCTCCAGTGCCGAGAAGATCGAGCCGAGCCAGATCCAGTAGCGCGGTGCGCCGATGAAGTAATAGTGATGGCCGATGCCGATAATGCCCGTGACAAGCGTCATGGCAATGATCACATAGAGCCACTTTTCGACGATCTCGCGGTCCACCCCGGTCATCTTGATCAGGATGAAGCCCAGTAGTGCGCCGAGGATAAGCTCCCAGTCGCCTTCCACCCATCCATGTACGATCCACCACCAGCTGTAGCTGGCCTTCACGGTGTCGATGGGAAAATAGAAGGCGGGCAAAAACAGCAGCGCCAGCCCCCAAAGAGCGCCGATCAGGATCAGGTTGAGTGAGGTTTTGCGCCCCTTCAGCAGCGTCATGGTGATATTGAACAGCAGCGACAGCGCGACCAGCACGATGCCTATCTTTACGGGCAGCGGCTGCTCAAGATAGCCCCGGCCCATGGTCGGCAGCAGTTTGTCGCCGGTCATGGCCGCCAGCTGCGAGTAGGGAACGAACAGGTAGCCGAACAGCGTCAGCACCGCCGCACCCAGAAATACCCAGAACGTGATCAGCGCCAGTTTCGGGCTGTAAAGCTCCGTTTGCGCCTCCTCGGGGACGATATAATAGGCCGCGCCCATGAACGCCATGAGCAGCCAGACGATGAGTAGATTCGTGTGGCTCATATGAGCCACGTCGAACGGGATTTCCGGGAACAAAAACGTGCCGTCCAGATACTGGAAGCCCGCAATCAGACCAAAGACGATCTGTCCGGCAAACAAGGCCAGGGCCGCTATGAAATAGGGCTTGGCCACCCTTTGCGATTCGTACTTCATGATTTCTCCTTCACGCTTAGACGGTGGTAGAGCCCATCAACCTTGGATGTTGGGCGGCCAGTTGTTGGTATCGACGTTGGATAGCCACTTTAAGTAGGCGACGATGTCGTTCAGCTGCTGGCCGCTGAAATTGAAATGAGGCATCTGGCGCCGTCCCGCCACCCCGGTGGGCTGCGAACGGATCCATGCCTTTATGAACGCCGCTCCCCGGCGCTTATAGACATTGTCCAGCTCGGGTGCGAAGTAGGCGCCTTCACCATTGATGGTGTGGCAGCCGACGCAGTCGTTGGTGTCCACCAGATAACGACCTGCGACGACCGCCGGTGTCATTTTGTCGGCGTGATCGCGTACCGGGATCTGTTGCCATGTGTCGTAGGTAAGCACCAGATAGATGATGAGAAAAAAGGCGGCTCCGCCCAGAAAAATATTTCTGGCCATAGCCTTGGTGAAGACTTGTTGCATTATCCGTCTCCTTGAAGGGGTGTAGGGTCAGCGTACGCTCCGGCGCATCGAGACACGGTTGTCGCGTTCCTAACGAGTTGGAGCCAAACGGCACAGATGCTCACCGGCATCGCCGTGCGCAGTTCCCAGTCGTTACCTGCTTCGGAATTACCCGATGCTCCTTGGGGGCTCGGAGGCTGTGCACGCTCCATGTACGCTTTATCGCGTAATACCTGAGCGTGGTACCTTGATTTAGGTCAAGACGGACCTTCGGGAATCAAAAACAACGACAACACCCACAGAAGACGCAAGGCTACTGAAAGAAATTCGCAAAAAATTGACGCCTCAACGTCACGCAGGGGCGTCCCTGTGGCTGGTACTCATCGTGGTCGAGGGTAACTATGCGACTCGAGTTGGACAGGAAGCTCATGTCGCTGGACGGGATGCCTTGTTGACACTGTACGTGCCGCTGTACCCGCCGGGCGTTTCGCTTGGGGCAGATCGATTCAACAGGCGCGACGATTGCCATCGAACCGAGCGTGTGACCGCCTTCCCGAGCGGACACCGCTGATGTTTGCGGGATGTTCTGCGGCTATGCCGCGACGCGCAACCACTGCCGGCTCGCGGAAATAGCCCCGAACGTTCTATTATCGGGAATATCCGGGACAGGGCTATTTGAAGGGATAAATGCGATGACGCTCTCTTCTAAAATCTTCATAGGTATCGGCCTGATAGCCGTCGCGCTCGCGGGGTGCGACAAGGGACAGGAGATCGCGCACGTACGGCCGGCAAACGTCCCGAAGGAGGCCCGGTGGAGCGGGGGAGTCGATGGCGGCAACTGGTATCTCTGTCATCCACTGAAGACCCAGTGGCATTACTCCTGCACGGTTTACAACGAGAATGATGGATCCGTTGAGAAATCCGGGGAGTTCAAATTGGAAAGCGAATATTGGGACGACTCGAAGAACACAGTTGTCGTGCAAGATGTGAGATCGCCCACCCTGGCGTATGGTTCATACGATGGGGAAACGATTCAGCTTGTGAATACTCTGGTCCTCGTACCGATAAAATAGAAGAAACCTCCGGCTTGGAGGACCAGGCCATAGATGCGCTCTATTGGGTGAGGCGTATTGACCCCTGAAGACTACAACGCCTGGTACGAATCCGCCCGCGGGTCCTGGATTGGGGATACCGAATATCGGTTGCTGCGACACTTGCTCGGCGCCGAGCGGGGGCAGCGTTTGCTTGATGTCGGCTGCGGGACGGGTTATTTCTCGCGGCGCTTCGCGGGCGACGGCCTGTCGGTGACCGGTATCGATCCCGACCCGGCGACGGTCGGGTTTGCGACGGAACATCGGGTCGGTGAAGAGTTCTATCTTATCGGCGACGCGCTGGCGCTGCCGTTTCCCGACAAGCATTTTGAGCTGTGCGTTGCGGTTACGTCGTTGTGTTTCATCGAAGAACAGGAACGGGCCATCGGCGAGATGCTGAGAGTCACCCGCGGGCACCTGGCACTGGGCCTGCTGAACCGGCACAGTCTCCTGTATCGCCAGAAGGGCCGGGGCGGGGGCCGCGGTGCCTATCGGGGTGCGCACTGGCACACGCCCGGCGAAGTGCGCCGCTTGTTCGCGGCGCGGCCGGCGGGTGGTCTGGAAATCCGCTCGGCGGTTTTCTTGCCCGGCGGTGGCCCGGCCGCCCGCGCCCTGGAGCGTGTGTTGCCGAGCCGCCTGAGCCTCGGTGGCTTTCTCGCGGTCGGCGTGAGTTCGGCTGGATAAGATGGAGAGGTAGACAACCGTCGATTGTCGACCGTGGGCGGCGGAAACACGCGCGTTAAATCGTCTTGGTCGGTTCCGTTCGTGCCTGACGTTCGAACCGGATCGCATAGAAGAAGCAGGACGTTACCCTTCATAAGGTGGGACAGAGTTGCGCCAGAGCAAGCGCGTCGCTTTATGTTACGGAGAGCCCGTGCGCGAGTGGCGGCCACTCGTCGCGGCCTAGCTGCTGGCCACGATGTTCGTGTCGATGGCGGCTATTGTTTCGGCACAATCGTCGCCCATGGGTAGACCTCGGCAGGCTGTACCGGAATTGCCTGGCGAGGCGCTGGGCGACTTGCACGCGGGCCTGGGTGCGTGTAGCCTATCTGTGCATTTGTGCGCATATATGAATATATTTGGCTCGCGACAGGGAGGGCAATCGATGTCTGACAAATTCGACGATAGCGCGCTGTGGCGCCTGCTGCAGCCGGGCGCCGTGGGGATCATTTCGGCCCGCTGTTGCAGCGCCGATGCAGTGTTGCAGGAGCAGGACTTGAGAGATCGACTCGATACAGCCATGCAGCGTACCGGACGCCAGGACGACGTGACGGTCGAGACGATTACCGATGCGCAGCGCGGCCTGATGTTCCTGGGGCCGCGGCTCGATCAAAGGCAACGGTCGCTGGTCGGTCGTTTGCTGGGTCTGTTTCAGGAGTACGGCCTGGGTCTGTTTCCCGTGCTCATCGTCAATGGTGAAGTTGCGTCCCATTCGGAAGTCCCGCCCGCGGAAGCTATAGAAACGTGGTTGCGGGACGACCCGTCCGTGGACGGCCAAGGCGCGAGTGTGGCGGGAAACAGTATGAAATCCGATGATATCCGGGAGACGCTCAACGGACTGGAAACCGACGGATGTTGCAGCCCCGGCACGTCGGTTCAGACCGAACCTGAGGAGTATCCACTCCCGGACCGATTTCGCGGTTCCTCGTCGGTCTAAACGTCGACGTGGGCGACATCGGCGAAACCAGCCGGTTTCGCCGATGTCCTCCAGCCGGCGCGGCCGCACCGTGCCTAGGTGGCGTTTGCCGACGCGAGGTCCGCGGCGTGCGTGCCAGCCACAGACTCCAGATAGATATCCATCAGGTTTTTTCCAGCGTCGTGTACCGAGTCGAGGAAAGAACGCGGGAACAGCCCGGCCCGGTGAATCGCGACGATACGCTCGCTGTCCTCGGGGCCGGTCGCCGGCATGGTGGCATGCGTCAGGGGATAACGTATCTGGCCGGATTTCACCTCAATACTGTCGCGCATCAACATCAGATCCCCGGGCGCCAGCTCGATTTCGATGGCGTCATCGGCGTAGCCGGGCCAGATCTTTAAACCGCGCGCGTTGCTTCCCTTGGCCACAAGGAAGGACCCGATCAGCGGGAGTCGAAGATGCGACTGCCGGGAGTCGTTGTGCAGGCCATGACTGCCCTGCCAGCTCTCGTATACCTGCAATATCGGATCATGCGATGCCAGCGTGGTTTCACCGCGTGTGCGTTCGTACTCCGCCGGGGTGAGGCAGGTCTGGGCGATCGAGAAGAACAACTCTTGTGCTCGCTGACAGGTCTGGAGCAGGGCGGGCGATGTATCAGCGGTCGCGGGCCCGAGGCCCCGCAGGAGTACGCGCTGCCCGTCCTCCGACCAGGGATAGGAATGCGTTGCCTGGCGCATGAACGCGCGACCTTCCTGTCGTACGGTCGAGGCGTCACAACCCGCCGCTGCGGGGATGTTTCGGATGACCGCAAACAGGCACTCGTTGACGCATCCGGCAATTTCCTCCTCCCAATGGGCTCTGTCTACAGGGTCATCGGGGCGCTGACGGGCGTCAAAGTAAGCGGTCGGTGTGTCGCTTTCGGTAACCAGGGTACGATCGAGCATCAGTAATAGTCCTCAGTCCAGTTGCCAGTCTACGTCCACGTTCACCGCGATTCCGCGTTTTATGGACGAGGAAACGGTGCAGTAGTTCTCGAAGATATCGGCACAGCGCCCGTGGCGGTTCCCGTCCGGGCTGATCGTCGGCTGCAGGTGAACGAGCACTTCGGTGATGCGCGGCAAGCCGTCTTCGTTCGGCTGTACCACACTTTCCACGTCGGCCTCGAACTTGCTGACTGGGATGCGCGCGCGGCGCAGGCATTCCAACAGGCTCGCGGACAGGCAATGACCGATCGCCGCGCCGAGCATCGAGGGTGTCGCGGGTCCGGACGCATCACCCACCGGATCCGGCTCGTCTGACACAAAGGGTACCCCGTGATCGTTGCCGTCTTCCCCCGCCTGTGATTGGAAGCGATACTTGTCCAGATGTTGCAGTCGCACCGTGAACCGGCGCTCCTTTTGGCCCTTCATTTCCATACTGGTTCTCCGTGATGTAGGTATCGACCTTGTCGTTGGGATTGTTTGAAGCGGGCGTCGGTCACCCGGCTGTTGTCTGTCCCAGGCGCGGTGGGCTTGCCTCGTTCGTGTCCTTGTTCAGCCTCGTCGTGGACGGAGGCTGGATAACACCCCGTTCCCAGGCCAATGCCTCGCACTCTTGGCAATGTGCCATGCCGAGCCGCCGTTCGAGCCAGCGCGCCGCGCTTGCGAGCGCATAACACACGACGAATAATATGACCCCCATTTCCATGTAGACCTGTGCCAGGCGTGCGGGGTGGTGCTCTGTGATGGCAACGCCGAGCTCGTAGATGTCGGCGATGCCGATGATGTACAGAACGGACGTGTCCTTGAATATCGAGATCAGGAAGCTGGCAAAGCAGGGAATCATGTTACGCAGGGCCTGGGGCAGTACCACGTTTACGAGCGCGCCGGTCGAGCCGAATCCCTGGGACATCGCAGCCTCGTACTGGCCTTCGGGGACCGACTCGATCCCGGCGCGCACCACTTCGGCAAGATACGCGGAGCTGTAGATGGCGAAAGAGACTATCGCGCTCGCCGTTGCCGGCAGCGACAGCGGCGTGACGACGGGTAGGAGCAGGTACAGCCAGAACACGAACAGCAGTATCGGCACTGCCTTGACGAATTCGATGTACGCCTGTGCGGGCCAACGCGCCAGCCGCAACCGGGATGAGCGTGCGACGCCAATCGGCAGCGCGAGTACGAATCCGACTCCGAGAGACAGTACCGCGGCGTATAGATTGACTGCCAAACCGCCGATATGGCCATCGGCAAGGTCCCCCACCAGCAGGAGCTTACCGTCGTTCAGGAGTTGTGAGACGATCGCAGTCAAAACGGGGAATTCTCTATGTGTTGGACCAGTCGACTCGGCTTTCCAGTACGCTGAAAAGTCCCGCCAGCGTCAGGCTCACGGTTACGTAGAACACCGTTGCCACGGTCGTGGCCTCGAGGCCCCGAAAGGTGAGCGACTGGATTTGTTGAGTCGCCCAGGTCAGCTCTGGGGTCGCGATGACCATGCAAAGGGACGTGTTCTTGAAATTGTGGATGACGCGCGTCCCGAGTGGTCCGGCGGACATGCGTGCAGCCTGGGGGAAAATAACCGACCACCATTGCTGGGCCGACGAGAGCCCGGTGGCGGCCGACGCCTCCCATTGTCCGGATGGAACCGCCTGCACGCCGCTGTAGAGTATCTCGGCCACATAGGGCGAGTTGTCCACCGTCAGGGCGAGAACGCTGGCCACGATCGAAAAATGTGCGTAACGCCCGAGCGGGTCGCCGAGGACGTGCGGGAGGATGTCCGGGAAGACGAAGTAGAAGAACAGTATCCAGAACAGACCGGGCACGTTTCTGGTCACCTCGATGTAGAGGGCGCACAGCCGGCGCATCCAGGCGCGGGCCGAGAATCGGCCCAGGCACACCGCAGTGCCGACGGCCAGCGAGGTGACGGTCGTGGCCGCGGCCAAGGCCATGGTCAGGACGGCACCGCGCACGAGCCACCCCAAATAAGGGGGCTGGAAGGGGATCGACCAATCGAAGCTGTAATGCATGTGGGATCTCGGTTCGGCCGCAAGGCGGCGATGCATCTACAGGTGTAGTTGCCGCATGAACGCTTGCGTTCGCATCTCGCGCGGATTGTTCAGCAGCGTTTCCGGAATATCCGATTCGACAATACGGCCGTTGTCCATGAAGACCATGCGGTTGGCCACGGACGAGGCGAACTGCAGTTCATGCGAGACGAGCACCACTGTCTGTTGGCCGCGTGCCAGTCCCTTGATCACCTCCAACACCTCCGCCTTGCGCTCCATGTCCAGGGAGGCGGTCGGCTCGTCCAGCAGCAGGACCTTGGGTTGCATCGCCAGCGCCCGAGCGATGGCGACGCGCTGTTGTTCGCCGCCCGACAACTGACTCGGATAGGCGCCGGCGCGGTCCCTGAGGCCGACCTGCTCCAGCAGATCTTGCGCCTTGTCCAGGGCCATCTTGCGGGACCAAGCCAGGACCTTGGTGGGCGCAAGACAGATATTCTCCGCGGCCGTCATGTGCGGGTAGAGGTTGAACTGCTGGAAGACCATGCCGACTCGCTGGCGTACCGCGCGCAGGTCGTTCCGGTTGCGCGGTGGCAGGCGGCAGCCGTCGATTTCTATTTCACCGCCATCGACGGGCTGCAGATAGTTGATGGTCCGCAGCAGCGTGGACTTTCCGGCGCCGCTGGGACCGCAGATGGCGACGACTTCGCCTTGTTGGACGGTCAGGTCCACCCCGTTCAATACCGCGCGGTCTCCGTAACGCTGGTGGAGTCCTTCGAGACGGATCATCGGTCGAGGGCTGGGCGTGGGTGGGTGGACCTCGGCGAGCACGGGCCGGCCCCGAGGCGCTGCCCTGCGTGTCAGCGTCGAGCCGTCCGAAATAAGCCGTTGAACCAGGCTAGTGAACATCGGTGCATCCCTTTACCGTAGGGGCGGCTGTACGATCCCTCAGCCGCGGTCGCAGATTGGCGGTTTAGTTCGGCCAGATGAAAGCCATCCGTCCGAATGCGGACATGGGCAGGCGAGGCTTCGCATTGACTGCGAGGGGGAACTTGCCGTGCTTGCCGAACCACTTGGCGTAGATGCGATTGTAGGTGCCGTCCCGGAGCATATCCTGCAACGCAAAACTGACTTCATCGCGCCATTTGCTGTCGTTCGGCGGCACGCCAATGCCATACAGGCCGGGACTGTAGCACTTGCCGACCGGCGCGAAGTCGACGCCGGCATGGCCGGCGACTGCGGCGATGATAGGGGTGTCCTGGGTATACGCATCGATGCGGCCGTCGCGCAGCGCCGCAAAGACGTCGGCGTTCTTCTGGAAGGACATCATTTTCGGCTTCTTGCCGGAAAACTTCGCGAGCTCCTTGGGTGCTGCCGTGTACGCGTTGGAGCCCTGGACGACACCGATGCGTTTTCCGCCGAGCTGCTTCAAGGAATGGAAACGGCCTTTGCGGGCGTAGAAGATCTTGCACGTCCACAAGTAGGCCGGTTGCGCGAAGTCAACCTGTTCGTCCCGGCTGCGGGTGTGACTCATGTGCGCAAGGGTCACGTCGACCCGGCCAGTCGCGAGAAATGCGATGCGGGTCGTGTCGTTGACCTTGACACGTTTGACCTTGACGCCCAGGTGCTTGGCGAGGGCATTGCCGAGATCGACATCGAAGCCCGTCCATTTGCCCTGATCGTTCACATAACCCATAGGTGGGGCATCGTAGGAGGACCCGATCCGGATGACCCCGCGGGCCTTGACTTCATCGGCGATGGATTTGGCATGGGCAATTCCGTTGCCGAGCGCCAATAGTGATACGAAACTGATGGTTAATACGGTCCCCGATTTCGACAGAAGGTCCTTCATGGCAGATTGCTTCCCTGTTGAGGTGACGATATGTGCACACATATGCAATAATGGAGGCGAATTTCTATCACAGGTGTCTGGTGGAATCAACGACAGAATAATGTCAGGGTAAATTGCCGGAAAACGTCTTATCGGATTTGCGGAGGCGTTGTGAACTTCCCGATAACATCGGCATGGAAAGTGGGAGATGCAGTTGGCAGACCAAACGACGACCAGTGAAAACGGCCCGAGCTCTGGGGGTTCGGCGCAAGCGAATACGGCAGCGGAGCTCAGTGCGGCGCAGCGCCTCGTAGAGGTGTTTGACTCTCAGTTCTTCAAGGCGCTCAGCGAACCGACGCGCGTGGATATCCTAAAATTCCTCATTATGCACGGTCAGGCGGACGTTGGAGAGATCGCTGCGGGGGGGCGTACGCATCGCTCGGTGGTGTCGCGTCACCTGCAGATTATGCACCAGGCGGGCATTCTGACCCGTAGCCGGGAAGGGCGCCACGTACTCTACGATGTCAACGCGGCGGAATTCATACTGCGGCTGGACGCGATCAGTCAGAACATCAAGGTCGCGGCGATGGCCTGTTGCCCCGAGGTTGTGGAAGGCCTGTCCGACGACTCGGCCTGACGGGCGGCTGGGACGGCGTGAGTGGCGGGCCAGGGCCGATAATAGTGCCGCGTCGTGTAGTTGGAATTTTCTCCTCGATCTAGGTAGGGCCTGGGCGCGCGAGTAGGGTCACTCGTGTCATTCGGCCGTCGAGGACGAGCGCGAACGATTTCCCTTGCGATTCGGAGCGTCCTTCGCTACCCTTCGATGTATGCACAAATACGCACACATGCACATGTAGAGTGCTTGGGATCGTGCAGACAAGGAGACGCGTGAATGAAATGGACCAAGGATGAAGCGTTGACGGCGGTGCAGAGCCGCTACGGTCGGATTGCGAGAACCGTTCAGGACGAACAACCGGCCGAGCCGGTGCTCAATTCGGACGATTGTCGGCAGGCCAGTCTGCATATGGGATACAGTGCCGACGATCTGGACGATGACCCCGGCGGCAATCTTGGGCTGGGTTGTGGAAATCCTCTGGCGATCGATGCTCTGGAGACTGGCGACACGGTGGTCGACCTGGGCAGCGGCGCGGGCTTCGACGCATTCATCGCCGCGCGGAAAGTCGGCTCGACCGGTACAGTCATCGGTATCGACATGTCCGAAGACATGATCGCCCTGGGTCGGCGCAATGCGGAGAAGGCGGGACTCGAGCAGGTGACGTTCCGCCATGCCCAGATTGAGGAACTGCCTATAGCCGAGGGAACGGTGGACGCTGTGATCAGCAACTGCGTTATCAACCTCTCGCCCGACAAGGGGCGGGTCTTCGCAGAGGCCTGGCGCGTGTTGCGCCCTGGCGGGTGGCTCTCTGTCACCGACGTTTTATTGAACGCGCCGCTTCCGGCGGCGTTGCTAGACGATCTTTCTACGTATGCAGGCTGCATCAGCGGCGCGGAGCAGAAGGAGGACTATCTCGATTACCTCCGCCGCGCCGGATTCGCCGATATCCGCGTGCTCCACGAGAACGACGTACTGTCGATCGTTCCCGACGAGCTGCTGGCGAAATTGATCGCTCGTATCGGGTTGCCCCCCGAGACCCTCACTTCATTGCGCGAGAGCGAAATCGTCTCCGCCCATATTCAAGCCATCAAGCAATAGATCCGTCGAAGGGAACGACGCGGCACCCGCCGTGTTCGGTAGCAAGCAAATTGGCCAAGGGAGGTCCAGACAGATGACCATACACACGGGACAGAACGAGAGCATCCAGGCAAACCAGGTGTCGGGCGCGGTTGCCGGCAATTATCCTTACGGTAAGGACAAGCGCTACTACGATCTGCTGGCGTACGTGGTGTCCAATGCCATGGCGGGCGAGATCATGGCTGTGGACAACTACGCCGAAATGGCGTTGATGTTTGGAGACACCGACGAGAAAAACGATACTATCAAGCAGGCCTACGAGGAGGCCAAACACATCCAGGTGCTACACAAACTGACTCGACGCCTCAATATTCCGTCAAAAAAGCGTATCGTCGAGCCCCAATGGCTCAACGTACGTAAGCATTTCTCGGAAGCCGCCAAGCGTGGCGATCTCGCGGGCTGCCTTGCCATACAGGACCTATTGGTCGAAACTATGGCGATAACTCTGTACCGGACGCTGACGCGTAACACCGATCCGGAGACGAGCCGGATTGCCGACAACATTTTGAGGGACGAAATTGCCCATCGGCAAATCGGCTATGATCGATTCAAGGGGCTGCTTGACGAGGACGATACGGCGGCCCACGAGAGCCTCGTATGGGCGCATCGGTCGGTGATCTCCGATCTCTTCAGCATGATCAGCTACAAGTGCCACTCCCTCTGTGGAGAGCTCGAGGTCGAATGCTCGACATTGGGGCTCGACAGCCTAGAGACCGATCTCGAGAGCGTGCGGATGGAAGCGCTGGAGGTCTACATGGAAACCCTCGATCAATGCGGGTTCAGCCCGGCCGTCACCACACCGTTGATCTCGGAGCTGACCACGCTGGCGGAGAACGGGCTGAGCGAAGAGCTTGGCAGCTGCTGCAACGTTTCGGCGGGATGCCAGCCGTAACGACGTTCGCGGTTGGGCGGTAATGTTTCCAACCGTTTCGAAAGTAGAAAGGGAATTCTTTCGTGACTACAAATTCCGGTATGACCCTATTGCTGGGCGGGACAGGCTACGTTGGCTCGCTGATCGCGGGTGCTTTGCTGGCCGACGGGTCTGCCCGCCTGGTGGTGCCCATACGAAGACACCACGACCCGGCGGCGATACTCAGCCGTTTCAAGGATGAGGCGCGGGCCCGAGGCGGCTCGGCGGATTTCGATGAACAGGCCGTCACTATCGTTCCGTACGACACCCTCGACAACCTTGGCGAGCTGCTGTCAGGGTACCGCGGACAAATCGGCGATCTGGTCAACGCGGCCGGTTCGGTGGACTATTTCGACGCGGACCTGCTACAGGCAGCCAACATCCGCATGACCGAGCAGCTCCTGGAGCTTGCGCGGACGCTCACGGCGCAGCGCTTCGTGTTCATCTCCACCGCATTCTGCAGCGGCTATGTCGACGGCGTAATCGCTGAGCGGATTCACCCCGAACCTCCTGCCGACCCGACTCACTATACGTTCAGCAAGCGGGAGGCCGAGCGTATCGTGGCCGACAGCGGTCTGCCGTTCTTGGTGCTCCGTCCCAGCGTGATTATCGGCGACAGCCGCACCGGCCGATACAAGGGACCGAGGTACGGGCTGTACCAGTTCCTCTCGGGCCTCGAGCGTCTGCTGTGTCGAAAATATCACCCCGAGCTACACGTCGTCGCACCCCAGAACACCGTTCATTTCCTGCACCAGGACGCCTTCCAGAACGCATTTCTAGCCGCCTGTCGCCACTGCGAGCCAGGCAGTTTCGTGAATATCGTGGCGCCGGCGGACAAAGGTCCCGATTTGCGAACGCTCTGGGAAGGTTGGATGAAGATGTGCTTCATGCCCGAGCGGCTTTTCTACTACCAGCGCATCGACGACGTTCCCATTCAGGGCATCGAACCGCGCCAACGCGCCTTCATTTCGTTCTCGTCGGTCAATACGGAAATCGCTACGCACACATGGCGTTTCGATACGACGTCCCTGGATAGGCTCAAGGCCCGACACGGATTGGAGTTTCCGGCCACGACCGTTGTCAGCGCGAACGAGTGCCAGCGCGCATTCATTGAGGGATCGAACTTGTGCCGACGTCTCCGACAGGAACACGCCGCCGGTATGCCGGATGCTCCGCTGGAGGTCATCGAGGTGGACGGTACCTCCGGGGGCGACCGGGGTACGATGTCGGATGCCGTCGCACGCGAGCTGTTGAATTCACGTTAGCCCACATGAGAGATTTACTATGAGCGCCCAAGGTAAGGTAATCGAGGCGACTGGCCTGGCTTCGGCCATTCGTATCGAAGCGCTGAACAAGTCCTATCCAGGCCCCGAGGGCCCCCAGCCGGTCCTGCGGGACCTATCCTTGGATGTTGCGCAAGGGGAAAGCGTAGCGATCCTGGGTGTATCGGGTACGGGTAAATCGACCCTATTGAATATCATCGGGGGCATCGACGCACCGGACTCGGGTAGCGTGTGCGTCGACGGCGACGACATCGGAAGCTTCAATTCGAACCGACTTGCAGATTATCGTGCCCGCAAGGTCGGCTTCATATTTCAATTTTATAATCTCATCGCGGCCCTGACCGCCTTCGAAAACGTCCTGACGGCACTACAGGCCAATGGATCGACGTCGGCCGCGGATGAGCGCCGTTGCATTGATATGCTGCATGCCGTTGGTCTGACGGAAAAGCAGGACAAATTTCCGTCTCAGCTTTCCGGCGGCGAGCAACAGCGGGTAGCCATTGCGCGTGCGCTGGTAAAGGATAGTGCCATTGTGTTGGCCGATGAACCGACCGGCAATTTGGATCCGCACACCGCGGAGACCGTCATGGAGTTGCTGGTGAATGTGACCCGTGCGGCGGGGGCGTCCCTGGTGATGGTGACGCACGATCCTCATATGCGGACCTTCGTGGACCGGATATACGCGTTGCGTGACGGTCGTCTCGAGCGAGGTTGAGCAGTTGAGTATGAAACGCTCGATGACACTGGCCTGGGCCCACAGGCAGGCGTGGTCCATGCGCTACCGGCTGCTCGGGGTCGCGGTAATCCTGGGAATCGCGTTCGGCATCTTTGTCGGCGTTTATTCGGCGATCGCCAGCCTGTATCAGACTCGGGATCACTATTACGATCTGTTGAATGTCGACGATCTGGAGCTGCGGTTTATCCCGACGGACCAGTCGAACGTCCCGAACTTCACTGATATTGCGGGGGTGAGCGAGGCCGAGTCCCGACTGGTCTCGCCGGGGCAGATTACCTTGGCCGATGGCAGTCGGCACGCAACGGCCGTCGTCGGCGAGGACCTGAAGCACCGAACAGATATCAATCGGCTGCAAGTGCTGAGCGGCGCCCCGTTGTCGCGCGACAAACCGGATGCCGTCCTGGTCGACCGAAATTTCGCGCGTTATCACCACGTCAAGCCGGGCGATCGCTTCTCGCTGGCCATGGGGAATGCCAAATACTCGCTGACCGTGGCCGGCATTGCGCTAAGCCCGGAGCACTTGATCGCGCCCGCCAACCCGAATTTCTTCGTTCCGGTCAAAGGTTCGGTGGGCGTGGTGTTCGCACCCCTCAAGTTGATTTCCGACCGAATGAATTTTCCGCTGGTCGACAGTGAAGTTTTGACTTTCAGCAAGGGCGCCGATCCGCATACGGTCGAAAACGAGGTCCGTAAGCGGGCCAGCACACGGCTCGACGTTCAGTCCAGTACGCTGTTGCCCCACCAGTTCAGTTACCTGTTCATGAAGGTCGATTTGGGCGCGTTTCAGCTGTTCGTGCCCGCGGTAATTGTCGTGTTCCTTCTCGCTACGGTGACCGTCGGATTGTTTCTCATCGCGCGCTGGATCGCTGCCCAGAAGCAGACACTCGGAGTCTTCATGGCCTTGGGCTTTCACAGGCGCCGGCTCATTGCCGCCCAGCTGTATCCGGCGCTGCTCATCGCATTGGCCGCGATAGTCGTGGGGATTCCGGTGGCTTATCTCGTACTCGCCGATTTCGGCAGGAGCTACAGCAACGCACTCGGTTTTCCGAAGCCGTTCACGCATCTGGACCCCCTTCACCTGGGCATGGGTATCGCGGGTGTCTTGGCCATCGTCGCGCTGATTTGCTTATGGCCGCTGTCGGCGATTTTGCGGCTTACGCCCCAGGATGCGGTGCGGGGCGATAGCCCCCAATCGGGCGGCAGGGCCGGCGGCGTGGTTATGCGAGCGCTTGGGGTGCTGCGCCGGTGGCCGACGGTATTCTATCCGCTGCGCAGCCTCGCCCGCGTCCCCGGCGTGGCGGCGACAACCCTGATCTCGGTAGGCTTGGCATTGGGGGTTTCCCTGTCTTACCTGGTCGCCACGGATTCGTTCAACCATACCATTGCGCAGAATTTCAATCTCGACCGATGGAACGTAGCGGTCGGCTTTCTGGTGCCGCTCTGGGAGGATGAGTTGGGGCCGTATCGCAAGATATCGGGTGTGAACCAATTGGAAGGCTACCTCCGGGGAGCGATGCGGGCCGAGCACGCCGGTACGCAGCAGCCGGCCCTTGTGACCGGGGTGCCCCCTGGAAGGAGCATGCACCACATCACGATTACCGACGGACGCGGGCTGAAGGAGCGCGACAAAAACGTCATATTGCTGGAACACAAACTGGCCCATCAGCTGAACGCGAAGCCCGGCGACACACTCGGCCTGGAAAGCCAGGGGCATCGCTATTCCGCTACCGTTATCGGGATATTCTCCGGAACCATTCCGGGCGCCGCCTATGCGCCGCTGGCGTCAGTTCAGCACTGGCTCCGGATGGATGGACAAGTCACGGGCGTGCTGGTCAAGACCCACGGCCATGCGGCCTCCGTAGCCAAAGCGCTGAGGGCGGCCCCGCGAGTGGGGAGCGTCACGCTAAAGAATCAACTGAGCGCCAAGGTCCAGGAAATTTCATCGGAAGCCAGCAGCATCATCTATGTCGCAACGGCGTTCAGTATCGCCGTGACGCTGATTATCCTATTGGCCAGCACATCGTTCACGGTGCTGGGGCGGCGACACGAATACGGCGTGCTTCGCACCCTGGGATTCCGCAACCGGGCCGTGGGGCGGATCCTGATGACCGAGGTCACGTTGGTCGGTGTTTTCGGGTTGTTGCTGTCGACGCTGTTTGCTTACGGCATGGCGACATTTCTGATCGGGCGGCTCAGCCAGGCATGGTTCGAGGTCATACCGTCATTTACCTGGTGGAATTTCGCGCTCATAGGAGTACCGGCGTTGGTGCTGTTCCCCATCGCGGCATTGCCGTCGCTGCGGGCTGTGTTACGCACCCGCCTCTCGCTCATGCTCAGGGACCGGAGGATTGGATGAAGTGGAAGTTGGGTAGATGCGTTTTTTCGGCAGTCGTTCTGATTGCCTGCACGGGACAAGCGCCGGCTGCCGTCGCGGCGAAGGACGGGCGCGCCATGATCAAGGAGTCCGACCGACAGCTCAAGTCGCATTCCGAAAAGACGGGCTATCGGATGGAGATCGTCGGGGCCGACGGAAACGTGGAACAGACGCGGACGTTCGTGACGTATTACAAGCGCGACAGCGATGGTGTCGAGCATACCTTGCAGAAGTTCACCGGCCCGCCCGTCTTCCAGGGTACCGGCCTGCTCATCGTGAATCATCCGGGCGGTCAGAGCGACATCTGGATCTACCTGCCGTCATCTCGGCTTATCCGGCGTGTAGCGGGGCAGGAGAAGAGCAATCAGTACATGGGTACGGAGTTTTCCTATGACGACTTCGAGGGCTATCAGATATCTCAATACGATTTCAAACTGACAGGGGAACGCCCTTGCGGCGACCGACAGACGTGCCATCTGATAGAGGCGAAGCCCGCCACGAAAGCCGAAAAGCGGTCCAGCGGCTATACCAAGAAGGTGTACTGGCTGGAGGAACGCAGCCTCTATCCGGTTCGCATCGAGTATTACAACAAAGAAGACAAACTCGAGAAGGTGTTGGTCTCGACTGGAATGCACCAGGTCAACCATTACTGGCGACCCACCCGTCAAGTCATGACGAACCGGCTCGATGGACGGGCGACACGCCTGGCGGTAACGAAGCAAGAGGTGGATCAGGGTCTCCAGAACTACTATGTCTCGAAGAGATTCTTGCGCCGTTAGGAGCATTCGGTTTGGCGGCCGTCTCGCCTGTATCTTCCATATACTGGCAGCTCTCGCAATCGGTCTACCTGGGTGCGCTGAAGCCGGAGAGATAACCGGCTACGCGCTCTATCGGGGCGGGCTGGGCCTGTCCAAGGGTGAGACCAACGACCCGGTCCTGCGCGAGGAAGTCCTGGACCTGGGATGGCAAAGCAATACGGGGCTGGGCTGGGGGGCCGCCGCCCGGGCCCGTTATCTCCGGGAAGGCAGGCTTGAGCCCACCCCGTACGAGAAGTGGTCGGTTCGGGAGCTGACTCTCAGTCGCGAAACGGCGCACTGGTCCACCACTCTGGGCAAACAAGAGGTTCGGTGGGGAAAAGCCGACGGGCTCCCCCTGTTGGATCTGGTCAATCCCCACGACACGCGGGAATTCGTCCTGGGCGACACCAACCGAACGCGCATTCCCCTATGGATGGTCAATGTCAAACGCTATTGGGATGATCAGAGTGTTCAGTTGGTCGTCAGTCCTGACCTTCGCGGCAATCGGCTGCCGGAAGCCGGCGGGCGATTCTACATACAGCCCGACCTGCCGCCAGGGGTGAATGCTCAGGTTGAGGCGACGGACAATCCTGCCCAGGTCCCCAAGAATTGGGAGTTGGGGCTGCGTTGGCACGATCAGATCGGTTCGCTGGAACTGAACGGCCTCGTCTACCGGGGTTGGTCGAACCAGCCCGTCTTCTTCACGAGTATGATCGGCCCGACTACGGTGCGGGTCACGCCCACATTGGTGCGCCAGACATGGTACGGAGCCAGCGGCGACATTCCCGTCGGTTCCGTGCTTTGGCGGTTTTCGATGTTATTTACGCCGGACGAGTACCGCAACTTTTCGCAAAGCGGCGCATTGCCCGAACAGCGTCGCACCGGGATCTGGCGCGGGGTCGTCGGCGTGGACTGGACACCGGCGAACTGGATGCTCAGCACTCAGATATTTCATTTCCAGGATAAGGGGAAACCGGCCGACCTCGCGAGCCCGACGGGCAACTATCTCAGCCTGCTTGCGCAAAAATATTGGCTGCAGCGGCGCCTGAGCATTCGCTTTTTCTCCATGATGGGTCTCGACGCCCATGATCGCTGGTTTACGGCGCAAGCCCGCTATAAGCTGTCCGGGAACTATGAGCTCGCGCTCAGTGTCGACACGTTGAGCGGCGACACCGACGGCTTCTTCGGCCGTTTCGGCAAGCAGGACCGCGTGGTGGCGGAATTCAAATACAAGCTGTGACGCCGCGGTAAGCCTTTGCGTGATCGAACCGTGTGACCTGTCTCCGTGGTTCGAGGACACCGGGATGTCAGGTAACGACACGCCGAGCCTCCACCGAGAAACAGTCAGTGTCCGGTGGCGAAGCGTGGTCGTTTCGTTCGCGCGGGTGGACCCGCGAAGACCAACGACCCCTGAAGACGACGCCTGTACGCAACTGGTGCCGGGGCCCGGGTCGGCGACACCTCGTATCGTCCGCCGCGGCGCGTGCCGGGCACCGGTTACCTTCCTGCCGCTCCCCCGCTGACAGCCTGGCGGTGACGGGCGTCGGCCCGGAACCCGCCATGGTGGAGTTCGCTCACAACCATCGTGCAGAGGGAGAGCGCTACCAGGTTGGCGATGCTCTGGAGCTGCTGTTTCCCGACAAGTATTTTTGTCTGTGCGTTGCGGTTACGTCGTTGTGTTTCATCGAAGAACAGGAACGGGCTATCGGCGAGATGCTGAGAGTCACCCGCGGGCACCTGGGACTGGGCCTGCTGAACCGGCACAGTCTTCTGTATCGCCGGAAGAACCGGCGCGGGGGCCGCGGCGCCTATCGGGGTGCGCACTGGCGCACGCCCGGCGAAGTGCGCCGCTTGTTCGCGGCGTGGCCGGCGGGTGGCCTGGAAATCCGCTCGGCGGTTTTCTTGCCCGGCGGCGGCCCGGCCGCCCGGGCCATGGAGCGTGTGTTGCCGAGCCGCCTGAGCCTCGGTGGCTTTCTCGCAGTCGGCGTTGACTCTACGGCGGGGGACGAGAGACCTTAGTGAGCACGGGGGACGGCGTCCCGTTTGACCCTCACCGATGGGGTTTGGTTTTCTCGGGTGCGCTGTGTGGGAGCCCGGAACGCGAGGCGGGCGCCGGGCGCGTGCGCCGAAGCTGAATGATGCGCCGCTTCTGACGTACAACCTCGCGCTGCATCCTATCGGCTTTGCGCGCCTGCGGCAGGCCCGAGGCGCCGAGCGCCCGTAGCCTGGCCTGCGTCTTCGCAACCTGTTTGTGCAACGTTTCCAGCTGTTGCTCCAGCTCCGTGAGCCGCTGTTGCCAGTTGGCCGTCTTCTGCTGGAAGGCGTCGGCCGGACCCCCCGGCTGCGGCTTGCTGGCCAGCAACGACTGCAACTCTTTTGCGACCTGATTCAATTGAGCCTGCAGGGCCTGGAGCTCGGCCGCGAGGTCCTGCAGCTCGTTCGCCCTGGCCGCCTTGCTGGCGGGTGCGCCCGGCACGGCCCGGATCGCCGGGGGCGGTTGAGCGGCGGCCGGGGGTAGCGCGCCTAGATGGGCGATCAGGAGCAGAGGTGCCAGAGTCCCTGGGCCCAAGAGGCGCGGGCGCTTGGTGTTCATCGGGTCGGTCTCCGTCACTGGGCAGCCGATTGAAATATCTCCAACCTAGCGTATGACGCTCACGGATGAAATTTCGGAATAACCGTGCAAATCGCAGTTCCCCGTTACGTAGACCCGCACCTTCAGCTTGGATTTGACGGCCTCGAGCAGTGTCAGATAGATCTTGTCCGCGCCGAGCGCCCCGTAGTTCTGATAGAACCAGGTCTTATGACTGCATCCGCTCGGATTGTCTTTGACCGGCAGTCGGACCGCGTAATAGGGGTGGGACGTTGGCACCAATTCGGCGACCGTCGTATAGTCGGTCCACCCCGCGCCGGCAAAAGCCTGAATCGAAAAGCACAGCGCACAGGCGCCGAGGGTTGCTGCAAGTGTCTTGTTCATGTGTGCCTGCCTTGTGTATTGGCGCTCGAGTGGCGCGGTACGCTGGTTGCGGGACGGCCAGCCACGGTTCGAGCGGGTACTTTCATAAAGGTAGACGGTTCCGACGCCCAAACCAAATCCAAAAGATCGACCGCGCCGTCCAATATGCGGTAGGCTTCCCGAGGACAGGTGGGTATGACCGAATCGAAAAGAACAGCATCGGATTTCGGCATTCGCCGGGCGGATTTCGACGCCTGGCGCTCGCCCCGTGAAGGGGCGGCCAATCCCACCCGCATGGACAATCCCGTCTGGGAGTGGCTGGTCAGGACCGGCATCAGCGCCTATCAGGCCGTCCAGGAAATGGACGCGCCCAGCGCATTCGAGGCGGGCCCGACCTGGTGTTTTGAGCGCTTCGGCCAGTCTTCGACGCAGATGCCGGACGGGCGCGTTATTTATATCGGCGGTGAACACGAGGATCACTACGACCCGGACTTCCATATATACAACGACGTGGTCGTAATCGGACCCAATGACTCTGTCTCCGTGTATGGCTATCCGGAGGACGTCTTTCCGCCCACCGATTTTCACAGTGCAACCCTGGTGGGCTCGACCATCTATGTTATCGGTAATCTTGGCTATGCCCGGTCCCGCAAGGGGGCTATCGATCACATATACATGCTGGATACAGACTCGTACGCGTTCACGAGCGTTAAAACGAGCGGGGTTTTGCCGCCTTGGCTGCACAAACATACGGCAATGCTTTCGGCGTCGGGGGATTTCATCAGGATATCGCGCGGGTTGATCGACAGAGGTGCGGGCAAGACGCTGGTCGAGAATCTGGGCACCTGGGAATTGTCACTGGCGACGATGACCTGGGCCCACACTGAACATCTGCCCTGGCGGCGGTGGGAGTTCCTTCGTTCGGACGGTAAGCGAAATTTCCTGTGGGACATCCGGCAGGCGCTGTGGAGTGCGCGGGTCGGTTGGGAACTGGATTATCGGAAGCAGGTCGAGCAGATCGCGGCGGGCCTCGGCCGCGCTCCGGACGTTAGGGCGATCGAAGACGTCTATCGGCCGGACATCGGCCACCGGTTTATCGGTGAAGACGAGAACGAGGTCGGCACCTATCGAATCGAGATTGCAGGCGTGATCGTGCGTTTCGTGGAAGATCACGTCAGCGTCAAAATGACCATCGAGGGCGAGCTGCCGAAAAGCGTGTCGGATCCGCTGGTCGACGGGGTCCGCCGCAAGCTGTCGGACCTAGAGGGTGTGGAGTATCGCGTCGAGGCAATCCAGCCGGGGGTGATGACACCGGTTCGGTAGATGCGGTGTGGTGCGATGTCCGGAGGCGTTCGGCGAAGGAACAGAACTCGCGTTAGCCCCCTTTTCTCAACAAGTTACCGAGAGACTGGCGGAGCGGGGCATCGGAATGCGAACGCTGCCACTCGGCGAACTTGCGCCGATACGTCTCGAACGGCTCATGGAGGGGCTTTCTGGGGTCGCCGCTGAGGCTGTAGGCCATCCCTTCGATGATCCACGGCTTGGCGCGCAGCCGGACCAGAGTGCCGAACGTGCGGGATTGCCAATAGTGGATCATTTCGTGTGCGACGTAATAGCGCTTCCAGCCGCGCGGCTCGATGACGATACCCACGCTACCGAACGTAAACGCCGCCGCTTTGGCATGGCCGAAGGTGTGCTGGCACTTGGCCGTGCTGCAGAATACGATTCTTGGCCGGCCGGCTGACAGGTTCCAGCGGGTGCGCAAGAACTGCTTTGCCTCCGCGACCAGTTGCGTGGCCGCGGCAAGCCGTGTCGGATCGTCGACACAGATATTGGCCTCACTGCAGCTGACACCGAAGACTTCCGGGATCATTAACCGGGTCGGCTTGTAGAACGCGAGTGCCGACAGCGGCAGCAGCGCCAGAACCGCGATTATCCACTTCAGGTATCTCATGAGCGTCCCGCGGGCGGGCGGCCGGTAGATTTCTAAGAACGGCTAGACATCGTTTCCGCCGCTGTACTCGGCCAGCACGTCCTCGAGGCTCGGGTTGGCCCTGCCGCGCCCGTGTATCAGCACGACGGGTGTGGGCCCGAGCATGACCGAATCCATTCGTTTCCGGTCGGGGATATGGTCCGGCGATGCCTTGAAGCTGATGTGGCCGCTCTGAACAAACGGAATCCCGCGCGCCGCGAGGGCTTCGGCCAACGCCGCCGCGCGTTGAGCGCCGGCCTTCGGGCAATTCGGAGCGGCGAGGATGAGGACCTTGTCGGGGTCGACGCCGGCCGCCGGAGGCAACGCGATAAAGCCGCTCGCGTCGGCGCTGTCGAGGACGGCTTGCTGCTGGTTGGCTTCCTGATGTTGACTCCAGAAATGATAGCCTGCACCGGCGATCACCAACGCGGCAATAACGGCCTTGGTGTTCATGGTTTCCCCTTTCAGCTGTCCGTTGCTTTATCTTATCCGCCGTGCCCCAATCGCTTGCGAGCTTCAGGTCCGGCCCCGATTTTTTGGCATTATAGCCGCTTTCGCACAGACGCGCCCACGGCCCGTTTAGGAGCGGGCTATGGCGTGGCAAACAGCAATTTGGGTCAGGCAACCCGCGCAGCCTTGCGGCATAGTAGCGGCCACTGAGGAGGTGTGGTGAGTATTCGAACGGCAGATGCTTATGCAAGGCGGTTCACCCGGGTGTTCGATTATATCGATGCGCACCTCGGCGAGGAGCTGTCGGTCGAGCGTCTGAGCCGGGTCGCGAACTTCTCGAAGTTCCACTTCCATCGGCAGTTCTCGGAGTACGCCGGTATCAGCATCAGCCGCTATGTGCAGTTGATGCGTCTGAAGCGCGCTTCGTATCGGCTGGTGTTCAGCCTGGATAGCCCGATTATCGAGATCGCCATGGAAGCCGGCTTCGAGAATCCCGAGTCATTCTCGCGCGCGTTCAAGAAGACGTTTGGGCAAACTCCCTCCCAGTTCAGAAAGGCGCCCGTCTGGGAATCCTGGAAGGCGCAGTATCCAATGACCAAACGACAGAGGAGTGCCCCCATGGAGGTGGCGATAGTGGAATTCGAGGAGATGGCCGTGGGCGTGCTGGAGCACCGCGGTGCGCCGGAGACCGTGCCCGATTCGGTCAGGGTCTTCATCGAATGGCGCAAGCAGAGCGGATTGTCGCCGGTCGAGACCAGCAAGACACTGGGGGTCATCTACCACGACCCCAAGACGACCGAACCCGCGGATTTTCGTTTCGATATCTGCGGCGAGGCGTCGGGGGATATTCCGGCCAACCCGCAAGGGGTGGAGCGGAAGGTGATTCCGGCCGGCCGCTGTGCGGTCATTCGCCATCTCGGAGCGCACGATCGGATGGGCGAGTGTATCTACTATCTGTATCGGGAGTGGCTGCCGGACAGCGGAGAAGAGCCTCGCGACTTCCCTTTGTTCTGCCACTACCTGAACTTGTTACCCGAAACGCCGGAGCACGAGCTGATCACCGACATCTATCTGCCGCTGAACCCGCGGTAAGAAGGCTGTACAGTGGCGCGGTGGGCATCGTCTTGGCGCAGCGTCAGAACCCGAATCCCAGGCCCAACAGGAGCCGGTTGTCGGTCCCGCGGAGCCCGAAGTAATAGCCGAGCTTGACGCTTAGGGCCATGTCGGCGGCGATCAGTTGGGATGTTACGAGCTCGAAACCGGCTAGGTCTTGGGTCCGCAGCTGTGCATAGCTGAGCCCGGCACGGCTGAAGCCTCCCTCGTAAAAGTCGCCGTTGCCGACCGTTATTTTGGTGCCCTCGATGCCGACTTCGAAGTCGGCGTAGGTGAATGGGTCGGAATGTTGTGTCGATTCGGGGATATAGTCATGGGCGTCGCGCAGAATAAAGCCGGCTTTGACGTTGAACTTGTTGAGTGTGTCCACATAAGCTCCGCCCAGTACCGAGAAGTCCGTGGCTGAGCACGCCTGGGAGAAGATGAGCATCCCCACTAAGGCAAGTGTTTTGGTCACCGGCGGCCTCCACATGGCGGCGTCACAGACGTGCTCTCGAACGGCGGATAATTCTATTGAGACTCCGTTGGATGTACGCAACACCGTACAAGGCGAACATCCATAGCAGTAGCAGCGATATGATATGGCTATACGAGCCCCGGGTGCTCAACTCCTGGTCCTTGCGCTTGATGTAGTTACCGATTGCCAGCTGAACATGAATATACAGGCCGAGCAGCGCGAAGCCGGCCGTCATCACGGGCCAGATCCGATCGGTTTCGGTCGCCACCACGAAGCCCGCAATGTATGCGACGAGCAGGACGCCGAATGCCAGTCGCCAGGCGTTGACGTGGAATACGGTCTGCCCTTCCGCGTAATTGAGCTCCGTGGCGACGTTCCAGGCCCAGAAAGGCAAATAGATCCCGCCCGTGACGGCCGCCATCAGCCAGGTCGCCAGCGGACTCCGCAGCCTCGGTTGCATGGGCAATTCCGGCTCCCGGTAGAATCGTTATAACTTTTGGCACATGGCTTTTGCATCGTCCCGGGCTTGCGCAAAACCCATCAGGCTGAACGAATCCTGGTGGACGTCGAAGCGGTCCGCCAGTTTCTTGGGGCCGGCGATGATAAGGTCTATCGCGTCGTGCCCTTTCAGCAGGGTGATGAATCGCCCATTGACGGCGAAGTTGGTAAAAGCGGCGGCGGTCAACAGGTGCTTGAAATTGAATGTCGACAACAGGGGCAGCGGTAACGAAAAAGAGGTCTTGCCCGTGTGGAATCGAAACGTCGCGTTGGTTCCCTCGTAGGCTTTCAGTCCCTTCTTATAGGTGGACCAGGATATCCACAGGATGTCGCCGTTGCAGTGGCCGGCTTTCTTGATGAAACCGAGCTCGTGGCCGTGAACCGTATTCCCATGGGTTACGTACCGCACGAAATCGCCGTGGGCGTCGACTGTCCAGAGCTTGACGGTGGCGTTTTGCGTATTGGCGCCGAATGCGCAAGGCGCGGTCACGAACAACAGACCGCACAGAACCACGCGTGATATCGTCATTTTCCGGGTTCGTCCTTCAGGTTTGGTCGACGCTAGTCCCGGCGCTGTCCGCCAGTGCGCTAACTGCAGTTACGGCGGATGGCAGGGCGGGCCGCGGGTGACGTTTGTGTTGTTGTGGATATAGGTCAGGGTAGCCTGTGGTCGGGTTGCGTTCAACCGTGCCCGATGCCGCGCTTCGCAATCTGCGACCGGGATGGCGAAATTGCCGTCGATCTATCCAACGTCTGTGGCTTCAGTTGGGATTACCGGTTTTCCCAGTACAACTTAATGGAAAGGACGATGTCCAACCGTATGGTCACGCCGCAGGTCACGCGCGCTATCCGTAAGACGGTCAGGGCGGCTTTGTGGGACCGCGGATGAACGGGGTAAACTGTGATGCGATCATCCGGCCTCGGTATTCATTGTCCCCGTTCCTTTGGTTTATCCTTGCCCGGTCCTGTTCCGGTCGCTGCACCCGCTCGGGAGGAGGCTCGGATACAGCCCGTTTTTTGGTCACGATAGCAGCCGCCGGCCGGAAGTGTCGCCGGGGAACCGCCGGACCCCGACCAGCCGGGCTCAAGTTCATTGGCCGCCATACAGCAGACGGGAGCAGGTCATGGCTCTGGTTAACATGAAAGACATGCTCGAACACGCCTACCGCAACCGGTATGCCGTAGGGGCGTTCGACCTTGTTGGGGTGGAGTTTCTCGAGGCCATTATGAGCGCGGCCGCTGTGAGCTCTAGCCGGCGTGGTTACGCGCCCAGCGCACGATGTCCGCTGCGCCCATCGCGCCGGGCTGACGGGCCAGCTCGCGTCCGGCCCTGAACAAGGCCAGCGTCGGGATGCTGCGAATGCCGAACTGGGCGCCGAGCGTCTGTTCGGCCTCGGTGTTGACCTTGGCCAGGCGCACGCGGGGCTCGAGCTGGGCTGCTGCCTGGACGAATTGTGGCGCCATCATCTGACAGGGCCCGCACCAGGGCGCCCAGAAGTCCACCAGCACCGGGATGTCGCTGCGGCTGATGTGTTTCTGGAAGTTGGCGGCAGTCAGCTCGATGGGGTGCGCCGTGAACAGCGGCTGGTGACACTTGCCGCACTTGGGGCCTTCCGCCAGCCGCGCGGCGGGGATCCGATTGACCGCATCACAGTGCGGGCAGACGATGTGCAGTGCTTCGCTCATGCTCGTTCTCTTCAGTCAGTACCAAAGTCCATTGAAATGCCGGCGCGGTGCGCGGGTCACGGGCGCGCCGAACACCGAGTGCGCATCGAGCCCCATACGGCTCCAGGCCGGCGCATCCGCTCGTGCCAGCGCCGGTTTGAGCTCCATCAGCCGCGCGATGCGCTGTTCGGTGTCGGGGTGCGTGCGCAGCAGCGAGGGCATCGGCGTGCGCCGCCCCGGCATGAAAATACGCTCCAGCCATCCGCCCTGCACCCGTTCGATCTTGGCCAGCGCCGAGGCGAGCCCTTCCGGGTCTCCCGTCAGACGCGCGCCATTGAGGTCGGCGTCGTATTCGCGCGTGCGCGACAGGGCGAGCTGGGCCAGCGCGCTGAGCGTCGGGGCGAAGATGAGCAGCAGGATCGCAAACCAGTTAATGGCGACGGCCGAGAGCAGGATCAAGGGCAGGTTCACCAGCAGCAGAAACTGACCGATCAGCGACAGGGCGCGCGTGGCGCGGCTGAACAGGTCGGCCAGGCCCATCACCCAGAGATCGTTGGTGTGCAGATGGCTCATCTCGTGGGCGAGCACGCCGACCAGCTCGCGTTCGTTGAGTTGTCGCAGCAGGCCGTCGCTGACGGCAATCGCGGCCTGTTCGCGGGTGCCGACCGCGAAGGCATTGAGCACCCGAGTCGGCAGATAGTAGAGCTCGGGGACCGCCGGCAGTCCGGCGCCCTCTGCGAGGCGCGAGACGATGGCCCACAGCCCCGGCGCGCGCTCGGGGCCGATGCGCGCGGCGCCATACATTCGCATCACCCAGCGCGGTGACGCCGAGGGATTGAACGCCACGGCGACGATGCCGAGGACCAACAGTACGGCGATGCCGAACACGCCCCACAGCAGCCAGCCGAGCAGCGCCAGGAATCCGCCCATGAACAGGAGCAGCACCACCGACTGGAGCCGGTTGACCCAGGCGTGCTGTTGCCAGACGTGTGCGTCGATGCCTCTGGTGTTCATGCGTTCGTTGCCCATGGGCCGCGCGGATCGCGCAGCGGGTACCCGGTGCCACTTTATTTGGTGGCGGGTGTTGTCTTGGTGTAGATGGGGCCGGGGAGTCGATCTTCAAAGGGGGGCGAGCGCACCTGTGCTGTCCGCCGCGGCGAACGTCGTTAAAAAAACCGGATGCGGCCAGTGCGCCTGAGCCGCATCCGGGCGAGTCCGCCGATCTGCGCGCCTGGAAGCCGGGCGCGGCGGGCCAAGATGACAAGTCAGACGGGGCCGACGTGGAACGGGCGCATCATCTCGTGGTCCTCGTGCGAAAGGATATGGCAGTGCCACACGTAGCGCCCGGGTTTGTCGAAGGTCATCCGGATACGTGTGACCTCACCGGGCAGGGACAGCACCATGTCACGCCGGGTCTGCTCGGAGGGGGCCGGACCACTCAGGTTCCCGTCGGTGGTGATGCCTTCGAGCCGGTACCCTGCGCCCTGTGCGCCGTTGTGCTGCGCCGTCGGTTGTGGGACCACGTTGGCGGCGAAGCCCTCGCGGTTCATGACCTCGAAGTGCACCAGATGCACGTGGATCGGGTGGGCATCTCCGGTCGCATTGTAGACCTCCCAGACTTCGGTATTGCCGAGGCCGGGATTTTCGGTGATGGGTTGGGCCCAGGTCAGTGTCCCGTTGATGCCCGTGTTGCCGTTGACGTCGGTTACCGGTTCGGCGGTGCCCAGCAGCGGCTGCAGGCGGCCGAATTCGTCGGCGCCCTCGAACAAGCCGAGCTTGCGCACGATGCCGGTGTCCGGCACGGTCAGCCCGCCGCCGAGCGGGTCACCGTCCTTGATGGTTGTGTCAGGGCGTGAGGCGTCGAAGGGCACTTCGACATCGAAGGCCATGATCCGATCGGTCAGGCGATTCTCGAACACATCCTCCGGGCCGGGCTCCTGTCCGCCGAAGGGCGAGTCGCCCAGCAGGTTCTCGACGATCACGCGGCTGCCGAAGGGGATGGCGCTGAAGTCGAAGAGCACATCGAGGCGCTCGCCGGGCAGGAAGTCGACCGTCTCAACCTGGGCGGCCGTCGCCCGCAGGCTCTGGTCCGAACCCAGCACCAGGAACGGCAAGGTGTAACCGTCGGCCGGATTGGTCGCCGCCGGATTGCCCGCGCCGGCCGGAATCACCTTCAGGCGCAGGCGCATGAAGCGGCTGTCGCTGCCGTTGAGCCAACGCACGCGATACTGGCGGGCCTCGACGCTGGCCTTGGGCCAGATCTTGCCGTTGACCAGCATATGGTCGCCGAAGAATTCGGCCAGGGCCGTCGGTCCGCCGCCGGGGAAGAGGTCGGGTGGAAGCACGGCGCCCTCGCCATTGATGAACTCGTCGTAAGTCGGATCGCCGGGGAAGGCCGGGTAGAACAGCTCGCCGGTATCCCGGAACATCCGGTCCTGTACGGCGTAGCCAAGCTCATAGGGATCGGCCGGCAGGCCGATCGGATTGTCGGGCTTGCCAGTGTCCTCGTTGTCGCGCAGCGGGAAGAAACCGGCGAGCCCCGCGTAGACGTTCAAGCGCGTGATGCCCAGCGCATGGTCGTGATACCACATCATGCCGGCCTTGTTGTTCCAGTCCGGTCCGCCCAGGACATACTTCTTGTCGGTCCAGCGCGGGCCGCGCACGTTCCAGCCGGGGGCGAAGAAGTACTCGGGATTACCGTCGAAGGGGCTGTCGTTGCGACCGCCGTGGACGTGCGGCACCATCGGTACGCCGTCGTTTTCGATCGAATACTGGGTATAGTCGACGCCGTTGGCCGAGCTCATGGGGCCGATCGAATAGACCCAGTGCAGGTTCGTGTCCACGGGCAACAGGTGCGGCAAAGGCAGCCCCGTGGCAGGATCGAGCAGCTTGTTCTCCCACTTGATCTCCAGGGGGTCGTCATTGACGTGGCGTTCGATGGTCCGTCCGGGCCAGCTCACGCCCGTCTTGCCGTTTTCGCCATAGCCCCAAACCGTGGTCGGAAGACGAGTGCCGTTGGTGTCGACCAGGCCGGTTTGCTGCACGGTCTGCGCCATGATGATGCGCAGTTTGTCGCCCTTGGGTGCGTACTTGAAGCCGGCAGCCATGGCGTTGGGCGCCGGTTCGGTAAACAACGGTTGGAGTACCGGATTGCTTAGCCCGACCATCTGCGGGGCGGCGTAGCTGCGTCGAATGAGGTTGTACCAGGGGGCGCCGCTGGCCAGTGCCGCTGCAATGCTGGCTTGGAGAAATCGTCTGCGCGTGATCATGGCATGGTCCTCCCAGGGGGTTCGTCCGCAAAATGCCGTATTTCGCTGCTCTCCTGGGACTAGTAAATAGCCTGGGTTGCCGCGCCTAATCGTCGGGTAGGGCCCCCGGTTCGGTGGGTCGATCTCCCGCATCCGGCGGTAGTAAAAGACCCCCTTGCATCGAAACGCGGCCTGCGATCGGACAGCGCAACTGACAAATCCGGTGGAGGGAGGACCGTCGGTGAGCGAAATTCACCGCTAGCCGGAAACTTTGGGGAGCCTTGGGGGTCCAGGGAGGGGAGGTTCCAAAAATAAGACGGAAAACTCATGGTCTTCTTGTCAATTCTTCTGTTCGGCCTCGCCGCACTGTTCGGCCTCGGGCTGGTCGTCATGGGGGTGCGGTATCACCGCGGCTCGCTCACTCTGGGCCTGGGCCACGCCGGTATCGCCATGCTGGCGCTCATCGTCCTGGCCGTGCACATCTTCACCACGCGCATCAATATGCTCTATGACAATGCCGCCCTGCTGTTCGTCCTCACGCTGGGCGGCGGTGTGGTCCTGCTCGCCCTGCGAGACGGGCGCAAGTCCCCGCCGATGGTCGTGGTCGGTATTCACGCCTTGATGGCTTTGGCCGGGCTGGCGGTGTTGGTCGTGGGTTACGTTCGCTCCTGAGTTTACGCCCTGAATGGATATCTCTTTTGCGCCGCACCGACCGGCGCTCGCGTTCGCCCTTTGTTGACACAGGTCAAATTCCCCTGCGATTTGCTGTGGTCAAGTGTCCTGAAGGCGCGGCACGCGAGCGTCGGTGCCGCAGGGACGGTCGATTAAAAAAAAGAGATGGGGGTACAACAATGAATACCGAACTTATCGCGCAGCATTGGGACGGAATCGGGGACAAGGAGCTGGAGTTGGTCTCGGCATTTTATGAGCGCCTGTTCGAACGCCACCCGCGATTCCGGGAGCTGTTTCCCGCTACCATGAGTCATCAGGCCGAGAAGATGGTCCAGACGCTGGCGTTGATGGCCAAGCATTCCGAAGATGAGCCGGTTCTGCACCCGCACCTGGAGAAGGTCGGGGCCCGCCACAGGACATATGGTCTCGCCCTGTCGGATTTCGACGACTTTCTCTCGGTGCTCATGGAGGTTATGGGCGAGTACAACCCGAAGGCCTGGTCGCCCCAATGCGAAGCCGCCTGGCGTGAGGCCTTCCGGCAGATTGTGGTCCCCGCGATGGCGCCGGGCGTCACGGAGGCGGGCTAGGCGATTGTCCGCGCATGCGGCCGTCGCCGGTCGTGGGCGCGCACTCAGCAGGCACCGCCAAAGCTGTTATGCTGTGTGCGTCGCCCACTTCCAAGGAGACGGGAATGATCGCCGTCATTTTCGAGGTCTATCCGACCGAGCAAGGTAAGGATGAATACCTTGCCATCGCCGCCGGACTGCGGGAGCTTTTGTCGGGACACCCCGGGTTCATCGCCATCGATCGCTTTCAAAGCCTGTCCGACGAGCAAAAGCTGCTCAGCGTGTCGTATTGGGAGGACGAGGCGGCGGTACAGGCATGGCGTAACGTGGCTGAGCATCGCCTGGCCCAGCAAAAGGGAAAGGAACGACTGTTCGAGCGCTATCGTATCCTGGTCACCGAGGTACTGCGCGACTACACCGCCACCGAACGCGCTCAGGCCCCGGCCGATTCCAACGCCGCCCTGGCCTGAGAGGAGCCTTGGTGAATGCCAGAGTCGTGATCAACGTTGTTTTAATGGTGGCGCTAACGGCGGCTGGAATTTATCTCCTCACTCAAGATACGGTTTTGCTCCGCAGCCGTTGGCATCCGGCGCAAGGTCTAGTGTTTTCCGGCTGGTCCTTGTACTGCCTCGCGGGTGCCCTGTTCGCCCTGGCCGGCTTTTCGGGCGCCGTGGCTCGCGCTTGGTGCCGGGGCGACATTCCTCAGCCGTCGGCCGGGACGGTTCGTCCTCATCCCGCCTACAATGGCGGCCTCATCGTGCGTTTCTGGTATTTCATCGTGTTCGCGCTGGCGGCGTTGACGCTGGGCTTTATGCTTGCCCGGCCGATGTGACCGCCCCGCCGGGGTTGTCGGACTGATACACAAATGCCACGCAAAATCAGTTAGTTGTGAATTTTCTGTCGGCGTGTATGGAAATGTTCTTGGTACTGCCCGGTCAAACTGGGAAGTCGTCGCTCGGGAGGCGGAGGGGAATCTGTTAATGCTCGGGTTTTGAAAACCGATATCATGAGCCGAGGGCAGGGCGATGAGCCGACCCACCCAAATCGAGCACTTGTCACCTCCGCGAAGGAACGATATGGCCGTCAAGCAAATTCCCTCCAGCGAAGTCGAAATCGGAATGTACATCTCTCACCTGGACCGCCCCTGGGTCGAAACTCCGTTTCTGTTTCAGGGGTTCGAAGTCCAGAGCCAAGACGACATCGACGAGCTGTGCGAGCATACGAAGTATGTTTACGTCATGGTGCCCGACGAGGAGATCGAGCTCGGGGGCCTGAGCTCGCATCAGTCGGCGAGCGTTGAGACATCGGAGCTGATTCACAAGACCAACTACAGCGACACGGTTTCCGCCGAAGAGGAGGTCAAGAAGATACGTTCCTCGCATGAGGAGCTGTCC
Source organism: Gammaproteobacteria bacterium (assembly GCA_035267785.1). Taxonomy (GTDB): domain Bacteria; phylum Pseudomonadota; class Gammaproteobacteria; order DATFLL01; family DATFLL01; genus DATFLL01. The sequence continues at coordinate 2,295 of DATFLL010000033.1, read as the reverse complement.
GCGCTGTTTACCGAAATCGAAACTCTCGTTCAGTCCGGAGGGACGCTGCGCCTGGAGGTACTCGAGCAGCCGGTCAAGTACATGGTGGACAGCGTTGCGAAGAACCCCGACGCCTATCTATGGCTGACCCGGCTCAAGAAGTTCGACTCCTTTCTATACAAGGACGCGGTCACCTCGGCCGTTCTCGCCACGGCGCTGGGCCGACAGTTGGGCATGGCGGCGCAGGAGCTGCAGGCGCTTGCCACGGGCTGCATGTTGATGGATATCGGCAAGTTGTCTCTGCCGACCGAGCTTCTGCACAAGCCCGACCGCCTCGACCACGACGAATGGGAGCTCATGAAGACTCACGTCGATCGCGGTCTGGAGCTTCTCAAGGCGTGCCCCAAGTGCAGTCCCGCCGTGCTGGATATCGTCCGCACGCACCACGAGCGGCTTGACGGCGGTGGCTACCCTCAGGGACTTCAGGGCAGCGAGATCCCGCTGTTCGGCCAGATCGCCGGGATCGTCGACCAGTACGTGGCAGTCACCAGCCCGCGGCCCTTCGCCAAGCCTATCTCCCCGTCCAAGGCCGAGGAGATGCTGTACAAACAGCGGGGCACCATGTTCGACGAGATACTCGTAGAGTATTTCATCCGCACCCTGAGCACTTACCCGACCGGGTCGCTGGTCGAGCTGAGCACGGGCGAGGTGGCCATCGTCAAGGCGCAAAAATCCGGGCTGAACCTCAAGCCCGATGTCATCCTGCTGCTCGATGCGAACAAACAGCCCTACGGCACCTATACCCTGGCCAGTCTCGATAACTACACCAAGGACAATCTGCCGGTCACCATCGTCAAGACGCTGGCGGACGGCGACCACGGTGTATCTATCGAGGAGCTGTCGCTGTAATCGCTCGAATTGCGATGGTGAGTATGCTCCGGAATTACACGATTGAGTGCCTTCATGCGCGAGGTGCCGCGATGCCAGTCAAAGCTGCTTTTGTGTTGCCCGATTAGACCGACTGCCGCCATTCCGCCGGCAACGGTAAACGGACGGCTCGTCCTCACCGAATTTCATAGATCCTTGCCCTCGTGCCGCCATCCGCGCGGACGTTCTATTTGCTGAGCATGTCTGATTAAACACCTGCTCACGCAGGCAGGCATCTCGTATCGGGACGAAAAAAATTTACGCGCCGTCTACTCACCGGTTGCGTGCGCGATGTAGTCCTTCAGACGCCGGCCCGGCATATCCGGGAACTGCGAGGGCAGTATGTCGAGCGATTCGATGCGATCGAGGCGAAACGTTCGGAACTCGTCCCGCAGCTCGCACCAGGCGCCCAATGTCCATTTGGCGCCCCAGAAGATTAGTCCCAACGGCCAAATTACGCGCCGTGAAGATTCTCCGTCCTCTCGGCGATAGTGGAGCCGGGCCATTAGGCGAAGGTCTATCGCTCGGCGCAGTTCGCCCATACCGTTGGCCGTGGTGGGCGGCACGAAGCACGCCGGCGCGAGTAGGGTGTCATGGATACGGGCATGGCGCAGTCGATCCGGCAAGACCGCGTCGACGCGTGCCAGCGCGCGATCAGCCGCCCTGGCCAGTTCGGCATCCGCCCAGGCGCGCACCATGCTTGCACCTAATGCCAGGGCTTCTAGTTCCTCGCGATCGAACATCAGTGGTGGGACCTGATAGCCCGGCCGCAGGCGATAGCCTACGCCGGCGGCCCCCTCGATCGGTGCACCGGATGCGATGAGATCGGCCACGTCCCGGTAGATCGTGCGCTCGGAGACCTCCAGGTCCTGGGCCAGGCGCTGTGCAGTCAGGACCCGACCCCGACCCAGGAACAGGATAATCCGAAAAAGACGGTCGGCGCGTCGCATGAGGTCAAGTGTAGCCCAGACTTGCTGACAGCGGGGTGTCAGTATTCATCGCCGGTAATCGCTTCCGCACCAACTTACTGACGACATGCTGTCAGGAGCGCTTCGCTATGCTTCCCCTCGTGGTCGCGCGGGCGACCGGGTAGAACACCGTAATTTCCGAAGGAGGCGCATGCCATGACGCAGTTAATCAACTGGTTCGAAATTCTGACCGTGGCCTTCGAACGCGCAGTGGATTTCTACCAGAAAGCGTTCGGAGTCGCGCTGAAGCGCGAGGAAATGAACGGTCGCCGCATGGGCATCTTTCCCCGCGAACCGTCAGCCACCAGCGGTTGCGTCTGTGAGGCGTTGGCCGCGCAGCCGGGCCGCAACGGTCCACTCATCTATCTCGATGGGCGCGGTGATCTCGCCGTATTACTGTCACAAGTCGAGGCCCTCGGCC
>DATFLL010000032.1:0-35182 GCA_035267785.1 Gammaproteobacteria bacterium | reverse complement strand
GTGGGGGTTTTTCTTTGTACTGTCAGTTACTGGTTGGTCTGCGGGTACAGTCGGCAGTTTGCAGTAAAAAAGAACCAAGAAAAGCTTTTACTGCCAACTGCCAACTGCCAACTGCCAACTGCCAACTGCCAACTGCCAACTGCCAACTGCCAACTGCCAACTGCCAACTGCCAACTGCCAACTCCGCCCCGCAGGGGCGGCTAAGCGGCGGGAAACACCGTGCGCGCATCGAACACGGGCCCGTCGACGCAGACCCGCTTCATGGCCGGTCCCTGTTCGGTCTGGACTTCCACCACGCAGCCGGCGCAGCCGCCCACCGCGCAGGCCATGAACTCCTCCAGCGAGACCTGACAGGGCAGCCGGTATTCGGCGGCCAGGCGCGCCACCGCCTCGAGCATGGGGTGCGGGCCGCAGGCGAAGACTTCGACTTCGGCGCGTTGATCCGGGGTCAGGGCGTCCAGCCAATGGCGCGCGAGATCGGTGACGTAGCCTTCGAAGCAGCCGGGATAGCCCTGCAGGCTCGCCAGGCGGCTGGCGATACCCCAGTCCTCGAGCAGCGGCATCGCGGCGATCGTCCCCTCCGGGATCCCCGGTACCACGATCTGCGAGGGCCGGGCCGTGAAGGGGAACGGGACCTCCGAGCCCATGATGACCAACGGCCGATAGGCCCCCTTGATCGCGCGCAGGCTGTCGGTCAGGAACACCATGGGCGGGATGCCGACGCCGCCGCCGATGAGCAGCGGCCGCGGGCGCTCCAGGCGCGCCTCGAAGGGGCGGCCGATCGGCCCCAGGGTGCTGACCGTCTCACCGACCTCGCGTTGGGCGAGCAGGCGCGTGCCCTCGCCCAGGGCCTTGTAGAGGAACTCCACCCAGCCCGCGCGGGCATCCACGCGCATGATGGAGAGCGGCCGGCGCATGGGCAGCAGCGGATCGCAGCGCAGGTGCGCGAAGCTGCCCGGCCGGGCGCTCGCGGCCATCTTCGGCGCCTGCACGCGCAGGACGTATTGATCGCCCTCGAAGGCCTGGTGCGCGAGCACCTCGGCGTCTTCGACGAAGATCGTATCTCGATGCGGTTTGCTCATGAGTGGGGCCGCGGTCATACGAATGTTGCAGATGCTAACAAACCTCAAGTTGGCAGTTTGCAGTCGTCAGTTGGCAGCAACAGCCTGCCCGCCTTTTCTTTCTGCCGACTGATGACTGCCAACTGCAAACTTTTCCTCGTTACTCGTCACTGGCCGACAGGCTGTGGACGATTCGCCCCTCGAAGATCGTGTGCGTCACCCGTCCCTTGAGCTCCCAGCCCATGAACGGCGTGTTGTGGCCGTGGCTGAGCAGGGTCTCGGGGCTGACCTCCCAGCGTGCCTCCGGATCGACGATGCACACGTCCGCCGCGGCGCCGGGGGCCAGGGTGCCGGCGTCGATACCCAGGATGCGGGCCGGGTGTATCGTCAGGCGCGCGATGAGGTCCATGAGGGGGATTACGCCGTCGTCGACCAGGCGCAGGCTGAGCGGCAGGAGCGTCTCCAGGGCGCTGATGCCGGGTTCGGATTCGGCAAAAGGCGCGAGCTTGGCGTCGGTGTCGTGCGGCTGATGGTCGGAGCAGACCGCCGCCACCGTCCCCTTGGCCAGCCCCGCGCGCAGTCCGTCGCGGTCGCGCTGGGTGCGCAGCGGCGGACGCACGTGACAGTCGGTGTTGAAATAGCCGATGTCCATTTCGCTCAGGTGGAGCTGGTGAGCGGTTACATCGGCGCTCACCGGCAGTCCGTCGTACTGGGCGCGGGCCAGCAGCTTGACGGCGCGGGCAGTGGACAGCGGGCCGAAGTGGGCGCGCACCCCGGTCTGCTCGATGAGCATGAGCTCGCGGCCGACGGCGACCGTCTCGGCCGCTTCGGGGATGCCGGGCAGGCCCAGGCGGGTGCTGAGCGCGCCCTCGTGGGCGCAGCCGTGGTTGCGCAGCCAGGCGTCCTCCGGGTACAGAAACACGGTCAGTCCATGGCTGGCAGCGTATTCCAGGGCACGGCGCATGACCAGGGTGTTGGTTATCGGCGCCAGCGCGTTGCTGACCCCCACGACCCCGGCGCGCTTGAGCTCGTGCATTTCGGCCAGCTGCTCGCCGGCCAGGCCGGCGCTGAGCGCCCCCAGGGTGAGCACCCGCGCACAGCCGGCGGCCTCGGCCCGGCGGCGGATGAGCTCGACCACGGCGGGCGTGTCGATGATCGGCTGGGTATCGGGCGGACAGCACAGGGTGGTGATGCCACCGGCCGCGGCGGCGCGGGTCTCCGAGGCGATGGTGGCCTTGTGCTCGAAGCCCGGCTCGCGCAGACGCGCGCGCAGGTCGACCAGCCCCGGCAGAACCCAGCGGCCGGCGGCGTCGAGCGTGCGCTCGGCGGTGAAGCCCTCGGGGGCGGGGCCCACGGCGACGATGCGCCCCTCGGCCACGTGCAGGTCGTTCGGGGCGTCGATCCCGGTCGCCGGGTCGATGAGGCGGCCGTTGCGGACGGTGATGCGCATCAGGTCCCCTCCCGCCGCGGCTCGTCGGCCTCGGCCCCCGGCGAGCGCCCCAGCGCCATGGACATTACCGCCATGCGAACCGCAATCCCGTGGGTGACCTGTTCGAGGATGACCGACTGCGGCCCGTCGGCCACGGGCGAGTCGATTTCCACGCCGCGGTTGATGGGTCCGGGGTGCATGACGATGGCATCGGGCTTGGCCAGGGCAAGCTTGTCCTCGGTCAGGCCGTAGCACTGGAAGTACTCGTGCTCGCTGGGCAGCAGCGCGCCCTGCATGCGCTCGCGCTGCAGGCGCAGCATGATGATCACATCGGCCCCTTCGATGCCGGCGGCCGGGTCGTGGAAGATGTGCACGCCCATCTGCTCGACGTCGGCGGGGATGAGGGTGCGCGGGGCGACCACGCGCACCTCCGGTACGCCCAACGTGGTCAGGGCGTGGATCTGCGAGCGGGCTACGCGCGAGTGCATGATGTCGCCCACGATTGCCACGCGCAGCGCACCGAACTCGCCTTTGTGGCGGCGGATGGTGAACATGTCGAGCATCGCCTGCGTCGGGTGGGCGTGGCTGCCGTCGCCGCCGTTGATAACGCTGATGTGCGGGGCGACATGCCGGGCGATCAGATGGGCGGCGCCGCTGGAGCCGTGGCGCACCACGAACATGTCGCAGTGCATCGCCTCCAGGTTGTGCAGCATGTCCAACAGGCTCTCGCCCTTGGCCGTCGAGGAGGTGCTGACACTGATGTTCAGCACGTCCGCCGACAGGCGCTTGGCGGCCAGCTCGAAAGTCGTGCGCGTACGGGTGCTGGCCTCGAAGAACAGGTTGACGATAGTCTTGCCGCGCAGCAGCGGGACCTTTTTTACGCTCTGGTTACCGACGCTGGCGAACGATTCGGCGGTGTCGAGGATGTCGACCAGGGTCTGGCGCTTGAGACCTTCGATCGTTAGAAAATGCCGCAGCCGGCCCTGGGTGTCGAGCTGGATATTCTCCCGCTTCATGCCTCGTCCCTCGTGCGCCCCTGGGCGTCCTCCTGGATCCTCAGTGCCAGCGGCTCGGGCCCGCCGAGCTTGACGTGTTGGCCCTCGGCCAGATCAAGCTGCAGCCCGACGACGTCCGCCTGGATGGGCAGCTCGCGCCCGCTGCGCTCGACCAGGGCGGCGAGGACCACACTGGCCGGGCGGCCGTAGTCGAAGATCTCGTTGAGGGCCGCGCGAATGGTACGCCCGGTGTGCAGCACGTCATCGACCAGGATCACCTGGCGATTTTCGACGTCAAAGGGCAGGTGCGAGGGCTTGACCTGCGGATGCATGCCGATGCGCGTGAAGTCGTCGCGGTAGAAGCTGATGTCCAGGGTGCCCAGCGGCTCGCTCAGACCGAGCAGGGCGTGCAGGCGCTCGGCCACCCACGCCCCGCCGGTGTGGATGCCGATCATCAGTGGTTCGGCAACGCCGCGGCTGGCCATGAGGGACCTGAGCTGGTTGGCCATCGAGGTGAGCAGCGGCTCGACGTCGGTCTGGTGTGTCTGTGACATGCCGCTCACGGGTTCCTTTGTTGTTCCAGCCAGGCCTGCAGGATGATCTGCGCCGCCACCTGGTCGACCATTTCGCGCCGTTGCCGCTTGCGCCGCGACAGCGCGCTGCCGGCCAGGGTCTGCTCGGCCGCAATCGAGCTCAGACGCTCGTCGCAGTAGAAGACGGGCAGATTGTACCGCCCGCGCAGGCGTTCGCCAAAGCGCCGTGCGGCGACCGTGACCTCGTGCTCGGTCCCGTCCATGTTCAACGGGAGTCCGACGACCAGGGCATCGGGTTGCCATTGTTCAATGAGTGCGGCGAGGGCGTCCCAATCGGGCCGGCCGTCACGGGCCTGCAGGGTGGTCAGGGCATTGGCCGTGCCGGTGAGCTCCTGGCCCACGGCGACGCCGATGCGCTTGGTGCCGAAATCGAAACCGAGGAGGGTGCGGGTGCCGCCGGTGGAGGGGGAGGGGGTGTCCTGGCCGCTCACGCGTGGCCCACGTCGGTGGACAATAGGCTGAGGTCGACGCCGAGCAGGGCGGCGGCGGCATCCCAGCGCTGGTCGGCCGGCCAGTCGAACAGGATCTCCGCGCTCGCCGGACCGCTGAGCCAGGCATTGGCCGCCATCTCGTCCTCGAGTTGTTGGCTGCCCCAGCCGGCGTAGCCCAGCGTAATGAGATAACGCTCGGGGCCCTCGCCGCGGGCGATCGCCTCGATGATGTCGCGGGACATGGTCACGCCGATTTCATCGGTGACGGCGAGGGTCGCCTCCCAATCGCCCAGGGGCCGGTGCAGCACGAAGCCACGCTCGCCCTGAACGGGCCCACCCTGGAAGATAGGGACGGCGGCCAGGGCCGGGTCGCTGACGGGCACGTCGATCTGGGCGAGCAGCTCGCCGAGGGTGACATCCAGCGGTCGGTTGATCACCAGTCCCATCGCCCCCTCGCCGCCGTGATCGCACAGGTAGGTGACGGTCCGCGAGAAATTCGGATCGTCCAAGGTCGGCATGGCGATGAGGAAGTGATCGGCGAGGCTTTTGGGCTCGGCAACGCTCATAGTGTCTAGTATCGGGCAGGGGGCAATGGCTTACAAGGCCGCTCGCCGAGGGGTTCGCCGCGGGGGCGGCACGGACCGTGCAGAGCACGGCATGGCACGCGTTTGTGCCTCAGCGGCCGAAGGTCTGCAGTCCGCTGCCCTCGTCGAACTGCCAGGTGCGGATGATGTGCAGGATATCGGTGTCCTTGCGGATGTTCTTGCTCAGCGGCGCGAACGGGGCGGCCAGGTGCACGATGCGCTTGGCGGCATCGTCGAGCACCTGCTCGCCCGAGGAGCGCAGCACCTGCACGCTGCGAACGGTGCCGTCGGGGTTGATCGCCACGTCGAGCAGCAGGCTGCCCGTCAGGCCGCGCCGACGGGCTTCGTCGGGATAGTTCAGGTTGCCCACCCGCTCGACCTTGGCCTGCCAGGCGTCCATGTAGGCGGCCAGGCGATACTTGCGTGCGTTGGCGCTGGAGATGTAGGTCTCGCGCGGCTTGTGCGCGTAGGCCTCCTGGCGGCGCTGGATCTCGGCGCTGAGCCGCGCGATCTGCTGGCTGCGTTCGATAAGCTGCGCGGCATCGAGCGCGTGGTCGGGCAGGGTCTTTTTCGGCTGATCCTTGGGCTTGGGCGCATGCTCGGGTTGTGTACGCTGCGTACTGAGTACTTCACGTTGCGGCTGGTGCTTGGGTTTGAGCGGCGGCGAGACCGCCGGCCGCGTCGCCGGCGCCACACCCTGGTCGGGCGAGGGCTTCGGATTGGAAAACGGTGCGCCGGGTTTGACCTTCTTGTCGACGTTGCCGCCGCCCTTTTGGTTGGCCTGGGCCAGATAGTCGGCCTGCTTGGGGGCTTCGTCGCTGCGGTTGTTGACCAGCGTGACCTCCATGGTCGGCAGGTCGTCGCTGTCGTTGGCGTTGAGCAGGTCGAAGCTTACGCCGAAGATAATGATGGCGTGCAGGGCCAGCGCGAGGAACAGAGTCAGTCCCAGACGGTCGGCGGAGCTGATGTTGGGTGTGTCGGGTGCCGCGGCATTCATGGTGAAGTCAGGGGGTCACGCGCTGCAACATGGTACGGGTGATTATACCGTTGATGACGCCGAGCACGACGGCCATGCTCATCAGGACGGGCAGAAGCGTGAACAGGGCCGCATGCGGGATGAACAGCCAGTACGCGCAGTAGAACTGACCGGCGACGTGGGCCATGGCCGCGAGCAGGCTGAACCCAACCGGGCCGAAGCCCGCCCCGGGCAGCCGGGCGCCGAGCAGGTGGGCCGCGCCCAGGGTCGTGATGCTGCACAGCGCGCCGGTCAGGCTGAGCACGAAGGTCGGCGACAGGAACGTGCCCAGCAGCAGGCTGCCCACCAGCACCCGCAGCAGGCTCACCCAGGCGGCCATGCGCCACCCGTACAGGCACAGCACCGCGATGGTGACCACGTTGGCCAGGCCGGGTTTGACCCCGGGCAAGGGGTTGGGCAAGGCGCTCTCGGCGATATGGATCGTGATCGCCAGCGCCGTCAACCAGGCGATGCGGTGGTCGGCGCGGGTGGGTTGAACGCTCAGTTCCATCGGGGGTCGGGTGCGTTAGAAGTTGATGGCGTCATAACGGGCCCGCGCGCCGGTGACCTCGATGCTCACCCGATTGGGCAGGCAGGCCGTGAATTCGCCGCCGTCGTGCAGCCAGCCGCTGTGGATGCAGTATTTGCTCGGGCACGGCGAGGCGATGAACCGCACGGCGCCGTGCTTGATCTCCAGCACGCTGTCGCCGAGGGCGCCGTGGACGGTCACGCGGCGGTCGTGTTTGAGCGAGACCGTCTCGTAGGTCTTTCCGTCGACCATGATGCGTACCTCATCGCCAGCCGCGCCGTGGTGCCAGAACTTCACGTACAGCATCGGCAGCAGGGCCAGGGCCAGCACCAGGACGACGATATCGGCGCGTGTCATAGCGGAGCGCTCAGGACCACCTTGGGCGGTTTGTGTTCGAAATGCATGCGTTTGGCCATGGCCGGATTCATGTAGACCGTACCGTCACTGGCTACGAGCATCGCGTACTTGATGCCCATCGATTCGGCGACGCGGTGCCACAGCTTCGGCCCTGCGATGAGCAGGGCCGTGGCCGCCGCGTCGGACGTCGCCCCGTCGGAGCCGATGACGGTTGCCGAGGTGGTGCCGCGCGCCGGGTAGCCGGTGCGCGGGTCGATGATGTGGTGATAACGCTTGCCCTTGTACATGTAGAAGCGCTCGTACACCCCCGAGGTGAACACGCTCTCGTCGCCCTGGACATCGACCTCGGCCAGGATGCCCGGCGCGCTCGGATCGCGGATACCGATGTGCCACGGTTCGCCGCCGTGGCTGCCGATGGCACGCAGGTCGCCGCCGGCATCGACGATGGCGTTGCTTACGCCGAGGCGGCGCAGATGGTCGACGACCCGGTCCACGGCGTAGCCCTTGGCAAAGCCCCCGGTGTCCAGCTGGACCGCCGGGTTGGTGCTGCGCACGCGGATACCTTTTATCTGGATATCGTCCATGGTCGGGTGTTGGGCGACCAGGCGCTCGATGGCGGCCTTCGACGGGGGTGGGCCCTTGGGCAGCGTGTCGGAGTGGAATCCCCACAGGCCGATGAGCCGGCCGATGGCCGGATTGAACAGGCCGTCGCTGGCGTGATACAGGGCCTTGGCGCGTTTGATCAGCGGCAGTATCGAGGGGTTGGCCGAGAACCAGGCATCCAGCGCGAGCAGCTGATTGGTGCGGCCCATCGGCCCGGGCTTCCACGGGTGATAGGCCGTCTGCATGTAATTGAAGTCCTGATTGGCCGCGGTGAAGGCCTTTTGTGCCACATCGTTGTCCACACCCCAGAGGGTGATGTTGACCATCGTCCCCATGGCGAGGATCTGCTCCTTGTGGACGGGGTCGGGGCGCGGCCCGCAGGCGCTCAAGGCGACGGTGAGCACGGTTGCCACCAGCGCGGTGGTCAGAGAGGTACGAACGGAACTCATTGGGCGTTTCTCCGGGACCGCTCGTTCAGGACGGCGGCGATGCGGTCGAACAGCTGTGCGCTGATGTTGAGGTCATAGAGGGCGTCGAGCTCGCGGATGCAGGTCGGGCTGGTGACGTTGATCTCGGTGAGGTAGTCCCCGATGACGTCCAGGCCCACGAACATCAGGCCGCGCTCGCGCAGCGCGGGTGCGACCTGCGCGCAGATCCAGCGGTCTCGCTCGGTCAGGGCAACGCCCTCCCCGCGTCCGCCCACGGCCAGATTCCCGCGGGTCTCGCCCTCGGCCGGGATGCGGGCCAGGGCATAGGGGACGGGCTCGCCGTCGATGAGCAGGATGCGTTTGTCACCGGCGCTGATCTCGGGGAGAAATCGCTGCGCCATGATCGGGGTTCGTCCCCGGGCGGTCAGGGTCTCGATGACGACGTTCGTGTTCGGATCGTTCGCGCGCAGGCGGAAGATCGACGCCCCGCCCATGCTGTCCAGGGGCTTGAGAATGATGTCGCCTTGCGTCTTGAGAAAGGCCCGCAGGCGCCTCGCCTGGCTCGTCACCACGGTCGGTGGCATGCACTGGGGGAACCAGGCCGTGAACAGCTTTTCGTTGGCATCGCGCAGCGAGCGGGGCCGATTGACCACGAGGGTGCCCGCCGCCTCGGCCAGCTCCAGCAGATGCGTGCTGTACAGGTAGGCCATGTCGAAGGGCGGGTCCTTGCGCATGAGCACGACGTCCAGCTCGGCCAGGTCCGCCTCGCGCCCCTCTCCCAGATCGAACCAATGCGCCGGGTCGTCATGGACTGCCAGCTCGCGCAGGCTCGCCCGCACCCGGTTGTCCTCCAGGTAGAGGTCGCCCTGCTCCATGTAATGCAGTGTCCAGCCGCGCCGCTGTGCCTCCAACAGCATGGCCAGGGTGGAGTCCTTTTTGAAATGGATGGCCCCGATGGGGTCCATTATCACGCCGAGCTTGATCGTCATGCGAGGTGATACTGTCGGTGAGGGGGCGGAACGGTGCGGGCCGCGTCGAGTGCGTCGGCGCCAGCGAGCCTGCCCGATAGACCCCGCGGGGCGTTGCGGGTTCCCTGCCCGGGGTTTGTAAAGCTGGCGGTCAAGTTTTTGCCGAGGCGCGCCGATAGGTACTCTTGTGTCCCGCAGCGAGGGCGGTATCGACCAGGAGCGGGAGTTGTATTGGCCGTGCCACGGGTGTACATAAACGGTAATCGATTCATACGCTCTACACTGAGCCGGACCGGCGAACACCCGGTCGGCGGGGAAATATTGTCTAGAATATGGTTACTTATAGATTGTTTCTCGAGTTTGTGTTAAATATCGGGCAAGTTTAAGCTCCAAGCGCATAATAACCAAAAAATACCTTGGGAATACAATACTTAAGTCAATTTACGAGCGCTGTCGGGGATGGCAAACGAAAACGGTTTTGAAGGTCTCAAGGTGATGGTCATTGACGACAGCAAAACCATCCGCCGGACCGCTGAGACCCTCCTGACCAAGGAGGGCTGCGATGTGATTACGGCCAATGATGGTTTCGAGGCGCTGTCCAAGATCGCCGACCACCATCCGGACATCATATTCGTCGATATCATGATGCCGCGCCTGGACGGCTACCAGACGACGGCGCTCATCAAGAACAACAAGCAATTCAAGACCACACCCGTGATCATGCTGTCGAGCAAAGACGGGCTGTTCGACCGGGCTCGGGGCCGCATCGTCGGCTCCGAGCAGTATCTCACCAAGCCGTTCACGAAGGACGAGTTGTTGGGGGCCATCAAGAAGCACGTGCTGCACGTGCATTGACCGGCACAAGGGGGCGTGGGGATGGCATTTCCCGCGCTTGGCGTTCAGGCCAACGCCCACGCGGGACCGTGGGATGCGGCGACGGAGATAGAATACAGAAATCAAAAGGTTAGGAGAGGCCCATGGCGCGGATTTTGATTGTCGACGACTCACCCACCGAGCTGCATGTACTCAAAGGCATGCTCGAGAAGAACAATCTCGAGGTGCTGACGGCGGCCAATGGTGAGGAGGGAATTGAGCGGGCCAAACAGGAAAAGCCCGATCTGGTTCTCATGGATGTCGTGATGCCCGGCCTCAACGGGTTCCAGGCGACGCGGACCCTGACCAAGGATCCGGAGACCGGTCATATCCCGGTCATTATCGTGACCACCAAGGACCAGGAGACCGACCGCGTCTGGGGGCTGCGCCAGGGGGCCAAGGACTTCATTACCAAACCAGTGGTCGAGGCCGACTTGATTGCCAAGATCAACTCGTTTCTCTGAAGAATCGGGAGGACGGTGAGCGGTGTCCGCGGCGCCTGCCTTAGAACCGTTGAGCCTGCTGCTGGATATCGAGTCCCGCAGCCGGCGCAATGCGCTCGGAATTCCGCAGCAGGTCGAGGTTCGGCGCAGCTGGTCGGGCATCGGTTTTCGAGTCGGCCAGCACCGGCTGGTGGCGGCCATCGGCGACGTGCGCGAAATTCTCGAATATCCGCCGCTCACGCGAGTGCCGGGGGCCCTGAAATGGGTCAAGGGAATCTCGAATGTGCGCGGCAACCTCTTGCCGATCATGGATTTGAAGGGGTTTCTCGAGGGTGAGGAGACCTCCTTGGGGAGGCGGACCCGTGTGCTGGTGGTTCGCCATGGCGGTCTGGCCGCCGGACTGGTGGTCGACGAGGTGCTGGGGCTTCGTCACTTTTTCGATGAGGACGCCACGGAAGAGGTCCCCGAGGCTGACAAGCTCGGCGAGTTTTTGAACGGCGCCTATCGTCAGGGCGGCAACCTGTGGGCCGTGTTCAGCGTCCGGGCCCTGGCTCACAGTCAGCAGTTCATGCAGGTGGGGGGGCGCGTCTGAGGGCGTGCGGCCTTGTCTAACCAGGTGGAGTGGGGCTGGTATCGCGCGCAGCGGCGCGTCCGCTCAAGACAATAGGACTCTGCGGAGTCGGGAGTTGATCTGATGAAGGCAAAATCCAAAGACCTCATGTCCAGTGCCTCAAGCGGCCGCGGACTGCTGGTCCTGATCGTCTTTCTCATCATTTTCGTGGTCGCGATGGCGGTGACTTACGGACTGGCGGCGATTCAGGACGGATACGACAAGGAATACATCGGTTATCTCGGCGATGAGCGAGTGCTTTCCCAGGAGATAGCCAAGCACGCGGCCCAGGCCTCGACCGGTAAGCTTGCCGCCTTCTCCCTGCTCAAGAGCAGCCGCGACGAGTTCTCCCACATTCTGCAGATGCAGACCCGGGGCAACAACAAGACGGGTATGCCGGCCACGCCTGCCGATGTGCAGGCACAGCTCAAGGCGCTCAGGGCCTCGTGGGACAAGTACAGCAATGACGTCGACTCGATTCTAAAGCGCAAGGACATCGTTGCCACGACGCGAAAGTACATTCAGGGCATCAACGACAAGATCCCAACGCTGCTCGCGCTGTCCGACGAGGTCGTCTCGACGATGACCGACCAGGGCAGCTCGCCCGAGCAGATATACATCGCCACGCGTCAGCTGATGTTGATCCAGCGTATCGCCAACAACGTCAGCAAGGTGCTCGAAGGCGGTGAAGGCGCCGAGATTGCCGCCGACCGCTTCGGTCGTGACGCGGCGCTGTTCGGGCGCGTCATCGAGGGTATGCTCAAGGGCAACAAGAGTCTGCACATCCGAGCGGTCGTCGAGCCCACCGCCCGCGGCAAGCTGCAGCAGGTGAAGAATCTGTTCGATCAGATCAGCAGCCAGGTCGGGGCCATTCTCGAGCGCTCGCCGGAAATGTTCCAGGTGTCGGCGGCCTCCAACGACATTCTCAATAGCAGTGACGATCTCCTGGCCAAGATTCAGGCCCTGTCGGCGGCGTACAACCGTTCCATCGAGAACCGCCTGCTGTCCTCGACCATGGGCGACATCTTCGGCGTCATCGCGCTCGTGATGCTCGTGCTCTTGGGCTACATGTACCAGCGCGACTCCAAGGTGCGTCTGGACGTCACCGAGAAACAGCGCCGACAGATCGAAGAGCAGAACACGCGAAACCAACAGGCCATTTTGCGCCTGCTCGACGAAATGGGCGACTTGGCCGACGGTGACCTCACCGTGACCGCCACCGTGACCGAGGATGTCACGGGCGCCATCGCCGACTCCATCAACTACGCCATCGACGCGCTGCGCACTCTGGTAACGGCCATTAACGACACCACGCAGCAGGTGTCCTCGGCGGCCCAGCAGACGCAGGCCACCGCCATGCACCTGGCCGAGGCGAGTGACCACCAGGCGCAGCAGATCACTGCAGCCAGTACGGCCATCAACGAAATGGCGGTGTCGATTGAAGGGGTGTCCTCGAACGCGACGCAGCTCGCCGAAGAGGCCGACCGCTCGGTGGGCATCGCGGTCAAGGGCGCCGAAGCCGTGCAAAAGACCATCAACGGCATGGACACCATTCGCGAGCAGATTCAGGAGACTGCAAAACGTATCAAGCGCCTCGGTGAAAGCTCGCAGGAAATTGGCGACATCGTCGAGCTCATTAACGACATCGCCGAGCAGACCAACATTCTCGCCTTGAACGCGGCCATCCAGGCGGCCATGGCGGGCGAGGCGGGCCGCGGCTTCGCGGTCGTGGCCGACGAGGTGCAGCGCCTCGCGGAGCGCTCGGCGGACGCCACGCGTCGAATCGAGGCACTGGTCAAGACCATTCAGTCCGACACCAACGAGGCCGTCGCCTCCATGGAGCAGAGTACCTCCGGGGTGGTCGCCGGTGCGCAGCTGGCGCAGAACGCCGGTGAATCGCTCGAAGAGATTGAAAACGTGTCCAAGCGCCTCGCTGCCCTGATTCAGAACATTTCGCAGTCGGCTTCGCAGCAGGCGGTCGCCGCCACCAATATCTCCGACACCATGAACGTCATTCAGGAGATCACGACCCAGACCTCAGCCGGTACCAATGAGACGGCGGCATCGGTCGGTAACCTTGCGGAGCTCGCCAACGAGCTGCGCCGCTCGGTTGCGGGCTTCAAGCTGCCTGCCTGAGCGAGACGAGAGGACAGTCACTGACCATGGCGCACCACTCGGCGGGACAACAGCCAATGGAATGGCGCCTGAGTACCTTGCCGCCCATGAGCGACGCAGAGTTCGCTATGTGGTCGCAGCTGCTCGAGCAGCGCACCGGCATTACCCTGCCCGAGAACCGCAAGTCCTTCCTGGTTACGGCCTTCGGTCCGCGGATGCGCGAGTTGGGCATCGCGGACTATGGCGCGTACTACGATTACGTGACGTCCGGCAGCCGTGGCATGGTGGAATGGGCGCGGCTGGTCGATCGCCTGACGGTCCACGAGACGCGGTTTTTCCGCAATCAGAGCTCTCTGTCGCTGGTACGCGACGTCTATCTGCGCGGGCTTCCACCGGCGAGCGCGGCGGGTGTTACTCCCACCATCGATCTATGGAGCGTGGGCTGTTCCACGGGCGAGGAGCCTTATTCGCTGGCGATGGTCATCGACCAATATCTCGGCGACAGCGGCGCTGGCTACTACTTCGGCGTTACCGCCTCGGATATCAGTGTGCCGGCGCTCGCTGTCGGTCGCGCCGGAATCTACCACCGCAGCAAACTCAAGGACGTACCGCCGCAGGTACTCATGCGTTATTTCGAGCCGCTTGACGGTGAGCGCTTCCAGGTCAAGCCGCGGCTGCGTGAGCGCGTGTGCTTCACGCCGATCAACGTCCTCGACCTGGCGCATGCCCCGGTGGGCATGATGGATGTCATCGTCTGCCAGAACCTGCTTATCTATTTTCAGCGAGACCGGCGCATCGTTGCGCTGAACCATCTGGTCGAGCATTTGCGTCCCGGCGGCCTGCTGGTCCTGGGCGCGGGCGAGATCATGGGTTGGGATCATCCCGCCATGGAACCGGTGCTCTACGAGAACACCCTGGCATTTCGACGCCTTCTTGAAGACGGGGCGGGCAGGGGTTAGCCATGGCGTACGATTTCGATTATGGCACCCTGACCTGGGTCAAATCCGAGATCGACGAGACGCTGCAGCAGGCGCGCTCGGCACTGGAGGCCTTCGTCGACAATACCGAGGACGAGACCAAGCTGCGGTTTTGCATCAATTACCTGCACCAGGTCCACGGCACACTGCAGATGGTCGAGCTCTACGGCGCCAGCCTGGTCGCCGAGGAGATGGAAAAGCTCGCTCAGGCCATCGTCGATGGCAAGGTCATCCACAAGGACGATGCCTATGAGGCGTTGATGCGCGGGATGCTTCAGCTGCCGGACTATCTCGATAAGGTCGAGTCGGGCCAGCAGGACATGCCGCTGGTGCTGATGCCGCTGCTCAACGACCTGCGCGCCGCTCGCGGCGAGGCGCTGCTGTCGGAAAATGCCCTGTTCAGCCCGGACCTGAGCATTGCGGCGCCGGCACCGGAGTCGGTAGGTGAATCCGAAGACCTGGCCCAGCTGGCGCGCAAGCTGCGCCATCTCTATCACCTGGGGCTGCTCGGCTGGTTCCGTGATCAAAACCGCGAGGCGAGCCTGCAAAAGATCGGCGACGTCATCGGCCAGCTGCGTCAGGCCGCCCGCGAGGAGGAATCGGGCCGGTTGTTGTGGGCCGCCGGCGGTGTTGTCGAGGGTTTGCTCGACGGTGGCCTGGAGTCGAGTGTGGCGGTCAAGCTGCTGCTCGGTCAGGTCGACCGTCAGGTCAAGCGTGTTATCGACGGGGGCGAGGTGGCGCTCTCGGAAGAGCCCCCGTCCGATTTGATCAAAAATCTCCTGTTCTACGTCGCCCAGTCGAGCTCGACGGGCGAGACCGTCAGGGCGCTCAAATCCGCCTTCCATCTCGACGAGCTCCTGCCCGATGCCCAGGCGGTCGATCGCGCGCGCGAGAGCCTCGCGGGCCCGAACGTCTCGCTGCTGGAGACGGTTTCGAAGGTCATTCTCGACGATCTGTCGCGTATCAAGGACAACCTCGACATCTTCGTGCGCAGCGACGATCGCGATGTTGCCACCCTAAAGCCGCTGGTCGACTCACTGACTCAGATGGCCGATACCCTGGCCATGCTCGGCCTGGGCGTGCAGCGCAAGAGCGTGCAGGCGCAAACGACCGTGCTGTCCGAAATGATTGCCGGCGAACGCGCGGTAGACGACGACACCTTGATGGATGTCGCGGGAGCCCTGCTTTCGGTGGAGGGCTCGCTTGCCGATGTGGGGCGCGTGCGTGCCGCCAACGACGAGGCGGAGCACGCCGAGGATCTGCCCTCGACCGACGGTATTTCCAGCGAGGAGATCCGGGTAACCGACCCCGAGTATCACCAGGTCGTGCAGTTGGCCATTGGCGAGGCGAAGACCGAGCTGGCGCGGATCAAAGAGGCCATCGCCGCCTACGGCAATACCCCGAACGATCACGAACTGCTCCAGCAGGTGCCGCAGTATCTTGCAAGCATCCGCGGCAGCCTGTCGATGCTCAATCTGGATCGGGCCGCCGAACTGGTCGACGCCTGTACCGCCTACGTCAGCAGCGAACTTCTGGACAAGCACGCCGTACCCGAGCAAAGCTCGCTCGACACCCTGGCCGACGCCATTACGAGTATCGAATACTATCTGGAGTCCATCGCCGAGCGTTGGGGTCATCCGAGCGCCATTCTCGACGTGGCCGAGCACAGCCTCGAGGCGCTCGGCCATGCCCGCGGTGCTGCGCCCGACATAAAAAAAAATGAACCGCCAACCGAGGCAATCGATCTAGACGTCGGACCCGATGTCACACGGATCATGCCGGCCGAGTCGATTGTCGACCTGGAGGCGCCCGCGGGCGCCGAGCTGTCACTCGAGCCCGCGCCCGATTTCGCCTCCGACTCTACCGTGGACAGCGCCAGCCTGGTCGAGGCCATGGACATGTGGTTGCTCGACCCCACCGATAGTGGCGCCACCGGCCTGCTGCGCACCGTGATTGAACAACTGGCCGAGCATGTTTCATCGACCGGGGCCGCGGGCGCCGATGCGTTGTCGGACCTGGCCACTCGCGTCGAGCGGGTCGCCCGGGGCGAGCTCGCGCTCGATAGTTCCGCACTCGCCGAGTTGACCGCCGCGCGCGATGCCGTGGTCGCCGCCTTGGGAGGGGCTGCACCGCCCCCGTCCGCCGCCGCGGGCGACGAGCCAACTCAGATCGATCTCCAGGCCCTGCCGCAGTCACCGGATGTCGGCATTGAATCGTCTGCGCCGCAGAGGCCCGGCGGTCTCGAACCCGAGCCCCTGTCCGGCTCCGAGCTTGCGCCCGAACCCGGGCCGGAGGCGGAAACCCCGGCGGCGGAACCATCGTCCACTCCCACGAGCTCCGAATCGCAAGGCATGAGTGAGATCGATGACGAGATCATCGAGATATTCATGGAGGAGGCCGAAGAGGAGCTGGGTAACATCGGTCGCCTGCTGCCTCAGTGGCGGGACAATCCGACCGACGAGGAGGCCCTCAAGGACCTGCGCCGCTCCTACCACACGCTCAAGGGCAGCGGCCGCCTGGTTGGTGCCACCGACATCGGGGAATTCGCCTGGGCCTTCGAAAACATGCTCAATCGGGTCATCGACCACACGATTCAGGCCGGCCCCGTGATGTTCGACCTGCTCGAGCGCGCCCTGCAGGCGCTGCCGCAGTTTTTCGAGCTGTTTCGTACCGGGGCCAAGCCGGGTCAGCCCTTGTTGCTGCTGATGGAGTCGGCGCACGCCTTGAGTCAGGGCCTGGATATCGAGATGGCCCCGCCGACCTCGGAATCGCCGGGCGAGGAGCCTGCCGAGGAGAACATCACACTGGAGGCGCCGCCGGAGCCGACGGATGGCGCTGCGCAGCCGGCCTCGCCGGCCGAGCCGACGGCCGAAGCCGAGGCCCAGGCGACGGGGCGTTTCGACCCCGTTTTGCTCGAGATCTACCGTAAGGAAACCGAGGGGCATCTTACGCATCTGCGCCAGGTCGTGGCCGATTGCCGGGCCGGTCAGCGCTGTACGGCCGATGATGGCCTCGTGCGCGCTCTGCACACGCTGCACGGCAGCTCGCGTACGGCGGACATCGATTTCATCGCCGACCTCGGAGGCAAGCTCGAGCGGTATGCCAAGCTTCTGCAGGAAAAGCACCTGCCCCTGACCCAGGATGCTGTCAACGTGCTTGCCGACAGCATCGATCTGATTGAACAGACGGTGCCGCTGTTGGCCGAGGTGGGCGCATCGCTGCCCGACAGCTCGGCGCTGCACGAACGCGTCGACCGGCTCCATCAGGAGGCGCAATCCCAATCGAAGCGCGCCGTCACGGATGAGACCCCACAGCCCGATCCGGCGCCGGCGCCCGAGCACGGAACGGCCGAGTACGACGAGGAACTGCTCGATATCTTCCTGGAGGAGGGTACCGAGATCCTCGACACGAGCGACGAAACACTTCGCCAGTGGGTCGACGAGCCCAACAATCCCGATCTGGTCATGACCATGCAGCGCGAGCTCCACACGCTCAAGGGCGGCGCGCGCATGGCGGGCGTCACTGAGATCGGCGACCTCAGTCACAAAGTCGAGTCCCTGTTGACGGCGGTCGCCGACGGGCACGTCGACGCCTCCAAACGCCTGTTCGACGTGCTCCAGTTGGCCCAGGACCGCCTCGTTCAGATGCTCGAAGGTGTGCGTGACCACACGCCGCTTGCGCCGGCGAGCGACATTATCGTCGCCGTCGAGGAACTGCTGCCGGGCGGCGGCGCCAATGGCACACACGCCGAGGCGCGCATCGTGGCCCCGGAGGGCGTGGAAAAGGTAGACGAGCCGCCGTCGGCGGAGCCGGCCATACCGCCGAGCCTGCGTCCGCAGGGCGCCTCGGGTACCGGCGCGGCGCCAGTGTCCGAACTGACGTCCGACCCGGCGCCCAACCCGGCCCCGCCGCCGCCCAGCGAGCCGGGCAAGGACCTCACGGCGGCACCGCCGGCGGGTATGGAACAGCGCGCTGGCGAGGCGCAAACGGAAGGCCAAGGGACCGACGCGCCGTTTCTGCCCAAGGTCGAGCAGCCCGAGGAGGACGACGGCTCGCGCGATCGGCGCAAGGGCTCGCGTATTCAGCACGAGCAGGTGCGTGTGCGCGCCGACCTGCTCGACAATTTGGTCAATTTCGCCGGCGAGGTCAGCATCTATCGCTCGCGGCTCGAGCAACAGGTCAACAGCTTCCGGTTCAACCTGACGGAGCTCGATGAGACGGTGGCGCGCCTGCGGGAACAACTGCGTCAGTTCGAAATCGAGACCGAGGCGCAGATCCAGCACCGCTATGAAGAGGCCGGCACGCGTGGCTACGAGGACTTCGATCCGCTGGAGTTCGACCGCTTCACGCACATGCAGCAGCTCTCGCGCTCGATGCTTGAGTCTCTCAGCGACCTTGACAGCTTGAAGGGCCTGTTGAACAACCTGACACGCGAGTCGGAGACGCTGCTGCTCCAGCAGTCGCGCGTCAACACCGACTTGCAGGAAGGCCTGATGCGTAGCCGCATGGTGCCGTTTGCAGGCCAGGCACCGCGTTTGCGGCGCATCGTGCGCCAGGCGAGCCATGATTTGAACAAGCAGGCCGAGCTGCAGCTCGTCGGCGCGGAAAACGAGCTTGATCGCACGGTACTCGATCGCGTAATGGCGCCCCTGGAGCATATGCTGCGCAACGCCATTGCGCACGGAATCGAGAACCCCCAGCAGCGCACCGACGCCGGCAAACCGCCGGCCGGCACCATCGCTCTGGCACTGTCGCGCGAAGGCTCCGAGATTGTCATTC
The DNA here is from genome assembly GCA_035267785.1 of Gammaproteobacteria bacterium. Lineage (GTDB taxonomy): Bacteria > Pseudomonadota > Gammaproteobacteria > DATFLL01 > DATFLL01 > DATFLL01. The sequence goes on along the minus strand of DATFLL010000032.1, from coordinate 16,392 downwards.
GGGTCTCCGACGACGGCGCGGGTATCGACATCGACGCCATTCGCCGCAAGGCGATCGCGCGCGGGCGCATCGAGGCCGATAGCCAGATGACCGAGGAAGCGCTGCTGGACCTGATTCTCGAATCCGGTTTCAGTACGGCCGAGACGATTACCCAGATCGCCGGCCGCGGTGTGGGCATGGACGTCGTCAACAGCGAGATCAAACAGCTCGGCGGTACGCTGACCATCGATACGCGCAAGGGCCAGGGTACCCTGTTTACGGTGCGCTTGCCCTTGACGCTGTCCGTCACCCGGGCGCTGATGGTCAACGCCGGCGAGGAGACGTTCGCCGTGCCGCTGCTCAGTGTCGAGGGCATCGAGCGCATTAGCCATGAGGAGCTGGCCGCACTATTTAGCGGCGAAAAGCCCGTTTACGATTGGCTGGGCGAGGAATACGCGTTCATGCACCTGGGCAGTGTGATGGGGCTGAGCGAACCGACTCTGCCGGGCGAGGGCAAGAAGGCCCCGCTGCTGCTCACGCGAAGCGGCGATTACCGCGCGGCACTGTCCGTCGACGGCCTCATCGGTTCGCGCGAGGTTGTGGTCAAGTCGGTCGGCCCGCAGCTGGCTACCCTGCACGGCATCTCCGGGGCCACCATCATGGGCGACGGCACGGTCGTGCTGATCCTCGACCTCGGCATGCTGATTCGCCACGGGATTACGCACGAGGCGCGCGCTGTGATCGACGTCACGGCCGAGCGCGAGGTGGAGGAGGAACATATCCCGACCGTCATGGTGGTCGACGACTCCATCACCGTGCGCAAGGTGACAGCGCGGCTGCTGGAGCGCAACAACATGAACGTGATGACCGCGAAGGACGGCGTCGACGCCCTGGCGCTGCTGCAAGAGCAGGTCCCCGATCTCATGTTGCTGGATATCGAGATGCCGCGCATGGACGGTTTCGAGCTCGCAACCAACGTGCGTAACGACGAGCGGCTCAGGGACGTTCCGATCATCATGATCACGTCGCGCACCGGTGCCAAACACCGAGAACGCGCCATGAACATCGGCGTCAACAGCTATATGGGCAAGCCGTTCCAGGAGAGCGAACTACTGGAAAACATACAGGAGCTGCTGGCCGAGTGACGGCGGCTTCGGGTGGTGACGGCAATTATGAGCAACCCCGCCTTGCATGCGCGAGATCTGAACGGATTACGAGTCGCTATTGCGTCTGATTCCGTGCAGCGGCGTATGCAATTGGAATCGATGCTCGCGCGCAGCGGGCTGCGGGTGATCATGAGCGAGCCGTTGAGCGAGCTGTTTATCAACAAGCTCGAACAAAAGCGCGCGGCGGTGCTGATCCTCGACATCGATGCGCAGGTCGAGCGCGAGGTGGATTTTCTCGAGCATCTTCTCGAGCGCTCACCCGTGCCGATAATCTTCAACGATGTCTCCGCACTACCGCTCAACACGCCGGCCGATCGCGCCGCCGGCTACGGCAAGCTGCTGCGCAAGATTGCCGAGCTTACGGGGCGTGCCATCGAGCACATCGCGGTGGATCCAACGACCAGTCAGCTCACGATCCCGCCGCAAAGCGACGCCGGCCTGGCCCGCAACGTGTGGGTCCTCGGCGCCTCGCTGGGGGGGCCGCAGACGGTCAAACGTTTTTTGCACGCGCTGCCGGCGGACCTGCCGGTAGCCTTCATCCTCGCGCAGCATCTGGGCGAGAATTTCGTCTCACTGCTTGCCGACCAGCTCGATCGCAGCTGCAGTTTCCAGGTCACCACCCCGCGGGTGGGTCACGTCCTGCGCCACGGCCAGGTGCTGGTGGCGCCTGTCGACGAGCGCCTCGTCATCAACCCCATCGGCGCCCTGGAACTGCACCCCTGCACGGAACCGGCGGGCTATCGTCCCTCGATCGACCGCGTGCTGCAGGACGTGACCGCGCGTTATGGCCGCGGCAGTGGGGCGATAATCTTCACTGGCATGGGGGACGACGCGGTCGCCGGTTGCCGGGCCCTCGCGCAGGCCGGCGGACAGGTATGGGCGCAGGACCGCGCCAGCTGCGTGATCAGCGCGATGCCCGATGCGGTTCGAGCCACGGGGGTTGTCAGCCGCGAAGGGGACCCCGAAGCGCTGGCCAGGGCTCTGGTCGAGCTGTTGGGTTACAAGGGGAAATAGCGCCATGGCGGACATCACCTATCTGAACACCGTGGGTCGGAACCCGGCCGCCGAGGCCGCCGCCCGCAGCTCATCGGCGGTGCATTGTCTGCTGCTGCCGATGGGAAACCGACCGGTGCTGCTGCCCAACGCGGCCGTGGCGGAAATCGTCGCCTATAACGAACCGGAAGCCCTGGCGGGCAGCCCCGACTGGCTGTTGGGGATGGTGACCTGGCGCGACCGGCGGGTGCCGCTGATTTCCTTTGAGGTTGCCACCGGCGACACCTTTGCCCCGCCGAACGCAGTCAGCCGGATAGCCGTGGTCAACACGCTCAGCGGAAACCAGCGCCTGCCGTACATCGGTATCCTGACGCAGGCCATTCCGCAACTGCGGCTGGTCAACGACGACAACACGAAACCGCACGAAGGTGCCCCCACCGAGTCGTCGGTCGCGGCCGTCGTCGAGATCAATGGCGAAGTGGTCGCGGTGCCGGATATCGACGATTTGGAGAGGCGCCTCGAGCGTTTGCAGCAAAGCTCCCCGGGCATCGCCTGACGCCCAAGGCATCGTTGCGGGTCGGACTTCTCGCCGGGCCGTTCCCTCGTTTATCTCGCTAATTGCACAAGTCGCCCCAGAGCGCCTGCAGCGCCGTCAGCGCGGCGACGGCCGCCGTCTCCGTGCGCAAGATGCGCGGACCCAGGCGAACGGCTTCGTAACCGGCCGTGCAGGCCCGTTCGAGCTCAGAGTCGGTCAGGCCGCCTTCCGGCCCAATCATCAGACGCGCACGGGACGTTTCCGGGCCGAAGTCGCGCAGTCCCCGTCGCGCGAGCGGGGCGAGCACCAGGCGGGGACCGTCCCACGGCGAGCCCAGCCACGCCTCGAATTCCAGCGGCTCCTCGATAGTCGGAATCCGATCGCGGCCGCATTGCTCGGCCGCGCTGATGGCCACACCCTGCCAATGCGCCACGCGCCGGGCGCGGCGCTCGCCGTCGAGGCGTACCACACAGCGTTCGGCCATCAGGGGTGTGATCACATTGACGCCCAACTCCACGGCCTTCTGTATGACGAAGTCCATCCGTTCGCCTCGGGCTACCGCTTGGGCCAGGTGAAGCTGCAGGGGCGATTCCACACCGCCGGCGCGGTGTTCGCGCACCTGGACGCGCGGCGCCTCGCGCGGACCGCCTTCCAGAGTCGCGTCGAACTCCCCGCCCTCGCCGTTGAACAGCACCAGTGCGTCGCCGGGGCGAAGCCGCAAGACCTTGACCGCGTGACGCGCCGCGCGCTCGTCGAGCTCGACGGTATCGCCCGTGTTCAGGGCCTTGGGGAGATAGATGCGGGGGATGCGCATACTCTAAAGTTATCAGATGTCAGTCGGCAGTTGGCAGAACAACCGCCCGCTTCGCGGGCGGAGTGGTCAGTTGGCAGTCTGCAGTAGTCAGAAAGAAAAATGCCTTTGAACGACGTCTTGCTGCCAACTGCCAACTAGGTCCGCCTCACGCCTGACTCCTCACCCCTCACGCACCGGTGGCGATGTCGATACCCTCGGCGGCGACGCGGGCGAGGTGTTGGATCTGGTCGGGGGTAATCACGTAGGGCGGCATGAGGTAGACCACGTTGCCCAGCGGTCGCAGCAGGGCCTCGTTGGCCAGACCGTGTCGGTAGACGTGCAGGCCGCGGCGTTCCTGCCACGGGTAGGGGGTGCGGGTGGCCTTGTCCTGGACCATTTCCGCGGCGATGATCATGCCGTGCTGGCGAACCTCGCCGATGTGGGGATGATCGGCCAGCGGCGCGAAGGCTTCGCGCATGGCATCGGCCAGGCCGCGGTTGGCTTCGATCACGTCGTCCTGCTCAAAGATATCCAAGGTTGCCAGCGCCGCGGCGCAGCCGAGCGGATTGCCGGTATAACTGTGCGAGTGCAGAAAGGCCCGCAGCGTTTCGTAGTCGTCATAGAAGGCCTGGTAGACCTCATCGGTGGTCAGCGTCACCGACAGCGGCAGGTAACCGGCGGTCAGTCCCTTGGACAGGCACATGAAATCGGGGCTGATATCCGCCTGCTCGCAGGCAAACAGCGTCCCGGTGCGCCCGAACCCCACCGCGATCTCGTCGGCGATCAGGTGCACGCCGTGCCGATCGCAGGCCTCGCGCAACAGGCTGAGATACGCCGGGTCGTACATGCGCATGTGCCCGGCGCATTGCACAAGCGGTTCGACAATGACTGCGCAGACCTCGTCGGCGTGTTGTGCCAGGGCCTCTTCCATGTGCGCGAACATGCGCCGCGAGTAGTCCTCGCAGGACTCGCCCGCCTCGCGCGAGAAGCAGTCGGGCGAGGGGACGGTGATGACCTCCATGAGCAGGGGCGCATAGGTCTCCTTGTACAAGGCGACATCGCCGACGGCCAGGGCCCCCAGGGTCTCGCCGTGGTAGCTGTTGCCCAGGGCGATGAATTTGGTCTTCTCCGGCTTGCCGGTGTTGCGCCAATAGTGAAAGCTCATCTTCAGCGCGACCTCGACGGCCGAGGAGCCGTTGTCGGCGTAGAAGGCGCGGGTCAGCCCGGCGGGGGCGAGGGCGGTTAGCCGCTCGGACAGTTGGACCACCGGCTCGTGCGAAAACCCGGCCAGGATCACGTGCTCGAGTTCCTCGAGTTGGGCCGCGATCGCCCCGTTGATGCGCGGGTTGCAGTGGCCGAACAGATTGACCCACCACGAGCTGACGGCGTCGATGTAGCGACGCCCATCGAAGTCCTCGAGCCACACGCCCCGGCCGCGGCGGATGGGGACCACGGGCAGCCACTCGTGGTCCTTCATTTGCGTGCAGGGGTGCCAGAGCACCGACAGGTCGCGCGATATGAAACTGGCGTTGTCCATGGGGGCCATCAGTCTACGTACCGCGCGCCAAATTGCAATGTGCGCCGCTCCCAGGCCTGGATCACAGAATGGGCCCCTCGATGTCCGGCTCGCCGTTGTCGCCCTCCTCGGGTTGATGCTCTTCCTGGAATGCCTCGACCGAGGCGGCCGCATCGCTGTCCGCAGGGAAGCGGGCAATGTGGAACAGTCCTTCGCCCTGGTTGACCAGGGGCAGATTGGTGCGGCCGATGACCAGGCCCGACACGGGGCTGGTGACCTCGGCCTCGCGTTCGCCGAAGGGATCGGAAATCACCCCCAGGCGCCAACCGCGCTCGACATAGCCGCCCAGTGCCACCATGGTTCGCAGGATGCCGCTCTCCGGGGCCCGCACCCAGGTGCTGGCTCTGGATATCATGGGTTCGCCGCGGCGCTTGCGCCGGCTGGCTGGGAGCATCTCCAGGGTGCGCATGACGTTGACGATTCCGTCAACGCCCGCCCGAACGGACACCTCGTCAAAGCGAAGGGCTTCGCCGGCCTCGTACAAGAGCATGGGCATGCCCCGCTCGGCGGCGGCCTCGCGCAGCGACCCGTCGCGCAAGTCGGAGTTGAGCAGCACCGGTACGCCGAAGGCCCGCGCCAGGCGTTCGGTATCGGGGTCGTCGAGGTTTGCCCGGATCTGGGGCAGGTTGCTGCGGTGTTGCGCCGCCGTATGGATATCTATCCCGTGGGTGCACTGCTCGACGATCTCGGTCATGAACAGGTCCGCCAGCCGCGCCGCCAGCGAGCCCCGCTCCGAACCGGGGAAGCTGCGGTTCAGGTCCCGCCGGTCCGGCAGATAACGCGAGCGATGTATCAGGCCGTGCACATTGACGATGGGTATGGCGAACAGGCTGCCGCGCAGGCGCTTGAGCGCCGGAAGCCTGAGCAGGCGGCGGATGACCTCCACACCGATGATCTCGTCGCCGTGAATCGCGGCGCTGACGAACAGGCGAGGCCCCTTTCGCCGGCCGTTGACCACGTGCACCGGCATGGCCATTTGCGTGTGCGTATAGAGCTTGGCGACCGGAAGGTCGACGGTCAGGCGTTCACCGGGCCCGACCCGCGTATCGTTAATCCAGACGTCGTGCTCTGCCATACGCCACTCCGTCCCCTAGCCCTTGCCCCGGGTCTTGGTCTTGTGCGGCTTGCCGTTCTTCTCGATGAAGGAAATGATCATGGCCGCCACGTCCTTGCCCGTCGCGGTTTCGATCCCCTCCAGCCCCGGCGAGGAGTTGACCTCCATGACCAGCGGTCCGTGGTTGGAGCGCAGGATGTCCACGCCGGCCACGTTCAGGCCGATAGTGCGAGCGGCGCGAACCGCCGTGGATCGCTCCTCAGGCGTAAGGCGCGTGATACTGGCCTGCCCGCCGCGGTGCAGGTTGGAGCGGAATTCCCCTTCCTTGGCGCTGCGCTGCATCGCGGCCACCACCTTTTCGCCGATGACGAAGCAGCGCACGTCGGAGCCGCCGGCCTCACGGATGAACTCCTGAACCAGAAAATCGGCGTGGAGCTCGCGAAAGGCGTCGATGACGCTCTCGGCCGCCTTTTTGGTTTCGGCCAGCACCACCCCCTTGCCCTGGGTGCCCTCCAGGAGCTTGACCACCAGGGGCGCGCCTCCGACCATTTCGATGAGGTCCTGCGTATTTTCCACATCGTGGGCGAAGCCGGTCACGGGCAGACCGATACCCTTGCGCGCGAGCAGCTGAAGCGAGCGCAGTTTGTCCCGGCCGCGGCCGATGGCCACTGATTCGTTCAGAGGAAACACGCCGCGCATTTCGAACTGGCGCAGTACCGCCAGCCCGTAAAAGGTGATGGAGGCGCCGATGCGGGGAATGACCGCGTCGAAGCCCTCCAGCCGCTCGCCCTTATAATAGATGCCCGGCCGCATGGTGGCGATGTCCATGTAACACTTGAGGGTATCGATCACCTGGACCTCGTGGCCGCGCTGCTCGCATGCCTCGGCCAGTCGACGGGTCGAGTACAGCTTGCGATTGCGTGACAGAATGGCGATCTTCATGGTGCGCTTCCTTCGTTGGGCGGTCGGTGGACCTCTTCGCCGAGGCCCGGCGATGGATGGGACTTAAGGGGCCGCCGGCGGGCAGTCTCCCTGCAGATACGAGCGTGAGGGGTCGACTACGAAGCGCCGCGCCAGCGCCGTGCGCCCCAGCAGCATGCGAAACAGCATCGTTTCCCGGTCGGTCAGGGTCAGCTCGATGGTCCAGGCCACTCCGCCCAGCTGTACTTCGGAGGCGATGACGTAGCGCTGCTCGCGGTGTCCGCCCGAGTCGCTGACCCAGCGGTGGTCGATAACCTCCGCGTCGCATTCGGCGACCAGGTCGGAGCGCCTTTGCAGCGGATGAACGCCAAAGCGCACGCGCTGCACGCCGCGGCGGCGGTAGGGCTCGACCGCGAAGGCATGCAGTGCCGACGTGCGAGCCCCGGTGTCGATCTTCGCCTTGATGTGTTCGATTCCGAACTCGGGCAGGCAAAGCCATTCTCGCCAACCGATGAGGCGTTGTTCGGATTTCAAACCGGACTTTTTCATGGCCTAACTCTACCAGCCGCATCGCCTCGGCGCACGCGAGCGGGCATTGCTTCGGGACCGGGTCATGTCGCCCGCCGATACGCTGAAACCCCCCGGCCCTAGCCCTAAAGGCCGAGGTTTCGCCACAGGGCCAGTGTCGCGGCAGACTGGTTCATGGTGTAGAAGTGCAGACCCGGCGCGCCCGCATCGAGCAAGTGGCGGCACAGAGCCGTCACGACGTCCTCGCCGAAAGCGCGGATGGCCGCAACGTCGTCCCCGAAGTCTTCCAGGCGCTTGCGGATCCAACGCGGGATCTCGGCCCCGCACGCATCGGAAAACCGCGCAAGCTGCTTGTAGTTGGTGATGGGCATGATGCCCGGAACGACGGGGATATCCACGCCCAGGCGCTCGCAGTCGTCGACGAAGCGGAAGTAGGCGTCCGGGTTGAAAAAATACTGGGTCAGCGCGCTGTCCGCGCCTGCCTCGACCTTGCGCTTGAAGTTCAGCAGATCCGCCTCGGCGCCCGGTGCCTGCGGGTGGATTTCCGGGTAGGCGGCCACCTCAATGCGAAAGTGATCGCCGGTCTCGGCCCGGATGAACTCGACCAGATCGTTCGCATGGCGAAACTCGCCGGCCCCGCCAGTGCCCGAGGGCATGTCCCCGCGCAGCGCCACGATATGACGAATACCGGCGTCGCGATAGGTCTGCAGGATTGCGCGAATCCCCTCGCGGGTCGTGCCGATGCACGACAGGTGCGGCGCCGCGTCGAAGCCGGCGCGCTGAATCTCCAGCACCGTCTCCAACGTGCCCTGCTGGGTGCTACCGCCGGCGCCGAACGTGACCGAGAAATAACGCGGCTCGAGCCGGGCCAGCTCATCGCGGGTGGCGCGCAGCTTCTCCGCCGCCTCGGGCGTCTTCGGCGGGAAGAATTCGAAGCTGAAGACGGGCTCGAATTTTCGTTGTGATTCCATACCTAATGCCTTTTTCCGTGAGGTGTGAGGGGTGAGGCGAATAAGGTTGGCAGTTAACAGTTGGCAGTCGGCAGAAAGAAAAGATCTTTCTTTTAGGTTTTGCTGCCAACTGACGACTGCGAACTGCCAACTAACCTTATCTTACGCCTCACCCCTCACCCCTCACCCCTCACCCCTCACCCCTCACGTCGTTAATATCTGTAGTGCTCCGGCTTGTACGGACCCTCGACGGGCACGCCGATGTAGTCGGCCTGCCTTTTGCTCATGTGCGTCAGGTCGGCGCCGATCTTTTTCAGGTGCAGGCGGGCGACCTTTTCGTCCAGGTGCTTGGGCAGAACATAGACCTTCCTTTCATAGTTCTCCGGGTGGTTCCACAGCTCCATCTGTGCGATCACCTGGTTGGTGAACGAGGCCGACATCACAAAGCTTGGATGCCCAGTCGCACACCCGAGGTTCACCAGGCGCCCCTTGGCAAGCACGATGACCTTCTTGCCGTCCGGGAAGATGATGTGGTCGACCTGCGGTTTGATCTCCTCCCATTGATATTTCTCCGTGGAGGCGATGTCGATCTCCGAGTCGAAGTGCCCGATGTTGCATACGATCGCCTCATCCTTCATGGCCGCCATGTGATCGTGCGTAATCACGTCAACGTTTCCGGTGGCGGTGACGAAGATGTCGGCCTTCGAGGCGGCGTGCTCCATGGTGACCACCCGGTAACCCTCCATTGCGGCCTGCAGCGCGCAGATCGGATCAATCTCCGTGACCCAGACCGTCGCGCCCATGCCGCGAAAGGCCTGCGCGCAGCCCTTGCCCACGTCGCCGTAGCCGGCCACGACGCAAATCTTGCCGGCGATCATCACATCCGTCGCTCGTTTGATGCCGTCGATGAGCGATTCTCGGCAGCCGTAGAGGTTGTCGAACTTGCTCTTGGTGACCGAGTCGTTGACGTTCATCGCAGGGAAGAGCAACTCGCCCTTTTTCTCCATGTCGTAGAGTCGGTGCACGCCCGTGGTCGTCTCCTCGGTCACACCCCGGACGCCGGAGGCGAGCCGCGTCCATTTGCCCGGTTCGTCGGCCAAGGTCCGGGTGAGCAGACTGAGAAAGACCTTCCACTCTTCGCTGGCGCCGGCCTCCGCCGCTGGCACTTTGCCGGCGGTCTCGAATTCCACGCCCTTGTGCACGAGCATGGTGGCATCGCCGCCGTCGTCGAGGATCATGTTCGGCCCCTGCGGCTGACCGTCCGCATCGGCCGGCCAGGTCAGCGCCTGCTCGGTGCACCACCAGTACTCCTCCAGGGTCTCGCCCTTCCAGGCGAACACCGGGATGCCACGCGCGGCGATGGCCGCAGCGGCATGGTCCTGCGTGGAGTAGATGTTGCACGAGGCCCAGCGGATCTCGGCGCCGAGCTCGGCCAGCGTCTCGATGAGCACGGCAGTCTGGATGGTCATGTGCAGGCTGCCCGAGATGCGCGCGCCCTTGAGCGGCTGCGCGGTCCGGTATTCCTCGCGCAGGGCCATCAGGCCGGGCATCTCGGTCTCGGCGATGGCGATTTCCTTGCGGCCCCATTCGGCCAGACCGATATCGGCAACCTTGTAATCGGTGAATTTCGGATCGACAGCAGCATTCATTGGTCCATGTCTCCAGTGCCAAAGTCGAGCGCGGTTAAACGATTAAGATCGGCCTCGTCCGAGCCTGGCGGGACGAACCCGCTGCAGCGCCCCTCGGGTAGTGCCGTGGTTACAAATAGTCGTTAAAAACACAGAGTTCGCAGAGACGCGGAGGACACGGAGCAAAAGACATTTCGTTTGGGTGACGGCGTGGAACGCGACCCCATTTGTCGCCGTGCATCACGGCGTGAACAGGTTCGCGGACTGCTTAGCAGTCGGTTGGCGTTCGGCTCGCGCTTCACGAACAAAATCTCTTCTCCGCGTACTCTGCGTCTCTGTGTCCTCTGTGTTGGAACGTCTTCGTATCTACTCAGATCCCCGCGGCGGTGCGCAGGGCCTCGGCCTTGTCGGTGTGCTCCCAGGTGAAGTCGGCGTCGGTGCGCCCGAAGTGGCCGTAGGCGGCGGTGTTGCGGTAGATGGGCCGCAACAGGTCGAGCATCTTGACCAGACCGCGTGGGCGCAGGTCGAAGTGTTCGCGGATGAGCTCGACGATGCGCGAGTCGGCCACGCGGCCAGTGCCGAACGTGTCGACGCTGATGGAGGTCGGTTCGGCCACGCCGATCGCGTAGGAGACCTGCACCTCGCAGCGCTCGGCCAGGCCGGCGGCGACGATGTTCTTGGCGACATAGCGCCCGGCGTAGGCGGCCGAGCGGTCGACCTTGGTCGGGTCCTTGCCGGAGAAGGCGCCGCCGCCGTGGCGGGCCATACCGCCGTAGGTGTCGACGATGATCTTGCGCCCGGTCAGCCCGCAGTCGCCCACCGGGCCGCCGATGACGAAACGGCCCGTCGGATTGATGAAGAACTTGGTCTCCTTGGTAATCCATTCGGGCGGCAGCACGGGGAGCACGATTTCGTCCATGACCGCCTCGCGAATGGTCTTTTGATCGAGCTCGGGTGCGTGCTGGGTGGAGAGCACTACGGCCTCGATGCCGACCGGCTTTTGCTCTTCGTAGACGAAGGTCACCTGGCTCTTGGCATCCGGGCGCAGCCAGGGCAGGGTACCGTTCTTGCGCACCTCGGCCTGGCGTTTGACCAGGCGATGGGCGTAGGTGATTGGGGCGGGCATCAGGACGTCGGTCTCGTTGGTCGCAAAGCCGAACATCAGGCCCTGGTCGCCGGCACCCTGTTCGTGCTCCTCGTATTCGTCCACCCCCATGGCGATGTCGGCCGACTGTTGGCCGATGGCATGCACGACGGCGCAGGACTCCCAGTCGAAACCCATCTCCGAGCTGTTGTAGCCGATCTCCTTGATGGTCTGGCGCACGACCGTTTCGAGGTCCAGGCACATGTGGGTGGTGATCTCGCCGGCGACGACCACCATGCCGGTCTTCACCATGGTCTCGCAGGCGACACGGCCCGTCGGGTCTTCGGCCAGGATGGCGTCCAGCACGGCATCGGAGATCTGGTCGGCGATTTTATCGGGATGTCCTTCGGAGACGGACTCGGACGTGAACAGGTGTCGTTCGGCCATGGGCTTCCTCTTCAAATGGAAACGGCAAAGCCTTGAGTCTAGCGGGCGGGAGGGAAATTGAACACAACAAACCGCGGGGGGCGGCCGTTCCCGCCCCAGTATCGCCCTGTCCGGGTTTCAATAACCCCAGACGCCTTCGAGCAGGTGGGCGTAACCTTTATATACCGCGTTGTCGGCGGCGACGAATTTCGGGAATTTCAGGACCTCGAGCATGTGCCGGCCTTGCGGGGTCTTATCGGCGTTGACCAGCGCCTTGCGGATTGCCATGCGCGTCCTGGTATCGACGCGCGGGCCGGCCGATAGGGCAATATGGGGCACCTCGGCTGTCGTGGTCACCACGTTGAGGTTGTCGTACTCATTGAGTAGGGGGGTGGGGACGATAGCGCCCACGACCTTGCCCTTGAGCACCATCTGGATCGCCTGCACCGAATCCTCGACGCGCACCAGGATGGGCTGTCGCATCGGGTGCGGAAACATCTGCGACAGACGCACCGCACCCAGGCTCGGCGGCGGCAGTGTCGCAACGCGTTTGCCGATCAGTTCGTCGGTGAACAACGGCTTGTCACTCCTCGTGACCAGACTGTAGCTGACCGTGTCCGGGATCTTGGCGAGCACCTTGTAGCCCATACGCTCGTCGCGAAAGTCGGTGAAGTGTGCGGCATCGAGTATGAGGTCGTAGGTGTCCCCGCGCTTCATGGTTTCCCAATAGGTCAGGAAGTTGCGGGCCGTCACCAGCTGAATCTGGCGACCGGTGCTCCGGCTGAGGTAGTTCGCCAGGGCGCCGTAGACCTGGCGGGTCTGGGCGGCCGGCAGAATCGGCTGAACGACCAGCTTGAGGGGGGCGGCCTGGGCAGCGGCGGCGCCGAGTGTCAGTAGAAGAAATAGCGCCAGGCGCGAGGCGAAGCTATGGCGTGCGGCGGCGTGCATGGTGGAGATCCTCGCCGATGATATTGCTAATATGCTGTTTTTACACAACTAAATTAGTATAGTTGGTGGGTGGTGCGCCCGCCAGGGTCGGGAGAGGGGCCTGCCCGTGCCCCTATTGCGTTACGCCCCACGGCACGAGATAGTTATCGGCAGTGTCCCCGGCAGCCTTGACCCCCGGGGGACTGCCCGCGGGGGCTCGGCCGAGGAGTCAAACCATGAAGGTACGAGAGAGCTTCTACCGTCCGGACGCGGTCTTGGGGCGCGAGCCCTGGGCATTGGCCGCTGGCATCTACAACCGCACCTACCTGCTGCTGCGCCACTGCGGGGAGGACTGTCTGTTCGTGCCTATCCGTTCCATGCAGTATCTGGCGGTGGTCGACGCCGAAGAAATAATCTTCGTCGATGGCAACCGCCGCCATTATATAGAGCTGGCCTGGCAGGGGTTTCGTCCGCAGACCCGCGCCGCCCTCGATGAGCCGGTGCCCTTTGAGGTTGTCTACTATCTTGCCAAGGGCCGTGAGACCATGCAGCGGCTGGTCGGCGAATTCGCGAGCTCTATACGTCTGCTCGGCGAGCGCACACGCCCTGAGACGGGTGCAGCGGACCTGGTGGAGCTGCCGAGACCGTCCCGCTGACCGGCCCCGGAGGGGCCGCGGGCGCCGCCCGCCGACCGGGCCTGATAGACAAAATTTAGGCCCTCATAAGCGGCTATCCCTAAGTTGTTGTTTTTGCCTGCCAAGTTCGGCTGGCCGCGGAAGCGGCTATTGCCCAATCCCGCCATATGAGAGAAAATCGCGCGTTCAATTTGGGGCACGCTGCGTTACCGCTACGTCGATGCCCGATCGGCGGTGCGGCGCGCCTTAGTTTTGGCCGCCCATGCGCGGCGCGCTCGATCCAGCCGAGGCTGATGTAAAGTTCGCGACGGGTGACCGCGGTACCCGCCGTCGCGGCGCGCGCGGTGTCCGACTCGGCGGCGGGGCAGCAGTGCCCCTTGATACAGGATTTCGCGGTCCCGGCAGCGGCGCCCCGGCACGAGGGTGCGCGCCCGGGCCCGCACACAGGCCTTCAGTTTTTAACGTTTGATCACGCTTTTAAGGAGGCAGTTATGCCAGAGCGCAGAGAGTTAGCCAACGCGATTCGTGCCTTGAGCATGGACGCGGTCCAGAAGGCCAAGTCGGGTCACCCCGGCGCTCCCATGGGTATGGCCGATATCGCCGAGGTGCTGTGGAACGATTTCATGCACCACAACCCGACCAATCCCAAGTGGGTCAATCGCGATCGCTTCGTGCTGTCCAACGGCCACGGCTCCATGCTGATCTATTCGCTGCTGCACCTGACCGGCTATGAGCTGAGCATCGAGGATCTGAAGCAGTTCCGGCAGCTGCACTCCAAGACTCCCGGTCATCCCGAATACGGCTACGCCCCCGGCATCGAGACCACGACCGGTCCGCTCGGTCAGGGCATCACCAATGCCGTAGGCATGGCCATTGCCGAGAAGACCCTGGCCGGCCAGTTCAACCGCGACGGCCACCACATCGTCGACCACTACACCTATGTATTCCTGGGCGACGGCTGCCTCATGGAAGGTATTTCGCACGAGGCGTGCTCGCTGGCCGGCACGCTCGGCCTGGGCAAACTCATCGCCTTCTACGACGATAATGGCATCTCCATCGACGGTCACGTCGAGGGCTGGTTCACCGACGACACGCCCAAGCGCTTCGAGGCCTATGGCTGGCATGTCGTGCGCGATGTCGACGGCCACGACCCGGAGGCCGTCAAGAAGGCCATCCAGGAGGCCCGCTCGGTCAACGACAAGCCGTCGATGATCTGCTGCAAGACCGTCATCGGTTACGGCGCGCCCAACCTGTGCGGCAGCCACGACTGCCATGGCGCCCCGCTGGGCGACGACGAGATTGCCGCCACCCGCGAGAATATCGGCTGGAGCTATCCGCCGTTCGAGGTCCCCGACGAGATCTACGCCGGCTGGGATGCGCGCGAGAAGGGTTCCAAGGCCGAGGAGGCCTGGAACGAGAAGTTCGCCGCTTATAAGAAGGCCCATCCGGAGCTGGCCGCCGAGTTCGGGCGGCGCACCGCGGGCGAGCTGCCCGCTGACTGGGCCAAGCACGCCGCCGCCTTCATCAAGGAAGTCGACGCCAAGGCCGAGACGATTGCCAGCCGCAAGGCCTCGCAGAACGCGATCAACGGCTACGCCCCGGCCCTGCCCGAGCTGCTCGGCGGCTCGGCCGACCTGGCCGGCTCCAACCTGACCATGTGGAAGGACTCCAAGCCGCTGTCGAATACCGTCTCCGACGGCAATTACATCTACTACGGCGTGCGCGAGTTCGGCATGTCGGCCGTGATGAACGGCATTGCCCTGCACGGCGGCTTCATCCCGTTCGGCGGCACCTTCCTCATGTTCTCCGAGTATGCGCGAAATGCCCTGCGCATGGCGGCGCTGATGAAGGTGCCCACGCTGTTTGTCTATACCCACGACTCCATCGGTCTGGGCGAGGACGGGCCGACCCATCAGCCGGTCGAGCAGACGGCGACGCTGCGCATGATCCCCAACATGTCGGTGTGGCGCCCATGCGATGCCGTGGAGAGCGCGGTGGCGTGGAAGTGCGCCGTCGAGCGCCGCAGCGGGCCGACCAGTCTGATCTTCTCCCGCCAGGGGTTGCCCCATCAGGAGCGCAGCGCCGAGCAGATCGGTGCGATCGAACGCGGCGGCTACGTGCTGCGCGACACGGACGGCAAGCCCGACGTCGTGCTGATCGCCACCGGCTCCGAGGTCGACCTGGCGGTCAAGGCCGCCGAGGCCCTGGCCGGCAAGGGCAAGAAGGCGCGCGTCGTCTCCATGCCCTCGACGGATGTATTCGACGCCCAGGACGCGGCCTACCGTGACTCGGTCCTGCCCAAGGGTGTGACCCGGGTGGCCATCGAGGCGGGCGTGACCGACTTCTGGCGTAAGTACGTCGGTCTGGACGGCGCGGTGGTCGGCATCGACCGCTTCGGCGAGTCCGCCCCGGCCGGCGAGCTGTTCAAGGAATTCGGCTTTACCCCGGAGAACGTGGTCAAGACCGTCGAGGGCGTGCTCTGAGCACGCCCCAAGAGAATGTTACGTTGCCCGGTCTCGCGCCGGGCGGCGCGCCTTTTCGCTTTGAAACTGTGGAGATCTAAGAGATGGCAATTAAAGTCGGTATCAATGGCTTCGGCCGCATCGGCCGCATGGCGTTTCGCGCGGTGGCCCGCGACTTCAGCAACGACATCGAGATCGTCGGCATCAACGACCTGCTGGATCCCGAGTATCTGGCCTACATGCTGCGCTACGATTCCGTGCACGGCCGTTTCGACGGCGACATTTCCGTTGACGGCAACACCCTGATCGTCAACGGCAAGAAGATTCGCCTGACCGCCGAGCGCGATCCCTCCGCCCTGAAGTGGAACGAGGTCGGTGCCGACATCGTCATCGAGTCCACCGGTTTGTTCCTGACCGAAGAGACCTGTCAGAAGCACATCGACGCCGGCGCCGGCAAGGTCGTGCAGAGCGCCCCGTCCAAGGACGCCACGCCCATGTTCGTCTATGGCGTCAACCACGACGTGTATAAGGGCGAGAAGATCGTCTCCGCCGCCTCCTGCACCACGAACTGCCTGGCGCCCGTGGCCAAGGTGCTCAACGACAAGTGGGGTATCAAGCGCGGCCTGATGTCCACGGTACACGCCGCCACCGCCACGCAGAAGACCGTTGACGGCCCCTCCATGAAGGACTGGCGCGGCGGGCGCGGCATTCTGGAGAACATCATCCCGTCCTCCA
>DATFLL010000031.1:0-30501 GCA_035267785.1 Gammaproteobacteria bacterium | reverse complement strand
TGGGACGATCGATGAGGCGGGAGGTCAGGGTTTCCTTCTCGGTAGGTCGTCCCTCGCGCTTGAAGAAGCCGCCGGGGATCTTGCCGGCCGAATAGGTGCGTTCCTGGTAGTTGACCGTGAGCGGGAAGAAATCGCGTCCTTCCATCGCCTCTTTCATCACAACCGCGGTGACCAGCACCACCGTGTCGTCCATGTTGACCATGACGGCGCCCGAGGCCTGTCGGGCTATCTCGCCGGTTTCCAACCGGACCGTATGGTCACCGTATTTGAATTCTTTGACTAGCGGGGTCATTCGGATTCCTAGCAGCTTGTAAGACTTTCGGAGATTACTTGCGCAGACCCAGTCTGGAGATAACCTCGCGGTAACGCTCGACGTTGTTCTTCTTCAGATAGTCCAGCAGCTTGCGGCGCTTGTTGACCATGCGCAGCAGACCCTGACGGGAATGGTGGTCCTGGGTGTGGGACTTGAAGTGCTGGGACAGGTCTTCGATGCGCGCGGTCAGCAGCGCAACCTGCACCTCCGGGGACCCCGTGTCACCGGTGGACTTCTCGAAGTCCTTGACGATTTGAGCCTTTTGCTCGGCGGTCATGGCCATGGAAAAACTCCTACCTCATCGCGATATCGGCTGAGAAATTAGACTGCGTATTGTACTTGGGCGCCCCGCCGCCCACAAGCCAAAATATAGTATTGCCACGGGGTTACCGGCCTCTCGGGCCGCCGGGCCGGGATCCACGCCCGGTTTCAGGGCCGGACGCGGCGCGGCGGCGGTGCCGATTCGATCAGGCGCCGCGGGGCCACCCGGCCGTCGTCGAGGATCTGCCCCACCCCGATGAAACAGTGCTCGCCGGCAAACAGTCGCACCCAACCGCTGGTCGGCGCCCGAGGCACCAGGACCGGCTGGCCCTGGCGCAGGTAATAGGCGGTATTTTCTGTCAGGTCGAGCGCCGGCCACTCGGTCAGGGCTGTCTCCATGGGCAGCAGCAGCGCGTCCAGGGCAGCCAGATCGCCGTCTTCGGCCTGATGCTGCAGCTCGTCCAGCGCCACCGAGTCCTCGATCCGGAAGGGGCCGGCCAACGTGCGCCGCAGCTCCGACAAATGGGCACCACACCCCAAGGCCTCGCCGATGTCCTCGGCAAGCGTCCGAATATAGGTGCCCTTGGAACAGCGCACGTCGATCTCGAGCTCATCGCCTTCGAACCGGACGAGATTCAGCTCATAGACCTCCACCGTCCGCGGGGCACGCTCGATCTCCAGTCCCTGGTGGGCGAGCTTGTACAGAGGCTGGCCCTTGTGCTTGATGGCCGAATGCATGGGCGGGATCTGCTCAATACGCCCGGTAAAGCGCGCAAGGACCTCGCGCACGCGCGCCTCGTCGACACCCTCTACGGGTCGCGTCTCGACGACCTCGCCCTCGGCATCGGCGGTGCTGGTACGAATGCCCAGCTTGCACACACCCTGATAGCGCTTGTCGGCATCGAGCAAAAAAGCCGACATCTTGGTGGCCTCGCCCATGCAGATCGGCAACAGCCCGCTCGCCATGGGATCCAGATTTCCGGTATGACCGGCCTTGCGGGCATGATACAGCCGTTTGACGGTCTGCAGAGCCGCGTTCGAGGTCATCCCAACCGGTTTATCGAGCAGCAAAATGCCATGAATATTGCGGCCGCGTGCCCGGCCTCGACGACGTGTCACGTGTTACCTCAATCCTTGTTCGAGTCGCGATCCTTGGAGACCGCCTCGTCGATCAGGCGCGAGAGCTCGCTGCCGCGCTCGACCGACTCGTCATAATGAAAGGTGAGCGCCGGCACGGTGCGCAGGACCATGCGCTGACCGAGCTCGTGGCGAAGAAAACCGCTGACCTTGTTCAATATGGCCAGGGTCTGCGCCGGGTCGGCATTGTCTCCCAGCACCGTGATATACACCTTGGCCACGCTGTAATCGCGCGAGACATCGACGCCCGAGACCGTCACCATCCCCAAGCGCGGGTCCTTGACCTCGCGCTGGATGAGCTGGGCCAGCTCGCGCTGCATCTGCTCACCGACGCGTCGGCTACGGCTGAATTCCTTGGACATGGTGTCTGTGTCGGGTCGTGGACGATGACGGGCTTTTGGGCTGCGCCGGCCCGACCGTGCGGTCGGGCCGGCGCAGGGGTTGTACGCAGTGCCGGTTTAAAGCGTGCGCTGCACCTGTTTGCGTTCGTAGACCTCGATCTGGTCGCCGACCTTGACGTCGTTGTAGTTCTTGACGCCAATACCGCACTCGATGCCCTGCTTGACCTCGTTGACGTCGTCCTTGAACCGGCGCAGCGATTCGAGCTCACCCTCGTAGATCACCACATTCTCGCGCAAAACGCGGATGGGGTTGTTGCGCTTGACCACGCCCTCGGTGACCATGCAACCGGCCACCGCGCCGATCTTCGGCGCCCGGAACACGTCACGCACCTCGGCCAGGCCGATGATCTCCTCTTTGAACTCGGGCGCGAGCATGCCCGACATGGCCTGTTTGATCTCGTCGATGAGATCGTAGATGACGCTGTAGTAGCGCAACTCCACGTCGCTCTCCTCGACCGCCCGTTTGGCCGCGGCATCGGCACGCACGTTGAAGCCGATGATGATGGCGTTGGAGGCCACTGCGAGATTGACGTCGGACTCGGTGATACCGCCGACGCCGGAGGCCACGATCTTGACCTGCACCTCGTCGGTGGAGAGCTTGGTCAGCGAGTCGGAGATGGCTTCGACCGAACCCTGCACATCGCCCTTGAGCACGATGTTCAGGGTGTTGACCGTGCCCTCCTCCATCTGGGAGAACATGTTGTCCAGCTTGGCCGCCTGCTGGCGCGCCAGCTTGACGTCGCGGAACTTGCCCTGGCGGAACATGGCGATCTCGCGCGCCTTGCGCTCGTTCGGCACCACGATTGCCTCATCGCCGGCGTTCGGCGCCCCGGAAAGACCGAGGATCTCCACCGGCGTGGACGGCCCGGCCTCCTCGACCTGATCGCCCTTTTCATCGAGCATGGCACGCACACGCCCGTACTCGTGACCGGCGAGCAGTATCTCGCCGCGCGTCAGTCGCCCGGACTGAACCAACACCGTGGCCACCGGCCCGCGTCCCTTGTCCAGACGCGACTCGACCACTACGCCCCGTGCCGGGCCTTCGGCCACCGCCTTGAGCTCCAGGACCTCGGCCTGCAGGGAAATGGCTTCGAGCAGGTCCTCCACGCCAGCGCCGGTCTTGGCGGAGACGGGCACGAACATGGTGTCACCGCCCCATTCCTCGGGGATGACCTCGTCCTGCGACAGCTCCTGCTTCACCCGTTCGGGGTCGGCCTCGGGCTTGTCGATCTTGTTGACCGCCACGATAATCGGGACCCCGCCCGCCTTGGCATGCTGGACGGCCTCCTTCGTCTGCGGCATCACGCCGTCGTCAGCCGCCACGACCAACACGACAATGTCGGTGGCCTTGGCGCCGCGGGCGCGCATCGCCGTGAAGGCGGCATGGCCCGGGGTATCCAGGAAGGTGATCGAACCACGCGGGCTCTCGACGTGATAGGCACCGATATGCTGGGTAATGCCGCCGGCCTCGCCCGCGGCCACCTTGGTGCGGCGGATGTAGTCGAGCAGCGAGGTCTTGCCGTGGTCGACGTGGCCCATGATGGTCACCACCGGCGCACGCTGAACGGCCTCGCCCTCGTGCTCCTCGACCTCCTGGGTGAGCTCTTCTTCCAGGGCGTTTTCGCGCAGCAGCTTGGGCTTGTGGCCCATTTCCTCGACCACGACGGCCGCGGTGTCCTGGTCCAGAACCTGATTGATGGTCGCCATGGTGCCCAGGCCCATCATCACCTTGATGACCTCGGCCGCCTTGATAGACATCTTCTGCGCCAGCTCGGCCACCGTAATGGTCTCGGGCACCGTCACCTCGCGCACGATGGGCGCGGTCGGACGGGTAAAGCCATGCGTGCCGCTCGAAGCACCGCCGCCGGCGGCCCGCCGGCCCTTGGGTTTTTTCTTGCGCCGACCCGACATCGCCGCCGAGACATGCAGTTCCTCGCGGCGATAACGCGTACCCTTTTCCTCGGCCTCTTCGCGCCCGCCCTTGCCGCGCTTGGCTTTCTTGCCGCGGCCCTCGCCAGCCTCTTCGGCCTTGGCCGGGGCCTCGGGCGCGGCAGCAGGTTCGGGCGCCGCGGCGGCGGCCTCCTGCTTGAGGCGTTCCTCTTCGGCTTGGCGTGCGGCCTCCTCCTCGGCCTGACGCGCGGCTTCGGCAGCCTCCTCGGCCTTGCGCGCCGCCTCGGCAGCCTCTTCGGCCTTGCGGGCCTCTTCGCGCTCACGAGCCTCCTGCTCGGCGCGCTGGGCCTTTTCTTCCTCGATGCGCTTGTTCTGCTCCTCGAGCACGACGCTGCGCTTGACGTAAGTACGCTTCTTGCGAACCTCGACCGTCACCGTCTTGCTGCTGGCACCACGGCCCCCGCCGACGCGCAGCTCGCTGGTCGTCTTGCGCTTGAGCGTCACCTTCTTCGGTTCGGCCGCCTCTTCACCCGCCGCGGGCCCGTGCTTGCTACGTAGATATCCAAGCAATTCGGTCTTTTCCCTGTCACCGATGACCGCGTCGGCATCGTCGATACCGATACCGGCCTCCTTGAGCTGCTCGAGCAGCCGGGTGACAGGAATACCAACGACGTTGGCGAATTGTTTGACGGTAACCTCAGCCATAAAATCTAAACTCCTGAGCCTTAACCGTTTTGCTCCTCGGCAAACCACGGTGCGCGCGCCGTCATGATCAGCTTCGCGGCACGCTCCTCATCCATACCTTCGATTTCCATCAGGTCATCGACGGCCTGTTCGGCCAAGTCCTCCATGGTAATGACACCACGGGCGGCCAGGGAATAGGCCAGATTCTCGTCCATGCCTTCCATCTCGAGCAGGTCCTGCGCGGGCGGTTGCCCCGAGAACTGCTCCTCGCTGGTGATGGCACGGGTCAGCAGAACGTCCTTGGCACGCTCGCGCAGCTCGTTGACGATGTCCTCGTCGAACTCCTCGATCTCGAGCATCTCGTTGACAGGGACATAGGCCACCTCATCGACACTGGTGAAACCTTCCTGTACCAAAATGCCGGCGACTTCCTCGTCGACGTCGAGCTGCTCCATGAAGTGCTTCTGCAGCGCCTCGGACTCGGCCTCGCTCTTTTCCTCCGCGGCGCTCTCGTTCATGACGTTGAGCTCCCAGCCGGTCAGCTCGGAGGCCAGGCGCACATTCTGTCCGCCGCGGCCGATCGCCTGCGACAGCTGCTCTTCGTCCACAGCGACATCCATGCTGTGCGTGTCCTCGTCCATCACGATGGAGACGACCTCGGCGGGCGACATGGCGTTGATGACGAACTGGGCGGGATTTTCGTCCCACAGGACGATATCGACGCGCTCGCCCGCAAGCTCGTTGGAGACCGCCTGGACGCGCGAACCGCGCATACCGACGCAGGCGCCGACGGGATCGATGCGCGGATCGTTGGAGCGCACCGCGATCTTCGCGCGCGAGCCCGGATCGCGGGCGGCGGCCATGATATCGATCAGTCCGTCGCCCACCTCGGGCACCTCCAGCTTGAACAGCTCGATGAGCAGTTCGGGCGCCGTACGGCTGACGAACAACTGCGGGCCGCGCGGCTCGGACCGAACATCCTTGAGATAGCCGCGCAGGCGGTCGCCGTTGCGCACCGCCTCGCGCGGAATCATATCCTCGCGGGGGATCAGCGCCTCGGCATTGTCACCCATGTCCAGAATGACGTTGCCGCGCTCGACGCGCTTGACCACACCCATGATGAGCTCACCGACGCGATCGTGGTAGGCATCGACGATCTGTGCGCGTTCGGCCTCGCGTACCTTCTGCACAATGACCTGTTTGGCGGTCTGCGCCGCGATGCGCCCGAAGGCCACCGATTCGATCGGCTCCTCGACGAAGTCGCCCACCTGAATATTCGGATCGTCCAGACGCGCGGCGCTGAGGGTGATCTGGTGGTCGCCGTGCTCCACGGCATCGTCCTCGACCACTTCCCAGCGGCGGAAGGTATCGTAATCGCCGCTTTCGCGATCGATCTGTACGCGCACTTCGACTTCCGTGCTGTAGCGCTTCTTGGTCGCGGTCGCCAGCGCTGCCTCGATCGCCTGGAAGATAATATCCTTGTCGACGCCCTTCTCGTTCGAGACCGCATCGACTACCAGCAGGATTTCTTTGTTCATACCCAGCCTCTGTATCCCCGACAGCTCCACAACGTGTTCGCTCCACTCCTGCGCACCATGACGCGGTCTGTCTCGAACGGTGTCAAAATTCGCTTCGTCCTCTCCGCCGACATGCAATGCCGCGGCGCATCAAAATTCAGGTACCAAGTTGGCCTTGTCGATGTCCTGCAAGGCCAACTCCAGCCGGCCTTCGTCTTCGACGTTCAGGACCAAAGTCCCGTTGTCCTCCAGGCCCTCGATGACGCCGACGTACTTACGTCGACCATCCAACGGCGCGTGCAGGCGCAGGCGTACCTTGTGGCCCACGAAGCGCGCGTAGTGCTCCGGCTTGAACAAGGGCCGATCCAGCCCCGGGGAGGACACCTCCAGGGTGTAGTCCCCGCGCACCGGCTCCTCGACCTCGAGCAGACCGCTGACCTGATGGCTGACACGCTCGCAGTCGTCGAGCGTAATGCCCTGTTCGCTATCTATATATAAGCGCAGTAACGAGCGCCGTCCCTGGGACAGGTGTTCGACCCCGACGAGCTCATAGCCCAGCGCGGCCACAACCGGCTCTATCAGCGCCTCCAGCGTCGGCTTGGTCTGCATTGCCTGCACCCGGAAACAAAAAGTGGGCCCAAGGCCCACTTCCATTCACCACATCGTTACAAAATCGGCGAAATTATAGCGCCTTATCGTAACAGACGCCACTTTTTCGCCGCGACCGGCACGTTCGCACGGCAAACGTGCGCGCCTCGCGCCCGCCCGGTTCGCCGCGGCGTCGCTCCCAGTCACATCGGTTCGGAAAGGACCCGGCGGTCGCCGGCGGCACCGTGTCATGGCCCGTCGCACGACGGGTACAACGGCATTCGGAGGCCGAAGTCGGTACTGGCGGCAGGCAAAATGGCCTGGACGCCGGCACCTCGAAAACTGGTAGCGGGGG
The DNA here is from genome assembly GCA_035267785.1 of Gammaproteobacteria bacterium. Taxonomy (GTDB): domain Bacteria; phylum Pseudomonadota; class Gammaproteobacteria; order DATFLL01; family DATFLL01; genus DATFLL01. The sequence continues at coordinate 23,355 of DATFLL010000031.1, read as the reverse complement.
TAGGATTTGAACCTACGACCTTCGGGTTATGAGCCCGACGAGCTACCGGACTGCTCCACCCCGCATCCGAGGCCGGTATTCTACCCGCAGCGCGGCTACCATATCAAGCGCGCTCAGCTTCACCGCATCGATGGGCGTCTGCGGTCGCCGCCGTCCCGGCGGGGCCGGCGGCCCGACCGACGCCTGCAACCCACTGGGTGCAAACTGCAGACCCAGCGGGCCGCGCACGGCGAAGACTGGAACAAAACTCCCGCTTAATCATTAGCTTATGATATTGGTACGAGAATTGCTGTCCGTAGAGGTAGAACCGAGACGCTCGGGTCAATTTCGTCGTTCCATCCCTCTTAAGGAGCCTGTGCATGAATCAAACACGTAGAACCCTTCTCCGGGCAAGCATGGCCGCCGGCGTTGCGACCGTAGCCAGCGCGGCGGGGCTGCTCAGTCCCCGTGCCGTCCTGGCCGCCGGCTGGCCCAAGCCGGCCTTCGAGGCCGAGAGTGTCGATTCCGTCCTCGCCGCGTTGGGAGGCGCCGAGCCGAACGACAGCCAGGACGTAAAGGTGCAGGCGCCCGATATCGCCGAAAACGGCGCCGTGGTTTCGGTGACCGTCGAGACTTCGCTGCCCAACGTCGAGTCCATCTCGGTCGTGGCCCGCGACAATACCCGCCCCCTGGCCGCGAGCTATCTGGTTGCCGAAGGCACCGACGGCTTTATCTCCTCGCGCATCAAGATGCGCAAGACCTCGGACGTCATCGCGGTCGTCAAAGCCAATGGCAAGTTCTATACCGCGAAGAAGGCGGTCAAGGTCACGCTCGGCGGCTGCGGCGGCTGACCGCGCGGCCTGTTCGAGACATTACAACCAATACCGAGGTAACGAGGACATGGCGAACAAACCAATGAAGATTCGCGCCTGGGTCGACGGCGACAAGACACAGGTCAAGGCCATCATCTTCCATCCGATGGAAACCGGCCAGCGCAAAAACAAGCAAACGGGAAAATTGATCCCCGCGCATTTCATCAAGGAAGTGCACTGCGAACACAACGGGCGCGACGTGCTGACCTGTCTGTGGAGCACGGCCGTCTCGAGAAACCCCTTCCTGTCCTTCCGTTTCAAGGGCGCCAAGTCGGGCGACAAGATCCGGATTTCCTGGACAGACAACCAGGGCGAGCACGACGCCGGGGAGGCGGTCATCGATTGAAGTCCGGAACGCGCCGCCGAGGCTCCCCTACAGCCTCGCGCGTGTTCTCTCGAGCCAAGGCGTGCCGGTTTGGCACGCCTTCTTTTTTGTCCAAAAAAACGGGCGCCGGAGGCGCCCGCTTCACATCGCGAGGAATCGACCGCTCAGGGCTTGATGTACAGGTAGCCCTGCTGCTCCAGGTGCGCGATCTGGGCCACACCGGAGGGAACGATCTCGGCATACTGGCTGATCTTGTGCTTGTCGATCTTCTTGCCGCGGATGGTGTTGGCGCAAATCTCGAACTTCACCCCGCGGTTGGCCAGGGCAGCGACCTGATCCGAGAAGGTGTTACCCTTCTTGTCCTTGGCACCGTCGACCAGCGCAAAGGCGCCGCTGCTGTGGGTCACTACGATGATCTCGACGTTCTTGTCACCGAGCGCGTTGAGGTGGTTCTTGACGTTGCGCAGCGCGCCCTTCGCCTTGTTGATGTCATTGATGTGATAGACGACCTTCTGCTGGTAGTAGCCGTTCTTGGCCGGCTTACGGTCACCGGCCTGAGCGGACATCATGCCCAGCGCCATCACCATGGCTGCCAGCACGACCAGCCCCTTCTTATAGACATGCGACATTCTCTTCTCCTCCTCAGATACGGCGGTTTGTAGTTTTGCACCCCGATCCGAGCAATATTCGTTCCACCGCTCGCGTTGGACAACTTCTTCCATGATTTCCAACACTTGCAATAATCCGGCAGACCCGCCCCCGGCGCCGCCCATCGTGTGGGTTGCAGTTTGCAGAGCCGGACGCCCGCCGCCGCTGTAATTTACACCGCTTCCTCGCCCGCCTCGTAGCGGCGCAGCTTGCGCCACAGCGTCGTCTTGTCGATCCCCAGGACCTCGGCCGCCCTGGTCTTCTTACCGCCCACGCACTTGAGTACGTGATTGATGTATTCCTGTTCGAGCTCGTCGAGCGAAACGAATTCCTGCGCCGAGAACTGGACGGGGCGATTGTCATCGGGATCAGTGTCGCCCTGCGGCCCGGTCCAGGCCATGATGGGGCCGTCGGCCAGGATGACGCATCGCTCCACAACATTACGCAATTCGCGCACGTTGCCCTTCCACGGGGCCTCGCACAGGCTTTGCAGCGAGACACTGTCAAAACCCTGAACGCGGCGGTTGTAGCGCTGGGAGAACTCTTCGATGAACGCCTCCACCAGCGCGGGAATGTCCTCGCGCCGCTCGGCCAGCGCCGGCACATGGATGTTGACCACGTTGAGCCTGTGATAGAAGTCGTGGCGCAGGCTGCCCTGGTCGACCATAGCCTCCAGGTCGCGGTTGCTGGCCACGATGACGCGTACGTCCACGGGAATGGGCGTCGTCCCGCCCACTCGCGTTATGCGCTGCTCCTCGATGGCGCGCATCAGCTTGACCTGCATGACGTCGGAGATATTGCAGATCTCGTCCAAAAACAGCGTACCCCCGCTGGCCTGTTCCATCAGCCCGTGCTTGCGCTGAGTCGCACCCGTGAAGGCGCCACGCTCGTGGCCGAACAGCTCGCTCTCGAGCAGGGTCTCGCTCAGCGCCCCGCAGTCGACCGCCACGAACGGGGCATCCCGGCGCGGGCCATAGTCATGCAGGGCGCGTGCAACCAGCTCCTTGCCCGTGCCCGACTCACCGCCGACGACGACCGTGCAGCTCACCTCGGCGACCTTCTCGATGGTGCTGAACAGCGACTTCATCGACGGGGTGTCGCCGATCATGCCGAACCGGTTACGCCGCTGCCCCAGCCGTTTTTTCAGCAGCCGATTTTCGTTCTTCAGTCGCACGGCCTGAATCGTGCGATCCACCATCAGACGCAGCTCCTTGAAATCGAAGGGCTTCTTGATGAAGTCGGTGGCGCCTCGCTTCATCGCTTCCACGGCGTTCTCGACGGAGGAGTAGCCGGTCATGACCAGGATCGGGACCTCCGGGTCGATCGTGCGCAGCTCACTGAGCAACTCGAATCCGTTCATCTCCGGCATGCGCAGGTCGGTGATGACAATATCCGCCCCGTCGCCGGCAAAGGCCTCGAGACACTGTCGCGCGGAGCTGAACACCTGGCAGGCATAGGAGGCGTTGTCGCAGTTGCGCTTCATGACTTTTCCGGTCACCAGGTCATCGTCCACGAACATGATTTTGACGGGTTTATCCGGCATACCTGTTCTCCATCGCGTAAGACTCGTCTGACTGTTGAGCTTCGTCGCCCGCCACGGGGATCGCGATCGTGACCATCGCCCCACCGTGCGGGCCGTTCTGAAGCGCTATGTCGCCGCCGTGGCGTTTGATGATTCCATAGCTGACGGACAGCCCGAGGCCCGTGCCGGCCCCCTCGGGTTTGGTCGAAAAGAACGGGTCGAACACCGCGCCGAGGTCCTCCTCGGCAACGCCCTCGCCCTGGTCGACGACAGTCAATACGCTCTCGTCGCCCTCGCGCCGGCTGGCGATAGAGACGGTCGAATCGGCGGGCGAGGCTTGCGCGGCATTCAAGAGGACGTTGACGAGAACCTGCTGCAGCTGATTCGGGTCACCGGTGATCTCCAGCGGGCGCTGCAGGTCGGTATCCACCGAGATGCCGGCCGACTCGAAGCGGTGCCCAAGCAGTGCAACCGTGTCATCGACCAGCGCGGACAGGTCCAGGCGTCTATAGGCCGGTTGGTTCTCACGCGCGAAATTCAGTATCCCCTGGACGATCCGCGCGCAGCGCTTGCCCTCCTTCTGCAGGAGGTGCAGGTCGCTCTCGATCTGCGGGTCGTGGCCGTCCTTGACGGACTGTTCGATCAGCGACGCCAGGGACATGATGTTCATCAGCGGATTGTTGATCTCATGGCCGATCCCGGCTGCCAGCTGTCCCACCGCGGCGAGGCGTTCGGACTGACGAGCCGCCCGTTCGGCCCTCTCGCGTTCCTCCCTGGCCCGCTCCAGGCTGCCGGCAAGGTAGTTGAAGGCATGCCCGGCGGCACCGATCTCGTCGCGCCGCTTCTCCGTGTAGCGCAGATCGCGCTCGCCGTCGGCATAGCGTTTGATGGTGGTGGCCAGTTTCTGAAAGGGCTTGGCCATGCGCACCGCGGCCCACACGGCGACCAGCAGGCTCAGGACCAGGAGAATGCCCATGAGCAGCCAGATGGAACGGCGCATGCTCATCACGGGTGCCAGCACGGTGTCACTGGCCGTCTCGATGACGAGCAGCCACTGCGTCGCACGGTCCTGATAAGGAGAGAACTTACGGTAGAACAGCATTCGCCCGTCATCGCGGTAGAGTGACCCGAACACGGGCGTGTCCTTGATGTGTTGCCATTCGGCGGGGGTCAGCTCCCTGGACAGCCGGTCCTGGGTACCGAGCTGGTTGGCGAACCGCTTGCTGCTGTCCGGGTGGTACAGGAATATCCCGTCCCGCGGACTGCCGTCGTTGAGCTCAACGATGTAGACGCGCCCGGGATAGCCGCCCAGCGACGCCTCGACGGTGGCATCGAGGCGCTTACCCCACATGTTGACCACCAGCAGACCTTCTAGCGTATCCAGCTCGTCCTTGATGAGCACCGAGTAACGGACCATGGACGGACAGAAATCCGCCCCGGCCGTGACCTGGCCCAGCTCGAAATCCGACACCGACACGTCCCGTTGGCCGGCCAGGGCGCGGCGGAAATAGTCCTTATAGGACTGGTCGGAGACGTAATAGCGGTGGCTGGCCGCGTCCAGAACCGTCGGCTCGATGGGCTTGCCCTCCTTGACCTTGACCAGGGTCTTGCCCCGCAGATCGATGAAGCGAAGGGCCTGAATGCTGGAGACGGCGTGCTGGTAGTTGAGAAAGAAATTGCCCAGCTCCTCGGCCCGCGCGTCGTAGGTCTGGGTATCCGAGTGGCCCAGGGTCGACGCGAAGCGGCGAACCGAGGGCACGCGCGCCAGGCCGACCGCAATGGACTTCTGGCTGTTCAACAGGACGTCGAGCTCCCCGGCCATCTTGTCCAGGGTGGCGTGCAGCAGGTTCTCCGTGCGCGCCTTGATCTCGCTTTCCATGCGGTCGACGACGCCAAACAACAAAATGAGCAGGGGAACTGTCGTCAGCAGCGACAGGGCAAGGAAGAACTTGTGGCGAAGCTGCATGACTGCATATCACGCGGGAGGTTGCAGGTTGCAGCATCCTAGCACGCCACCTTCCGGCGTACTACCAACTTATTGATATTTATATATTTATTATATTCTTATCTTCGGATATTTATGTTTCAGAATGCAGTAATTCCCCCGGATTCACCGGGCGCAACTCAGCGTCGGTCCAGGTGGTAACGCAGATCGTGGCGGTAGATGAAGCCCGGCAGGGCAAAGACAATGAACAGGCAAAACGTCACCACATAGAACTCCCAGTCCTGGTGGTGGATTTCACCCGTATACTTCTTCTCCAGGCCGACAGCGACGGCGCCGACCAGAAAATACAGGACGAACCACTCCAGCAGGCGCATCCAGGCGCGTTTGGCACCGGCCGGCGGGGAGAACAGGAAGAAGAATCGCTCGCTGAGCCAGGGCAGATTGGCCGCAATGAATGCCACCAGAATCAGACCCCATATGACGCCGGCCGATTGCATAGAGCTTCTCTCCTGTGAATGGCCCGCCGCTTCGGGCGGGCGAACAAATGCGCCCTAGTGGACGTGCAGGGCCGCGGCACACAGCGACATCAACGCTTCGGGCGCAATACCCAGACCCAGCACGAGCAGGCCGTTGGCGCTGACCATGACCCGCATGTCGGCGCTGGCTTCCAGCGCCGAACCATCCTCCGGCTTGTCGAAGTACATCAGCTTCACGATGCGCAGATAGTAGAAGGCGCCGATGATGGAGAATACCACGGCAACCGCCGCCAGCCACACCAGGTTGACATCCACCACCGCCTTGAGCACGACCAGCTTCGCCCAGAAGCCCAGGAACGGCGGCACGCCCGCCATGGAGAACATCAGAATCAACATCATGAACGCGAACCACGCACTGCGTTCATTGAGCCCCTTGAAGTCTTCCAGCCGTTCGGCCTCGAACCCCGCCCGGCTGAGCAGGATGATCATGCCGAAGCCCCCCAGGCTCATCAGGGCATACACGATGATGTAGAACATCGACGCGGCATAGCCCGATGCGGTGCCGGCCAACACCCCCAGGAGCAAATAACCCACGTGGGAAATGGTCGAATACGCCAGCATACGCTTGAGATTGGCCTGCGCGATCGCGACCACATTACCCACGGCCAGGGACACGATCGACAAGAGGACCAGGATGTCCTCCCAATGCGCGTGGATGCTGCCCATGCCGTCGACCAGAAGACGCATCAGCATGGCGAACGCGGCGATCTTCGGTGCCGTACCGATGTACAGCGTCACCGCCGTCGGCGCACCCTGATACACATCGGGTATCCACATGTGGAAGGGAACGGCGCCGAGCTTGAAGGCGATACCCACAATCAGGAAGACCAGTCCGAAGACCAGGATCAGGTTGTTCCCGTCCATGGTCGCCACCTGGGCGTGCACCGCCGAGAGGTCGAGGGTCCCGGTCGCGCCGTAGATCATCGACATCCCGTACAACAGCATGCCCGAGGCGATCGCCCCGAGGACGAAATATTTCATCGCCGACTCCGAGGCCGCCGCCGAGTCGCGGTGCATCGCGACCAGGGCGTAGAGGGAGAGCGAGAGCAGCTCCAGGCCCAGGTACACGGTCAGGAAGTTGTGTGCCGAGACCAGGATCATCATACCGAGCACGCCGAACAGCCCCAGGACGTAGAACTCGCCCTTGAACAGATCGCGCGCGCGCAGATAATCCTTCGAGTACAGGAACACGACGACGGTCGCGACCAGGACCGCGATCTTGAGCACGCTCCCCATGGGATCCAACACGAAGGTCCCGTTGAAGCTCAGCGTCGTCTCCGCGCTGTAGCCGGTAATCGCCAGCACCGCGGTTACCAGCAGCGTCACCTGCGAGAGCAGATACGTCGCGCCCCGGCTGCGCTCGGTCAGAAACAGGTCGATAACGAGGATCAGGCACGTCATCCCGAGCAGGAACATTTCCGGCAGCGCCGGTTTCAGATTGAGCATTTCAACTGTCATCGTGCGTCGTCTCTCGCTCAGAGCTTGCTCTGCATTATATGGTGCAGCAGGTTGTTAACAGTCGCGTGCATGACGTCGAGCAAGGGGGCCGGCCACACGCCCACCAGCAGGACCAGCACCGCCAGCAGGCCCAGGAACAGGAATTCGCGCCCGTTGATATCCTGCAGTGCAGCGACGGCGTCGCTCGTCACCTTGCCAAAAATGACCCGTTTGACCATCCACAGGGTATAGGCCGCACCCAGGATCAGCGTCAGCGCGGCCAGGAACGAATACCAGAAGTTCGCCTTGAAGGCGCTGAGGATGACCATGAACTCGCCCACGAACCCGGAGGTCCCTGGCAGCCCGGCGTTGGCCATGGCGAACAGCACCATAAACGCGGCGAACACGGGCATACTGTTCACCACGCCGCCGTAATCGCTGATCTGCCGGCTGTGCAGGCGGTCATAGAGCACGCCGACACACAGGAACATGGCGCCCGAGACGAAACCGTGCGAGATCATCTGCACGATGCCGCCTTCCACGCCCATGGCGGCGCCGTCCAGTCCGCCCGTGCGCCGATAGATCGCAAAGGCCATGAAAAAGCCGAGCGTCACGAAGCCCATATGCGAAATCGATGAATAGGCAATCAGCTTCTTCATATCCTGCTGGACCAGCGCGACGAATCCGATGTACACCACTGCGATCAACGACAGCACAATGATGATCAATGACAGCTCGTTGCTCGCGTCCGGCGCGATCGGCAGGCTGAAGCGCAGAAAGCCGTAGGCACCCAGCTTGAGCATAATCGCGGCCAGGATGACCGAACCGCCGGTCGGGGCCTCCACGTGGGCGTCCGGCAACCAGGTATGTACCGGCCACATCGGTATCTTGACCGAGAAGGCCAGGAAGAACGCCAGGAAGATAAGTATCTGCGGCGTCATCCCCAGCTTAGCCGCCTGGAAGTCGAGAATGTCGAAGCTTCCGGTCTTGTTGTACAGGTAGATCAGGGCCACCAGCATGAACACGGAGCCGAGGAACGTGTACAGGAAGAACTTGATGGTGGCATAGACGCGCCGCGGACCACCCCAGATACCGATGACCAGAAACATCGGAATCAGCATGGCTTCCCAGAAGACGTAGAACAGAGCGGCATCGACCGCCGCGAACACACCGTTCATCAGGCCTTCCATAATCAGGAAGGCGGCGATGTACTGGGCCGCCTTATATTGGATCACCTCCCAGGCGGAGATGATCACCATAACGGTCATAAATGTTGTCAGCAGGATCAGCGGCATCGCGATGCCGTCCACACCGAGGCGATACCAGATATCGAACGTCTCGATCCACTTGTGGCTTTCCGTGAACTGCATCGCCGCCGTGTTGGGGTCGAAATTCGTAAACAGCGGAATCGACAGCACGAACGTCGCCAGGGCAATCAGCAGGCCCAGGACACGCGCCTCGATCGCATTGCGGTCGCTGCCCGTGGCCAGCACGAGCGCGCCGCCGATAATCGGCACCCAGATAACCAGGCTTAAAAGCGGTAGGTCAGAAAACATTCAACATACTCTTTCTTGTTATCACACCCAGTGCAGCACGTACACGGCAATGAGGGCCAGCAGACCGAGGATCATTGCGAAGGCATAGTGGTACAGATAACCGGTCTGTATGTTGCGCACGACGCTGGCGATGCGGCCGATGCCGCGCGCCGTCCCGTTGACGAAAAAGCCGTCGATGATACGCACGTCGCCGATACGCCACAACAGACGCCCGATGCCGCGGCCGCCGCCGGCGAAGAAATACTCGTTGAACTCGTCGAATCCGTACTTGCGGTCGAGGATGTTGTACAGCCATCCGAAGCTGTCCTTCAGACGCACAGGAATATCCGGACGCTTCATGTACAGGAACCAGGCGGTAAACACGCCGCCGGCGGCCAGCCAGAACGGAAGCGTCGCGAAGGAGTGCAGCATCATGGCAGCCGGCCCATGGAACTCCTCGGCCAGCTCTCCCAGCACGTCGTGGCGATGGAGAACCGTAATGGCCCCGCCGAAGAAGTTACCGAATGCCATATTGGAGACATACATGTAGCCGCTGAAGACGGACGGGATTGCCAGCATAATCAAGGGGACCGTCACCACGGCCGGCGTCTCGTGCAGGTGCGAGCGCGTGTGTTCGTCCATGCGTTCCTTACCGTGGAAGACAACGAAATACAGACGGAAGCTGTAGAGGGCGGTGACGAAAACGCTCGCCGTGAGCGCAAAGTAGGCAAAGCCCGAGCCGGGAAGCGTCGACAGCCCCACGGCCTCGATGATGCTGTCTTTCGAGAAGAACCCCGCAAAGCCCGGAGCGCCGATCAGCGCCAGGGAGCCGACCAGGAAGGTCAACCAGGTAATCGGCATGTACTTGCGCAGCCCGCCCATTTTCCGGATGTCCTGCTCGTGGTGCATGGCGATGATGACCGACCCGGCCGCCAGGAAGAGCAGCGCCTTGAAGAAGGCGTGGGTCATCAGGTGGAAGATACCCGCCGCATAGGCCGAGGCGCCCAGGGCCGCAGTCATGTAACCCAACTGTGAGAGGGTCGAATAGGCGATAACGCGCTTGATGTCGTTCTGGATAACGCCCAAAAAGCCCATGAACAGCGCCGTGATGGCGCCAATCACCATGACCACGCTCAAGGCCGTGTCCGAGAGCTCGAACAGCGGCGACATCCGCGCCACCATGAAGATGCCTGCGGTGACCATCGTGGCCGCGTGGATCAGGGCGGAAATCGGCGTCGGGCCTTCCATCGAGTCGGGCAGCCAGACGTGCAGCGGCACCTGGGCCGATTTACCCATAGCGCCGATGAACAGCAGGATACAAATGACGGTCATGACATGCCAGCTCAGGCCCGGCACGATTTCCACCACCATGTCCTTATGGACGGCGGCCGTATTGAACACCGTGGCATAGTCGAGCGAGTTGAAATACATCAACACGGCCGCTATGCCGAGCACGAAGCCAAAGTCACCCACACGGTTGACCAAAAAGGCCTTCAGGTTGGCATAGATGGCCGATTCGCGCGTGTACCAGAATCCGATGAGCAGATAGGAGACCAGGCCAACGGCCTCCCAGCCGAAGAACAACTGCATGAAATTGTTCGCCATCACCAGCATCAGCATCGAAAAGGTGAACAGTGAAATATACGAGAAGAAGCGCTGATACCCCGGGTCGTCGTGCATATAGCCGATGGTGTAGATATGCACCATCAGCGAGACGAAGGTCACCACGACCATCATCAGGGCGCTGAGCTTGTCGATCAGAAACCCGACTTCGAAGGTGATGCCCCCGCTCTGCATCCAGGTGTATACGGTGCCGTTGTAGACCGCACCGCCGTCGATGACGTGGTGCTTGAATACGACGAGGGACAGGAAACAGGAAATCGCCACACCGAGGATCGTCACCCAGTGCGCACCGGCTCGACCGATCGTCTTGCCGAACAGACCGGCGATAATCGCCCCCGCCAAGGGCGCCAGGACAACGCCGAGATAGACGTTATGCATATTATCCAACACGGTGCTATCCCTTCATGCTATCGAGGTCATCGACGTTGATGGTGCGCCGGTTACGGAACAGCACCACCAGGATGGCCAGGCCGATGGCGGCCTCGGCCGCGGCCACCGTCAGGATGAAGAACACGAACACCTGACCCGCCGTATCGCCGAGATAGTGCGAAAAGGCGATGAAATTCATGTTCACGGCCAGCAGCATCAATTCGATGGCCATCAACAGGATGATGACGTTCTTCCGATTCAGAAAAATACCGGCGATGCTCAGACAGAACATAATGGCGCCGAGAATCAGATAATCCGATAGTGAAATCATGTTCGTTCTCCCGCGCGGACGCCTATTTGCGGTCTTCCGAAGACATCTTGACCACCCGCAGCCGGTCAGCGCTGCGAACGGCCACCTGCTTCTCGGGCTTCTGGTACTTGGTGAAGGGGCGGCGGCGCAGCGTCAATGCGATCGCCGCGACGATAGCCACCAGCAGAATGACGGACGCAATCTCGAACGGATAGACATAATCCGTATAGAGCAGGCTGCCCAGCGCGGCCGTATTGTTGTAGTCGGCCGCATGGCGCGCCGGAGCGGCGATGTGGCCGAGGCCGGAATGAGACGGCGCGAGAATCCAGGCCATCATGCCGATCAGGACCAGAGCCACGGCGGCGCCGAAGGGCAGATAACGAATGAAACCTTCCTTCAATCGGGCCAGATTGATGTCCAGCATCATGACCACGAACAGGAACAGCACCATGACGGCGCCGACGTAAACCAACACCAGCACGATGGCCAGGAACTCCGCCTCGAGCATCAGCCACAGCGCGGCACTGGCAAAGAAGGTCAGCACCAGAAACAAGGCCGCCCGTACCGGGTTGCGCACCGTGATCACCATGGTCGCGCCGAACACCATGACGGTCGCGAACACGTAAAACAGAATTTTTTCTACACCCATATTGAATACCCGTCGCTGCTGACGATCATCGATACCGCGCATCCAGGGCGCGGGCGGCAGCGATGTCCTTCTCGTATTTATCGCCCACGGCCAGCAGACGGTCCTTGGTCATGTAAAGGTCGCCGCGCTGCTCGCCGTGGTACTCGAAGATGTGGCTCTCGACGATCGAGTCGACCGGACAGGACTCCTCGCAAAAGCCGCAGAAGATACACTTGGTCAGGTCGATGTCGTAACGCGTGGTGCGGCGCGTGCCGTCCGCACGCTGTTCGGACTCGATCGTAATAGCCAGCGCGGGACACACGGCCTCGCAGAGCTTACAGGCGATGCAGCGTTCCTCACCGTTGGCATAGCGGCGCAGCGCGTGCAGACCGCGGAAACGGTTCGACAGCGGTGTCTTCTCTTCCGGGTACTGCACGGTGAACTTCTTGTTGAAGAGGTAACGGCCGGTCAGGCGCAGACCCTTCGCGAGTTCGAGCAGAAAGAGGCTTTTGAAGGCGTGTCCAATTTTCATCGCAATACTCCAGACGACCGTCAGGCCGCGCTGAACCAGGGCCCGACGTGACCCACGATCATCACACCGACGACCAGCAGCCAGACGATGGTGATGGGGATAAACACCTTCCACCCCAGGCGCATGATCTGGTCATAGCGATAGCGCGGGAAGGTGGCGCGAAACCACAGGAACAGGAACAGGAAGATGGCGGTCTTGGCCAAAAACCAGCCGATGCTCCCGTAGGTCAGGAACTCGAACCAGGTACCCTCGAGCCAGCCCGCCCCATGGAACGGCGAGAGCCAACCGCCGAGGAACATCAGGGCCGCCAGGGCCGAGACCAGAATCATGTTGGCGTATTCGGCCAGGAAGAACACGGCGAACGCCATGCCCGAGTATTCGACGTGGAAGCCTGCCACGATCTCCGACTCGCCCTCGGCAACGTCGAATGGCGCGCGATTGGTTTCGGCCACGGCCGAGACCCAGTAGACGACGAACAGGGGCAGCAGGGGCAGCCAGAACCAATGCAGTATCCCGCCGCTTTGGGCACGGACGATATCGCCGAGATTCAGACTTCCGGCGGCCATCAGCACACCGACCAGAGCGAAGCCCATGGCAATTTCATAGGAGACGATCTGGGCGGCTGAGCGCAGCGAGCCGAGGAAAGCATACTTCGAATTGGACGCCCAACCGGCGATGATGACGCCGTACACGCCCATCGAGGTGATCGCCAATACATACAGCAAACCGGCGTTGACGTCGGCCAGGACCCACTGCGAATTGAAAGGCATGACCGCCCAGGCCGCCAGGGCCGGCCCCATCGACAGGACCGGGGCCATGAGGAACAGTATCTTGTTCGCGCCGCTGGGGATGATGATCTCCTTGAACATCAGCTTCATGGCATCGGCGATCGGCTGGAGCCAGCCCTTGGGCCCGACGCGATTGGGGCCCAGACGCACCTGCATGTAGCCGATGATCTTGCGTTCGGCGAACGTCAGGTAGGCCACACAGATCATCAACGGCACGACAATGGCCACGATCTTGAGCAGGATCAGCACGACGACCTGCAGCCCTTCGGGGAGGGTGTGAAAGAGGTTTTGGACCCATTCGATCATGCAGACAAATCCAGTTCGTTGTAGTCGTTATGCTCAGGCGCCGGCCAGTTCCACGGGCCCGAAGCTCGGACCCAGCTCGCGGGTCGCCTCGGTGGCGGACGGAACGACAACGCAGTTGTCGGGCACGCCGCCATCGAGCACCAATGGCAGCACGGTCCGGTTGCCGTTCTGAATGACCGCGACCTGCTCGACGTCACGCAGCCCGAGCCGGCCGGCCGTCGACTCATTCAGATAGGCCGCCACCGCCTGGCCATCGGCCGTTCGCTGCAGCGGTTCGGAGCGGCGCACCACGGCATCGACCGAATAGATAGGCACCGACCCGATTCGCATCAGCCCCTCGACATCGGCGGGCAAGGCGTTGGGGCAGCGCCAGGGGCTGGCCGAGCTCGGGTGTACACCGCCGGCCTGCTTGCGCAACTCGTCGCGCACCTCTTCGGCGGACAAATAATCGAAGCCCTGCACGTCGAACAAGTTGCCCAGCACGCGCAGCACCTTCCACCCGGGACGGGCATCGCCCAACGGCTGCACCGCGCCCGAAAAGCTCTGCCACAGGCCCTCGGCATTGACGAAGGTGCCCGAGGATTCGCTAAACGGTGTCACCGGCAGCAGCACGTCGGCATAGGCCTTCATGGCATCGGTCGCATATGGCGAAAGCATCGCCACGAACTCGGCACCGGTGAGCGCGGCCACCGCCGCGGCCGGATTGGCCGTGTCATACTCGGGCTCCAGGTTGAACAACACGTAGCCCTTCAGGCCTTCGTCGAACATGGCACCGGCGTCCCGCCCGGTCTTGGACGCCGCTTTGGCGGCCGGTCCGCGGTGGGGCAGCATGCCCGCCAGCGCGGCACCTGCCGCGTTGGCGCCGTCGCTGAGGTAGCCGAACTTCGCACCGGCCAGCTCGGCGATCAGCCCCGCCAGGGCGCGCATGTCGGCCAGGTGCGGCATGGACAGCGCCAGCGAGCCGATTAAGACGCTCGAGCGGGCCGCGCCGCGCAAATGCTCGGCGACGGCCAGGTGTGTGTCGTTGCTCTCCACGTTCTCAAGCAGCTCGGCCAGGCCCTGCGGGGCGCTGGCGCCGGTAATGTGCAGCAGCGATTTGGCGATCCCCGCCAGCGAGCGCACCATCGCGGCCGGCGTGCCCACCAGGGTCTCGGCCACGGGAAAATTGAACGCATAGTCGACCGGATTGACGAAGACCAGCTTCGCGCTGCGCATGGCCGCCTTGCGCAGGCGATGGGCGACGATCGGCTGCTCCTTGCGAATGTTCGAACCGATCAACAACGCCGCATCGGTCTGTTCCAGATCGACAATCGGCTGGCCCAGCCACGGAAACGCCGGGGCGATATCCTGGTCGCTGAAATCGCTCTGGCGCAGGCGATGGTCCAGATTGGCGCATCCCTGAGCCCGCATCAGCTTTTGCAGCAGATAGGCCTCTTCGAGTGTGGCGTTGGGCGATGCCAGGACACCGATTTGCTCGGCCCCGTGCTCGCCGACAACCTTCTTGATGCCGTCGACCATAAAGTGCAGCGCCGTCTCCCAGTCGGTCTCACGCCAGGTGCCGTTGTCCTTGATCATCGGCGCCCGCAGGCGCTCGTCGCTGGCCAATCCCGGGTAGCTGAAGCGGTCGCGATCGGATATCCAGGTCTCGTTGACCGATTCGTTCTCCCGAGGCAGTACGCGCATGACCTGGTTGCGCCGGGTTTCGATGAGAATATTCGAACCCACACAGTCGTGCGCCGCTACGCCGTCGACCTCGGTAAGCTCCCAGGGCCGGGCCGTATAACGGAACGGCTTGGAGGTCAGCGCGCCCACGGGGCACAGGTCGATGACGTTGCCGGAAAGCTCGGAACCGACCGCCTTTTCCACGTAGGTGCCGATTTCCATGTGCTCGCCGCGGCCGGTGGCACCGAGTTCCATGATGCCGGCGATCTCCTGACCGAAGCGAACGCAGCGCGTGCAGTGGATGCAGCGGGTCATGTCGGTGGAAATCAAGGGGCCGATATTCTTGTCCTTGACGACGCGTTTGCCCTCGGAGTAGCGCGACACGTCCTGACCATAGCCCATGGCCATTTCCTGCAGCTCGCACTCCCCGCCCTGGTCGCAGATGGGACAGTCCAGCGGGTGATTGATGAGCAGGAATTCCATGACGCCCTTTTGCGCGGCGATGGCCTTGGACGACTTGGTGAACACGCGCATGCCTTCCGTAACGGGCGTGGCGCACGCGGGCAGCGGCTTGGCGGCCTTCTCCACTTCGACCAGACACATACGGCAATTGGCCGCGATCGAAAGCTTCTTGTGGTAACAGAACCGCGGAATGGTAATCCCGGCCTCGTCCGCCGCCTCGATCACCATCGCGCCTTCGCGGGCCTGAATCTGTCTACCGTTAATCTCGATGTTGACCATCGTGCATCTCGTTCAATTTGCAGTATTCGGTACCCCTCGGACGGCTGCACGTCCATCCGAGCGCATGTCACCTCATCGGGGGCTCAAACCGCTCCGGGACCCACCATGCACTTGCCGTGATCGATGTGATACTGGAACTCGTCCCGGAAGTGCTTGATAAAGCTCGCCACCGGCATAGCGGCGGCGTCGCCCAGGGCGCAGATGGTACGCCCTTCGATCTTGCCCGCCACGTCGTCCAGCAGATCCAGATCCTCCGGGCGGCCGTGGCCGTGCTCAATGCGGTGAACCACGCGCGCCAGCCAGCCCGTGCCTTCGCGACAGGGCGTACATTGGCCGCATGACTCCTCATAGTAGAAGTGCGAAATACGCGCCAGGACCTTGACCATGCAGGTGGTCTCGTCCATGACCATCACCGAGCCGGCGCCAAGCATCGAACCCGCCTTCGCGATGCCGTCATAGTCCATGGTCACGTCCATCATGACGTCACCGGGCAGGACCGGTACCGATGAGCCGCCCGGGATTACGGCCTTGATTTTGTTACCGTCGCGCATGCCCCCGGCCATCTCCAGCAACTCCGAGAACGGCGTGCCCATGGGCACCTCGTAGTTACCGGGCTTGTTGACGTGACCGGTCATACAGAAGATTTTCGAGCCGCCGTTGTTGGGCTTGCCGATATCCAGGAACCACTTGCCGCCGTTTTGCAGGATGAGCGGCACCGAGGCCAGTGTCTCGGTATTGTTGATGGTCGTGGGGCGCCCATAGAGGCCGTAGCTGGCCGGGAACGGTGGCTTGAACCGCGGCTGGCCCTTCTTGCCCTCCAGAGACTCGAGCAGTGCCGTCTCCTCGCCGCAGATGTAGGCGCCGGCGCCCAGGTGCGAATACAGGTCGAAGTCCACACCCGAGCCGAACAGATCCTTGCCCAGCAGTCCGGCGTCATAGGCCTCCTGCAGCGCGGCCTCGAAGCGCTCGTAGGGTTCCCAAAACTCGCCGCGGATATAGTTGTAGCCGACCGTCGCACCGATGGTGTAGCCGGCAATGGCCATACCCTCGATCAATTGGTGGGGGTTGTAGCGCAGGATATCCCGGTCCTTGCAGGTGCCGGGCTCGCCCTCGTCGGAATTGCAGACGATGTACTTCTGGCCGGGCGCGTTGCGCGGCATGAAGCTCCATTTCAGGCCGGTCGGAAAGCCCGCACCGCCGCGCCCGCGCAGGGCCGAGGTCTTCAGCTCGGCGATGATCTCATCGGGCGGAGTCTTGCCCTTGAGTATCTTCTTCCACACCTCATAGCCGCCGGCCTTCTGGTAGGTCTCCAGCGTCCAGGGCTTGTCCATCTCGAGGGTTCGAAAACAGATCTCGTTAGCCATGCTTGAATTCCCGCTTCGTTCGGCCCGGCGCCATCATCGGCTCAGTCGAGCTTGTCGATGATTTCGTCGAGCTTTGCCGGCGTCAGGTGCTCGTAGTAATCGTTGCCGATTTGCAGCATCGGAGCGCCGACGCAGGCGCCGAGGCACTCGACTTCCTTGAGCGTGAAGCGCCCGTCGGCAGTCGTCTCCCCGAGTTTGATTCCGAGCTTGTTCTCGAGATGTGCCACGACGTCGTCCGAGCCGCACAGCAGGCAGGAGACGTTGGTGCAGATGCAGATCTTGTGGCGGCCGACCGGCTTGAGCTCGTACATCGAATAGAAGGTGGCGACCTCGTAGACGGCGATCGGCTCCATCTCCCGGTATTCGGCCACGGCGTCCATCAGCTCGGTGGTCAACCAGCCGCCGTTCTGATCCTGCACCGCCTTGAGCGCGGCCATGACGGCCGAACGCTTCTGATCGTTGGGATATTTCGCGACCCAGCGGTCGATCTCGGCGCGCGCCTCCGCGCCGAGCAGCTCGATCTTGCTGGTCTCGGTCTTGTGCGCCATCAACGGTCGATCTCCCCAAACACGACATCCATGGTGCCGATAATCGCCACCGTGTCCGCCAGCATGTGCCCGGTGGCCATCTCGTCCATCGCGGCCAGGTGTACAAACCCGGGCGCACGGATCTTGAGCCGGTACGGCTTGTTCGCGCCGTCAGACACGAGGTAAATACCGAATTCGCCCTTGGGATGCTCCACCGCGGCGTAGGTCTCGCCGGCGGGGATAGTGTATCCCTCGGTGAACAGTTTGAAGTGATGAATGAGGGCTTCCATATCGCCCTTCATTTCTTCGCGCCGCGGCGGCGTGAACTTGTGATCGTCGATAATCACGGGGCCCGGATTGTTGCGCAGCCATTCAATACACTGTTTGATGATGTGATTGGACTGGCGCATTTCCTCGACGCGCACGAGGTAGCGGTCGTAGCAGTCGCCGTTGGTGCCGACCGGGATATCGAATTCGAGCCGGTCGTAGACCTCGTAGGGCTGCTTCTTGCGCAGGTCCCACTCGATGCCCGAGCCACGCAGCATGGGGCCGGTAAAGCCGAGCTGCAGGGCGCGTTCCGGCGAGACGACGCCGATATCGACGGTGCGCTGCTTCCAGATTCGGTTGTCGGTCAGCAGCGTCTCGTACTCGTCGATATAGGTCGGGAAGCGATTCGTGAAGTCCTCGATGAAATCGAGCAGCGAGCCCTGGCGGTTCTCGTTGAGCTTGGCGACCTCCTCCTTGCTCTTCCAGCGCGACGGCTGGTACTGCGGCATACGCTCGGGCAGATCGCGATAGACGCCGCCGGGGCGATAGTAGGCCGCGTGCATCCGCGCACCGGACACCGCCTCGTAGACGTCCATCAGCTCCTCGCGCTCGCGGAAGCAGTACAGGAACATGGTCATCGCGCCCAGGTCCAGGGCGTTGGTGCCGAGCCACAGCAGATGATTGAGGATGCGGGTGATTTCGTCGAACATCACGCGGATGTACTGCGCGCGAATCGGCGGAGTCACCTCCAGCAGCTTCTCGATGGCCAGCACGTAGCCGTGCTCGTTACACATCATGGACACGTAGTCCAGGCGGTCCATATAAGGCACGCTGTGATTGAACGGCTTGCTCTCGGCCAGCTTTTCGGTCGCACGGTGAAGCAGCCCGATATGCGGATCGGCACGCTGGACCACCTCACCGTCCATTTCCAGAACGAGGCGCAACACGCCGTGGGCCGCCGGGTGCTGCGGACCGAAGTTCATGGTGTAATTGCGAATCTCGGGCATGGACCTACTCCCCTTCGCGCACGCGGTTCACATAGCGGTGATCGTCTCGGATCACACGCGGGACCGTCACGCGCGGCTCGATGCTGACCGGCTGGTAGACGACGCGCTGACGCTCGGGGTCATAGCGCATCTCGACGTTGCCGATGAGCGGGAAGTCCTTGCGGAACGGATGTCCGACAAAACCGTAGTCGGTCAGGATCCGCCGCAGGTCGGGATGACCGTCGAAGACAATGCCGTACAGATCAAAGGCCTCTCGCTCGAACCAATTGGCCGAATTCCAGACATCGATCACCGAAGCGACCACGGGCGGATCACCTTCGACAAAGGTCTTAACCTCGATGCGCTGGTTGTTGGCCAAGGACAGCAACTGATAGACGACGGCAAAGCGCGTGCCCTTCCACTCGCCCTCACCGTAGTCGAGATAGTCGATGCCGCACAGATCCATGAGCTGCTCGAAGGCGAACAGCGGCTCGTCGCGAAGCGCCGTGCAAACCTCGATCAGGTTGGTCGGCGGCACCACCACGGTCAAGTGACCGCGATCGACTCGGCAGCTCTCAATCTTGTCCGCGAACCTGTCTTGCACGCGCGCGGCCAACTTCTGATAAAAATCAGACATGCCTAGATCATCTCTCTGTTATCGCGCAATAGTGCTGGTGCGCTTGATCTTGTTCTGCAGTTGCAGAATGCCGTACAGGAGGGCTTCGGCGGTGGGAGGGCAACCGGGGACATAGATATCCACGGGGACGATGCGGTCGCAGCCGCGCACGACGGAATACGAGTAATGATAGTAACCGCCGCCGTTGGCGCAGGACCCCATTGAGATCACCCAGCGCGGCTCCGCCATCTGGTCATAGACCTTGCGAAGCGCCGGGGCCATCTTGTTTACCAAGGTGCCCGCGACGATCATGACGTCGGACTGGCGCGGACTCGGTCGGAACATGATACCGAAGCGATCCAGGTCGTAACGCGCGGCGCCGGCGTGCATCATTTCCACCGCACAGCAGGCCAGACCGAAGGTCATCGGCCACATCGATCCGGTGCGTGCCCAATTGATGAGCTTGTCGACGGAGGTCGTAACGACCCCTTCCTTGAGAACGCCTTCTATTCCCATTCCAGCGCTCCCTTTTTCCATTCGTAGATGAAACCGATCACCAGAATGCCGAGGAACAGGCACATGGCCAGGAATCCGAACATGCCGATCTTCTTGAGCACAATCGCCCACGGGAACAGGAAGGCGATTTCAAGGTCGAAGATGATGAACAGGATCGCGACGAGGTAATAACGCACGTCGAATTTCATGCGCGAGTCCTCGAAGGCCTCGAAGCCGCATTCATAAGGGGAGAGCTTTTCGCTGTCCGGACGTCGCGGTGCCAGCACAAAACCCAGGATCATAAACGCCGAACCCGCGACGACGCCGACCACAATGAACACCAACACTGGCAGATAATTTTCCAACATCTTGATGCAGTCCTCAGTGCCCCTCTGCGTGCTCACTTATGATGCGAGCGGGACTGTGGTGTATTGCCAAAACATGCAGGCCGGGCAATAGAAAGACGCCAGTCTAGGCCAGTCGTTCGTATTGTGTCAAGTTTGGGATAAGCCGATTTCTTTAATTAGATCAGTTTGTTATAGCTTTTCTAGGGGTATAAAAAAAATCGCTCACGCGAACGCGTAAAGCGATATTTCATATACTCATTAAGTGCTCAAAAGTGGTGCCGATGGTCGGACTCGAACCGACACGGGTTTCCCCACCACCCCCTCAAGATGGCGTGTCTACCAATTCCACCACATCGGCAATAAGATTGCGCCCGCCCTAATTGCTCACTGCACGACAGGGACGTCGGAGTGAGGTGCCGAGGACTTGTTCGACGAACCCGAGCTGGATTCCGCCGGCACCTGCTGCTTCGCGGGCGACTTCGAATCGGCCGGCGCCGCGCTCTTCTGCTCGGGTGCCGCCGGTTGCGACTGCGCGGGCTGTTGTCCGGATTTGCTCTGGTCCGGCGCGCCCTGCTGCGTGCTGGTCTTCGGAGCGATGTCCAGCACGCTCGAAGACTGCTTGGCACCGTGGCCCGCCATGTACGCCAGTGTCAGGCTCGTAATGAAAAACACCGTGGCCAGAACGGCGGTCGTGCGCGTCAGGAACGAGGCCGAACCCTGACTACCGAAGACGGTCGCCGAGGCCCCGCTGCCGAAGGCCGCACCCGCGTCGGCACCCTTGCCCTGCTGCAGCAGGACCAGGACGATCAGACCGATCGACGCGAGCACGTGAATCACCATTACGAGCGTGTGCAGCATACCTTTACTTAGTTCCCATTCAGGCGCGCGCGTTCAACGCGCGGCGCGGCAAATCGTCAGAAAATCTTCAGCGTCCAGCGACGCCCCGCCGATGAGTCCGCCGTCGATGTCGCCCTGGGCGAACAGCTCGGCGGCGTTGGCGCCCTTGACGCTGCCACCGTACAGGATGCGCAGACCCTCGGCCACCCCGGCGTCCTGTTCGGCGATGCGCCCGCGGATGAAGGCGTGCACCTCCTGGGCCTGCTCGGGCGTAGCCGTGCGGCCGGTGCCTATGGCCCAGACCGGTTCATAGGCCACCACCGCATCGGCCAGGGCCGCCACGCCCTCCAGGCCGGTCACGGCATCGAGCTGGCGGGCCACGACCTGCTCGGTCACCCCGCCCTCGCGCTCCTCCAGGGTCTCGCCTACGCACAGGATCGGCACCAGGCCCGCCGCGCGCACGACCGAGAACTTCTGCGCCACCAGCTCGTCGCTCTCGCCGTACAGGGCGCGGCGCTCGGAATGGCCGACTATGACGTAACGGCAGCCGAAGTCCTGCAGCATGGAGATCGCGATCTCTCCGGTAAACGCGCCGCCGGCCTCCTGGCTGACGTTCTGCGCACCCCATGCGATGGCCGTGCCCTCGAGCTGCTCGGCCACCTGCGGCAAATAGATATAGGGAGCGCACACCGCAACTTCGGCGACCGCGACCCCGTCGATGCCGGCCTTGATGCCGTCCAACAGGGCCTGAATACTGGCCCGCGAGCCGTTCATCTTCCAGTTGCCGGCTACAAACGGTCGACGCATGCTCTCCCCCTTCGCACTGCCCATGGCATGTTCCTGAAAATAGCGCGCAAGCTTAACCTCACACGCCTCAGAAATCAATTTTGGACGGGGTCAAAACTCGCCCGAAAGGGGCCGCGCGGGCCTTGCGTTGTCTGGCCCGCTCGGGGGCGAATCAGCCGCCTGCGGCGGCGCGGACGGCCCCGGCGAGTTGCTCGGCCAACGCGCGGACCTGGTGGGCATCGGAGCCCTCGACCATCACCCGCATCAGGGGCTCCGTGCCCGAGGGGCGCAGCAGGACCCGCCCATTGCCGCCCAGCTGGGCCTCCACCTCGCGCAGGGCCGACTGCACCGCGGGGTTGTCGCTGAGATCGGTCCGCTCGGCCAGGCGCACGTTGACCAGGGACTGGGGATATTTGGTCATGCCCGTGCGCAGCTCCTTCAGGGTGCGTCCGCTGCGGGCCATGGCGGTCAGTACCTGAACGGCGGCGACAATGCCGTCGCCCGTGCTGGTTCGGTCCAGGCAGATGATATGCCCGGACGACTCGCCCCCGAGCACCCAGTGCTCGCGCGCGAGCAGGTCCATGACGTAGCGGTCGCCCACGGCGGCCCGCTGGAACGGGATACCCATGGCCGCCAGGGCGTGTTCCAGGCCGAGATTGCTCATCAGGGTGCCGACCACCCCGCCCTCCAATCCGCTGGACTGGTGCCGGTCCGCGGCAATCATGTACAGCAGCTCGTCACCGTCGACCACGGCGCCGGTGTGGTCGACCATGATCACCCGATCCCCATCGCCGTCCAGCGCGATGCCCACGTCGGCCTCCTGGTCGCGCACTGCGGCCTGCAGCGCTTCGGGGTGAGTCGAACCACAGCCGGCATTGATGTTCAACCCGTCCGGCTCCACTCCGATGGCCGAGACCGAGGCACCAAGCTCGGCGAAGACCTTCGGGGCGACGTGATAGGTCGCACCGTTGGCGCAGTCGACCACGACCTTGAGCCCATCGAGACGCACGCCCAGGCGGTTGGTCCCCTTGCAGAATTCGATGTAGCGCCCGCCGGCGTCGCTCACACGCTCGGCCTTGCCCAGCTCGGCCGAGGGGACGATGGCCATGGTCTGCTCGAGCTCGGCCTCGATGGCGCGCTCGACCTCGTCGGGCAGCTTGGTGCCCTGCGCCGAGAAGAACTTGATGCCGTTGTCGTAATAGGGATTGTGCGAGGCGCTGATGACGATCCCGGCATCGGCGTGGAGCGTACGGGTGAGATAGGCCACTGCGGGTGTCGGCATGGGACCGAGGAGCAGGATGTCGAGGCCGGCGGCGGAAAACCCCGCCTCCAGGGCCGACTCGAGCATGTAACCGGAAATGCGCGTGTCCTT
>DATFLL010000030.1:0-38571 GCA_035267785.1 Gammaproteobacteria bacterium | reverse complement strand
CTCGACGATCTGGCGGTGTTCGGCCAGCGCCCGCGCGGGGCGCTCCGGCGCCTGCGCCGATTGATGGCGGCACATGCGAATCAGCTGGTAGAGGTCGCGATATAGGTAATCGGTCAGCAGCTGGTTACCGCTGGCTTCGGCGATGCGGAAATGAAAATCGAGATTGCCTTCGCGCTGGAAATAGGTCTTGCCGTCGGCGGCGGCGATAGCGGTTTCGTGCTGCGCCAGCAGCTGGAACAGGGCATCGATCTTTTCGTCGCTGATGCGCTGAGCCGCAAGGCGCACCGACATCCCTTCCAGGGATTCGCGTACGGCGTAGATGTCGGCCATCATTTTGCGGGTGAGCGTGACCACCCGGGCGCCGGCGTGGGGAATGCGCACCACCAGCTTCTGCCCTTCGAGGCGGCGAATGGCCTCCCGCACCGGGCCCCGGCTGACGCCGTATGCGCTCGCCAGGTCCTCTTCGACGATCTTGCTGCCCTGGGCCAGCTTGCCGTCGATGATGTCGTTCTTGAGATGCCTGTAGGCGCGGTCGGCAATGGTCTTTTGCTCGTCCGGCTCCAGGAGAAAGCTGCTCTGCATATTCGAACCCGCTAATATTGTCGACAAAAATGGCGCAATGCGCGCCGGATATGCCTAAACCCTAGGAGTCGGATGTCATATTGTCAACAATACCAGGAGCGGGACGGCTGCACGCCCTCGGCTCCCCACGGCCGCCGGCCGCAGGTAAACGCAAGGAAGGGCTTGCGTGGCTCGGGCCCCGGGATCGGCCGTCTGACGGCTTTTCGGGAGAGTGCCGGCGTGGGCAAAGACGATGCCGTGAGTATCGGAAAAGATGTGACGGCTCTGCGCCAGACGCCGGGTTTCGTGGCGGAGCGGTATCCTATCCGGACAGTGTCGGTGTTCGGCCCCGGGGCCCGGGAGGTCAAAAAGGTCATCGTCATGGACTGGAGCGGCGAGGCGCAGACCACCACCGAGGCGGACCTCGCCGGCCCGCACGAGCACCCGCACTATGCGCCGACCGCCCCCAGGCAGGTACTGGACGGTTACCTGCTGCCGGCCGGCACGGAAGCGGCCCGGGACTACGGCGGGATCATCGAGGGGGCGCTGGAAAGTGCCGAAGAGGTCGCGGGGCTGTTGTGACGGCAGGTCGTAGGGCAGAACGCCGTTTCCGGCCCTGAGTCTGAGGCTGTGTCTTTGAGACCTAGAAAGGCGGGTTAAGGCTTTCGTGGCCGCCTTTTCATTTTATCAATCGGTTTAGTTCGTCACTCAAATCATCGGGCAGCTTTTTGAGTCCGGATTTCATTTGTTCGAAGAATTTATCGGGCATTTTTCTTGCGGCATTCATGGCCGTCTGTACATCGCCCGGCCGGTCCTGCAGCAGGACATCCAGCAGAAGGCTGGCCTGGTCGATGTCTTTGATGGCCTTGGTCTGTAACGCAACAAGGCGTCTGACTGATGCGACCAGCTTGTGCAGCGCATAACGTGCCGGGGACGGCACGTTTACCAAAATGCCGGCGCGGGCCACGATGACTGCCGGTTGAATATCGTCGAGAAGATAGTCCAGAAAGCGCACCGGCTCCGCGTAGGAATTTAATGCGGTGATGAGGACGGGTTCTGATCCGGGCTTGCCAATCATGGGCGTGAGTATGTCGACACTAAGCTGCCTGCCCTGGATCCGAAAACTGGTAGACGGGGCTTTTCGGTTGAGCGCCGACACTGCCACGAATCCCATATTCGCATCGAGGAGTGTCTGCTGTAAATCGACAGGCTCATTGCGCAGTCCCAGCGTGATGTGATTGTCGCGGGCGATATCAACATCATGGGTTTGCATGACCTGGGTAGGCCAGGCAACGCCGAGCATGTTGCCATAGATACCAAAGGCGTGAGAGCCGACCAACACGCCCCCGACCAGAAACACACCCGCACGTTCGATGACCTCGAATAGACGTGCCTCGGCAGCACTGACTGTATGCGCCCCGCCATTGACCAGCATGGAGACCAGTTGCTCCCGCGCCTGTCGGTCCGGTTTGGCCGTTTCCCATAATTTTTTTTCATTGGCGATGAGCTCCTGCACGTCCTGTGAGTCAGGGCCGATGTAGTGCTGGGTCTTCTTATTGCCTACAGTAAGCTGCAGGTACCACTGGATGGTGCCCTTTATGGTTTTCCTGACAAAGGACAGGCCCCGCCCGCTCGGGGCTGAGGCGTGCAAGCACTGACTCAGAAGCTGGGAGTACAGCAAACGGGTGCTTTCTGACAAATAGTCCATATTTCAATAAGATAACGATAGTTATACGCAGTGTAGTAGAAAACTGCGTATAACGCCAGGTGCCATAGGCAGGTTCGCTTGGCTCGATCCGACCTGCTAACGCCAAATTCTTGGATTTCTTTTGCTGCTATACGCAAATAACGTATACTTTACGCCATGAAATTGGTATTTGTGGAGGCCCCGCCATTCACCCGGTTACTGGCGGACTATCTCACGGACGACGCTTATCGGGATCTGCAAAAGGCGCTACTGGAAAATCCCGAGCTGGGGGATCTAGTGCCCGGGACAGGTGGATTCCGTAAATTGCGCTGGCCCGATTCACGCCGGGGTAAAGGGAAGCGCGGTGGTCTGCGGATAATTTATTACTACCTGACCGACGATCGACAGATTTGGCTCTTTACGCTGTATGACAAAGACGAGGCGGCGGACCTGAGTGCCGAGGAAAAGCGGCTGCTCAAAAAGGCAATTCAGCAAGAGCTGGCCGCGAGGAGGCAAAAGTGATGAGCAAGAAACGCAAGCTGTTTGATGAATTGATGGAAGGGGTCGATGCCATGCGTTCGCATCGCGAAGGCAAGATCACCCTGCGCACCCATGAGATAGAGGAACTGCCCCCGCTTGAAATCGACCCCGACACGATTCGGGAGACGCGTGAACATCTGCATGTGTCACGGGCGGTATTCGCCCGCCATCTGCGTGTGTCGACTCGCACCCTCGAAAACTGGGAACAGGGACGTGCCAAACCCAATGCCCAGGCAGCGGCCCTGATTTTGATGGTGCGAAAATTTCCCGATACGCTCGAGAAGTTGCATTCGTTAAACAACACGGCGGCGTGACGGCCTTGTGGGCCGTCGCGAACCGTCTTGCGGCAAAGCCTCATCGGGAACGAACCGCGAATCGAAGCAGTGCAGCAAGTCTTGATGGAATCACGGAACACCGTCCGTAGAATCCGGCAATTTAGGTGTGGACATCCAAGCGCTGGATAATCACGTATGACCTCCGATTACCTGGACAACATTCCCGATGTGCGCGACGGCCTGACGCGCAAAGAGCGCATCGTGCTGTATTGCATCGATCAAATTCAGAAAGAACGGGACGGGCGCAATGTCCCCACCGCGATGCTCTATGGCCGGGTCGTGGAGCACGTGAATATCAGCGAGCAGGAGCTTCAGCTCATCCTGCAGCGGCTCACGAGTTTCAACCAAAACCCGCCTGCCGACGATTGATCGTCTGTTCATGCGCGCTGCGAATAACTAACAGCGAAACAACGGGACCCGGGATCAAATTTGCAGCAGCGCTCTTGGTTTCAGTCTTTCCGGATAATTCCCGCATTTTTTAAGGTTTTGTATACCGCAGTACGTCGGTCGGTTTTTTGCTACGCTTGGGTCTACGGCTTTAACTATAAACCGGGATCGTCGCGTCAGGCGTGTAGCACCCGGTGTTTATGCGACTAGTTTGTTACTGGCCCAAAGAAAGGGGGACTGACGATGGATTTACCAGAACGTGACGGCGATGGCTATCTTGTGGATATGAATGCCTGGACGCCGGACATCGGCCGGGCGATGGCGGACGTCGATGGTGTGGAGCTCGACGAGGACAAATGGGAACAGGTGCTCAAGGCGCGCGAGTATTTCGAGGAGTTCAACGTCGTGCCGCCGATCCGCAAATTCGCAAAGCACATCGGTGCCGATCAGAAGGAGATGTTCAAGCAGTGGATGTGCGGGCCGATGAAGCCCATCACCAAGTACGGCGGACTGCCCAAGCCCACCGGCTGCGTGTAACGGGCATACCTTCTTCCGCTAGAGCTTTCTGTTTAGCTGCTCTTCCTTCTCCTGATGCAGGTCGTTTTGCGGGTGTTCCGCTCGAGCATCCCGGCGGCCGGGGCTGGGCCGCGGCGTCCTAACGAAATCTTGGCGATTCCTGCATTGGCTCCCTTCGTATCGGGGCGCGGCGCCTTTCCCGAATAGAATCAACAAGCCGCCGGGTTGGAATGCGCCAAGGGGTATTTCAAAGTATTGATCCCCTCATCCTATCCAAGCCTCATAGATCCCCTTCGGGCTTCACTTAGAACCTCTTCGAGGTTCATTAAGTACTTCCCGAACTCGCTCCACTCGTTCTGGTCGCATCATGCTGTCTCGCAGAACCCTGACGGGTTCATTGCGAGTACCTTACGCTTCCAGCGTCGAGGCAACTCTACCTATCTCCGATAGGTCAGAGCACCCCTGAGGGGGAAGGGACCCTTCGTTCACCGTCGGTTGCTCTTTCTCGCGCCGCTGCGGCGTAATACGCGTTCGTGGCGCCGTCGGACATTATGGTCGTATCTATAGGCAGGTCTGGCGCGCCTCGGACATCTCGAGGCGTTGCACTGCTGCCTCTGCGGCGGATATATTGGCCCATCCTCGGTACGTGATAAATAAATGGCCGCCGGCAAGGGGCGGTCGATTCGCTGGAGAATAATAATGAAAAGATGGATGTTCCTGTGTGTGGGGCTCGCGCTCGCCTTCCCTTCCGTTTCCTTCGCGAAGAAGCCCTTGGTGGTCAACGTCTCGATATTTGGTGCGGTGATAGGCCCGTCGAAGTGGACCGGCGCTCCGTGGGACGGGACCGGCAAGCGCAACCCGAAGGCGTTCGCCGCGACGATCAAGACCGTCAAGTCGGACGGCACGCCGGTCCCGGCGGTCATCAAACAAGTTGAGAAGCTCGCCCCGAAGGGCGCCGCGGCGCCGGATGTGTTCGGCTACGTGACGACCTACGGCCCGACCACGAGGGCGCTCGCGGACAGCGCGGCCACGCGCTTCGCCCTCGCCACAAAGCGCAAGGCGAAACGCAACACCTACACCCCGCGGTTCGATGTAACGTACGACGCGTGGCCGGTCTACGCACACACGCAGTTTCGAATCGTGCTGTGGGATGGCGATCGTTCCAAGAACGAGTCAATCGGCGTGGTGAATATCTCGCAGAGCGACATCGCCGATGCCCTCGATGCGGGCAAGCCGATCTGGGTCAACGTCTACCGCCGGGGCCAGGGCCAGATCCTGTACGTCAAGATCCGGGCCTCGAAGGCAGCGCCCAACGCGGTGGCGAAGGTCGAGGGCGAGAAATATCATTGAACGCGGCCGATGCGGCTCAAACCGCACCGCATCCTACGTTATTGACAGGCCGGTGAAGGTCGACGGCCGAAAATGCCAGTAAGGGCCTTGGGACGCCATGACACGCGACGGTACGACTGCGCATGCCTCGAGCGATGAGGGGTTAACGTCCGCGAAGTCCCGGCGCAGGGCCTTCGGGCGGGTCTCGCGGCGGCCCGCTGTATGGTGGTATCTGGCGGCAATCGTGTTGTTCGCTGCCGGCGTGGCCGCCGCGGCGCGGGACTATCCGGGCGGGTTCGACTGGCCGTACATGGTCGCCTCCACGCTGGCCTCCCCGACCGACAATCCGGCCGGCGGGATGTGGTTCGCCGGCGCGTGGACGGTGTCGATGGCCATGCTGTGGTGGTGCGCCTCTCTTTTGAAGCGCCGCCTGCCGCCCTGGGTCTCCCGATTCGCGCGCTGGGCGTACGATGCCTTGCAGTTCGGGTTGATCTGCTTTGCGCTGGTGGGCCTGGACATGCTGCTGGGGCGAGTTGTCTCCAGGCACATCCACAAGGGCCACGAGATTTTCGCGCTGGTGGCCTTCTTCGGGACCTATCTGGGCGTCCTCGGCTCGCTGGCGGGGGTGCTCCGCGACCGGCGGTTCCACGTGCTGCCGGTGCTGGTGGTCGCAATCCCGTTGATCGGGGTGGGCATTACCCAGGCCTGGCTCTATTTCGAGCAACGCAATCTCGGCTGGGTGGACGAGAGCTGGCGCGCGCAGGGCGTGCCGGTCTGGCTGAGCTTCGCGTTCTGGCAGTGGCTGGCGATCGGCTTTCTGTTGGCCGGGGTCGGTCTTCTGGTGTGGGCGAATGGCTCGAGACGGAGCGCCCGGCGCGAATAACGCGAACGATACGGATGAAACGTCACCGCACCCTATGGTGCCGGTAGCTGAGGCCGAAGACCAACGCAGAGTGCGCAAAGACGCAGAGATCGCAGAGCTTTTGAACATCCGTGTGAAAGCCGCGCCGTTCGTTGAACAGATCCGGCTGCGCCCGAGACCGGACTAACCACAGAGGTACAGAGATAAGAAGCTTCGCTTTTCTCTGCGTCCTCCGCGTCTCTGCGTTCTCTGCGATCCTCACGACTCGCTCCCTGACATCCCCGGCCCGGGGCGGTTGCCGCCGCGCGAGATGATGCGGTTCGTGCCTAACCGCATCCTACGGAACTCCGCCAGACGCTCGATTAACCACAGAGGACACAGAGGCACGGAGATAAAGAGCTTCGCTTTTCTCTGCGTCCTCCGCGTCTCTGCGTTCTCCGCGATCCTTACGACTCGCTCCCTGACGCCCCCGGCCCGGGCGGTCGCCGCCGCGCGAGATGATGCGGTTCGTGCCTCACCGCATCCTACGGAACTCCGCCAGACGCTCGATTAACCACAGAGGACACAGAGGCACGGAGATAAAGAGCTTCGCTCTTCTCTGCGTCCTCCGCGCCTCTGCGTTCTCTGCGATTCTTACGACTCGCTCCCTGACGTCCCCGGCCCGGGCGGTCGCCGCCGCGCTACTTTTTCCCGACGATGAAATTCACGATGTCGTCGCTCAGGTTCTGCGCCTGATCGGTGGCGAAGATGTTCTGGGCGTGGGCGCTGCCCTCGAGGAGGATCAGCTTCTTCGGTTCGGGAGCGCGTTGGTACTGTTCGCGAACCGTGGAAGCCAGGCTCTCACCGCGGCTGGCGATGTAGAGGATCGAGTTGGCCTTGAGGTCCTGCGGATCGTCGATCGGCATGGGCGAGAGCAGGACGAGCTTGTGGATCTCGCCGGGTTTGACCCGGGTGGCCGCCTCGCCCGCCGCACCGCCGCCCATGCTGCCGCCGACCACGTCGACCTTCTCCACACCCTGCTGGTGCAGCCAGCGCACGGCGGCCATCACGTCCAGGTACAGGGCATTGGGCTTATCGCCGGCTTTGGACTTGCCGTAGCCGCGAAAGTCGATAGCCAGGGCGCGCATCCCGTGCTTGGCGATCCGTTTGGCCAGCGGCGCCCAGCTCTGCTTGTTGAAGATGGCACCGTGGGCGAAGACCACGCCCTCGGTGCCCGTGCCATACAGATCGGCATCGACCGTGCCGCCGTCGGCGGTGGGGAACTGGACGTCCTTGGGCGACGGGGCCGCGGCCGCGAGCGGCACGACCGTGAACAGTCCGAGTACGATTGCCAGGCTGCGGGTGACGATGGTCATGGGCACCTCCTTGTGTGTTGGTTGAACGTGACAGCGGGGCCCAGTCTAACAAACGGGCGGACAAGGGGCAGGCGACGGTTTCGCATACCGGGTGCGAATGGCGAGGCACAAAGCCCCGGGCGGCATACGGGTATCGACTGCCCCTCCCCGGCCGCCGCGGGCTCTAGTATAGTGGCGCGATGCAGCCCATCGTCTCCATCTCCAACGTCTCCAAGACCTACGCCGGCGGATTCCAGGCGCTGAAGAGCGTCGACCTGGACATCCAGCGCGGGGAAATCCTGGCCCTGCTCGGCCCCAACGGGGCGGGCAAGACCACGCTGATTTCGATCATCTGCGGCATCGTCAATGCCAGCTCGGGCACGGTGACGGTCGACGGCCACGACATCGTGCGCGACTATCGCACCACGCGCTCGCTGATCGGCCTGGTGCCCCAGGAGCTCAGCCTCGGCGCCTTCGACAAGGTGTGGAACAGCCTGCGCTTCAGCCGAGGGCTGTTCGGCAAGAAACCCGACCCGGCCTACCTGGAGCAGGTACTGAAGGACCTGTCGCTCTGGGACAAGCGCAAGAACATGCTCATGTCGCTGTCCGGCGGCATGAAGCGGCGCATGCTGATCGCCAAGGCCCTGGCCCACGAGCCGACCGTGCTGTTCCTGGACGAGCCGACCGCGGGCGTGGACGTGGAGCTGCGCAAGGACATGTGGGCCCTGGTGCGCCGGCTGCGCGCCTCCGGGGTGACGATCATCCTCACCACTCATTATATTGAGGAGGCCGAGGCCATCGCCGACCGCGTCGGGGTCATCGACCGCGGCGAGCTGCTGCTGGTCGACGACAAGGAGGCCTTGATGCACAAGCTGGGCAAGCGCCAGCTGGCCGTCGAGCTGGAGAGCCCGCTGGCGGCCCTGCCCGATTCGCTGGGCGCGTGGGACCTCGAGCTGGCCGGCGACGGTGAGCGCCTGGTCTATACCTATGACCCGCACAAGGAGCACACCGGCATCCACGAGCTGCTGCAGGCAATACGCGAGGCCGGGCTGGTGATCAAGGACGTGCACACCCACAAGACCTCGCTGGAAGAGATCTTCGTCAACCTGGTGAACATCAAGTCGTGAACATCTACGCCATTCGGATCATCTACGCCCAGGAAATGCGCCGCGCCTTCGAGACAGCAGCGCAGAGCTTCGCCTCGCCGGTGCTCTCCACGGTGCTGTACTTCGTGGTCTTCGGCTCGGCCATCGGCTCGCGCATCGCCTCGGTGGGCGGTGTGTCCTACGGCTCGTTCATCGTCCCGGGCCTCATCATGCTGGCGGTGCTGACCCAGAGCCTGGCCAACGCCTCGTTCGGGATATTCTTTCCCAAGTTTACGGGGGCAATCTATGAGGTGCTGTCGGCGCCGGTGTCCTTCGTGGAGATCGTTATCGGCTATGTGGGCGCGGCGGCGACCAAATCGTTTCTGATCGGGCTGATTATTTTGGCGACGGCCGGCTTTTTCGTGCCGCTGCATATAGCCCACCCGGTGTGGATGGTCGGCTTTTTGATCCTGACCTGCCTCTCGTTCGCCCTGTTCGGCTTCATCATCGGGCTGTGGGCGACCAACTTCGAAAAGCTCCAGCTCATTCCGCTGCTGGTGATCACGCCGCTGGTGTTCCTGGGCGGCACGTTCTACTCCATCGACATGCTGCCGCCGGCCTGGCAGACGGTGACCCGCTTCAACCCGGTGTTGTATCTGGTCAGCGGCTTTCGCTGGAGCTTCTACGAGATCGCCGACGTCAGCGTGGGGCTCAGCCTGTCCATGATCGTGGTGTTTCTCAGCGCCTGTCTGGCGCTGGTCTGGTGGATGTTCAAGACGGGCTATCGGCTCAAGCAGTGAGCCGCCGCCCGCAATAGACGGCAGGACGCCGCGACGACAACCAGCGAGGGACGCACATGCCGATTACCGCCTCGACTCTGTACAGCCTGGTCAACTGCCCGCACCGTGTGGCGATGGACGCCTTCGGCGACCCCGCCGAGCGCGACAAGGTCAGCGCCTTCGTCCAGCTGCTGTGGGAGCGCGGCAGCGACTACGAGGCGGAGGTGATCGCCAACGCGCCGGTGGCCATGCTCGACCTGTCCGGCTACGGGCCCGAGGAGAAGGCGCGGCGCACCCACGAGGCCATGGCGCAGGGCGAGCCGTGGATCTACAGCGGGCGCATCGCGGCCGACGATCTGCTCGGCGAGCCCGACCTGCTGCGCTGCGAAGACGGCCGCTACGTGGCCGGCGACATCAAGTCCGGGCGCGCCGAAGAAGGCGAGGAAGGCGGCGGCAAGCTCAAGAAGCACTATGCCGTGCAGCTCGCACTGTACACGGACATCCTGGAACGGTTGGGTCTTTCGGCCGGGCGGCGCGGCTTCATCTGGGACGTGCGGGCCGAAGAGGTCGCCTACGACTTCGAGCGGCCGCTCGGCGTGAAGAACACGCAGACCTACTGGGAGCTGTACCAGGAAAGCCTCGCCGAAGCGCGGGCGATCCTCGCCCGCGGCGAACAGACGCGCCCGGCCTACGCCGGGACCTGCAAGCTGTGCCACTGGTATACGAGCTGCCTCGGTCAGCTCAAGGCCGCCGACGATCTCAGTCTGATTCCGGAGCTCGGCCGCACCAAGCGCGATGCCCTCGTCCAAAAAATACCCACCATCCACGAGCTCGCCGCCTGCGACATCGCGCCGTTCATCCGCGGCGGCCGCACCGATTTCCCCGGCATCGGGCCGGCGACCCTGAAGACGCTGCAGGCCCGCGCGCAGCTCATCGCCGATCCGAAGGGCAAGCCCTATCTGAAAGCGCCTGTGCACTTTCCGGACGACGATCTGGAGCTGTTCTTCGACATCGAGGTCGATCCCATGCGCGACGTGTGCTACCTGCACGGCTTCATCGAGCGCCGCGGCCGGGACCCGGCCACGGAGCGCTACGTGCCCTTCTTCGCCGAGGCGCCGAACGAGCCGGCCGAGGAAAAGGCCTTCGCCGATGCCTGGCGCTACGTACAGGAGCACCAGCCCTGCGCCATCTACTACTACAGCAAATACGAGCGCACGATCTGGCGCAAGCTTCGCGAGCGTTTCCCGCACGTGTGCACCGAGGACGACATCGACGCCATGTTCGACCCGGAGCGGGCAATTGACCTCTACCTGGATGTGGTCAGGAAACACACCGAATGGCCGACCCGCGATCATTCCATCAAGACGCTGGCCCGGTACCTCGGCTTCAACTGGCGCGACACCGACCCCTCGGGCGCGGCCTCGATCGAGTGGTACCACCGCTATATCGAGCAGGGCGATGCGTCGCTGCGCCAGCGCATCCTCGACTACAACGAGGATGACTGCCGGGCCACACGCGTGCTGCTCGACGGGATCCGGGCGCTGCCGGTGGTGTCGTGACGGGCCGGGCGCCGCGGTGAACCGCGCCCGGCAGGCCTTCCGCTCGCCCGGCGTTTCGGGCAAACTGCCGCCATGCACCTAGTCACCTATATCAAGCCGGACAACACCGACGCGCAGCATCTGGGGGTGCTGGCCGAGTCGGGTCAGGCGGTCATCGATCTGGCCGACGCGGTACCGGGCGTGCCCGCGACCATGCTGGGGCTCATCGAAGACGGCCCCTCGGCCCTGGCCTCGCTGCGCGAGGCGCTCGCCTCGGACAGCGACCGCCTGCCGTTGACCGAGGTCCGCCTGCTGGCGCCGATTCCCCGTCCGCCGCGCAATGTCTTTTGCGTGGGCAAGAACTACCGCGAGCACGCCCAGGAAGTGAGCGGCGCCGGCCAGGGGCTGTGGGGCGACGCCGACGAGCCGACGGTGCCGATCATCTTCACCAAGGCGCCCTCGGCGGTCATCGGCACGGGCGCGCCCATCCCCGCCTCCTCGGACCCGACCGACTCGGTGGACTACGAGGGCGAGCTGGCCGTGGTGATCGGCGCCGGCGGGCGCGGCATCACGAAGGCCGAGGCCATGGAGCACGTGTTCGGTTATACGATTCTCAACGACGCCACGTCGCGGCGCCTGCAGAAGGAACACCAGCAGTGGTTCATCGGCAAGAGCCTGGACGGCTTCTGCCCGATGGGACCGGCGCTGGTCACGCGCGATGAGATACCGGACGTGGGTGCCCTGCGGGTGCAGACCCGCGTCAACGACGAGCTGCGCCAGGACGGCTCGGTATCGGACCTGATCTTCGACATCCCCACGCTCATCGAAACCCTGTCGCGGACCATGACCCTGGAGCCCGGCGACATCATCGCCACCGGCACGCCGGCGGGCGTGGGCATGGGCTTCAAGCCGCCGCGCTATCTGCACCCGGGCGATCGCGTCGCCATCACCATCGAGCCAATCGGCACGCTGGAAAATCCGGTGGGCTGAGTAGAGGCCTCGCGGAAGCGCGATTTGATCCCCTCACCCCAACCCTCTCCCGGAGGGAGAGGGAGTAAGAATCGGCGATGTGATCCCCTTACCCCAACCCCTGCCTCATAGAAGCCCTTCGGGCTTCACTTAGAACCTCTTGGAGATTCATTAAGGACTTCCCGAACTCGCTCCACTCGTTCTGGTCGCATTATGCGATCTCGCAGAACCCTGACGGGTTCATTGCGAGTACCCTACCTATCTTCGATAGGTCAGGGCATCCCTTCACCCCAACGCCGGGCCTCATAGAAGCCCTCCAGGCTTCACTTGGAACCTCTTGGAGGTTCATCACGTACTTCCCGAACTCGCCCCACTCGTTCTGGTCGCATTGTGCGGTCTCGCAGGGCCCTGGCGGGTTCACTGCGAACCCCCTACGCTTCCAGCGTCAGGGCAACTCAACCTATCTCCGATAGGTCAGGGCATCCCGGAGGGACAGGGGTCATTACGCTGGAACGAAGGGTCCCTTCTCCCTCAGGGAGAAGGAGAGGATGAGGGGGGTGCATACTCGCAAGACCGGCAGTCCGCTCGCGGGCCTTCACGTTCGCCAACGCCGTGGTAGCATGGGCGTCGGACCGCCACACCGCGGACTCCTTATCTTCTGCCACATCGACCGCAAGAGGCATCGCATCCATGGCCAAGACCCGACTCGACAATCCCAAGAGCGTATTGCACGTGCGCAACGCACGCCTGGCCGACGTGGACGGCATCTGCGCGCTGGTCGACCGCGTGTACGCCGGCACGGGCATCGAGGGCTACACACGCGGGGCGGTGACGGGACAGATAAACAATTTCCCCGCGGGACAGTTCGTGGTCACGGTCGACGAGAAGATCGTCGGCTACTGCGCGACGTTTCGCATCGACGGGCGCACCGCGCTGCGCCGCCACAACTGGATCGCGATCACGGGCAACGGCTACGCCTCGCGCCATGACCCCAACGGCGAATGGCTCTATGGCATGGAGGTCTGCGTCGACCCGGCGTACCGCGGTTACCGCCTCGGCCAGCGCCTGTACAACGAGCGCAAGAAGCTGTGCCAGTCGCTCAAGCTCA
Organism: Gammaproteobacteria bacterium; assembly: GCA_035267785.1. GTDB lineage: Bacteria > Pseudomonadota > Gammaproteobacteria > DATFLL01 > DATFLL01 > DATFLL01. Next base: position 25,541 of record DATFLL010000030.1, on the reverse strand, counting down.
AGGGCATCGTCTTCGCCGGGCGCCTGCCCTCGCTGGCCCGGCGCATCAAGAAATTCGGCTCGGCGGAGAACTACGTCGAGCAGGTGCAGCAAAAGCAGGTGCGCGACCCGGTCCTGTCGTTTCAACTGCACCAGGGCTTCGAAATCATCGACATCATTCCGGGGTACCTCCCCGAGGACCGCGATTCGCTGGGCTACGGCATACACATGGTCTGGCGCAATCCCAAGGTCCCCCAGGAGGAACCGGGCGAGCGGCCCAAGGCCTACGGCGCGCGCCTGCCCGACACCATCCGCGTGGGCACGGTGCAGTACATGCAGCGCCGGGTACGCTCGTTCGAGGAGTTCACGGAGATGGTGGCCTACTTCGTCGACGTGGTGGCCGACTACCAGGGCGACTTCGTGGTCTTTCCCGAGCTGTTTACGCTGCAGCTGCTGTCGATCGAGGACCAGGAGCTCAACCCGGCCCAGTCCATCGAGGCCCTGACCAAGTACACGCCGCGCTTTCGCGACGCCATGCGCGACATGGCCATCCGCTACAACATCAACATCATCGGCGGCTCCCACCCCACGCGTATGGACAACGGCCGTGTGGAGAACATCTGCTACGTGTTCCTGCGCGACGGCACCATTCACGAGCAGCCCAAGATCCACCCCACGCCCAACGAGGACTATTGGTGGAATATCGAGGGCGGCGAAACGCTGCACGCGATCCAGACCGACTGCGGGCCGATCGGCGTGTTGATCTGCTACGACGCCGAGTTTCCCGAGCTCGCGCGCACACTGACCGACCAGGGCATCCAGATACTGTTCGTACCGTTCTGTACCGACGAGCGCCAGAGCTATTTGCGCGTGCGCTACTGCTGCCAGGCGCGCGCGGTGGAAAATCAGATTTATGTGGTCATGTCCGGCAATGTGGGCAACCTGCCCAACGTGGCCAACATGGACATCCAGTATGCACAGAGCTGCATCCTCAGCCCCTGCGACTTTCCCTTCGCCCGTGACGGCATCGCCGCCGACACCACGCCGAACGTGGAAACCGTCGCGTTCGCCGACCTGCGTCCCGAGACCCTCGTCGCCGCGCGCAACAACGGCACCGTCAAGAATCTGCGCGACCGGCGCCACGATCTCTACCGCATCCAGTGGCGGGGTAAATAGGCCACCGCCCCACCTGCCGCGCCGGATTGCTGCCTTCCCCCACCACATGGGGTATAAGCCCCTGCGCGCCGCGCTCCCGTGCGGCGCAAAAGCATAGAACCAACTACTTATAGGTCTGGCACAGAGCTTGCGTTGCTCCCGTCGACTCGGTCGATTCGAATTGACTCGACCGGAATTGACACATGGGCAAACGGAAGCATCCGATGACAGGAACCCGCCTCGCACGAACCGACACAGGGGCTCGCACCAGGCGCCGCGTCTATCGTATCGGCGCGCTGTTGACGCTCGCCGCGACAACGCTGCTCGGCGGCTGCACGCCGAACATGGCGCTGCTGGACCCCGCCGGCCCGATTGGCGCGCACGAGAAGATGGTGCTGCTGACCGCATTCGGTTTGATGCTGCTGGTCGTCGTCCCGGTGTTCGTGATGACCGCCGTGTTCGCCTGGCGCTACCGGGCCTCGAACAAGAAGGCGGCATACCGGCCCAAGTGGGACTTTTCCTGGAAGATCGATGCGGTGGTCTGGTTGGTACCGGCGATCATCGTCACTGCACTCGGCGTGCTGTCGTGGAAGACCACGCACGAATTGAGCCCTTATCGGGCGCTGGCCGGCTCGAAAAAACCGATCCAGGTCGAGGCGATCGCGATGGACTGGAAGTGGCTGTTCATTTACCCCAAACGCCATATCGCAACGGTCAATCAACTGGTGTTCCCGGCCAACCGTGACATCAGCTTCAAGCTGACCTCTGCAACCGTAATGACCTCGTTTTTTATTCCGCGCCTGGGCACCCAGATCTATGCCATGGCCGGGATGCGCACGAAGCTGCACCTGCTCGCCGACAAGACCGGCACCTTCGTCGGGCGCAATTTCCAGCTCAGCGGCCGCGGCTACTCCGACATGCGCTTCAAGGCTGTGGCCACGACACCGGCCAAATTCCACCACTGGGTGCAAAAGGTCCGCCACTCGGGCCAGGCGCTCACGCTCGGGAAGCTGAAGACGCTGGAAAAGCCGAGCATCCCCAAGTCAGTCATCCACTACGCCTCGGTGAAGCCGCACCTGTTTCAACGCGTAATCGATCAATACCGCACCGCGCAGACCGACCGGACCAAGCCGAACACCTGAGGAAGGGAGCGTCACCATGTTGGGCAAACTCACCCTGTCAGCCATTCCTTACCACAACGCCATCATCATGAGCGGCGTTGGCTTCATGGTTCTGGTCGCGCTGGCCGTACTGGGCGCGATCACCTATTACGGCAAATGGGGCTATCTGTGGCACGAGTGGCTGCGTTCCGTCGATCACAAGAAGATCGGCGTGATGTACATCGTACTGGCGCTGGTGATGCTGCTGCGCGGCTTCATCGACGCGATGATGATGCGCTCGCAGCAGGCAATGGCGGTCGGGTCCTCACACGGCTATCTGCCGCCAGAGCACTTCGACCAGATCTTCAGCGCCCACGGCACCATCATGATCTTTTTCATGGCGATGCCGTTTCTGGTCGGACTGATGAACATCGCCATTCCCCTTCAGATCGGCGCGCGCGACGTTGCCTTCCCCTTCATGAACTCGGTCAGCCTGTGGTTGACCGTGGTCAGCGCCATGCTGGTAATGGTCTCGCTGGCGGTCGGCGAATTCTCCCAGGCCGGCTGGACCGGCTATCCGCCGCTCAGCGAACTGGCCCACAGTCCGGGCACGGGCGTCGACTACTGGATCTGGGCCATTCAGATCAGCGGTATCGGGTCGTTGCTGACGGGTATCAATTTCCTGGTGACCATATTCAAGATGCGCGCACCCGGCATGAGTCTGATGAAGATGCCCGTGTTTGCCTGGACGGCGCTATGCACCAGCGTGCTCATCGTGCTCGCCTTCCCCGTGCTGACCGTGACGCTGGCGCTGCTGACCCTGGACCGCTATCTGGGGATGCACTTTTTCACCAACGCCATGGGCGGCAACCTCATGATGTACACCAATCTGTTCTGGGTGTGGGGCCATCCTGAAGTCTACATTCTGATCCTGCCCGCCTTCGGAGTCTTTTCGGAGGTGGTGGCGACCTTCTCGGGCAAGCGCCTGTTCGGCTATGCCTCGATGGTATGGGCGACGATCGCTATCGCGCTGTTGTCGTTCACGGTCTGGCTGCACCACTTTTTCACCATGGGTGCCAGCGCGAACGTCAACGCCTTCTTCGGCATCACGACCATGATCATAGCGGTACCCACGGGGGTTAAGATATTCAACTGGCTGTTCACCATGTTCCGCGGACGGGTACGCTTCACCACTCCCATGCTCTGGACGCTGGGCTTTATCATCACCTTCGTCATCGGCGGCATGACGGGCGTGCTGCTGTCCCTGCCGCCGGCCGACTTCGAGCTGCACAACAGCGAGCTGCTGGTCGCGCACTTTCACAACATGCTGATCCCGGGCGCACTGTTCGGATATTTTGCGGGCTTGACCTACTGGTTCCCCAAGGCCTTTGGCTTTCGCCTCGACGAGCGCTGGGGCCGGCGCGCCTTCTGGGGCTGGTTGATCGGCTTCTACCTCGCCTTCATGCCGCTGTACGTGCTGGGCCTGATGGGCATGCCTCGGCGCCTGGACCACTACGCCAACCCCGCCTTCCAGCCCTACCTGGAGGTCGCGCTGGTCGGTGCGCTGTTCATCCTGGGCGGCATTATCAGCCAGATCGTACAGCTCATCGTGAGCATTCGCCGCCGCGGCGAGACGCGGGATCTCACCGGCGACCCCTGGGACGGGCGCACACTGGAGTGGTCGCTGGCCTCGCCGCCGCCGTTCTACAACTTCGCCCGCCTGCCGGTGGTGCACACCCGCGACGCGTTCGCCCAGATGAAGGAGGAAGGCGACGCCTATCAGCGCCCGGACCACTATGAGGATATCCACATGCCCCGCGACACGGGCGCCGGCTTTGCCATCGGCGTGCTGGCGTTCGTGTTCGGCTTCTCCATGGTCTGGCACATCTGGTGGCTGGCCGGCCTGAGCGCCCTGTCCGTCCTGGCCGTGGTCGTCGGGCGCACCAGTCGCGACGACAACGAATACGTGGTATCGGCCGATCGGGTGGCGAAGATCCAAAAGCAGCGCTATCGCCAGCTCGCCTCCGTATCGGTCGTCGTCACCGGCGAGGACGATCATCGCATCGCGGCCGGGGCATGAGGAGCATACAAACGAATGCAACCCGAGGGTGGCCGACATGAGCACTGATGCAATGAGCCTGCGCTACGCGCCGAGCCAGAGGCACACGCAAGCCGAGACCGTAGACAACGCGGCGTTCGGCTTTTGGATCTACATCATGAGCGACTGCGTCCTGTTCGCGGCGCTGTTCGCGACATTCGCGGTGCTGGGGCGCAATTACGCCGGCGGGCCGGGCGGCAAGGCGCTGTTCGACCTGCACTATACGCTGGGCGAGACGTTGTTCCTGCTGGCCAGCAGCGTGACCTACGGCTTTGCCATGTTGAGCGCAACCGCCGAACAGCGCCGCCGCACGCTGGGTTGGCTGGCACTCACCTTCTTGCTGGGTTTGTGCTTTATCGGCATGGAGCTGCACGAGTTCTACGGCATGATTGCCGCCGGCCAGGGCCCGCAGCGCAGCGGATTCCTCTCGGCGTTCTTCACGCTGGTCGGCACCCACGGCGCCCACGTGACCTTCGGGCTGATCTGGATGGCGGTCATGATGGCGCAGGTGTCGGTCAAGGGGCTGTCGACGCCCGTGCGCTCGCGGCTGCTTCGCCTGAGCATGTTCTGGCACTTCCTGGATATCGTTTGGATCGGCGTGTTCACGGTGGTGTACCTGATGGGGGTGATGACATGAGCGAACAACGGAGCATGGAGTCGACAGGCCTGGGCCACGCCAGTGCGCGCACCTATCTGACGGGCTTCATCCTGGCGGTCATACTGACCCTCATACCCTTTGCCCTGGTCATGGACAACTGGCTGTCGTGGACCGCGACGGTCGTGGCCATTTTCACGCTGGCGGTGATCCAGATCCTGGTTCACTTACACTATTTTCTGCACCTGGACACGTCGTCGTCGCAGCGCTGGAACGTGATGGCCATCGTGTTCACGGGGATCATCGTGTTGATCCTGGTCGGCGGTTCGGTGTGGATCATGTTCAGCCTGCGCTACCGCACGCAGCCCGCCGCCACGCACACCGCGCCCGCCGTGCGCCGGCTCGCCTGAGCGCCGCGTCGCACAACCGGCGGACAATCGTATAGACTGGTCCCATCGCTTCGAACCGATGGGACCCTCTGCCATGGCCGCCAAGAAGCCCGCAACGAAAAAGAAGAAGACCACCACCAAACGCAAGACCGCGGCCAAGGCCACCGGCAAGAAGGCCCGCAAAACCGCAACGAAGGGAAAGGCCCCCGGATCCAAACGAGGGAGCAAGCGCACCCGGCTCACCCCGCGCAAGGACAAGCGCGGCCTGCCGGCCGCCGACATGGTGCTGGCGGCGGATGCCCCGGAAGTGGCCGGCCTGATCGAGGAGGTTACCGGGGCTGGCGGCGCGGCCATCGGCGCCTACCGTGAGCCGCTGTCGGGCCGGCCGATGCTGCTCGCGGCGGTGCCAATCTCGGCGGTGCAGCCCACGCCCTTCCAACGCGACCTGTCGCCGACGCATACCAAGCGCCTGGCGGCCAAGATCGAGGAATCCGGCTCGTTCCTGGACCCTATCGTGGTGGTGCGCGGGCAGGACGGGCGACTGTGGACACCGAACGGTCGCCATCGGCTGGCCGCGGCCAAGGTGCTCGGCCTGCGCCAGATCACGGCGCTGATCTCGCCCGACGAAGAACTGGCCTTTCGCATCCTGGCGCTCAACACCGAGAAGGCCCATAACCTCAAGGACCGTTCGCTCGAGGTCATCCGTATGGCGCGCAACCTGGCCGAGCGCAAACCGCGCACCAAGGAATCGGCCTACGCGGCGGAGTTCGAGGCGCCCGAGCTGCTGACCCTGGGCAGCGTCTACGAACAGCAGGCACGCTTTGCCGGCGGGGCCTACAGCCCGTTCTTGAAAAAGCTCGATCGGTTCAGCGAACGCACGCTGCCGGTGAGCCTGCGCCAGCGCGAAGCCTACGCGGCACGACTGTTGGAGATCGACACCGAGGTCAAACGCATCATCGCCGGCCTGCAGTCGCGCGGCTTCAAGTCGCCCTACCTGCGCACCTACGTGGTCGCGCGCATCAATCCAGTGCGCTTTCACCGCGCCAAGAAGGGCGATGACACTCCGCCCATGGCCCTGTCGGCCGGATTGACGCGCATGGCGGCCGCGGCGAAGAAGTTCGATCTCGGCTCGGTGCGTCCGGGGGACCTGGCGCTGGTGGCGGCAATATCCGGTGAGGGGTGAGGCGATCGCCTGCGTCGCAGGCTAGTTGGCAGTTGGCAGTTGGCAGTTGGCAGTTGGCAGTTGGCAGTTGGCAGTTGGCAGTTGGCAGTTGGCAGCAAAAGTGTGGACGCTTTTTTCTTTCTGACGACTGCAATCTGACAGCTGCCAACTCATACCGTCTCTGCGTCCTCTGTGTTAATTTCCAGGACGTCAACCAGAAAGAAGGGTCAACGTTCGGGGCGACGGTGGACAGACACGAGCAATTCAACAGCATCTCGCATTTGGTCGGCGCGGCGCTGGCCTTGGCCGGCGGCGCCGCGTTGGTCGTCGTCGCCTCGCGCGACGGCGACGTTCGGCGCATCGTCTCGTTCAGTCTCTACGGCGCGACGCTGTTTCTGCTGTATCTCATATCCACCCTTTATCATGGCCTGCCCGGCCGCGCCAAGCGGGTATTCCGGATACTCGATCATCAGGCGATCTATCTGCTGATCGCCGGCAGCTACACGCCGTTCACGCTGGTCACGCTCAACGGTACCGTCGGCTGGTGGCTGTTCGGGGCCGTCTGGTCATTGGCGGTCGTCGGAATCGTGCTCGATGCGCTGCCGCGCCGGGGGGCGCGGGTGGTGCCGTTCGTGATCTACTTCGTGATGGGCTGGCTCATTGTGGTCGCAATGGGCCCTCTGCTGAAGGCGCTGCCGACTGCCGGATTCGTCTGGTTGCTGGCCGGCGGTATTCTCTACACCTCGGGGATCGTGTTCTTCGCCCTCGATCGCCGCTATCCGTGGATGCACGGCGTGTGGCATCTGTTTGTGCTCGCCGCCAGCATCTGTCATTTCGTGGCGATCCTCGTTTACGTCTGAACCGCGGGTCGCACCTTGATGGGCGGGCCAACCTGGCCCATGATCAAGTAGGAGCGCAGGCCAGGGCGACCCGAGGAACCCCACCCATGTTACGCATTCGTATCAATGGAGCGACGCACGAGCTCGACGTCGCCGAGGACACGCCGCTGCTGTGGGTCCTGCGCGATACGCTGAGCCTGAAAGGAACCAAATACGGCTGCGGGGTGGGCATCTGCGGTATTTGTACAGTGCTCGCCGACGGCCAGGTCCTGCGCAGTTGCGTAGCGCCGGTCGGCGAAGTGGCCGGCCGCGAGATCACCACCATCGAGGGACTGGCCGAGCGCGGCCATCCACTGCTGAGCGCCTGGGTCGAGGGTCAGGTCCCGCAGTGTGGCTATTGTCAGCCCGGACAGATACTGTCGGCCGTGGCGCTGCTCAAAGAGCACGCCGTGCCCAGCGACGCGGAGATCGATACCGCCATGGGTGACGTGCTGTGCCGCTGCGGCACCTATCAGCGAATCCGCCGCGCAGTGCATGCCGCGGCCCGGGAACAACCGGACGCCACACCGGAGCTGGTCGCCAGCCCGGCGGCGCCAGCGGCCGGGCGAGAGGTCACGCTGGACGACTGGATCCGCATCGCCCCGGACGGCACGGTCACGGTACAGATCAATCACTCGGAAATGGGTCAGGGCGTTACCACGGCGCTGGCGATGCTGATCGGCGAAGAGCTGGAAGTCGACCCGGCGCGCATCCGCACCGAATTCGCGCCCGCGGCGCCACGCTATCGCAATCCGATATTCGACGAGCAGACCACCGGCGGCAGCACCAGCGTGCGCGGTGAGTGGGAGCGGCTGTCGGAAGCCGGCGCGCGGGCGCGCGTGCGCCTGATCAAGGCCGCGGCGCAGCGATGGCGTGTGCGGCAGAAGGACTGCACCGCCGAAGACGGCACCGTCGTGCACCGCCCGAGCGGCTGGCGTCTGGGATACGGCGAATTGGCGGAGGCCGCCGCTCGCGTCGATGCACCCAAGCGGGTGACGCTGAAACCGGCGGGCTCGCGCCGTTGGGTCGGGCATGCGCTGGCGCGCCTGGACATCCCCGACATGGCGACCGGGCGCACGGTGTACGGCATGGACGTCACGCTGCCCGACCTGCGGGTGGCGAGTATCGAGCGCTGTCCCGTGATCGGCGGCGGTGTCGCCTCCTTCGACGCCTCGGGCGTCAACAGCGTACCCGGCGTTGAGCGGGTCGTCGAAATGAGCCACGGCGTCGCCGTGGTGGCACGCGACAGCTGGTCGGCACTACAGGGCCGCAAGGCACTGCACGTCGAATGGGAGGCCGGTCCGAATCGCGATCTCGACTCTGCGGCGATCGATGCGCAGCTTCGCGCGGCGCTCGAGCGCGACGGCGAAGTGCAGTACAAGGCTGGGCGCAATCCGCGCCAGGCGGGACGGATCGTCGAGGCCGAATACGTCACCGCGCCACTGGCCCACGCGACACTCGAGCCGATGAACTGCACGGCGCGGATCACCGACGGCCTGTGCGAGGTCTGGATCGGTACCCAGAGTCAGGAGGCGACGCGCGATACCGCCGCCGAGGTCAGCGGTCTGCCCCGCTCCCAGGTGCGCGTGCATAGCCAGTTTCTGGGCGGCGGCTTCGGCCGACGCCTGGAGACCGACATGGTGGCCGAGGCGGTGGCACTGGCCCAGGCCGTCGAGGCGCCGGTGCAGGTGATCTGGACGCGACCGGACGATATGCAGCATGACTTCTATCGCCCCGCGCACCGGGCACGACTGCGTGCGGCGCTCGACAGGGACGGCTGGCCGCTCGCGTGGTGGCAGCGCAGCGCCGGGGCGGAGCTGGCCGGCGACGTGTTCGCCGAGCTGCCCTACGCGGTCCGGAACCGGCGCAGCGAATTCGTCGAAGTGGACTCACCCCTGCCGGCCGGTGCCTGGCGTTCGGTCGGCGCGGGACAGGACGCCTTCGTGATGGAGTCGTTCATCGACGAGCTGGCCGGTGCGGCCGGTCGCGATCCGTTCGAATACCGCCGTGCCCTGCTTCAGCATGCACCGCGCCACCTTGCGGTGCTGGAGCGCGCCGCCGAAGCGGCGGACTGGGGCGAGCCTCTGCCCGGCGCGCGCCACCGCGGCATCGCGGTCTACAGCTGCTTCGGCAGCTACGTCGCGCAGGTCGCCGAGGTCTCGGTGCACGACGGGCAAGTACGCGTGCACCGCGTGGTATGCGCCGTGGACTGCGGGCGCCTCGTCAATCCCGACATCGTACGAGCGCAGATCGAAGGCGGCGTGGCCTTCGGCCTGTCGGCCGCGCTCAAGGAGGCCGTGAGCGTCCAGCACGGCCGCGTCCAGCAGGCTACCTTCGAGGACTATCCGATCTTAACGCTGCCGGAAATGCCCGAGGTCGAAGTGCACATCACCGAATCGGACGAAGCGCCCGGCGGCGTGGGCGAACCGGGCGTACCGCCGATTGCACCCGCGGTGGCCAATGCGGTGGCCGCGGCCACCGGTGTGCGCCTGAGAGCGCTGCCGCTGCGCATACCGGAAGGAGCGAGTGGAGAGTGAGGTGGGAGAAGACGCGCGGTGTGAGCCGTAGGTCGGGCTAGCGCAGCGTAACCCGACACCTCGGCTAAGTTGGCAGATGTCAGTTGGCAGTTCGCAGCAAGAGGAAGCCGAGAGCCGCTTTGCCTTTAGGCTGATTACTGCAGACTGTCAACTGATGACTCCGCCCGAAGGGCGGCAGCGGCGGGCGGATTTGGTGGGAAGCGGAAAGAAAGAGCAAAAGGAACCAGTATGCCCGAGCTCCCCGACGTCGAAACCTTCCGCCGGTACATGAACGCCACCGCGCTGCACCGGCGTATCGAGCGCGTGCACGTGGAGGACGCATCGGTTTTGGAAGGCATCTCGCCGCAGACGCTGGGCCGGCGTCTCAAGCATCGACGCTTCGCGTCCACCTCGCGCCGCGGCAAGTACCTGTTCGTCGAGCTGGACGAAGGCGGTGCGCTGGTCCTGCATTTCGGCATGACCGGCCACCTCGAATATTCCAGGCATCCCGGACCGGCGCCCGACTACACGGTCATGGCGGTCGAGTTCGAGGACGACAGCCGGTTGTTCTACGTCGCGCCGCGCAAGCTGGGGCATATTGCCTTTGCCGAGACTGTGGAGGGCTTCATCGACAGGCACGGTCTGGGACCGGACGCACTGTCGCTCGACCTCGAGGACTTCCGGCAACTGGCCGGCGCGCACCACAGCGCCGTGAAGTCGTTTCTGATGAATCAGAACGTCATCGCCGGCATCGGCAACGTCTACGCCGATGAGATACTGTTTCAGGCAAAAGTGCACCCGGCACAGCGTATTGACCAGCTCAACCGCGAAACGCTGACCGAACTGCACCGGCAACTGGGCCGCGTGCTGGAGGCTGCCATCGAGGCCAAGGTCGATCCCGACGCCATGCCCGACTCGTTCCTGCTGCCCCACCGCTCCGAAGGCGGGCAATGCCCGCGCTGCCACAGCCCGTTGAAGCAACAGCGCGTCAACGGGCGCGCAACCTATTTCTGTCCACGCTGCCAGCGAGCCGGCTGACGCACCAACCAGCCAGTCGGCCTGTCCTCGCAACCCGCGCGGCCGCGCATCAACGCTGGAATTCCGTGTAGCTCGACAACGACCAGGCGCTCGGCGCACCGAGTGCCGCACAGCTCGTCGCCGCGCGTTTTTCGATGCGCAGGGTGGTGGGATCGGTCATCTGCAGCAGGACGGTCATCGATGCCGGTCCGCTGCGATTGCTGAGACCCTCGTAACAATAGACGTCACCCGGGACCACGTCGGCGAAGTCGGGATTGACGTGTGTTCCGGCAACCGTACTCGGCGTGAAGTAATACGTGCCGACGGCAAGACCCGAGGCGGTGACAGAATCGCCGACGGAAAACACACCCTGGGTCGGGTCGACGTTACCGTGCACCAGCGCGAGGTGCGGCGACTCCGGATAGGTGGGCGCGCCCGGCTCGAACCAGATCCCCTGCGCAGTACCGGCAATGTCCTGCTCAATGGTGCCGCAAAGCGGGGGGACGGTACGCAACGTCGTACCGTCGAAATCGCCGAGGAACCCCCGCAGTGTGTTCCGCAGCGTCGCGGTGAAGTAATCGATCGGACAGACGGTGTGAAATATATCGTTTCCGTCCGGCGAGGCGCTGAACCTGGACGGGTTGGCAAACGTGAGCGGGGCGATACGCGCATCCGTGGCACCGAAGTCGAACGCAAAGACGCGGCGATTTCCGCCGACGTCGCCCACGAGGTCGCCGGCGCCGATATGCTGCTTCATCTGGGCCGTACAGGTCGTATACGTCGTCCCACCGATGACGTGTGAGCCGCAGTCGCCGGGCGCGAGCGGCACGGCACTGTACGCTGCCGCCAAGGCGGGCGAGAGGGTGCGGATGTGATGGAAATACGCCGAGACTTCGCGACAGAGCGCGAAGCGGACAGTGTAATCGGTGTACGACGATGTGCCCGCGGTGGCGGTCTGGCGCGTGATCGCCGTCACCCAGGCGTCGCCCGGCGCGTACACCGTCGAGGTGACGGTGTCGCCGCCCGGCGCGACGAGCTTGAGATAGAAATAGATATGATCGGTCGGGAAGACATGTCCGCCGCCGGGGTTGAAATTACCCAGGGGCACAATCGCGTTGAAGTCCGGCATCACCGCAGGGGTAACCGAATTGTCGATCATCACCGGCGCGGTGGTGAACAGCGGCCCGGCCGGACAACTCGGCAGCTCGCGCGCGATGTCGCGGTAGGCGTAATAGGGAACGGAAGTGCCATCCGGTTCGAGGTACGTACCCGAATGACTGCGCCGGCGGAAGGCGCCAAAGCGCAAGTAGCCTGTGTCGGTGGCGGTGGCGGTGGAACCGTAACTCTCGAGTGCGTAACTGCCATCCGAGGCTGGAACGATCGACTTGAGGGGTGTGTCGAACGTGCCGTTCGGCGGCACCGAGTCCGCGGAAAAGTAACGGCGCGTGAAGCCGGCCAGGACCGCATCGCTCGCCGGGTCGGTCACCAAAAGGATCATGCCGCCCACGTGTGACGGGTGCGTCATGTCTTCGACGATGTAATAGCGCTCCAACACCGGCGAAGCGGTCCCGAGGTACGGCACGGCGTCCGGATAGGCCATGCACACACTCTGCGTATGCGCCGCATTGGTGCGACAGCCGCTGGGGATCGTCGGCGAGCCGAGGCGTGCCCAGGCGATGTTGACGTTGGTGACGAACAGACTGAGGTCGATGGTATCGCCGGCCGCGATGGTCACCGGCGCGGGGAGGTTGTAGCGTCGGCGGCATCCGTCGAAGCGTACACTGGTGTAACCTTCGGCGGCGGCCGAGGTCGTCAGCGGGTCGCCGCCGGCGCTGGTGTCGGCCGTGTAATAGGTCGTTCCGCCCAGCGTGACGCGACCGCGCACCAGCGCGCTGTAGGACCCCTCGGTGGTACAGGTCGAGACGTACAGCCTGTCGTAGGTGCCCGGCGTGATCGCCGAAGGACCGGCGAACAGCCCGGCCAATGCGGCTTGATCGGTGAAGTCGACACGGCAGGCCGATTCGCTGCCGCCCGGGCACGTATAGATTGGCGTGTCGGCGCCGGTCGCGCTGTTTTCGAAACCCACCGCACGGACCGGCACGAGAATGCTATCGGGCGTGAAGCTCGACTCGTTGGTGCCGGCCAGTGCGCACTGGCCGAGGGCCAATGCTGCGATGAGCGCAAGGAGCGACGCGATGCGGCTCATCGGGCCCCGGCAGCCGCTCATTTGAGTACCTTGACCGACACGGAGACCCAGGCTGCGCCGCCCGGATGGGGATGACCTCCACCGGCGCACTGTATGAGCAGCGGGACGGCGAGTGCCAGGATTACAAGCAATACCAGTTTCCTTGGCACAACAACACTCCCTGGGTGATTTTAAAGTTTGCTTGGCGGCGGACCGCCGCTCGGTCGCCGCCGCGGCTCGGATATCGGGTGTGACGACTTCCCGAAAAAATACCGCAGAACGCCGACAAAGGCGAGCGCCATCGCGCCGGGCCTTTACAGCGACGTGGACCGGGCACCCGGATGCGCCGGCGGCGCATCGGTGACGACAAGCCCCCCGTTCACCGTCCTCGCGTCCGCCGGGATACGGATGCGAACCATCATGGTGCAACGCGGGCCGTTCAGCTGGTACCCCCATGACCGTCAAGGGCTAGCCGTGCTTGATATGGATCAAGTAATGTTTCATATTCGCCGGGTCTAACTAGACAAGGACACCCGGTGGCAGTATGAATGGTCTATCGGAGGAAGTTAGCCGGACTGCGAAGACCGACCCCTCTTGCCGCACGGCCTCTTACCCCCCTTTTACGTCTGACCGATCGTCGCCGGTAGGCAACGAAACGCCGGGCGCCATCTTTGGAAATGGACCCGGTTACGAAACGACCGCACTGCAAGGAGAAAACGATGATACCCAATGGGCCCGAGGCCGCTGCCGGCCGTACCGCTACCTCATTCGCATACGACACGCTGCGTCGCGCCGGCCAACTCGTATTGATGGGCCTTGCGCTCTCGCTGAGCACGGGGCTGGCACGGGCCCAAACGCCGCAGGAGGTGGTGGCACAATATCAGAACAAATTTGATTATTCGTTCGACCTCCCCGACCGCTGGCAGATGCAGCCTGTCAACAAGTATCAGGTCCAGATGTCGCCGGCTGCGGACAAAGCCAAGGTCGGCATCGCCTTCACTGCTGATATCCTCCACCCGGTTTTCGGGACGGCCGGGTTCAGCCTGGAACGGTATTGGAAGCGCGTCCTCAAGGGGCTTAGCGGCCAGGGCTATCCGGCAAGCACCGCCAAGCGCTTCAGGGGGCTCAAGCTCGACAAACAATGGCTGAGCATGATCGTCGACCGGCCCGACGGCAAGGGGAAGGCGCTGTTCGTTTTGACCAAGAAGAAGGACATGATCTTCATGTATACGATCGTGTTCATCGAACATTTCAGTGAGTATTTCGACAAGTACAAGGACGACATCCGCACGATCGTCGACAACTCCCAGATCGACGTCAAATGATCGGTGCACCTCGCCCGCCCCACCGGCACATGGAGAAAGACATGGTGACGCGAAATTGGAAATCGGCTCTAACTCTATTGGCGGCGGCTCTGCTGGCGGGGTGCACGGCCCAGGACCGGATGATCTTCGGCGACGGCCTGGCGGCGATGACCGGACGCGGCGGCGAGGTGGCGCGGGGCGATGCGATGCCCAGCACCCGCGCATTGGCGCGCGAGCTCGGCCCGCAGCAGCCGAAGCCCCTGTGGGAAACGACCTTCCCCGAAGAGGGTGCCGACTTTGCGACCTACGTCGGCAACCATCGGTTGCTGGTCGGAACGGTGGAATCCGGGGCCTACCTCGGTATTCCGGACTTCAAGGACATCATTCTCTATGACACGACCAATGGTACCCAGCTCTGGCGCAGTGCGCGCCCGGCGATACGCAACGGACGCTACTCGGTCCTTGCCACGACCCCGACCATCATACTGGGCGGTCGTGGCAAGGACGAATTGCGTTTGCTGGCCTACGACCCGAACAAAGGGACCAAGCGTTGGGAACGCACGGTGGCCTCGCCCTTTCGAGTGGTCACCGCCGGTTCAGTGCTGGTCGCAACGGGGTTCGAAGACAACACCTGGACGGTAAGTGCCTTGGACGCCGCGACCGGCACGGTACGCTGGGAGACCAAGGTCGCGACTCGCTCGAAGGACGACAAACCCTACAAGCTCGCGGTCGAGGGGGGTTCCGTGCTGTTGGTCAGCCGCGAGGTCCATGCCTTGTCACTGGCGACCGGCGCGGCGCAGTGGAGCGCGGCGGCGCCCTGGCCGGCCTTCCGGGCGCTCGACATCTTCCGCCAGGACGATGACGAGGTGCTGGTCGGAATGCAGGGTCTGGCCCGGCTTCGCGCGGGCCATGGTGCCCTGGTATGGCGCTACGACGCGCAACACCCCGCCATTCGTATGGCATCGGTGGCCCAGGGGAAGATCTTCTTGTTGCGCGGCGACGGCCCCCTGTTGGAGGCCTCGTCGCGACCGAGGGGGACCTTCTCCATCGAGTGCGTCGACTTGAAGCGCGGCCGGCGCCTATGGCGCTATCCCCTTTCGGCGCGGGTTACCAGCTCGCTGCTGCACATCGACGGACGCCTGCTCTTCGCCACAACCGATCGGCTCATGGCCCTGGACGCCAAAACCGGCAAGCGGCTCTTCGGCCGGACCCTGCCCACCTCCATGGTCGCCGCCAGTCCGACCAAAGCGACCTTCCAGGGGCAACCGGACATCCTGTTCCCCTATCAGGGAAAACTGATCCTGGCACGCGAACTCTATGGCATGGCGGCGTTCTCCTTGAGCAACGGCAGGCGCCTGTGGTACCAGCCTCATTACCTGGCGCCCATGACCAACCCGTACACAGTCAATTGGCAACTGGACGTTTTCAGGCAGACACTCAAGCAATACGGCTTTCTCGCCAAGGCCAATGCGTCGTCCTCGACGCCGGAGCGGTTCGACGCGCAGCAGCGCGAAAGCCTCATCCTGCAGTCGATGCAGCGCAGCAGCGATCAGGCGATGATCCAGGCCCAACGCGAAATCAGGAGCCGCGATACGACGCGCCTCGGCCGCGAAATGGCCCACAGCTCGCGCATCACCTCCATTCAGTCCAGTATCATCGCCGAGCGCATGGCGCAAAACCGCGCTGCCATACAGGCGACCACGGACCTGATGTGGGCGGCCTTCGACCTCAGCGATGCGGTCGGCAAGGCCCTAAAGCAACAGGCCTACCAGGGACTGTTCGAGCGTCTGACTATGAAGATGAATGCCAGTATGGCAGCGCGGGCGAATGCCTTTCAGGGTCACTACTACGTTTGGCCATTTCAGGAACGCGGCCGCGGGTTCACATTGATTGACCTCAATACCGGCAAGCGCAACGACCTCATCTTCTCGCCGATGGTACCGCCGCTGACGGATTACGGTGTCGATCTACCGACCTATGCGATCAACCCGGCCGGTAACCGCTTCATCACTTTTGGCGTACCGTTCGATGCCGCCCACTATAGCTCTTACGTCAAATGGAAATGGCGTATCCCGCGCTCGGCGACACTCGCCTACGACCTGAAGAAGATGAAATTCTCGACGAAGAGCCGGACGAAGAAATATTGGCAGCAGGATCTGAAGACGGACTTGGTGGAATGGGCGAGCCGCGGAAACGCCGCCAAGGTTGAGGAACTGCTTTCGCGCGGCGTGAATGTCAACCAGGAAAAATACACCGTGACGCCCCTATGGGTCGCGATCGCTCGCCGACACGACAACATCGTGCGCATCCTCATCGCCCATGGCGCTAACGTCAACTGGGAGCACACCTTCATGAAGCTCAAGCCCCTGCAGCTGGCAAAGAACGTGCACGCCTCACCGCAGGTGATCAAAATGCTCGAGCAGGCGGGGGCCACCGAATAGTCGACCCCGCTATCCGGGCGGCGCGGGCCGGTAGCGTTCGCCGGGCGAAACTCGGTCCGTGGCGCACCGAAGCGAGCTTCCCGATCTCGTTCCGGTGCGCCGCACGACGTTCAAGCGTTCTCGGCAAGCGGCCCGCGGCGAAGCGCCTCGCGCTCCACGCCGGTAGCTAACGCCCCGTACCCGGGCGCGGCGGGTCGACCTGATTCGGCCCGTCGGGCAGCCGCGGGACGAAGCCACCGTGCGGTGCCTCGTGCACGGCCTCGGGGTTGGTGACCAGACGCTCACGATTGACGATCAGGTGGGCGCCGTCCGGCTTCGGCGTCGCGCCGTCCGGGCCCGGGTCGACCTTGGTCGGGTTGTGCGACACCGACGGACGCGGCTGATAGTTCGGCGGGACGTAGCCGCCGTGGCGCGAGGCGGTCTCGATCGTCTGCGTCTCGGCCAGCCCACCGTGCTCGCCGGGCACGTCCTCCTCGTTCGACACTTCGCCGGGCGCGTTCTCACCGGGCTGGCGGTGACCGACGGCGGAGCCGTGGTCGTCGCCGACTTCCTCGGGCACACCGTCGGGACCGTAGTTGCCCGACTGGGTACGTTTTTCGGTCGAACCGTCGGGGTTCTTCTCCACGACCACGTGATCGTAGGTGCGCGAGGTGGAATTGTACTCGGTATGCACGTAAGCCGATGAGCCGTCCGGGTTGCTGCGCTCGGTCGTCATCTCACCGCCATCGTCATAGGTGATGCCGTCGCGCCTGTAGGAAAAACCGCTGCTGTTGCTGTGACTCTCATGGCTTTCGCCTCGCGTACGCCGCGGGCGCGAGCGTCCGCTGGCGTCCTGCCCGGCGATGTTGCCGACCATCTCGTGCAGATCGCCTTCGGGGTCCGGTGCCAGGCCGCCGCCGCGCTTGTCGCGGTTGCTGGGCAGATCGGGCATGGGCAAGCCCGTGGGGCTGGAGTGATGGTGCCCGCCGGCGTTCTGCGGACCGGGTGCGCAATGACCGGCGATACACGGTCCGGTGTTGTTCGCACCCAGACCCATGTGCATGGGGTCGACGGCATGCCCGCCTTGCAGCCCACGCATTGCATCCGCCGCGTCGCGCACCTGTTTTGCACCGCGTGCCGCCTGGGCCGCGCGGGCCGCCTCCCCCGCCGAACCCAACCCGCGCGGCGTAATGCGTGCCCGCAGGTGCTTCGAAGCCGCGGACGCGCGGCCCGGGAGTCGGGAGTGGCTGGTCGTGCGCTGCACCGCGCGCGGGCGCACCTTGACCGTCGCGACGCTGGAGTGCGCCTTGACTGTCGGCAATTTGTCGGCGGCACTTGCGGTCAGAGGTGAAAGCGCGATGCAGCACGCGCCGAGTAGTCCGATCACGGATTCCTTTTTCATGGCCTGTCTCCGTCTTTTGGCTTCGTGTTGAAGACTGTGTCGCGCACACTCATTGGTCGGTTCAATGGTTTGTCGAAGCGAATGTGAGGTCAGAGACGTTAGTGCTCCGGTATCGGGGGTATTTCAGAGGAAAACCGGCGGCGTCGGCGGCCTTGAACGATGTGGTCCGTGGGCGCATGATTATCGGTAGGTACGCCGCGCACGGTGGAGAACCGTTCGCGGTCGCGCCGTCAATCGGCGAAGGGAGCCGGCCCGCCCGGGCGTGCAGTATCGGCACCGTCACCGTCGTATCCAACAGGTCCCGGGCCTGTCGCTGCGCGCGTCCAAATGCACCTCGCCATACACCATGCCCGCCAACTGACCGTCGCCCTGCTGCTGTGGCTGGTTGCATTCGAAGCCGCGGCGGCCGTGCCGATAAGCGTCGAGGTCAAGGGCATCAGCGGCGCGCTGCGCGAGAACGTGCTGGCTCACCTTAGCCTCGCTCACCACAAGGACGACAGCGATCTGTCCGAAGCGGGCATGAGGTTGCTGCTGCGCCGCGCGCCCAAGGAGGTACAAACGGCCCTGCGTCCCTTTGGCTACTACGAGGCGTCAGTCGCGACGTCACTCAAACGCACCGAGTCGAAGTGGCTGGCCGAAATCGACATCAAGCCGGGGCGGCAGGTGCGTATCGACAAGGTGGACGTGCGCGTTGACGGCGTCGGCAAATCCGATCCCGCCTTCAGCACCTTGGTCGAGAAATTGCCGCTGAAGGTCGGCGACAGTCTGAACGATGCCGAGTACGAGAAGTTCAAGGAGTCGCTGCAGAACGTCGCGGCCGAACGCGGCTACTTCGACGCCAAGCTCACGCGCCACGAGATCGCGGTCGACCCCGTCCGCCACCGCGCCGAGATATACCTATATATCGACACGGGCCCGCGCTACCTGTTCGGTCCGGTGCGTTTCGAGCAGTCTCAGCTCGACCCGGATCTGCTGCGCCGCTACGTCGACTTCAAACAGGGCGAGCCCTTCGACTCGGCCAAGCTGGTCGAGCTGCAGAGCGCCCTGGTCGACAGCGACTATTTTCAACTGGTGACCGTCTCGCCGAAACGCGACGAGGCGGTCGACCGGGAAGTACCCATCGTGATCACTCTGACGCCGCGCAAACCGAACAAATACACGTTCGGCATCGGCTACGGGACCGACACCGGACCGCGCGGCAGCGCCGGCTGGGAGCGGCGCTGGGTCAACCGCCGCGGCCATCGCGTCAAGCTCAACGCCAAGGTCTCACAGATCGGGGACTCCTATACCGCCAGCTACATCGTCCCGATGGCGCACCCGCGGACCGATCAACTGGTCTACTCCGCCGGCTACGACGACGAGACGACGGACACGGCGCGCAGCCGAATCACGAAATACGGCGTGAGCTATACGCATCGGCGCGGGAGTTGGACGGAGACCTGGGGCCTGAGCTACCAACAGGAGGCCTACACGGTGGGCACCGATCAGGGGCGTTCGACTTTGCTGGTTCCCAGCGTGCTGTGGTCGCGCGTGCACGCCGACAACCGGGTGTATCCCAGACACGGCAATTCGGTCTCGCTGCTGCTGCGCGGGGCGGCCGACTCGGTTTTGTCGGACACGTCGTTTACACAGACACGACTGGATGCCAAGCTCATCGGCACGGCCGGCGACAACGCCCGCTGGATCGCACGAACCAGTCTTGGCTACAGTTGGGTGCCGGAGTTCTCGACACTGCCGGCGTCGATGCGGTTTTTCGCGGGCGGCGACCGCAGCGTGCGCGGCTACGGTTACAACACCCTCGGTCCGACCGACGCGACCGGCCAGGTCATCGGCGGCGATTATCTCGTCGTCGGCAGCCTGGAATACGAGCACACGATTCGCGGGCGCTTGGGCGCGGCCGTGTTCTACGACGTCGGCAACGCCCTGGACGATCTGTCCGGGCCGCTGGAGCGCGGCGCGGGCGTGGGCCTGCGCTGGCGCTCGCCGGTCGGCCCCATTCGCCTGGACGTGGCCAGCGCGTTGAGCCGTGAAGGCCAACCGTGGCGTATCCATATTTCAATCGGACCGGACCTGTGAGACGCAGACGACTCATCGCCGTCCTGGTGTCGGTCACGCTGCTCGCCGCGGTGGGAGGTACGGCCGGCTACGTGCTGAACAGCGAACGGGGGCTGCGCTGGGCCTTCGCCCTCGCGGCGCGCACGATCCCTGGAGAGCTGCGTGCCTCACAGCTGCATGGGCGACTGCTGGGACCGATCGAGGCCAAGGGCCTGGTGTACGATGGGCCTGGCGCCAAGGTCACGGTCGCCCGCGCGAGTCTGGACTGGCAGCCCGGCGCCCTGTTCGCCGGGCGCGTGCACATCACGCACGTGCACCTGACCGATCTCGTGGTCACGCAAAAGCAGTCCAGGCGCGCCGCGCCGCCCCAGACGCTGCCCTCCCCGACACTGACGCCCCCGCTCGCGGTCAGCCTCGACGACCTGCGCGTCGAACACCTGCGAGTGCAGCGACCCGGTGCGGCGGCACCGCTGACCGTCGAACGCATCGACCTGAACGGGACGGCGGACGCCAAGCGTATTCGCATCGCTACGTTCCGGGTTGCGGCGGACACCTGGTCGGTCGTGCTCGACGGACGCGTCGCGCCGCGCGCCCCGTATCGCACGCAACTGCATACGCAGTGGCGGCTGCAGCCACCGGGGCGGGCTGCGTTCGAAGGCTCCGGCCAGATAACGGGCACTGTGCGGAACCTGCAGATACGCCAGACGCTCGCCAAACCGTTTCGAGCCGAGCTGCACGCGGGTTTGACCGCCCTGTTGAAGACTCCGCAGTGGCAGGGCCGGGTCCAGTTCGACGCGGCGAAGCTGCGCGACCTGGTGCCGGGCGCCCGTGCGATCACCCTCAGCGGCGAAGCCCGGGGCAAAGGCACGTTTGCGCGGTTCGACGCTAACGCCGATGTGAAGGCGCACGACGCCGAGCTCGGCGAGTTCGACGCCGCACTGGAGGTGCGCCGCAATGCGGGTCGCTGGCTGCTCGATCGGCTTGAAGCCAGCGTGCCCGGGACGCCGACCCGCCTGTCGGCGCGCGGTCATCTGGACCAGGCCGCCGGGAACCGCTTCGATCTCCAGGCCGAGTGGCACGCCCTGCGCTGGCCGCTGCGCGGTCAGGCGCAGGTCGAAAGCGGCCAGGGCCGCGCGTCGGTCGAGGGGACACCGGCGCAGTACCATGTGTCGCTGGGTGCGGGACTGACCGCTGCAGGCACTCCGCTCGGCCACTGGCAGGCCGAAGGCGACGGCGATACCTGTTCGCTGCGCCTGACCTCGCTGAGAGGCGATCCCCTCGGCGGACACGTCAACGGGAAGGGTCGGGTCGCGTGGAAACCGGCGCCGAGCTGGTCGGTCAGCGCAACCGGCCGCGGGCTCGATCCGGCGCGGCAGTGGAAAGACTGGCCCGGCAGGATCGACTTCGCCCTCGAACACTCGGGCGGGGTCGACAAGGGCCAACTCGATACCGATACGCGGATCGGTCGCCTGGAAGGCCAACTGCGCGGCCAGCCGTTGAAGGCATCGCTGACACTTCGCACGCGGGGCGCGAATCTGGATCTTCCGCAGGCCGGTATCACGCACGGCAAGGCGCACCTGACGGCGAGTGGTACCGTAACGCGAACCTGGGCGCTGCACTGGTCGCTGAAGGCTCCCGATCTGGCCGCCGTGCTGCCCGATGCACAGGGCACCTTGAACGCGGAAGGTCGCCTCCGCGGTCCGCGCAAGCGCCCCGCCCTAAGTGTGCACCTCGATGCGGCCAAGCTGGCTTGGCGCGACTACGGCGCCGCCCAGGCCAAGGTCGAGGCCGACGTTGACCTCAGCAACGCCAAACCGTCCAACCTGCGGGCCGATGTGAGCGGCCTGCAGTTGCAAAACAATGCCATCGAAGCGCTCAACATCGAGGCTACCGGCCGCGCGGCACGCCATCACGTCGCGATCGCCGCTCGCTCGGGCGGGACCGAACTGCAGATCGGCATTGACGGCGCGCTGGCCGAGGAAAACTGGCAGGGTCGCCTGACGCGGCTGGCGTTCAGCTCCAGGCCGTTTGGCCAGTGGACACTGGCCCGGGCGGGAGACGTTACCGTGAGCCGCGCCGGCATCGACGTCGCCCAGAACTGTGTGACCGCGACGCCGGCCCGGCTTTGCCTACAGGGTGGGTGGCAACGCGGCGACGGTTGGCACGGAGCCGTCCAGGTACGGCGCCTGCCGCTGGCCCTGGTCGATACCTGGCTGCCGCCCGGCGTCTACCTCACCGGCGTGGCCAACGCCACGGCACGGCTGACGGCCTCGGCGACGTCGCGCCAGGCGGACGTGGAGCTCAGCCTGCCGGCCGGCTCGCTAATGTACGCCCCGAATGGCGGGGCAATGCAGGCCGCGCCATACCGCGAAGGGCGCGTGCGCGTCACGACGACCGCCGCGGGGCTGCACGGCAGCCTGCAGCTGGACCTTGGAGACGACGGCCGATTAAGGGGCGAGTTGAAGCTGCCACGATTCGCGGATACGCAAACCTCCCTGCCCGACCAACCTGTCGACGCCTCGGTCGAGGCCAACCACGTCGGGTTGCAGTGGTTGCCGGCAGCCTTCCCCGAGCTGGCCCACGCCAGCGGCGAGTTGCACGGGCGCATCGCGATCGGCGCAACCCTGGGCAGCCCCTCACTGCGTGGGGAGCTGACGGTGGGCCGGGCGGGTGTCGAGATTCCGCGGCTGGGGCTGCGCTTGCGCCAGATTGCCCTGAGCGTCCGCAATTCGGGTTCCGACCGGCTGGCTTTCGAGGGGCATGTGACTTCGGGCGACGGCACACTCGAGCTGCGTGGGCATGCCGACACGGACGTGCTGCAAGGCGGAAGCGCGGATCTCACGCTGGAGGGCGAGAAGCTCACCGTGGCCGATATCCCCGAGGCCAAGGTCATCGCTTCACCCAAGCTCGCGCTGCGGGTCGAACATTATCAGGCCCACCTCACCGGCAATGTGCGCGTGCCGCAGGCGCGCCTGGAGCCGGGCAAGTACAAACCGCCGGTTACGGCCTCCCCGGACGTGGTGATCACCGGCGCGGAACAGGCCGGCAAGCCGCGCACGCGCTGGCGGCTGTACACGCGGGTGAAGATTGTCCTCGGTGACTCGGTCAATTTTCAGGGATTCGGTCTGAGCGGCAAGCTCGGCGGGGGGCTGGTCGCGATCGACGAACCCGGACAGGCGACCATGGGCGAAGGCGAGATCCGCGTCACGGAGGGCAAATACAAGATCTACGGTCGCCAACTGACCGTCGAACAGGGGCGGCTGCTGTTCCCGGGCGGACCCATCACCAATCCCAACATCGACGCCCGTGCGGTGCGCCGCATCGGCGAGACCACCAGCGGCCAGGTCGTCGTCGGTGTCCGCGTGCAGGGACCCCTGAAGGCCCCGCGCGTATCCCTGTTCTCCGACCCGAGCATGGACGAGAGCGATATCCTGTCCTACCTGGTGGTCGGCCGACCGCTGAACGCCGCCTCCAAGTCCGAGGGCAACCTGGTCTACGCGGCCGCCACCTCGCTCGGGCTGCAGGGCGGGGGGCTCATCGCGAAACGCATCGGAACGATGTTCGGTATCCAGGATGTACAGATCACCGAGCAGTCGGGCACGGCCAAGGGCACCCAGCAGCCCGCCCTGCTCCTTGGGACCTATCTGTCGCCGAGGATATATGTCGCCTATACGGTCGGGCTGTTCGAGCCCTCGCAGGTGCTGCAGTTCCGTTTTCAGCTGACTCCGCACTGGGAGCTGCGCACCGAGAGCGGCTCTGCCAGCAGCGGGGCCGACCTGCTCTGGTCGATCGAACGGTGAGTCGCCCTACGGGCGAAGTTGGCAGTTGGCAGTTGGCAGTTGGCAGTTGGCAGTTGGCAGTTGGCAGTTGGCAGTTGGCAGTTGGCAGTTGGCAGCAAAAGCTTGAACCCTTTTCTCTTTCTGAAAACTGCAGACTGACTACTGACAACTCCGCCCGACAGGGCGGACGCCGACTCCGCCCGAAGGGCGGCGGGGCAGCTCAGAAGTCGCGGCGCTCCCAGAGGTCGTCGGCGCGGGTATTCTTGCGCCGATCCTTGCCGGAGCGGCGGTCCGTCTGGCCCTTCTCGGGCTCGAAGCGTACCATCGCGCGCCGGTCCGCTGGCCCGCTGCGCCGATCCTCGCCCGACCGGCGCTCTTCGCCGTGGTAGGTGACCTTGGCGCCGGCCTCGGGATCGGGGTTCTCGTGCTGGAGCTCGGCCTCAATCTCCTCGTCGGACATGATTTTGAGTTCTGTCTGTTCGACCGCCATGGTTCACCCCAATAAATTCTGCTAATGACTCCCCTTTAATGTGATCTTAGTCACATTTTCAGCGGGCGCAAGCCAAAGGCGGTGCGCGATGCCTAACTCATTAAAAAATCGGGAATATCTTGTAAGGATTCGGCCCAGTGGAGCCCGGTCGGCGCAGATTTTCCTTTCGGTAGCCTAAATCCGGCATACTGGCGGTCCGTCCGGGGCGACAACAGGGGAACACGCATGTCAGTCGAACGATTGACCGGAAGCTGTCTGTGCGGGGCGGTGCACTACGAGATCGAAGGCGAGCCCACACGGTTCTATCACTGCCACTGCAGCCGCTGCCGCAAGGCCAGCGGGACCGGCCACGCGAGCAATTTATTGGTGGCCACGGACAAGGTGAACTGGACCAAAGGCGAGGAGCTGGTCGGGCACTATAAGGTGCCGGAGGCGGAACGCTTCGCCAGGTGGTTTTGCCGGCAGTGCGGCAGCCCACTGCCCCGGTTCTCGCCGGAACTCCGTGGGGCGGTGATCCCTGCCGGCTCGCTCGATATGGAGCCGAGCATCCGACCGCAGGCGCGCATCTTCTGGGACTCGCGCACGAGCTGGTCTTGCAGCGCTGAGGACGATTTGCCGGCGTTTGGGGAATATCCGCCGGCCACATGAAATGTCTGCACGCGAGGCGGGCGAGTTGGCAGTTGGCAGTTGGCAGTTGGCAGTTGGCAGTTGGCAGTTGGCAGTTGGCAGTTGGCAGTTGGCAGTTGGCAGGAAGAATAAGACGTGAGGGGTGAGGGGTGAGGGGTGAGGCGATCGCCCGAAGGGCGGCAGCCGCCGTAGGTCGGGCTAGCCAAGCGTAACCCGACACCTCCGCCTGTGCCTCCGTGTACTCGGCGGCTATTGGAAGTGCTCTGGAAAGGAACGCAAAGGACGCAGAGACGACGCAAGTTGGCAGATGTCAGTTTGCAGTCGGCAGCAAGAGCGTGGGTAGTTATCTCTTGCTGCCAGCTGCTGATTGCGAACGGACGACTCCGCCCGT
>DATFLL010000029.1:0-10391 GCA_035267785.1 Gammaproteobacteria bacterium | reverse complement strand
AAGGCCCTGTTCTTTTGGGCAAAACAATCCGGCGTGAAACTGCATTTTATCCAGCCCGGAAAGCCAACCCAGAACGCCTTCGTCGAGAGCTTCAACGGCAAGTTCCGTGACTACTGCCTAAACCTACACTGGTTCGCCAGTCTGCCCGATGCACGGGCCACCATCGAACTCTGGCGAGAGCATTACAATCATGTCCGGCCGCACCGTTCACTGGGCAAAAAGCCGCCGGCAGTGTTCGCCAAAGAGGTGGCCTGATACGATCGATTTCCCACATTCAGAGTGGCTCGGGTTCAGCGGTACGGTCAATATTGGGTCTTGCGCTTGTTTATTATGGAAAAAAATTGAATGGAAGCACAAGCTGAACAGTGATCGTATTCACCTGACAGCTGGCTACGGCAAGGCGCTCGGCCGCTTGCGATCCGGCGGCCCGCTACCGCAGAATTACCTCATGTCCCCCGACGACTCCTACCTTCAGATTTCCGCCCGCGTCTCGATCCCGCTTTCGGAGGTCGAGCTGACGGCCATTCGTGCCCAGGGCGCGGGCGGTCAGAACGTGAACAAGGTGTCCAGCGCGGTCCACCTGCGCTTCGACATCGAGGGCTCGTCGCTGCCGGATTTCTACAAGGAGCGCCTGCTGAAGCGTCGGGACCAGCGAATCACGAAGGAGGGCGTGGTCGTCATCAAGGCGCAGCGCTATCGCACCCAGGAGAAGAATCGGGAGGAGGCGCTGGAGCGGCTGCGCGAGCTGGTCAAGAGTGTCGGCGTGACGCCGAAGACGCGAAAACCGACGAAACCTTCGAAGGCGGCGAAGCAGAAGCGCCTGGACCAGAAGGCGCGGCGGGGGAAGATCAAGTCGCTGCGGCGGAAGGTGGAGGATTGAGTTGAACGCTTCGTCTGGTAAATGATTAAGTAGAAGCCTGTTTTGATCCCCTCATCCTGTCCTTCCACCCCTCAAGGGGGTACCGAGGCCCCGGAGGGGGGTGCCGAGATACTTAAAGGGGAACGGTATGCAAAAGCCCGTTTTCTGATCCCCTCATCCTATCCTTCGAGCCCGCAAGGGGTTACCGAGGTCTCCGAGGGACAGGGGCTGAGGAATTGGAACGAAGGGCCCCTTCCCCCTCAGGGGGAAGGATGGGATGAGGGGAAATACGAGCAAGTTGTTTGATCTCCCCTCACCCCAACCCCTCTCCCTGAGGGAGAGGGGCTCAAGACGGAGGGCTAAGTGCGATTAGCGGCGGGTGCCGCAGACCGGGCACTCGGGGTCTTTTTTTAGCTTGAGCGTCCGCCATTCCATGGCCAGGGCGTCGAACAGCAGCAGGCGTCCGTCGAGCGGTTCGCCGATATCCAGCAATACCTTGATTGCCTCGACGGCCTGCAGGCTGCCGATGACGCCGACCACGGGCGCGAGGATGCCGTTTTCGCTGCAGGTCTCCTCGATGCCGCCTTCGTCTCGGTACAGGCAGCGGTAGCAGGGCCCACCGCGGTCGGGGCGGAAGACCGATATCTGTCCTTCCATGCGAATGGCGGCGCCGGAGACCAGCGGTTTGCGGGCGGCGACGCAGGCGTCGTTCAAGGCAAAGCGCGTGGCAAAGTTGTCGCTGGCGTCGATGACCACGTCGGCGTCGGCGACCTGTGCGGCGAGGGCGTCGCCCTCGAGGCGGGCGGCGACGGTGTTGACCTTCACGTCGGGGTTGAGTGAGGCGAGGGTATCGCGGGCCGATTCGACCTTGGGCCGGCCGAGATCGGCGCTGCGGTGCACGACCTGGCGCTGGAGGTTGGACAGCTCGACCGCGTCATAGTCGACCAGGGTGAGGTGACCGACGCCGGCGGCGGCGAGATACATGACCACGGGCGAGCCGAGGCCGCCCACACCGAGGACCAGGGCACGCGAGGTGAGCAGGCGCTCCTGCCCCTCGGCATCGACCTGCGGCAGCATGATCTGGCGGCTGTAGCGCAGCAGGCGCTCGTCATCGAGCACGGCGTCGGGTTCGAGGGGAACGGAGGTTCTGGCTGTGGGCTGGTCGGGCATGGTATGGCCGGCTGGCATCGCGTGACTATTCGACAATTATACGCCATGACACGGCCGGGGGCCGGCGCGCGGGAGACGCGTTGGACGAATGCGCCGCCGGTTCAGGCGCGGGGCGGGATCAGAGGTAGTTGCGCCAGTGGTCCGGGCGCTGGTCGCGGCAGCCGTGCTGCAGGCGCTGGTAGCGGCTGACGAACACGCCGTCGGTGCAGTTGGTCTTGCCCTTCGGGCAGCCCAGGTTCGCACGCGCCGTCTCTTCCGTGTAATGGATGAGTGCGCGTTTGAGCTTGGTCATGAGGCTGTTGTCGAGATGGAAGCCGACCTCGGCGAGCCCGGATTCGATTTCCTGGTAGGTGATGACCGTCAGGTCGTAGCTCAGGTGCAGGCGGTGCGGTTCGATGGGGCGCGGATCGCGGATGCCCTCCATGTCGGTCAGCAACAGCGCCGCCGAGCCGGCCTGGTTGGGGTCCGGGTGGAGGGTACAGAACAGGATTTCGCGTTGTTTGATCACGGCACACACACACCGCTCGCCGGGGTTTCTTTAACATCCTAGCGCGGTGGCCGGTTTAATCAAGAATTAATCAAGGCAATTTGTGGGGATAAGCGCTTGCTCACGTGTCGCTGGGCGCGCCACCGGGCCGCCGGCCGAGGCTGACGCGAGGCTGTCCGGCCGGATCGCGCAGGCAGG
Organism: Gammaproteobacteria bacterium; assembly: GCA_035267785.1. Classification (GTDB taxonomy): domain Bacteria; phylum Pseudomonadota; class Gammaproteobacteria; order DATFLL01; family DATFLL01; genus DATFLL01. Next base: position 7,677 of record DATFLL010000029.1, on the reverse strand, counting down.
CGATGTCCAGGAATCCCTTTTCGTCCAGGAGCTTGGCGACGGCCGCTGCCTGATCGTAGCCGTGCTCGACCAGCAGCCAGCCGCCGGGGCGCAGGCAGTGCGTCGTTTCGGCCACGATACGACGAATAGCATCCAGGCCGTCCGGCCCGGCGGCCAGCGCCCCCACCGGCTCGAAGCGCACGTCGCCGAGGGCGAGGTGCGGGTCGGCCTGCGCAACATACGGCGGATTGGCCGCGATGAGGTCGAAGGCCTCTTTGCGAAACGGCGCCAGCCAGTCGGCGCACACGAAGCTGACCTGGCCCGGCACGTGGCGTTCGGCATTGGATTGGGCGACCGCCAGGGCCGCGGCCGAGCGGTCGGTGGCAATCAGCGCGCAGGCCGGGCGCTCGGCGGCCACGGCGATGGCAATCGCCCCCGAGCCCGTACCGAGGTCCGCCACCCGCCACGATGCTTCAACGGGAATCCGCTCCAGCGCCGCCTCGACCAACAGCTCGGTCTCCGGGCGCGGGATCAGCGTGGCCGGTGTGACCGCGAGCGCGCGCGACCAGAACTCGCGCGCGCCCACCAGATAGGCCACCGGCTCACCTGCGGCGCGGCGCGCGACCAGGGCGTCGAACGCCGCTGCGCGCTCTACATCGAGCTCGCGCTCCGGCCATGCATACAGATAAGTCCGCGGCCGGCCCAGGACATGGGCGAGCAGCAGCTCGGCATCCAGCCGCGCCGTCTCGTGCGCCGCCAGCCGGGCAGCGGCCTCGCGCAAAGCTTGATCGATCGTCGTCACGGTGGCGTCAGATACGTGCGTTGTTAACACAGAGGACACAGAGGCGCCGAGACAAGACAGAGAAAAATTGTTGATTGCTTGGGGAGTGCATTGAGCTTATTAGAGTCCATCTCGTTACCGAAAGCCATTTCGCGCCGTGGTCTTGGGACGTCGATAAAACATGCCTCAACAACAAGACGCTTTGCTCGCTCCGATCTCTGTGTCTCCGTGTCCTCTGTGGTTGTTCAGTCGGTCGGGAACCGTACTTGAGCGCTGGAAACGCGGGTTTCAACACCGAGGATACAGAGGCGCCGAGACAAGACAGAGAAAGATAGTTGATTGCTTGGGGAGTGCATTGAGCTTATTTAGAGTCCATCTCGTTACCGAAAGCCATTTCGCGCCGTGGTCTTGGGGCGTCGATATAACATAGCTCAACAACAAGACGCTTTGCTCCCGCCGATCTCTGTGTCTCCGTGTCCTCTGTGGTTATCCGGCTGTCGTGAAACGTGCCCGGGCTTAGCCGCTTATAGCGGCTAACTGATCGGCCTGGTATTCGTTGATCAGCGGCTCGATGACTTCGTCGAGGCCGCCCTGCATGACTTCTTCGAGCTTGTAGAGCGTGAGGTTGATGCGGTGGTCGGTGACGCGCCCCTGCGGGAAGTTGTAGGTGCGGATACGCTCGGAGCGATCGCCGCTGCCGACCAACAGGCGCCGGGTGGCGGCTTCTTCGCTCTGGCGGCGGTCCTCTTCGATGCTGGTAAGCTTGGCGGCGAGCAGCGACATGGCGCGGGCGCGGTTCTTGTGCTGGGAGCGTTCGTCCTGGCATTCGACCACGATGCCGCTGGGGATGTGCGTGATGCGAATGGCAGAGTCGGTCTTGTTGACGTGCTGACCGCCGGCGCCGGAGGCGCGGAAGGTGTCGACCTTGAGGTCGGCGGTGTTGATGTCGACCGCTTCCATCTCGTCGGCCTCGGGCATCACCGCGACGGTGCAGGCCGAGGTGTGGATGCGGCCCTGGGACTCGGTCTCGGGCACGCGCTGGACGCGGTGGGCGCCCGATTCGAACTTCAGGCGCGAGTACACGCCCTCGCCGGCGATACGGGCGATGACCTCCTTGTAGCCGCCGTGCTCGCCGTGGCTTTCGCTGATGATCTCCACGTTCCAGCGGTGGCGCTCGGCGTAGCGCAGGTACATACGCATCAGGTCGCCGGCGAACAGCGCGGCCTCGTCGCCGCCGGTGCCGGCGCGGATCTCGAGAAAGACGTTCTTGGTGTCGTTCGGGTCGCGCGGCAGGAGGTGCTTTTGCAGCGCCAGCTCGAGCTCATCGCGCCGTGCGCTGGCTGACTCGAGCTCGTCCTCGGCCATGGCGCGCAGCTCCGGGTCCTCGTCGCGCAGCATCTCTTGGGCCGAGGCGATGTCATCGAGCGCGGCGCGGTAGTCGCGGTAGCTCTCGATCACCGGGTTGAGCTGGGCATACTCCTGCGACAGGGACCGGAACTGCTTCTGGTCGGCGATCACCGACGGGTCGGCCAGGAGGGCGTTGATCTCCTCCAGGCGCTCGGCGAGGTTTTCCAGCTTGGTTTGGATCGACGGCTTCACGGGGGTTTCAGTGATCGCTGTCGTCCTGAAGGTTTAGCAGCAGGCGGGTGATGCGCAGCAGCTCCTCGTCGCCCTCATAGGCGGCGCGGTGGAGCTGCACGGTCGGGGCGTGAATCAGGCGGTTGGTGAGCAGGCGCCCGAGCTGAGTGAGCACTTCCTGCGGATCGTGGCCGGCGGCGAGCTGGCGCAGGGCGGCGGCGACGGTCTGGTCGCGCACCTCTTCGGCGTGCTCGCGGTAGGAGCGGATGGCGTCCACGGCCTGCAGCGAGTTCAGCCAGCCCATGAAGTGGGAGACCTGGGTGTCGATGATCTCCTCGGCCTGTTGGGCGGCCTCCTGGCGCGAGCGGCGGTTCTCCTCGATGACCTCGTGCAGGTCGTCGACGGTGTAGAGATAGACGTCGTTCAGCCCGCTGACCTCGGGCTCGATGTCGCGCGGCACGGCGATGTCGACCATGAACATCGGCCGGCGCTTGCGCGCCTTCAGGGCGCGCTCCACCGCCCCCTTGCCGAGGATAGGCAGCGGGCTGGCGGTCGAGGAGATGATGATATCGGCCTCGGCCAGGTGGTCGGGCACGTTGCTCAGGCCGATGGCATAGCCGTTGAATTCGTCGGCCAGGGCCTGGGCGCGCTCGATGGTGCGGTTGGCGACGATGAGCTGGCGAATGCCGTTTTCGCGCAGGTGGCGGGCCACCAGCTCGATGGTCTCGCCGGCCCCGATGAGCAGGGCGGTGTGCTCGCCCATATCGGCAAAGATCTGCTTGGCCAGGCTGACCGCCGCGAAGGCCACGGACACGGGGCTGGCGCCGATGGCGGTATCCGTGCGCACCTGCTTGGCGACCGAAAAGGTGTGCTGGAACAGGCGGTTGAGCATGCGCCCGACGGTGCCCGCATCGGTGGCCTGCAGGTAGGCGTCCTTGAGCTGGCCCAGGATCTGGGGTTCGCCGAGGACCAGCGAATCCAGTCCGCTGGCCACGCGCAGGATGTGGCGCACGGCCTGCTGGTCGGGGTGAATGTAGAGGTAGGGCGCGACCTCGTCGGGGTTCAGGTGGTGATAATCACGGAACCAGTCGATGACGGATTGGTCCGACCCTGATTCGAGGCCGAGATAGAGCTCGGTCCGGTTGCAGGTCGAGAGGATGGCCGCCTCCTGCACCGAACCGCGGCTGGCCAGGTCGCGCAGGGCCTCCGACAGTTTTTCCGGGGCGAACGCGACCCGCTCCCGTATATCCACGGGGGCCGTCTTGTGGTTGATGCCAAGGGCCAGCAGCGTCATGCGCTCATGCCTGTTCGTCATAGCGGGGCCGGAAACGGGCGGATGGGCCCGGCGCGCCCCGCCTCGCGGGATTGCGCCGCCGGGCAGCGTCAAACGCAGAATTCTGCGGGATCGTCATGTGAAAAAACAAGTGCAGCCTTAATTATAAAGGTAAAACAGGCCAAATTTCGTTATAGTTGCCCAGATGGCAACGGCTGGCCGTCTGCAGCATACCCAATGTCTGGAAAGAGTCCATGAAGAAAGTCGTTTTCGCCCTTTTCCCTCTGTTGTTCGGCCTGTCCGCCTGTTCCCAGATGCCTTCGCGGTCCCAGGCCCCGGAGCGCGCGCCCCAGGCGGCCCCTGCCTCGCAGCCGCCAAGTGCCCAGGCCAGCGGGGCCGAGGATGCGCTTACGCCCGACGTGCTGTACCGCCTGCTGGTCGCCGAGATCGCCGGCCAGCGCGGGGACCTGAAGGTTTCGGTCGACAATTACGTCGACGCGGCGCGTCTGTCCCGCGACCCGCGCGTGGCCGAGCGGGCCACACGGATCGCGGTCTACGCCCGTGATGACGCCAAGGCCCTGGAGGCCGCCCGCCTCTGGGCCGACCTGGAGCCCGACGACATGGACGCCCAGCAGGTGGTCGCCGCGCTGCTGGTGCGCAACGGCAAGACCGACGAGGCCTTGAGCCACCTCGAGCGGGTCGTCAGCGCCAGCACGGCCAAGGGCTACAAGGGCTATATGCTGGTCACCAGCCTGCTCAGCCGCGAGAAGGACAAGGAAGCGGCGATGAAGGTCATGGGGCGGCTCGTCGAGCGCCACCAGGACAACCCGGACGCGCTCTACGCCTACGGCCATCTCGCCCTGTCGGTCGGCAAGCTGGACATCGCCCGCGGGGCGGTCGACAAGGTGCTCAAGCTGCGCCCGGCATGGACCAAGGCCTATATCCTCAGTGCCACCATCGATGAGCGCCAGGGACATACGAAGAAGGCGTTGGCGCAGCTGCGCGAGGCGGTCAAGCGCTATCCCAAGAACCGCGAACTGCGCCTGTATTACGCCCGCAAGCTGATCGACGCCAAGCAGCTCGGTGCTGCCCGGACCCAGTTCGAGGCGATGCTCAAGCAGTCGCCCAACGACGCCGACGCGCTGTTCGCCATGGGCCTGCTGTCGCTGCAGGACAACCATCTCAAACCGGCGGCAGGCTATTTCCGCCGGCTCATCAAGACCGGCCAGCGCGTCAGCGAGGCCAGCTACTTCATGGGCCAGATCGCGGAAGCCCGCCACCAGCCCAAGACGGCGATCCGCTGGTACAGCGTGGTGCGCGAGGGCCAGTACTACGTCGAGGCGCAGATTCGCATCGCGGTCCTGCTGGCCAAATCGGGCAAGGTCAAGGCCGCCCAGGCCCGGCTGCACGAGATCGAGCCCCAGAGCGCCAACATGAAGCACCGGCTGCTGCTCGCCGAGGGGGAGATCCTGCGCCAGGTCAAGCACTACCGCGAGGCCTTCGAGCTCTATACGCAGGCCCTGAAGGACGATCCGAACGACTCCGACGTGCGCTACGCGCGCGCCCTGACCGCCGAGAAGCTCGACCGCCTCGATGTCCTCGAGTCCGACCTGAAGGACATCATCAAGCGTGAGCCGGACAATGCACAGGCGCTCAACGCGTTGGGCTACACCCTGGCCGACCGGACCAAGCGCTATCACGAGGCGCTGGGTTATATTCAGCGTGCCCTCAAGCTCCAGCCCGGCGATCCGGCCATCCTGGACAGCATGGGCTGGGTGCAGTACCGGCTCGGTCATCTCGACCAGGCCGCCCAGTACCTGCGCCGCGCCTTCTCCAAGATGAAGGACGCCGAGATCGGCGCTCACCTGGGTGAGGTGCTGTGGGTCAGCGGCAAGAAGGCCGAGGCCCGCAAGGTCTGGAACGAGGCCCTGAAATCCTCGCCGGAGCACGAGTCCCTACTCAAGGTGATCCGGCGCTTCACCAAATGACGAGCCGTCCGCAGGCGCGCCCGGGCGCCCGGGTTCGGCTGGCGTGGTTCGCCGTCGCAATCCTCGCCCTGGCCGGCTGCGCCCAACAGCCGCCGCGCCCGGCCGTCTCCGATGCGCACCGTGCCTGGGAGCACCGCCAGCAGCAGCTCAGTCAGCTCGTGCACTGGGATCTGTTCGGTCGCATCGGCGTCAAAAACGGCAACGATGCCTGGCAGGGCTCGTTGAGCTGGCAGCAGGCGCCCAAGGGTTACACCATCGAGGTCGACGGGCCGTTCGGGCAGAGCCAGTTCCAGCTCAACGGCGGGCCCGCCGGCGTGACCCTGCGCACCGCGAACCGCCAGCAGCACTGGGCGAGCGATCCCGAGGAGCTGCTCTACGAGCAGACCGGGCTGCAGATGCCCGTCTCCGGGCTGCGCTATTGGGTCCTGGGGCTGCCGGCCCCGGCGGCCCAGGCCGGTCCGGCCTCCGACCGCCAGCTCGACGCCCAGGGGCGCCTGACCCGGTTCGTTCAGGGGGGCTGGGAGGTGCGAATTCGCAGCTATACCGAGGTCGGCCGCTTCGACCTGCCCGCCAAGGTCTTTATCCGCCGCGACGACCTCGACCTGCGCCTGGTCGTCGACCGCTGGCGCCTGCATACGCCGCAGGGGCTGCAGACCAGCCGCGCCTATTCCTTCGCGCGGCTCGCGGCGGCCGGCGTTCGGGGCCGATGACGGCCTCGGCCGGCTGGCCGGCGCCGGCGAAGCTCAATTTGTTCCTCAACATCATCGGCCGCCGCGCCGACGGCTATCATTTGCTGCAGACGGTCTTTCAGTTTCTGGACCACGGCGACCGGCTGGACTACGAGGTGCGTTCCGACGGGGTGGTTCGCCGCGTGAGTGAGCTGGCGGGCGTGGCCGCCGAGGACGACCTGGTGGTGCGCGCGGCCCGAGCGCTGCAGGCCGAGACCGGCACCCGCTTGGGCGCCGATATCCGGGTCGACAAGCGCCTGCCCCTGGGCGGGGGCCTGGGCGGGGGCAGCTCGGATGCCGCGACGACCCTGGTGGCGCTGAACCGCCTGTGGGGCACGGGGCTGGACGAGGACTCACTGGCCGAGCTCGGGCTCCGCCTCGGCGCCGACGTGCCGGTGTTCGTGCGCGGGCGGGCGGCCTGGGCCGAGGGCGTGGGCGAGCTCCTGGAGGCGATCGCGCTTCCAGAGCCGTGGTACGTGGTCCTGGTGCCGCCCGTAACCGTCTCAACGGCCGAGATTTTCTCGGCGCCGCAATTGATACGCGATGGGCATCCCATTACAATACGCGACTTTCTCCGCGGCCAGGGCGACAATGTCTGTGAGGCCGTCGTCAGGCGCCGGTATCCCCCCGTGGATGCGGCCATGCGCGCGCTCGACGCGGTGTTTAGCGAGGTTCTCGGCGCCGATGCCCCGCACGGAGGCGCCCGACTGACCGGGACCGGCGCCTGTGTATTCGCGGCCTGCGATGAGGAGCGAGATGCCCGCGCGGCGTGGGAGCGCTTGCGTGGGGACTGGGCCGGCTTCGTCGCCCGCGGCCTGAACCGTTCACCGCTGGCGCGGCGGCTGGCAGCAGAGCTCGGGCGAGATTGATATTGGGGCGTCGCCAAGCGGTAAGGCACTGGGTTTTGATCCCAGCATTCCCAGGTTCGACGACGCCGCGCAGCGGCGGCGAACGGGGGAGGCCCGCAGGGCCGACACCGGCCCCGCAGCGCTTTAGCGCAAGGGGCGAGGGCCGCAGGCCCGAGTAATCCTGGCGCCGCCGGGTGAACCGCCGCAGGCGAGACGATGGCGCGCGGCGTGAGTGAACCGACGTGTGAGACAATTGGGGCGTCGCCAAGCGGTAAGGCACTGGGTTTTGATCCCAGCATTCCCAGGTTCGAATCCTGGCGCCCCAACCAAGTGAAAATTTGGTACGCCATGGAGTGCGCCAGGATGAGAACCTGGAAGGTTCGACGACGCCGCGAAGCGGTGGCGAACGGTGGAGGCCCGCAGGGCCGACGCCGGCCCCGCAGGGGCGAGGGCCGCAGGCCCGAGTAATCCTGGCGCCGCCCGATCCGAACGGGCCAAGCGA
>DATFLL010000028.1:0-18919 GCA_035267785.1 Gammaproteobacteria bacterium | reverse complement strand
CGGACTGGCGCTTGCCGGGGGCCGCTTCGCGGTGGAGCTTCGCGCGGTATTGCTCGAGGGTCCGCAGCGGGGCGGAGATGTCGGGCAGCTTCGGGTGAACGTCCTGTTTGGCCAGGCGCGCCAGGGTATCCAGGGCGCCGCGCGTGGCTGGCGCCTCCACGTCGAAATGGGCCCGGATCCACCGCTGGGCGGTCTCGATACGCTGGCGGTAGTCGGCCGCGTCGCCGCGCATCAGGGCCAGGCGCGCCTGCTCGAGCTGCAGGCGCAGGTTCTCGGTCAGGAAGAAGCGCTCGCTCGGCGGCAGCAGCGGCTGTGTGGCTTGCTTGGGGTGGCGTACGACCACCAGACCCTTGATCTCGTGCCACATTCCTTTGAGCGCGCCGCGCCAGCCCTTGTTCGCCTCGGGCTTGGCGGCGCCCCCGGCTTCGCTCGAGCCGGCGCTCGGCCCCTGCCCGGGCCGCGGCGTGTTCAACGGCAGCTTGCCGACCTCGTCGATGAGGCCGCCGAGGGCCAGAGACAGGCCGGGCAGGTCCGGCTGGTCGACCGAGCGAAGCGATTGGATATCGTGGGCGATCTCTTTGCGCGCCTCGAGCAGGGCCGGGTCACCCGCACGGCGCAGGCGCTCGTCGGCGGCCTGCAGCGCGGCCAGTGCCGTGCCGACGTCGCGCTCGAGCTCCAGGCGGTAATTGGCGACGCGAATGAGATATTCGGCCTCCGCCACCCGCCATTCGGCCTCGCTGCGCCCGCTCTTGGCGCGCAGCACCTCGATGGCGTTCCGGGCCGAGCGTTGGCGCTCGCGCAGATCACGGAGCTGGCTCTCGAGCTTGGTCGTGGCGGTGCGCTGGTCCGAGCGGGTCTGCGTGAGTTTGTCTTGGAGCGCCGCGACCTGCCGGGCGAAAGCCTGGTCCTGTTGCTGCAGGCGCTGCCACAGGTACCAGGCGCCCCCGCCGGCAGCCGCCGCCGCGATGATCAGCAGCAGTACCAGAAACAGCCCGATGCGCGAGCGGCGCGGTTTCGCCGGCGCTTGTCCGGTGTCCCGGCCCGTCGCCTCGGGACCCTTCGGGCCGGCGCCCTTGGCCGTCGCCGGCTTGGACTTCTCGCCCTTGGCGCCGCCTTTGGCCGGCTGCTTGCCCGCTTCCTTCGCGCTCTGCGCGTCGGATGTGCCGCTGCCGGAGGGCTTCTCGGCCCTGGGCCCGGTCTCTTTCGCTGCGGCCTGCTCCGGCCTGTCTTTTCCGGGCTGCTTGTCGGTTTCGTCGCTCACGCCAGCTCCTTCGAGGATGGGGAGGCCGGACGCCCGGCACGCCATCGCTTGATGGCGGCAATCAGGGCTTCATCGCTGGCCTCCTCGGCTACGACCGGATCATGCTTGAAGCCCAGCTCCCGGGCCAGTGGCACGAGCCGTTCGCTGACGACCACCAGCTGGGTCTTGCGCAGCCAGTGCTGGGCGAGCTTGCCGACCATGTCGAACAGGTTACGCAGACCGTCGCCGCTGGTCACGGTGATTACGTCGATACCGTCGTGAGCCCAGGCGCGCTGCAGCTTGCCCACATCCGCCTTGGGTCGTCCCCGCCGGTAGGCGTTGGCGTAGACCACCTCGGCGCCCCGGCCCCGCAGCGTGTCGCCGAGGTACTCGCGCCCGCCGTCGCCGCGGAAGATCACGACGCGCCGGCCGCCTACGTCCTGGAGCTCATCCATGGCGAGCAGGGCCTCGCTGTTGAACTTGCGCTTGGGAAAGATATCCGGGTCGCGCCCGAGATAGTTGCGCAGTTCCTTGGCGCTGCTCTTGCCTACGGCGGCAATCTTGAGCGTCGCGGGCAGTTCGCGGCGCGACTTGATGAGGTTCATCGCTTTGTTCACGGCATTGGGACTGATGAAGACGGCGATATCAAATTCGTCCAGGCGGTCCACGATATCGACGAGGGCGCCGCTGTCTTCGGGCTCGAGGATTTCCAGCACCGGGAACAGGAGCGGGCGGCCACCCTCGCGCTCGATCAGCTCGCACAGGTGTGCGGCCTGATGCTCGGGGCGCGTGACCATGACGCTCAGATTGTCCAGCTCACCCTTGGGCATAGACTTCTTCCAGGATGGTGCCCGCCCCGCGTGAGAGCAGGTCCTCGGCGAGCACGGTGCCCAGCTCATCGGCGTCTTCGGGCCGGCCGCTGATGACGCCGCGTACGACCTCGGTGCCGTCGGGACGCCCGACCAGCCCCTTGAGCAGGATAACCCCGTGTTCGATCTCAGCATAGCCGGCGATGGGGACCTGACAACCGCCGTGGAGCCGGGTGTTCATCGCCCGTTCGGCGCGTACCCGGATGGCCGTCGTGCGATCGTTGAGCGGATCGAGCAGGCCGTTGACGCGTGGATCGTTGCGCCGGCATTCGATGCCGACCGCGCCCTGGCCGATCGCCGGCAGGCATACGTCGGGGGCGAGGTGCTCGCGTACCCGCTCGCTCAGGCCCAGGCGCTTGAGACCGGCCGCGGCGAGGATGATGGCGTCGTAGTCGCCGCGGTCGAGCTTGTCCAGGCGGGTGCCGACGTTGCCCCGCAGGTCGAGGATGGTCAGATCCGGGCGCAGGGCCCGCAGCTGACACTGGCGGCGAAGGCTCGAGGTACCTACCCGCGCGCCCGGCGGCAATGCCTCGAAGGTCTCGATGGTGTTGGAGACGAAGGCGTCACGCGGGTCCTCGCGCGGGCAGATCACCGGCAGGTGCAGGCCGTCGGGGAACTCCACGGGTACGTCCTTCATCGAGTGCACGGCGATGTCCGCCGTGCCGTCGAGAAGCCCTTGCTCGAGCTCTTTGACGAACAATCCCTTGCCGCCGACCTTGGCCAGCGGCGTATCGAGAATCTTGTCGCCCTGCGTGCTCATCTTGACCAGCTCGACCGCCAGGTCGGGGTGGAGCTCGCGCAGGCGCGCGGCGACGAACTCGGCCTGCCAGAGGGCGAGGGGACTTTTGCGGGTGGCAATGCGAAGGGTCTGCTGAGACATGACAGTGCGGCGCGTCCGGCTGTGTGGTGATGCGGTGTCGTGGTCTGGCTGCTGCGGTTCGGCACCGGCCGGGCAGGCCAAAAACTACATTAATCGGCCAAAACGTGGGGATATAGCCACCTTATCAGGCCCGAAAAACACCATTATACTACCATTATTACATTCTACGGCGTGCCCGAGTGGGCACCGGAGACGGCTCATGTTGAGACCGCTGCACATTCTGACCCTGTTCGTGGCCCTCGTTGCGGCCTTTGCGGCACCCGCGGTCCGCGCCGACGAGGCGCCCAAGGTCCACATTCCCGAAGCCGGCAATTTCCAGGCCGACGGCCAGTTGGCGGCTAAGCGCAAGCTGCCGCTGATGGTGGTATTTGCCGCCGAGTTCTGTTCGTACTGCGAGGAGCTCGAGGCGGACTACATTCGTCCGATGATCATCAGCGGTGACTATACCGACAAGGTCATCATTCGCCGCGTGATGCTCGACAGCTACGGCTATCTGCGCGACTTCGACGGCAAGAAGATATCCGTCGACAAGTTTTCCCTGCGCTACCGCGTGAGCGTCACGCCGACGGTGGTCTTCCTAGACCCCCACGGCAAACAACTGGTCAAACCGCTGATCGGCATCTCGACCCCCGCGTTCTACGGCGGCGAGCTGGACAACGCCATCGATAACTCGCTGGCCCGCTTGCAGGGCGAGTCGAAGCTCTCCGAGCTGTAACGCTCCACGGACGACCTCCTGCCGAGCCTGCCCCTCGCTGCCCTCGCGGCTAACCGCGCATGAGCCGCCGCAGTCCCGAGAGGTGTCGGCGGCTGACCTCCAGGCGCTCCTCGATCCCCTTGAGCTTGACCTGGTAGCGCCCCGTCCCCGTGCGCTCGAGGCGCTCCAGGGCGCGGCGGGCGACCAGCGCGTTGCGATGGATTCGCACGAAGCGCTCGCCGAACTCCTCCTCCAATGACTTCAGCGCCTCTTCGATCAAGACCTGACCCTGTTGGTCGCGGACGGTCACGTACTTTTGATCGGCCTGGAAATACAGAACCTCTTCGATTGGAACCAGGCGTATGTCGCCGTGCACACGCGCGCTCAGGTGGGTGCGCGCGCGCGGTGCCGGCGCCCCCTGGTTGCCCGCCTCTTCGACCGCGCCCAACTGGGCCCGGTTCAGCCGCCGTGCCCCCTGCAGGGCCTGCTCCAGCCGGTCCTTGCGGATCGGTTTGAGCAGGTAGTCCACCGCCTGGGTTTCGAAGGCCCGCAGCGCATAGTCGCCGTAGGCGGTCGTGAAGATCACCGCCGGCGGGTGATCGACCTTGGCCAGGTGCGCGGCCGTCTCCAGCCCGTCCATGCCGGGCATTCGGATATCCAGCAGCAGCACGTCGGGCTCAAGGCGTGCGGTTATCTCCAGCGCGTCGCGGCCGGTCGCCGCCTCGCCGACCACCTCGCCGACCCCGAGCTCGGCGATCAGGTTACGCAGCCGCTCGCGCGCCAGGCGTTCGTCATCGACCACCAAAATTCTCATGCCGGGCGGTCCGGACGGTTGTCCGGGCTCAGATAGGGGAAGCGCACGCCCACGCGGTACAGGCCCTGTTCGGCCTCGATGCTGACGCGGGCCCCGGGGCCGAAGCAGGCGGTCAGACGTTCGCGGGTGTTGTCCAGGGCCAGGCGATTGCCGTCGGGCCGCTGGGTGGTGCCCTCGGGCGCCGGATTGGTGATTTGAATGTCCACGTCGGCTCCGTCGAGGCGGCCGCTGATCTCGATGCGTCCACCGGCCGTGGCCGGTTCGATGCCGTGGTAGACCGCGTTTTCGAGCAGCGGCTGCAGGGTCAGCGGCGGGATCAGCGCATCGGTGGGCAAGGCATCGACGTCCCAGGCCACGTCGAGCCGCTCGCCGAGTCGCAGGGCTTCGATATATAGATAGCGTCGGCACAGCTCAAGTTCTTCGCCGAGCGAAATGCGGTTGCGCACGTCGCTCAGGCTCATACGAAACAGGTCGGCCAGGTTCTCGGTGACCGCTTCGGCCTGCGCCGGGTCGGAACGTGCGAGGCTGGCGATGGTGTTCATGCTGTTGAAGAGGAAATGGGGCCGGATCCGCGACTGCAGTGCCTGCAAACGGGCCTGGGACTCGGCGCGCACGTTGCGCCGCCACTGGTGCTGCACGAAGAAATAGCGTAGGACCAGCGCATTGATGATGGCGCCCATGGCAAGGTTGCGGGCGATAAAGTGCGCGTGCCAATAGGCAGAGTGCCCGGCCCCCAACAGCTCCATGACATGGAACGCCGCCTCGCTCACGATGGCCAGCACCAGCATCATCAGCAGGTAGGCCACCAGGCCGGCCGCCGTGTTGCTCAGACGGGCCAGCTGTGGGCGGGCCAGGCACAGCGTGCCCGCGCTGGTCAGCGCCGCCCACTGCACGAACAGCGAGATCAGCCCCAGCTCGCGCCAGCGGTCGGCCGTCAAGCCGTTCAGCGGGGCCAGCGCGAGCAGGAAGGCGAGCAATTGGGCGATCACCACCACGGCGAAGACCATCTGTATCCCGCAGAAGTCGGGCAGAAACAGATCGTCGCGGCGCGCTGCGGGGGCTGGTTTGGGTGTGCTCAACGCGGTGGTTGTATCCTTCGCCTGGCGGTGACTACACGATAGCCGATCCGCGCTGTGCTGACGAGCATCCGGGCTGCAATCTGTTCTATACTGCGCGCACGCCAAAGCAATACAAGTACCCCAATGAGCAGCGACAGCGACAAGCCCTGGGCGGGGCGCTTCACCGAACCGACCGACGCCTTCGTGGAGGCCTTCACGGCCTCGGTCGGTTTTGATCGGCGCCTGTATAAGCACGACATCGCCGGCTCCATCGCGCATGCCCGCATGCTCGAGCACGTCGGCGTGCTCAGCGCCGAGGAGTGCAAGGCCATCGTCGCAGGACTGGAGGACATCCGGCGCGATATCGAGCGCGGCGATTTTGCGTGGAGCACCTCGCTCGAGGACGTTCACATGAACGTCGAAGCGCGCCTGACCGACCGAATCGGTGTCGCCGGCAAGAAGCTGCATACGGGGCGCTCGCGCAACGATCAGGTAGCCACCGATATCCGGCTCTATCTGCGCGAGGAGATCGATGCGGTGGCCACCGAACTCGCGCGTCTTCGCACCGCGCTCATCGACCTGGCCGAGCGCGAGGCCGAGACCATCATGCCTGGGTTTACGCATTTGCAGACCGCGCAGCCAGTGACGTTTGGTCACCACATGCTCGCCTGGGAGGCGATGCTGGCGCGAGACGCCGCGCGCCTGGCTGACTGTCGCAGGCGCGTGAACGTCATGCCGCTCGGTGCCGCGGCGCTGGCCGGTACGAGCTACCCGGTCGACCGGGAGTTTACGGCGCGTGAGCTGGGTTTCGAGGCCGTCGCCGAGAACTCGCTCGATGCCGTCTCCGATCGGGATTTCATCATCGAGTTCACCGCCGCCGCCTCGCTGTTGATGATGCACCTGTCGCGCTTTTCCGAGGAGCTCATCCTGTGGAGCTCGGCTCAGTTCGATTTCGTCGACCTTGGCGACAGCTTCTGTACGGGCTCGTCCATCATGCCGCAGAAGAAGAATCCCGACGTGCCCGAGTTGGTCCGCGGCAAGAGCGGGCGCGTATTCGGACATCTCACCGCGCTGCTCACCCTGATGAAGGGTCAGCCCCTGGCCTACAACAAGGACAACCAGGAGGACAAGGAGCCGCTGTTCGACACGGTGGACACTCTGCGTGGCAGTCTGAAGGTATACGCCGATATGATGGCGCAGATCCGAATCCAGCCCGAGGCCATGCGCGAGGCCGCGCGCCGCGGCTTTTCCACGGCGACCGATCTGGCTGACTATCTGGTGCGAAAGGGCGTGGCCTTTCGCGATGCCCACGAAATCGTCGGCAAGGCCGTGCGCTACGGCGTGGAGTCGGGCAAGGACCTGGCCGATATGAGTCTGGCGGAGCTGCGCGGTTTCTCCGAGGCCATTGAGCAGGACGTGTTCGATGTGCTCACGCTCGAAGGCTCGGTGGCCGCCCGCAACCACATCGGCGGCACCGCCCCCGAGCAGGTTCGCGCCGCGGCCAAGCGCGCCCGCGCGCGTCTCGAAAACGAGGTTTGACGCCGGCCGAATTTGAACGTGCCGGCGCGGCCTCAGCCCAGAGGAAGTTGCCGATGGCAGACAGTCTCGATGAACTGCGCGAGCGCTTGGCCCGTTTCGCCGCCGAGCGCGACTGGGAGCAGTTCCACTCGCCCAAGAACCTTTCCATGGCGTTGATCGCCGAGGCGGCCGAGCTGGTCGAGCACTTCCAGTGGCTCACCGAGGAGCAGAGCCACGGGCTGGCGCCCGACAAACAGCGGGAGGTCGCACACGAGCTCGCCGATATACTCATCTACACCATCCGCTGCGCCGATCGTCTGGGTATCGATCTGGTGGCTTCGGCCTGGGAGAAGATCGCGATCAACGAAAAGCGCTACCCCGCCGAGCGCGTGCGCGGCGATGCTCGGCGCGCGGAGGAATACGGGCCTTAGCGCCCGGGTACGAGTCTGTTACACAGGGCCGGCGGGCGCATCGATCGGGGCGCGGTGGTCGCCGACGGCTCGATGGCATGGAGGGTGTCATGATCAGTCGCGGCTTGCTGCTGGTGCTGGCGCTGACATTTCCGGCGGCGATCTTCGCGCGCGGCGACTGTTCGGTAGCCGACATCTCCGGTGCGAAGACGCCCATGGAGCGTCGGTTGCTCGCCGCGATGGGCCGCGGTTGGATGACCCATGCGCGGGTTTGCAAGATGGGTCCGTACACCGTTGCAGTTCCCGCGGGCAGCGGTTCGGCGAAAGACGCGCCGTTGATGGTCATGCGGGACGGCCGCCCGGTATTCGAGCGGTCGGCGGAGGACGCGATCGTCTTCGACCCCAGCAGCCTCAACGCCATCTGGGACCGCCCGCTCGTGTCCGTACGCACGGATGCCAGCGGCAAGCGCATCGAACGCCTGTGGTATCAGACCGTGCCGGACCGCAACGGCGAATACTGGGAGGTTTACGATCTCGATTTTGACGGGCACGCGGACGAACGCGTCCTTTGGAAGGGCGAACGAATCAAGGAATGGTTCGTGCGGCGCCGCCGCGGGTGGCATCGCCTGGACCTCAGCGGTGAGCCTGTCAAGCGCAAACCGTCCGTTGAGCCGCCCGCGGATGCCAAACGCTGATGTACTCAGTCGTTCCCGGCCTTGAATTGAAACGCTAACTTCTACGAAAGCACCACTACGATGCATGCATTCCAGGCGGTTATCCTCGGCCTCGTCGAAGGCTTCACCGAATTCTTGCCCATTTCCTCCACCGGCCACATGATTGTCGTCAGCCAGTGGTTGGGTCTGCCCCAGGATTCGGCCAACAAGGCCTTTGAGGTCATCATCCAGCTTGCGGCGATCCTGGCGGTGGTCGCCAAGTACCGCGACAAGCTGACCTTCCGGCACATCGAGCTGTGGAAGAAAGTCGTGCTGGCCTTCATTCCGGTCGGCGTGGTCGGCTTGCTGTTCTACAAACAGATCAAGGCGATGTTTTCCATCGAGATCGTGGCTACGATGTTCATCGTCGGCGGTGTGGTCTTTTTGATCGTCGAGCGCTTCTACCGGGAAGACCGCGCCCATGTGGCCAACGCGGAGGACTTGAGTTACCGCCAGGCGCTTTGGATCGGTATCGCGCAGGTGTTTTCACTCATCCCGGGTACGAGCCGGGCGGGGGCGACTATCGTGGGCGGGCTGCTGGTCGGGCTTAACCGCACGGCCAGCGCCGAGTTCTCCTTCCTGTTGGCGCTGCCGGTCATGGCTGCAGCCAGCGGTCTGGATCTGCTCAAACACTATCGTGAGTTCCAGGAGAGCAACCTCCTGCACCTCGGCATCGGTTTCGCCGTGGCCTTCGTTGTGGCCTACCTGACGATGAAGCTGTTCATCTCGTTTCTGTCGCGCTTCACCTTCGTGGGATTCGGTGTGTACCGCATCGCCTTCGGCTTGGTTCTGTTGTTGCTGTATCGATAGCTCGCCGTATCGACGTCCTTATAATCATTCGCTCCGACCGGCCCCGGTTACACCACCCCAACGCCGATACCCGGACCGTTACCGATCTGCGCTAACGTGTGAAGACGGCAAACACCGGGCTCAGCCGGCGCCGAGCCGCTCCAGCCCTTCCTCGGCGATCTCGCGAACGTCCGGGTCGATATCGTCGAGCAGCCGGCGCAACTCCGGTGCGGCCTCGGCGCTGTGGGTGTAGGAGAGCAGATGGGCCGCGTCGGCGCGAATATGAGCCGCCGATGAGCGGGTCAGGTCCTTGAGGGGGTCAACGATGGTCGCCAGCCGGGGATCGCCCTCCAGCCCTTCGACGATGGCCCCGATCCCGATGCGTACCGAGAGCTCGACGTCCGGGTCGCCGAGCAGACCGATCAGGGCCAACAGCTGACCGCTGTCGGCCTCGGCGAGCGTATTCGCCTTGCCCAGTTCGCCCTCCTTGAGCAGTTCGCGCAGGTACTCGGCCCTACCCTCGGCGGTGCCGGCCCTGGCCGCCCATTGGCGCAGCTCGTCCAGGCTGCGCAGGCCGGTCAGCTCGAACGGTCCCAGGCGCAGCCATGGCAGTGAACGCACGCCCAGCGCTTGGGCGAGTTGCGGTCGACGTTCGATATTGATGACCTCGAGGCGCTCGATCTCGCCGGCCTTGACGAGCTCGGCCAGGTTCGTCAGCGCCGTCGGGCAGTGCGGGCAGTGACTGCTCAACAGCAGCAGGGCCTCGGGACGTTGCGTATCGCGCATGCTACTCATTCCCGTTGGCCGGCGGATTGCCGGCGCGTGTGAGTCTGTGTGGGTCATCTTAGCCGATCGCAGCCCGGCGATTGACGCCCGTCACGGCGTCGCGTTTACTGAGGCCTCGTTGGGCACTCTGGCATTTGGCCCGGTAAAACTCAAAATAACGCTAATCCCGTGGCGCCAGCGTCCGAATAAACTCCTATGGAATCAAACACCTCGGCATCCCGGGCCGCCAAGCCCCGCCCCCCGATGGGGCTGGTGTGGCTGCGCTTTTCCAACACCGTGTTGGAGGCGGACTTTCGCCAGGACTATTTTCACAAGTCGCTGCGCCAGATGCGTATCAGTCTGGCCATCGGCGCCTTTCTCTATGCCGGCTTCGGCGTACTCGACCCGTACATCATTCCCGATGCGACCGGAACCGCGTGGGCGATACGCTACATCGTCGTCTGTCCACTGATCCTGGGCGCTATCGCCCTGAGCTTTGCGGCCGTGTTCGAGCGCATCGCGCAGACGACGGTGGCGCTGGTCGTCCTGATTGCCGGCCTCGGCATCATCGGCATGATTGTCACCGCGCAGCCGCCCGGCAGCTACTATTATTATGCGGGATTGTTGCTGTCGTGCGCCTTCATCAACACCTTCATGCGTTTGCGTTTCGCTCACGCCGCTGCCGTGACGTGGGCTATCGTGTTCGTTTACCAATTGGTGGTGTTCGAACGCACACCCACCGTCATTTACATCAACAATTCGTTCTTCCTGCTGACAGTGAATTTCGTGACCAGCTACGCCTGTTATTTCATGGAACGCTCCGTGCGCACGGAGTTTCTCCAGCGTCGCACAATTGAAGATCAGGCCGCGCAGCTGAATCTGGCCCTCAAGGAGGTGGAGCTCGCACGGCGCGCCGCCGAGGAGCAATCGCGCCACGACCCGTTGACCGACCTGTTCAACCGGCGTCACTTCTTCGACGTGCTCAAGGCCGAGATCGAAACCAGCCGACGCACCGATGCGCCGCTGTGTGTCCTCATGCTGGACCTCGATCATTTCAAGGTCGTCAACGATACGTACGGCCACGCCATCGGCGATTTGGTCCTGCGGGCCGTGGCCGCTGAAATCATCTCCAGCCTGCGCCGCTCCGATGTGCCGTGTCGCTATGGCGGCGAGGAGTTCGCGATCCTCCTGACCCAGACCTCGCCCGAAATCGCGTTAGAGGTTGCTCACCGTGTCCACGACAACATTGCCGGCGTGTGCGCCGAGACGCCCGCGGGCGCCATGGCGGTCACGGTCAGTGTGGGTATGGCTATCCACCTGCCGGGTGACGCGGTCGATGCAGACATGCTGATCGATCGGGCCGATCAGGCGCTGTATGCGGCCAAGCAAAGTGGACGCGACCGTGTCTGCGTCTGGGCGCCCGAGCTTGCCGAGCGCACTGCGCGAGCCCAGCGCTCAGCCCCGCCGAGCTGATAGGCGCGCCCAATGCCAGGCCGCCGGAGTTGCGGCACCGCGCAAGCCGCGGAGACTTACCGCTGGCTTTGCCAGGGTCGTCTCGCCATCTTGGCGCCGAAGCGCAAATCCAGCGTCCGCGCGTACTTCGTTCCTTTTGTATCTCCCATTCGTGATAGGCGGCGCCGTCTTCGCCCCTATCGATTTATCCGTTGAATTCGTCGCCCGAGCGGAGTGTAATGGCCGGCGTTGGTTCCGACCATTTTTCGGCACGCCGACGGTGTGTGCAAAGCTAAATAAATCATCAAAAACCCAGGGCAGCGCCGGTGACCCGCCGCCCACTGACCTGACGGGCTGGCCGTGAGCGCCTTGTCACGTCGCGTCGCCTCGATACTGTCGTCGTCGCAAGCGCTCGATGAGCCGCCCGAGCGCGCACGTACCGTGCGCCTCGGGCTACTGGCGCTGGGCATCGTCTTCGGCGATATTGGAACCAGTCCGCTTTATGCGGTCCGACAGTGTTTTTTCGGATCGGCGCACTTGCCTGTGACGCCCCTGTCCGTTCTCGGCGTCCTGTCGTTGATCTTCTGGTCGCTGATTCTGATCATCTCCGTGAAGTACCTGCTGCTGGTCATGCGCGCCGACAACCGCGGCGAGGGTGGAATCCTCGCCCTGCTGGCGCTGCTCGACCCCTGGGGGCGCACCAGCCATCGAGGTCCGGCCGTGCTGATCGTGCTCGGTGTGTTCGGTGCCGCGCTGCTGTACGGCGACGGTATGTTGACGCCCGCCATCTCGGTCCTGAGCGCCGTTGAAGGCCTGGAGGTGGCCGCCCCCGCGACCGCCGAGCTCGTTATCCCGGTGACGCTGGCGATTCTGATCCTGCTGTTCTCGTTCCAAAAGCGCGGCACGGCCCACATCGGTGCCGTTTTCGGTCCGGTCATGCTCGTGTGGTTCTTCGCGATCGGGCTGCTCGGGCTGCTCGCCATCGTGAAGCATCCGGCGGTGCTGGCCGCCGTCGATCCGCTGGCCGCGGTGAGGTTCTTCGCACAGGACCCCGGATTTGCCTTCGTTATCCTCGGCGGGGTCTTTCTCGTCGTCACCGGCGGCGAGGCCCTGTACGCCGATATGGGACATTTCGGGCCGGCGCCGATCCGCCTTGCCTGGTTCGCCCTCGTGCTGCCCGCGCTGCTGCTCAACTACTTCGGACAGGGGGCCTATATCCTGGCTCACGCAGGTGCGGCCCATCATCCCTTCTACAACCTCGTGCCGCGGTGGGCGGTGTACCCGATGATCGCGCTGGCGACCGCGGTGACGGTCATCGCCTCGCAGGCGGTGATCGCGGGCACCTTCTCGTTGACGCGCCAGGCCATCCAGCTCGGACAAAGCCCCCGACTGACCGTTGTCCAGACCTCCCCGGACGAGATTGGCCAGATCTACGTTCCGGCCGTCAATTGGGCCCTGCTGGCGGCAACCGCCGCGCTCGTGCTCGGATTCGAGTCCTCGACCAACCTGGCCGCCGCCTACGGCATCGCTGTCAGTGCGACAATGGTTATCACCACGGTGCTGGCCTTTTTCATCATGCGTGACAAATGGGGCTGGCCCCGGCCGCTGGTGTGGGCTGTCGTCGTCTTCTTTCTCGCCTTCGACCTGTCATTCCTCGGGGCAAATCTGTTCAAGATCGCCGAAGGAGGTTGGGTTCCGCTGGCGGTGGGTGGCGGCGCGCTGCTGCTGATGACGACCTGGCGTCGTGGCAGGGACCTGCTTGCCGAGCGTGTGCGCGCCCGATCCATGCCTATCGACACTTTCCTGTCGAGCATCAAGGGCCGCGGCCCGCAGCGCATTGAGGGCACGGCCGTCTTTTTGACCAGCCCGGGCGATAACGTACCGGGCGGCCTGCTGCACCACCTCAAGCTCAATACGGTGCTGCACGAACAAGTCGTCCTGCTCACCGCCATTACCGAAGAGGTGCCGCGCGTGCCGGCGGCCAACCGGTTCGAGGTCACGGCGAGGGACAGCGGCTTTTACCGTGTTATCGTCCACTACGGTTTCATGCAGAGCCCGAATCTGCCGGTCGCGGTCAAGCTGCTGCGCGACCGCGCGCTGGTGCCTACCCCGGAACGCGATACCGTGGCCTATTACGCCGACCGAGTGACCCTATTGCCCAGCGCACAGGCCGGCGGGATGCCGGCCTGGCGTAAGCGCCTTTTCGCCTTCATGACCCACAACTCGCAGCGGGCGGTCGAATATTACCGCCTGCCGCCCGGCAGCTCGGTCGAGCTCGGCATTCAGGTCGAGCTGTAGCGGGCAGATCTCGGGGCCGGCCGCGAGCCGCATTGAACCGCCAGCGCCAATGAGCCGACTCAGGTCGTGACTTGAGCGAACAGGGGGTATTTCATGGCGAAGCTTACATCCGTCCTTGCCGGCGCGACGGCGGCGGCGCTGCTGGCAAGCCAGGTCTGGGTATCGGGCATAGCCCGGGCCGCGCCGCCCGACCCGAATGCCTGGAAACACCGCACGACCAAGACGCTCCCCCCGCGCATCCCCTTGTACATGATCGCTATCCTCAAGCCGTCGGTCGTGAGCTCCGAGCTCTCGGTCTATGTGACGCCGTTCAGCAGCTGGTGCGCCGCGCATCCCCGGGACACGCTCGAGGGCCGGGTGCACCTGCAACTCGACTACCGGCGCCAGGCAGACGGCACGCAGGTCCCTGCCTATCTGATCGTCGACAATGGTATGAGCGGCGGTTACCGCCAGGCTGTTAGCCTGGGCGCGGGGCGGTTTTCTCTGTCCAGCAACAGCTTTCGCATGCCGGCGAGCGCAGTCTGCAGCGACCGCTGCGTAGACTATCGGCTCGTCGCTCGCGACCCGGCCGATGCCAAACGAGTGAACATCGGGCCCTATCGCGCCTGCGTGCGCTGAGGCGGACGGCCCGCGGGGCGCGGCGGGGAGTCAGTCGATCGCGTCGATGCTGTTGCGCGCGCGGCGCAGCAGAAGACCGACGTCATCGCCTCTTTGCCATTCGGCGATGCCGAAACGTGCGATGGGCATGGCGAGCGTCATGCCGAGATCGGCCAGGGCATCGCGCAGCTTGGCCACCAGTGCCAACGCGTCTTCGCCGCCCGTCTCCTGGAGCACGAGGGCGAATTCGCCGTGTTCCAGGTAGGCGATGAAGTCGGCCCAGCGAAGCTGGTCGTTGAGCAGTCGGGTCACGGCGGTGAGGATCGCCTCGCCCGCCGCGCCGGGATAGCGCTCGATGAACTCACCCGTTTCGCCCAGACGCAGCAGCACCGCCGAGAGTCGGTTGCCGTAACGCCGGCTCCGTGCCACTTGAGGCGCCAGTACCTGCGTGAGTCCCCGGGCATTTAGCAGGCCGGTGGTCGGTTCGACCGGGTCCAGCTCGGCGAGCTTGTGCTTGAGGGCGTCGCGCTCCTCGACCAGCTGCTTGATTTCGGTGAAGTCCAGAACGTGGCCGACGGCGCCGGCCCCGTCGCCGCGCGGGTAAAAGCGGCAGTGCAGCCAGCGCCCCTGGGGTGTCCCGCTGGCAGTGCTCGTAGGAACGTGTATGAACTCGTCCTGTTCGGACAGGGCGCGCAGCCAGGGGTGCGTCAGCTCGTTGGGCGGTCGATTCACCAGCGCCTCGGCGGGGCTTTCGAGCAGGTACAACAGCACCTCGTTGGCCCAGACCACGCATCCCTCGCCGTCGAGCACCACCAGACCGATGGGGCCCGTGGACAGCAGTTGGAACAGCGCCCCGGGCGGTGGCGTTGGTGAAGTGCTCATGGCCTCTATGTTGTACTGGCGGCGGGGCGGGCAGCCCCACGGCGCCACATTACCAGAGCATGACGCCGGGGCACGTCAGTCGCTCGTGCGAAGGTCGTCGAGCACGGCCTGAATGTCGTGATTCCACTGTTCGAATACGGGCTTGAGCTCGGGATGGTGGAAAAACGACGCCAGCTGCAGCGGGCTGCTGGTGACCAGCAGCGCATTGTCGCCCTCGGCGAAGATGGCAATCTTCAGCGGCAGGTAGGGGATCAGATCCGGATAACGCGACGCCAGCTCATCGACCTGCTTGGGCTTTCCGAAGAATACGACCCGGTACTTGTCGGTCTTGAAGCCCATCTTTTTGAGTCCGATGTCCACACGCTGCACGCGCGAGACCGTGTAGCCGTGGTGCGTGAGCGACTCCTGCAGCGCCAGCATGGCCTCAGGGAAGGCCTGCATCGAGCGGGCCATGAGCAGCTGGTCGGCGCGCGCGGGTCCACTCACCCAGAGTCCCGCAGCCAATGAGAGCGCCCAAAGGCAGACGGTGAAGGGGCGTGCGGTCCTCATAGTGTCGCCTCCTCGAGAATGTCGCGGTAGGTGTCGTGCATCTGGTCGCACAGCTTGTTCAGCTCATAGTTGTTGAACAAGTGGCTCAGGCGCTCGGGATTGATAGCATAGACCTTGACCTTGCCGTGGTGCTCGACCACGGTGACGCGGCAGGGCAGGAAGAGCCCTACGCGCGGGTCGATGGCCAGGGCCTGGTTGAGAAAATTGAAGTTGCAGAAATAGACGATGACCCGGTGGGTGTTCTCCTTACCGGCGGGCACCAGTCCCTGGTCGAGGTATTGCACCCGGATCAGCTTGAAGTTGCGCCCGATCGCTGCTCTCTTGACGTTCTCCACCGTGGTCTTCAGGTCGTACGGCGAGTCATAGACGATGGTCGGTTTGATCGTCTTGAAGTCTTTCTGGCCCGGGTGCAGGGGATGCTCTTGAAACGAGCGGATGTAGGCGACTAGGTCGTCGATGTCCTGTTCGCTCAGTCCCTGCTTGAGGAACGAGACCATGGGTGTGCCTTTGCGCCCATTCATGAGCGTGGCCTTGATCATCTGGTCGGTGGCCGCGCCGAGAAAGCCGGGGTTGTTCAGCGCCGGCGGCATGATGGGCAGGTTGCGCGGGCGCGAGAAGGTCACGCCGGTGCCCTCGCCGCCCTGGCCGCGGGCGCCGTGGCACTTGGCGCAGTGCTCGGCGAAAAGCTGCTTGCCATGCTGCGGGTCGCCCTTGACCGGCTTGTCGCTCAGGTGCCGGGGCTTGCCCGGCGCGAAGGTGCGGATGTATTCCACGATGGCGTGAATCTGCGCGTCGCTGAGCTGGGTGAAGGCCGGCATCACCCGCCCGGGGCGGCCGTGGCGAATGGTTTTGAACAGATAGGAGTCCGGCACGCTCGACTGGAAACTGGGCAGGGCCAGCGGGACGCCGACTCCGCCGTTGCCGTCGGCGCCGTGGCAGACGGCGCAGTTGCGCGCGAAGAGCTGGGCGCCGTTGGGCGCCGCGACCGAGGCGCCGGGCACCAGGCCCAGGGCGGGGACGATGAGAATCCCTATGAGCGTGTATAATCGCATGTCGGTACCTCGTGCAAAGCCTTACGCAGCATACCGCGCCAAGTGTCTTTCATGCTATCGGGCTGGTCCATGCGGGCATTGACCTGAATCAAGCGCCGGGCACTCGAGGCCCTGTGCCACGCCACCGCCTTCACGGATTTCTCACATGAAACCCTTTTCCGAGTCCTGCGAACAGAACAAGCAGCCCATCCTCGCCGTGCTGCGAGAGGCCCTGGCCGACAGCCGCGCCGTGTTGGAGATAGGCAGCGGAACGGGTCAGCATGCGGTATTTTTCGCCCGCGAGCTGCCATATCTGACGTGGTATACCAGCGATCGGCTTGAATATCACCCCGGGATCAGGGCCTGGCTGGAGGAGGCCGGGCTGGCCAACGTGCACGGGCCTGCCGAGCTGGATGCGCGCCAGCGCGAGTGGCCGGCCGTCGAGGTCGATGCCGTTTTCAGCGCCAATACCGCACATATCATGGACTGGCCGGCCGTGGAGGCGATGTTCGCCGGCGTGGGGCGCCTGCTGCCCGCCGACGGCGTGTTCTGCCTGTACGGACCCTTCAACTACGGCGGGCGCTATACCAGCCAGAGCAACGAGCGCTTCGACGCCTGGCTGCGCGCCCGCGACCCGGCCAGCGGCGTGCGCGACTTCGACGATCTCGAGGCGCTCGCCCGTGCCGCCGGCCTGGAATTGCAGCGCGACTACGAGATGCCCGCCAACAACCGAACGCTGGTTTGGCGCAAACGCGGCTGAGGCAAGGCTAGCATACGCCCGAAAAAACGCAGAGAGCGCAAAGACGCGGAGGACGCAGAGTTCTTAACAATTCCCGCCTTAGCGTTCTTGGCGTCATTGCGACCTTTGCGTTACCTGCAGCGTCCCTGGGGATCGACCGCGGCCCGCCCGATTCAAAGCAGAGTCTGCTTGTAGCCTTTTGTCTTCGTGCTCATTCTGCCAACTGCCAACTGCCAACTGCCAACTGCCAACTGCCAACTGCCAACTCGTCTCTAACGGCTCGGCGTCATCAATTAGCCGAGAGGCGTTGTCGAAGCCAGTTGCCGATATCCCCGACCTCCTCGGGGCAGACGCCGTGCCCCATGGGATATTCGTGCCATTGCACGGCGTACCCTTCATGCGTGAGCCGATCTCGACTGTCGCGGCCGAGCGCGATGGGGACGATGGGGTCGTCGGTGCCGTGGGCCATGAAGATGGGCACACTGCGATCGGGGGCGGCCTCGTTCGCCAGGCGCTCGGCCAACGGTAGATAGGTGGACAGGGCGAGGACGCCGGCCAGCGGCTCGCGGCGGCGGAGGCCGACGTGCAGGGCGATGGCCCCGCCCTGGGAGAAGCCCGCCAGGACGACGCGTGCCGGCGACATGCCGCGTTCGAGCTCGCGGGCGATCAGGGCGTTCACCTGGACGGCAGAGGCCTCGATGCCCGCGCCATCCTGTCCGGCATCGATCCGCGGCGAGGCGATGTCATACCAGGCGCGCATGACGTAGCCGGCGTTGATCGTCACCGGGCGGTGCGGGGCGTGGGGAAAGATGAAGCGAACTGTGTCGCCCAGGCCCAGCTCCGGCACGATGGGTTCGAAGTCGTGGCCGTCGGCCCCCAGGCCGTGCAGCCAGATGACGCAGGCCTCGGCCGGTCCCTTGGGACCGAGCTCGAGGCAGTCGAGGGACTCGCCGTCGCTCACTGCCTGGCGCCCGTCAACTCAGCTCCACCGCCTCGCCCGCCTGCGCCGTGCATTGGGCCGAGAGGGTGGCGAACAGCTCTTCGCCGTCGCTGTCGCGTACCCAGGCGTCGCGCGCGGCGTCGTAGTTGTAGTGGAAGCCGCCGGCGCGGGTGGCTACCCAGATCTGGCGCACCGGCGTTTGGCGGTTGACGATGAGCTTGCTGCCGTCCTGGAAGCTCAAGGTCAGGATGCCGCCCGCCGTTTCATAGTCGATGTCGGCCTCACTGGCATCGACGGCATCCTCGACACGAACCAGGATGTCATCGACCCGTTGATTGAATTCCGATTCGGTCATGGCGTTACCAGTTCTCCCCAGAGCGAGTGGCGGTCATTCTACTGCAGTGGCAGTCCCGGCGCACCGTCCGCTGCCTGTCGGGTGTCGGTGCCCCATAAAAGAAAAGGGCGCAGACCTCGGTCTGCGCCCTTTTCGTCCCGAACCGGGATCCGGCTCGGGATTCGCGATGTCTTCAGCCGCGCCGCTTAGCGGATCTTGGCCTCGGTGGAATCGCTCTCGCCCTTGTTGTCGACCCAGCTCAGCTTGATGGTGTCGCCCTTTTTGGCGCCGGTGAACTGGAAGGACAGGTAGGGGTTTTTGGAGATGGCCGGGCCCCACTGTGCGGT
>DATFLL010000027.1:0-12444 GCA_035267785.1 Gammaproteobacteria bacterium | reverse complement strand
ACCGGCGATCATGGCCATCTGGGCG
This sequence comes from Gammaproteobacteria bacterium, assembly GCA_035267785.1. Taxonomy (GTDB): domain Bacteria; phylum Pseudomonadota; class Gammaproteobacteria; order DATFLL01; family DATFLL01; genus DATFLL01. The sequence goes on along the minus strand of DATFLL010000027.1, from coordinate 12,419 downwards.
ATGTCCAGGTCGCGCAGTTCCTTGCCGTAATACACCTGAGCGGCGGCACCCACGCCGTAGGCGCGATTGCCGAGATAGATCTTGTTCAGGTACAGCTCGAGGATTTCCTGCTTGGTGAGCTCATGCTCGATCTTCAGCGCCAAAAATATCTCGTTGAGCTTGCGCAGGTAGGTCTTCTCACGGCTGAGGAAGAAATTGCGCGCCACCTGCATAGTGATCGTGCTGCCGCCCTGGGTGCGCCGGCCCGTGAGGATGAGGTGTATGGCGGCCCGCAGGATACCCTGATAGTCCACTCCGGGGTGTTCGAAGAAGCGATCGTCTTCGGCGGCGAGCACCGCCTTGATCATCCGATCGGGGATCTCGCTGTAGGTCAACGGCGAGCGCTTCATTTCGCCGAACTCCGCGATGAGCTCCCCGCCGCTGGCATAGACCCGCAATGGAACCTGCAGCTTTACGTCCTTGAGGGACTCGATCGCGGGCAGCTTGGGCACCAGATAGACGTACGCGCCCAGCAACCCCACTGCGCCGACCAAGGCCAGGCTCAAGAGCGACGTGACCGAGACGATAACCAGTTTCCGGAGGTAGGGTTTCATCAATTAGGCGTGCGAACTGCTTCATGGCGCCGGTAAGCGCCTGAGTATAAAACTTTCTCCAAAAACGGGCTAATACTATTTGAGTTAAGTTTTTTGTTGACCTATAGTTGACTGTGGGATTTAATGTATTTATACATATAATCAGTGTAACTCTGGATAATTAAAGCAATTATGAGTCCGCCCCTCCAACTCTTTAAGCCGCGCAAGACCCCTGTCGTCGGGCTGGATATCAGTTCCACGGCGGTCAAGCTCCTGGAGCTGGGCAAGAGCGGCGACCGCTACCGCGTCGAGAGCTACGCGGTCGAACCGCTGCCGGCTAACTCCGTGATCGAAAAGAATATTGCGGACGTCGAGGCGGTGGGACAGGCCATCAAGCGGGCCGTCAAGCGCTCCGGCAGCCGGACGAAAAATGCGGCGGCCGCGGTGGCGGGTTCGGCGGTCATTACCAAGATCATCTCCATGCCGGCCTCCTTGTCCGAGGACGATATGGAGAACCAGATTCAGCTCGAGGCGGATCAATACATCCCCTACCCCCTCGAAGAGGTCAATCTGGACTTCGAGGTGCTGGGACCGTCGGACAATGATGCCGAGCGGGTGGATGTCTTGCTCGCCGCCTCGCGCAGCGAAAATGTGGACGTGCGGGTCGATGCCATCGAGCTGGCCGGTCTGAAGGCCAAGATTGTTGACGTCGAGGCCTATGCCATGGAGAACGCCTTTACCCTGCTGGCCGGGCAGCTGCCCGAGCAGGGTGTCGACCAGACCATTGCCGTGGTCGACGTGGGCGCGACCATGACCACACTCAACGTCCTGCATGACCTCAAGACCATTTATACGCGCGAGCAGGTCTTCGGCGGCAAGCAACTGACCGAAGAGATCCAGCGCCGTTACGGCCTGTCCTACGAAGAGGCGGGCATGGCCAAGCGCCAGGGCGGGCTGCCGGACAACTACGTGCCGGAGGTCCTGGAGCCGTTCAAGGAGGCCATGGCCCAACAGGTCAGCCGCTCGCTGCAGTTCTTTTTCTCCTCGAGCCAGTACAACCATGTCGACCATATCGTGCTTGCCGGCGGCAGCGCCATGATCGGCTCGATTGACGAGCTCATTGCCCAGAAGCTCGGCATCAGCACCTCGGTCGCCAACCCCTTCGCCAATATGGTTGTCTCCTCGCGCGTCAAGGCGCAGAGCCTGTCCAACGACGCGCCGGCATTGATGATCGCCTGCGGGCTGGCCATGAGGAGCTTCGACTGATGGCACATATCAACCTGCTACCGTGGCGCGAGGAGCTGCGCAAGGAGCGCCAGCGCCAGTTCGCCGTCGTCGCCGTCGGCTCGATGATCCTCATGGCGCTGATCATCCTGCTGGTGCACATCAATATCGCGCATCTGATCGACGAGCAGGACTCGCGCAATCGGTACCTGCAGCAGCAGATCGCCAAGGTCGAGGACCAAATCAAGGAAATCCGCACCCTCGAACAGGAGAAACAGCGCCTGCTGGATCGCATGAACATCATCCAGCGCCTGCAGCAGAACCGCCCGGAGATCGTTCACCTGTTCTACGAGATCGCCAGCCGCGTGCCCTCCGGTGTCTATCTCACCAGCATCAAGCAGAGCGGACACAAACTCGTGATCCAGGGGGTGGCTCAGTCCAACGCCCGCGTCTCGGCCTTCATGCGCCAGCTGGATGCCTCCGACTGGCTGAGCAACCCGCAGCTCGACGTCATTCAGACCAAGAGCAAGGGCGACGAGCGCAGCAGCGACTTCACGCTGCGCGTACAGCAGGTATCCAAGACGCAACAAGAGGCGAAGAACGCCAAAGGCAAGGGCGGGCGCAAATAATGAAGGACTTCGACCTCAACAATCTCGATATCAACAACATCGGCAGCTGGCCGGTGGCGGTGCGCGCGCTCCTGATCGTGATCGTGTGCATCGCCGTACTGGCCGCCGGCTACTTCCTGGACACGAAGAAGGAACTCAAACATCTGGACCAGGCGCGCCGCAAAGAAGTATCGCTCAAGCGCGAATTCGAGAAGAAGGAAGCCAAGGCGGCCAACCTCGATGCCTACCGCCAGCAGATGAAGGAAATGAAGGCCTCCTTCGGCAGCATGCTGCGTCAGCTCCCCAGCAAGACCGAGGTGGAAAGCCTGTTGGTCGACATCTCGCAGACCGGTCTGGCCAGCGGCGTGCAGTTCGACCTGTTCAAGCCACAGCCGGAGAAACCGGTCGAGTTTTACGCCGAGCAGCCGATCCAGATTGTAGTCACCGGCACCTATCACGAATTCGGCAAGTTCGTCAGCGGCGTGGCGGCGCTGCCTCGTATCGTCACCCTCGAGAATATCGACATCACCGCCGGGAAGGGCAAAGGCGGCAAGCTGCGGATGAGCCTGCTGGCCAAGACCTACCGCTACCTGGACGCGAACGAGCTCGCGGCTCAACGCAAGGCCAAGAGTAAGAGGCGGCGGCGCCGTTAGTCGAGGATAGAGAACAGATGATGGGCAACAGCGACACGAAACAGACTCGCGGCGGCGCCAAGGGGATAGCGCATTGGCCGGCAGCCGCCCTCCTGGGCGTTTGCCTGGGACTGGCCGGCTGTCAAAGCAGTCCGCACGGCGACCTCGACCAATGGGTCAAAAAGGTCAAATCCGAGCAGCGGGGCCATGTCGCCCCCCTGCCCGAGGTCAAGCCCTACGAGACCTATACGTACAACGACAAGGACCTGAGAGACCCGTTCAAGCCCTATATTCCGGAAGCCGAACGCCGCCGTCGCCAAGCGGAGGCGAACACCAAGCTGCGCCCCGACCAGAATCGCCGGCGCGAGGCCCTCGAGGCCTTCTCGCTGGATTCGCTCAAGTTCGTCGGCACCCTGGAGAAGAAGGGTCAGACCTGGGCGCTTATTCAGGCGCCCGACCATACGGTCCACCGGGTTCAGGTTGGCAATCACATGGGACAGAACTACGGCAAGATCACGCGCATCACCGAAAACAAGGTCAGCCTGCGCGAGATCATCCCCAACGGTCTGGGAGGATGGGTGGAGCGTGACGCCGCCCTGACCCTGAAGTAACAACGCCCCCAGAGGGAGAGAGCAACAATGATGGTCAGCACCACACCCCATACCGCCCGCCGCACGGCAACGTGCCCGGAACTCCCGGCGTCGGCCAATGCCAGGGCCCCCAAAACCCTGGGGGCCCGGCTCGGCCTTTGGCTGCTCGGGGGAGCACTAATGCTAGCCGGCCAAACAGCGGCCCTGGCGGCCAACGGCGCCCCGCTGGCGCTGGAGAAGATCAGCCACAGCACGCTGCCCGGCGACCGGGTGCAGATCAAGCTGCAGTTATCGGGCCCTGCGCCCAAGCCCCTGAGCTTCAGCATCGACAAGCCGGCCCGCATCGCACTGGATTTCGCGAACACCGTGAGTAAGCTGCCCAGCCGGACGGTCTCCGTCGGCGCGGGCGTGGCGCGCAGTGTCACCGCGGTCGAGGCGGGCGGTCGCACCCGCGTGGTGATCAACCTGGCCAACCCCGTGAGCTATGAGACGAATGTCGAGGGCGACGCCGTCTACGTCACCCTGGAGAGCGGTGCCGGCGACCAAGCGCAGGCGCGGGCAGCCAGCAAGGCCGGCAGCTCTCGGGTGGGTGCCGCCGGCACGGCGGGAAGTGTCCAGTCCATCGATTTTCGCCGTGGCGCCAAGGGCGAAGGCCGAATACTGGTCAAGTTGTCCGATCCCAGCGTACCCGTCGATATGAAGAAGCGGGGCAATAACATCGTGGTCAGCTTCCAGAACAGCAGCCTGCCCGATGAGCTCGAGCGCCGCCTGGACGTGAAGGACTTCGCCACACCGGTCCAGACAGTCGACACGTACAGCGAGGGCAACAACGTCAAGATGGTCATCGCCGCCACGGGCGATTTTGACGACATTGCCTATCAGACCGACAACCAGTTCACGGTCGAGGTCAAGCCGGTCCCGAAGGAAACCAAGGAGGCGGCCAAGACCAAGAAGAAGAAGTACACCGGCGAGCGGCTGTCGCTGAACTTCCAGAACATCGAGGTCCGGGCCGTCCTGCAGCTCCTGGCCGACTTCACCGGCCTCAACATGGTGACCAGCGACTCGGTCAAGGGCAGCCTGACGCTGCGCCTGAAGAACGTGCCCTGGGACCAGGCGCTGGACATCATCCTCAAGTCCAAGGGCTTGGGCATGCGCCGGGACGGCAACGTGATCATGGTAGCCCCGGCGGAGCAGATCGCGGCACGCGAGAAGCTGGAGCTGCAGGCCGCCAAGCAGGTCGAGGAGCTCGCCCCGCTGCGCAGCGAGAGCATCCAGATCAACTACGCCAAGGCGGCCGACATTGCCAAGCTCCTCAAGGCCAAGGGCAATTCGCTGCTGTCCAAACGCGGCAACATCACGGTCGACGACCGCACCAACAAGCTGTTGATCCAGGATACAGCCGAAAACCTCGACGCCATGCGGGCCCTGGTGTCCGAACTCGACGTGCCGGTGCGCCAGGTGCTCATCGAATCGCGCATCGTGCTCGCCACCAACCAGTTCAGCAAGGAGCTGGGCGTACGATTCGGCGTCACGAAAGAAACGCCGGCCGGGGGCACCGCGAACGGCACGACCTACAACCTGTCCGGTAACAACGTCGCCACCACCCAGATGATCAATGGCGACACCATTACCGCGCCCGACCGCCTGAACGTGAACCTGCCGGTCACCAACCTGGGCAGCACGGCCGGAACCATCGGGCTGGCGGTCACCAAGCTGCCCTTCGGAACGCTGCTCGAGCTGGAGCTCTCGGCCGCCCAGGCCGAGGGGCGCACGGAGATCATCTCCAGCCCGCGGGTGATCACGGCGAACCAGAAGGAGGCGACCATCGAACAGGGCGCCGAAATTCCCTACCAGCAGGCCACGTCCAGCGGCGCCACCTCGGTCGCGTTCAAGAAGGCCGTGCTCAGCCTGAAGGTCACGCCGCAGATTACCCCGGATGACCGCGTGATTATGGACCTGAAGGTCAACAAGGACAGCCCGGACTTCGCCAACGCCGTACAGGGCACCCCGCCCATCAACACCCAGAACCTGACCACCCAGGTCCTGGTCAACAACGGCGAGACGGTGGTTCTCGGCGGCGTCTATGAACAGACCAAGTCGCACCAAATCAACCGTGTTCCCTTCTTCGGGGACCTGCCGATCGTGGGCTTCCTGTTCCGAAATAAATATGTCCAGGATAACAAGTCCGAGCTGCTCATCTTCGTCACGCCGAAGATCGTCAAGGAAGGCCTGCAGATTCAGTAGGAGACCAACCAAAGGCGGGCGCGTCGCATGCGGCGCGCCCGCCTTTGCTTTTTCGCAGCCCCCGCTTCGACCGACGCGAGCAAGGGCCCGCACCACAGCGCTTGATTTCCGAGGAAGGGGCTGGCATACCTGCCTGGCATGAGTTCGCGCGAGAACATCTTTCTGGTCGGCCCCATGGGTGCCGGCAAGACCACCATCGGGCGCCAGCTCGCCGAGGCGCTCGGTTACCAGTTCGTTGACAGCGACCACGAAATCGAACAGCGCACCGGGGCCAATATTCCCCTGATCTTCGACGTCGAGGGCGAAGCGGGCTTTCGCCGCCGCGAGGCCGCCGTCATCGACGAGCTGACACAGCGAACCGGGCTGGTCCTGGCCACCGGCGGTGGAGCCGTGCTGGATCCAGCCAACCGGACCCACCTGAAGACGCGGGGGAAGGTGATCTACCTCGCCGCGAGCGTGGCCAAGTTGCTCGAGCGCACGGCTCGCGACCGCAACCGCCCCCTGCTGCAGACCGCCGATCCGCGGGCCAAGCTCGAGGCGTTGATGGCCGAACGCGATCCTCTCTATCGCGACGTCGCGGATCTCGTGGTCAACACCGACCGCGGTAGCGTGCGCCGGGTCGTCAAGGACATTCTGGCGCGCCTGCAGCGCTCGCCCGCGGCAAGACAAGGTTCCGACTAAACGGCCAGGGGCTGCGGCCCCGGCCCGGGAAGGCAGGCCTATCTTTCGGGAATAAATGCTATATTCACTCCTCGGCCGCGGTCGGCCGAGCGTGTCACCCAAGCGGGTTATCAGCCATGGCCATGAACACCCTTCGCGTCGAGCTCGGCGAGCGCAGCTACCCCATCTACATCGGCTCGGGGCTGCTGCGGAACGCGGAGCTCGTGCGCCCACACCTGAGCGGCGGCCAGGTCCTCATTGTCACCAATGAGACCGTCGCGCCGCTGTACCTGGAGGCGGTACGTGGCGTATTCGGCGGTCTGAGCTGCGAGACCGTCGTGTTGCCCGACGGCGAACAATACAAGAATCTCCAGACGCTCGACCGCATCTTCGATGCCCTGCTCACCCATCGCTTCGACCGCAATGCCACCCTGGTCGCGCTCGGCGGCGGCGTGGTAGGCGATATGACGGGCTTTGCAGCGGCGTGCTACCAGCGCGGTGTGCCGTTCATCCAGATACCCACGACACTGCTCGCCCAGGTCGACTCGTCGGTCGGCGGCAAAACGGGCGTAAACCACCCCTTGGGCAAGAACATGATCGGCGCCTTTCACCAGCCGACCTGCGTCATCGCCGATACCGACACGCTGTCCACGCTGGACGACCGCCAGCTCAGCGCGGGCTTGGCCGAGGTCATCAAGTACGGTCTCATCGAGGACCCGGAGTTCTTCGCCTGGCTGGAGGAGAATATGGACGCCCTGCTCGGGCGCGATCCCGACGCGCTGGCATTCGCCATCGAGCGCTCTTGTCGCGACAAGGCGCTCGTCGTCGCCGCCGATGAGCGCGAACACGGCCGACGGGCCCTGCTCAACCTGGGCCACACCTTCGGTCACGCCATCGAAACCGGCATGGGCTACGGTTCCTGGCTGCACGGCGAGGCGGTAGGTACCGGGATGCTGATGGCGGCCGACCTGTCGATGCGCCTGGGCTGGCTGTCCGAGGCCGATGTCGCCCGCATCGACAACGTCATCGACAAGGCGAGGCTGCCCACGCGAGCGCCGGCGCAACTGGACTTCGACCGCTACCTGGAACTCATGGCCGTGGACAAGAAGGTCCGTTCGGGCAAGATTCGGCTCGTCCTGCTCAAGGCGATCGGCGAAGCCGTGCTGTACGACGAGTACGACCCCGGCCTGCTGCGACAGACTGTCGAGGCGCACCGCGCCCTGCCGAGCCACCAGGAGCTGGGCCACTGATATGGCGGCCGGGTCGGACAGAACGGGTAAGGCCGCCCGGGACGCCTCGATGGCACCGGCCGGCCTCGCACCGTATGCAGCGCGTGAGGACATCAGCCCCGGGCGCCGCCACCCCGAGGCGAACCCCGCGTATCGCGGCGAATTCCAGCGAGACCGCGATCGCATTGTCCATTCGGCGGCCTTCCGACGCCTGGAATACAAGACTCAGGTCTTCGTCAATCACGAAGGCGACATGTTTCGCACGCGCCTGACGCATTCGATCGAGGTGGCCCAAATCGGTCGGGCGATCGCACGGATACTCGGCCTGCAGGAGGATCTCACCGAGGCGATCGCGCTGGCCCATGACCTGGGCCACACACCGTTCGGCCACGCGGGCCAGGATGCGCTCAATGAGTGCATGCGCGGGCACGGCGGCTTTGAACACAATCTGCAGTCGCTGCGCGTGGTCGACGAGCTGGAGGACCGGTACGCGGAATTCCCCGGTCTGAACCTGATGTTCGAGTCGCGCGAAGGAATCCTCAAACACTGTTCGCCGCGCCAGGCCGAGCAATTGGGCGATGTCGGACGCCGTTTCCTGGACAAGGAACAACCGAGCCTGGAAGCGCAGACCGTCAACATGGCCGACGAGATAGCCTACAACAACCATGACGTGGACGACGGCCTGCGCGCCGGGTTGATCAGCATCGAGCAGCTCTGCGAGATACGGTTGTTCGCGGACCAGCACGAAGAAGTTCAGCGGCGCTACCCGGATCTGGCCCCAAGGCGCATGATCCACGAAGTCATCCGGCGAATGATCAACCGCCAGGTGGTCGACCTCATGGAAACGAGCCGTGCGCGCGTGAGCGCCGCGGCGCCGGCGGACATCAATGCGGTGCGCAAGCAACCCGAACCGCTCATTGCATTTTCCGATGAGATGCGCGAGCTGAACCTGGAGCTCAAACGTTTCTTGCGTGGCGAGCTCTACCGTCACTACCGGGTCCACCGCATGTCCGCCAAGGCAGGGCGCATCATCGGAACGCTGTTCGAGGCGTTCATGAACGACGTCCGCCTGCTGCCTCCGGAGCACCAGGCCAAGGCCAAGAGTGGCGAGCAGTCACAGGGTGAATCGGGACGGGCGCGGGCCGTGGCCGACTATATCGCGGGCATGACGGACCGCTTCGCTATCGCCGAGCACGCCCGAATTTTCAATCCCTCGGAGCTGACTTGAGCGGCCGCGCCGACCCCCAACCGGGTCTGGCAAGAGCACGGGCTTCGCTGTAAGTTGACGCCATGCGCATCTATCTGCAAATACCGGCCGTCGACGAAACGCCGCCGCGTTACTATCAGCTGGTGCTGCAGCCCGATTTGATCGGGGGCTGGAATCTCGTGCGCGAATGGGGCTACCAGGGTGCATCCGGGCGTGTGCGGCGCGAACACTTCGCGGATCTCGAACAGGCGGAAGCGGCATTGATGAAGGCGCGTGACAGTCAAATCAAACGCGGTTACCGTGTAGTCTTCATGCAGGGTCAGGGCCAGCCGCGATGAGCGAATACGATGCGCAGCAACTGGATATGCTGGAGCCTGCCTACCTGGCCCGATTCGATCTCAAGCAGCCACCCTTTTCGCCCGCGCTCGATGAGCGTTTCTTCTATCTCGATGCCGAACGAGCCCAGCGTGTCAACCTGCTTCAGCACCTAGTGGACACCGAGGACCTGCTGCTCGTGATCACCGGCGAGCGGGGCTCGGGCAAGACCAGTCTGCTGCAACACTTCCTGCGCCACGCCGAGGAAGGCTGGCGTATCTGTCAGGTCGATGCCCATGCCATGATGGATGCCGACCAACTGCTGTGGCGAGTCGCCGAAGGCTTCCACATCGGCGAGCCCTCGCACGATCCCCGGGTGCTCCAGGGCATGCTCCACGAGCACATGGCGGCGCTGCACCGCAGCGGCCTCACCCCGGTCCTCGTAGTCGACAATGCCCACGAGCTGCCCGTCAGTGCGCTGCTGGCAATCTTCCATCTGGCCGACTCGGAGTCGGCGGACGGCAGGAGCTTGCTGCGCACCATTCTGTTTTGCGAACCGCAGATCGATGCCCTGCTGTCGGCACCCGCCATCGAGCCCCTACGCCAGCGGGTCACTCACACGCTGGAGATGCCCGCACTGTCGGTCGAGCAGACGGCGGAGTACCTACAGCATCGGCTCAACGCCGCAGGTCACGGCGGCGAGTCGTTGTTTTCTCTCAAGGACATTCGCCGTATTCACAAGGCCGCCGCCGGCCAGCCGGGGCGCATCAACGAACAGGCGCACCAACTCTTGAACCGACGCATCGGCGAGACGACGCCGGGGGTGAGCCCCCTGGCGGGTCTGGTGGCTCTGACCAACCGACGTACCCTGCTCGCCGGACTGGCGATCGTCGCTATCGCCGCGTTGCTGATATTCCGCGCGCCGATTGGCGCCCTGTTCGGTACTTCCTCGGGCAACGTGTCGCACGGAGCCGCGCCCGGCGACGCGGCGAATATCGACTCGGGCGAACGCCAGATACCGCTGACCGTACCCCCGATGCACAGCGCCGGGCCGCTGCCGACCCGCTTGGGCAGCGAGCCCGATACGGCGTCGAGCGCCAGCCCTGGCGTGAAAATGGACGATAACGAGGCGCCCCCGCCGAACACCGCCAAAGTCGGCCCATCGGACGGCGCCTCTGCACGGTCCCCCGCCGACTCGATCGACGGCGCGCCGGCCCACGGCCTCGCGCTGCTGGCTGTAACGCCGGATCCCGTCACCGCCAGTGCCGCCCCCCAGAGCATCACGCTCGAAGGACGCGGCTTCACGCCGAATCTGCGGGTGAGCCTTTCCTCGGCGCAGAAGCAGCGTGTGCTCGACCCGGACGAGCAGACGGTGGAAAGCGACAGCCGTTTGGTGCTGCACATCAGGACCGGCACGCAGCCCGGGAGCCGGACCGTTACCGTCTCCAACCCGAGCACGGGCGCGCAGGTTAGCAGGTCTTTCCACGTCACGGCCGCGGCGCCCGCGCCGGCACCGACTCCGGCACCGACACCGGCACCGACGAGCGCGCAGACACCGACGGCCGCAGCCGCCTCCTTGCGCGGCAAGGACTGGATATTGGCGCGAGACCCGGCCCACTTCACGCTGCAACTGCTCAGCACCCACAAGTCCGAGGCCATCCCGACCTTCGTGCGCAAGCACGCGCTGGAGGGCGATCTGGCCCGCTTCCACACGGTCACCAAGGGAAGCGACTGGTACACGCTGGTCCAGGGTGACTATCCGACGCACGAAGCGGCCCAAGCGGCGCTCGGCAAACAGCCGGCGACGCTGGGCGGCCTCAAGCCATGGGTGCGCCGCTTCGACGACATCCAAAGCGCGATTCACGCCACGGCGCTTGACGATACGAGGGGCGATACCAAGACTGCATCGGCCGCAAAACCGGCCGCGCAGTCTCCAACCACCGGGACGCCGCAGGTGCCGCCGCCCGACATCCCGACCGCGCACCGGCCCCCTCCCAGTGCCCATGATGAATCCTGGCTGTGGAGCCAGGACCCCAGCGCCTACACGCTGCAGCTGTTGGCCACGCATCAGGAAGCCAATATCGCCAAATTCATCGAGACCCATCACCTGCAGGGCAAGGCGGTCTATTTCCACACGCACCATGACGGCCAGCAATGGTACAGCCTGGTCTACGGCGTCTATCGAGACCGCTCCCAAGCCACCTCCGCCATCAAACAGTTGCCGCGCGCGCTGCGCGATGCCGGTCCCTGGGCTCGCAGTTTCGCCTCGGTCCAGGCCGAGCTCTCGGCGGTCAAGCCTTCGGCCCAACGCTGAACGCCGAGCGGCGACGTTCGAGCCCCCCGGCAAACATATCTTCCGTGCGGCCTTTCTCCGGCCCGAAACGGCCCACCGGGGCCGACCGCAGCCAGGCCCTGGGCGGAGAACCCGCGCGGCGCGTGCGATTGAACCCGCCCGATGGGGGCTGTATACTGCTCTGCCGTTTTGCCTGAACGGTTCCCAATCAACGCCATACCCTGAAACCCGCGACGGTTGGACGCGACATCGCCGTGACAAAGCCAAACCAACATTCCACCGGGACTCCCACCGGCCTGTATCGGCCCGCGTTCGAAAAGGACAACTGCGGGTTCGGCCTCATTGCGCACATGGACGGCACACCGAGCCACTGGCTGGTGTCCACCGCCATCCAGGCCCTGGGACGATTGACTCACCGCGGGGCGATCGCCGCCGACGGCAAGACCGGCGACGGCTGCGGCCTGCTCATGAAAAAGCCTGACGCCTTCCTGCGCAAGGCGGCCGCCGAGGCCGGCCTGACACTCGGCGAGCAGTACGCGGTCGGCATGGTTTTCCTGAATCAGGACGAGGCCGCCGCCGCGCGCGCGCGCCAGACGTTCCAGGACCAACTCGAGCGGCAGGGGCTGATCGTGGCGGGATGGCGCCCAGTGCCCACCGACCCTTCGGCCTGCGGCGAGGAGGCCCTGAAGAGCCTGCCGGTCATCGAGCAGGTCTTCGTCAATGCCGGTGCGGACATGGACGACGCGGCCTTCGAACGCCACCTCTACGTGGCGCGCCGCTGCACCGAGAAGACCATCGAGGGGGACGACCCCACCTTTTATGTCCCCAGCCTGTCCTCGCGGGTG
>DATFLL010000026.1:0-24794 GCA_035267785.1 Gammaproteobacteria bacterium | reverse complement strand
AATGGCGGAAGGGGTGGGATTCGAACCCACGGACGGTTGCCCGTCGCTGGTTTTCAAGACCAGTGCCTTCAACCACTCGGCCACCCTTCCTGAATTTTGCCGTCCCTCGACTCCGTTCGGAGTCGTCGGCCTTCGTAGGATGCGGTGAGGAACGAACCGCATCATCCCGCTCTTGTGAGCAGCGAGCCCATTATATATAGAAATATCAATATGATATATTATATTTCCAGTCTGTCCTCGCCGCTCGCCCCGCGAGCCTCGCGCCTGGCCCGCCCGCGGGCCGCGCGGCGGGCCGGCGGAACCGGGAGGATACCCAATGGTCTTAGCCGGTACCACCTTGATATTGGGAACCGCTCAGGTATCCTGTGGTCTTAAGAGTTGACGAAACTTTAACGTTAAGGAGGCTTCCCAGCCATGTACGAGAATCAAACCGTTGTCAGACGGGCCGGCGAATCGGCGCTGTCGACCAATAAGGTCCTGCGCAACACCTATGCCCTGCTGTCGCTGACGCTGCTCTTCAGTGGCCTGACGGCGGGCCTGTCCATGGTCTTCAACTGGGGGCACCCCGGGCTGCTGCTAACGCTGGTCGGCTATTTCGGGCTGCTGTTCCTGACCACACGCTTCCGTAACAGTGCCCTGGGCCTGGTCTTCATCTTTGCCCTGACCGGCTTCATGGGACTGACCCTCGGCCCCATCATCAACGCCTATCTGCACGCCTTTTCCAACGGTGCGCAGATCGTGACCATGGCGCTGGGCGGCACGGGCGTGATCTTCCTGGGCCTGTCGGGCTATGCCCTGACCTCACGCCGTGACTTCAGCTTCATGGGCGGCTTCCTGATGGTCGGCATCCTGGTCGCCTTCCTGGCCGGCATCGGCGCGGCGGTGTTCAGCATCCCCGCTCTGTCTCTGGGCGTCTCCGCCATGTTCATCCTGCTGATGTCCGGGCTGATCCTGTTCCAGACCAGCCAGATCATCCACGGCGGCGAGACCAACTACATCATGGCCACCATCACCCTGTACGTGGCCATCTACAATCTGTTCCTGAGCCTGCTGCAGATCCTCGGCGCCGTGTCCGGCAACCGCTGATTGCGGCTCGAACAGCGTAAACGACAAAGGCCCCGCACGTCAGTGCGGGGCCTTTTTCTTTGCCTAAGGCGCTCCGACAAGCGCCTCAGGCGGCTTCCTTGGCGGCCTCCTTCATCGTATTGGCCAGCAGGCCGTATGCGCTCGCCCAGGCGTTCTTGACCTCGGGCGTGAAGTCCTCGCCCAGCCCCTGACCCAGCGTCCACAGCAGCGCTACGCCGACGGTATCGTAGTGGACATCCTCTACCCCATAGCCGGCGTGACGCACGCCCATGGCCTGTACCGCCGGGACGATCGCATCGAGCGCGTCCAGACCGTTCACCGCCGTGTTGATCATGGCCATGAGCTTGCGGCCCTGCTCGCCCATATCGCCCTTGAACAACGGACGCAGCTCCGGATCGAGCTCGAAGAGCTTGCCGTAGAACAACTCGGCGGCACGCCCTGCGATCGGCGTGACCTGCTCCCAGCTGGACCTGACCAGCGCAATCTGTTCCGGTGTCATCGTGTCCCTCCCCTGTTGTCTTTAACCGCTGAAGCGGATCTCGGTTGCCCGGTGCGACGAACCGCGCTCCGACTGTTCGCCCGCGTGCCGATTCGCCGCACGGGCATTCCCTGACATGCAGCAATCCACGTGCCAAGCCACACCTGTGCCCTGGTCCGGCATGGAATCAACGAAGTAGCGCCGCACGACGCGTGTTCTCGCACGGTGCGCTGCACGAGCATTGGGAAGTGCACGCGCCGGATGAGCCAAACTGGTGCTTCAGCCGGCTGTGCCCGCCTGAATGATCTCCAGGCCGCCGAGATAGGGCCGCAGGGCATCGGGCACGCGCACGCTGCCGTCGGCCTGCTGGTAATTCTCGAGGATCGCAACCAGGGTGCGCCCCACCGCCAGGCCCGAGCCGTTGAGGGTGTGCACGAGCTCCGGTTTGCCCGTCTCGGCATTGCGCCAGCGCGCCTTCATACGCCGGGCCTGGAAATCCTCGAAGTTGCTGCACGAGGAGATCTCGCGATAGGTGTTCTGTGCCGGCAGCCAAACTTCCAGGTCGTAGGTCTTCGCTGCCGAAAAGCCCATGTCCCCCGCGCACAAGGCCATGACCCGATACGGCAGTCCCAGGCGCTGCAGTACGGTTTCGGCGTGTCCTGTCAGCTGCTCCAACGCGTCATAGGAATCCTGCGGGCGCACGACCTGTACCAGCTCGACCTTTTCGAACTGGTGCTGACGAATCATGCCGCGGGTGTCCTTGCCGTAGGAGCCGGCCTCGCTGCGAAAGCACGGCGTGTGGCAAGCAAAGCGCCTGGGCATATCGTCGGCCTCAACGATCACGTCGCGCACGATGTTGGTCACCGGTACCTCGGCGGTGGGGATGAGGTAATAGCCCGACTCGGTATCCAGTCGGAACAGGTCCTCCTCGAATTTGGGCAGCTGGCCCGTGCCTCGCAGGCTGTCGGCGTTGACCATGTAGGGCACATAGGTCTCGGTGTACCCGTGCTCCCCGACATGCAGGTCGAGCATGAACTGGATCAGCGCGCGGTGCAGGCGCGCAATCGCCCCCTGCATGACGACAAAGCGCGAACCGGTAATCTTCGCGGCAAGCTCGAAGTCCATGCCGCCAATGGCCGCCCCGAGATCGACATGGTCACGCGGCTCGAACTCGAAGGCCGGCGGCTCGCCCCACCGGCGCACTTCGACGTTATCGTTCTCGTCGTTGCCGTCGGGCACGCTGGCGTGCGGCAGATTGGGGATGCCCATCAGAATGGCATCGAGTGCCGCCTGCACCTCGGCGAGCTCGGCCTCGGCGGCCTTGAGGCGATCGCCGAGGTCAGCCACGGCGGCAAGCAGTGGCGCCGCGTCCTCGCCGGCGGCCTTGGCCTTGCCGATGGCCTTGGACTGCGTATTGCGCTCGTTTTGCAGGTCCTGCGTGCGGACCTGGATAGCCTTGCGGCGGCTTTCCAGCTCGGCAATGCGCTCGCGCTCGAGGGTGTAACCGCGCCGCGCGAGTTGCACCGCGACGTCGTCAAGCTCGTTGCGAATCAGTCGTGGGTCCAGCATGGGATTCCTAAAGTGTTGTAGTCCGGTTAGCCGATTCGATTCAGTCGGGCATCGTGGAATTGACGGTCCACCAGATCATGTGACCCGGTTTGACGATCTCGCTCAGGTGCTCAATGATCTGCTTGACCTTGGCCGGCTCGTCGAAGAACTCGACGACCAGCGGCAGATCCATCGCCAGATCGATGAGCTTCGCGCTGTGGACCTGGCCCGAATCGCCGAAGCCGCTGATGCCGCGAAAGACCGTCAGGCCGCGCACGTGTTCCAGGTCGTGCATACGTTTTAGCAGCTTGTCGAGTTGGGCATGTCCCTCGCTGAGATAAATGCGCACGATGGTCGTTTCGGTCGTATTCATAGTTGTCTCCCCACTATCATCCCCGCCCAGGCCGCTATCACGCACACCACGACGCTGATAACGATATTGAGAATGGCCTTGCCCAGCTCACCACCCTCGACCAGGTTCAAGGTCTCCAGCGAAAAGGTCGAAAAGGTCGTAAAGGCTCCCAGAAAGCCCACCAGGATCGCCGCGCGCCAGGCACCGTCGACGCTCAGGCGCTCGATCATCATCACGTACAGAAATCCCATCGCCGCCGAGCCCAGCACGTTGACGCTGAGCGTGCCGTACGGAAAGGCGCGTCCGAACAGCGCGTAGACCCAACCGGAAACCAGGAAACGCGCTACCGCGCCGACCGCACCGCCGGCGGCAATGGCGGCAATTTGATACATACCCTGTCCTTTCTTCTTGAGGCCCCCGGCCAACCGAATCGACTATTCTTTGCGGGCCTTCTTGTCGAGCTCGCGCAGATGCGCGAGCTTCTCGGCAATCTTCGCCTCCAGGCCCCGTTCGACCGGATGATAGTAGCGCCGCTCGCCGAGCGCCTCGGGAAAATAATTTTCGCCCGCCGCGTAGGCCTCCGGCTCGTCGTGCGCGTAGCGATACTCCTTGCCGTAGCCGAGCTCCTTCATCAGGCGCGTCGGCGCGTTGCGAAGGTGCACCGGCACTTCCAGAGAACCGTGCGCCTTGGCGTCCTCGCTCGCCTGGTTGTAGGCCATGTAAACGGCATTGCTCTTGGGCGCACAGGCCAGATACACGATGGCCTGGGCGATGGCCAGCTCGCCTTCCGGCGAGCCGAGCCGCTCCTGTACGTCCCATGCCTGCAGGGCGAGGCCCAGACCGCGCGGGTCGGCATTTCCGATGTCCTCGCTCGCCATGCGCACGACGCGCCGGGCCACATACAGCGCATCGCAGCCTCCGTCCAGCATGCGCGCAAACCAGTACAGCGCGGCGTCGGGGTCGGAGCCCCGGACCGATTTGTGCAGCGCCGAGATCTGATCATAAAACGCTTCGCCACCCTTGTCGAAGCGGCGCAGCCCGCCGCCCATGACTTCGTGCAACAGCGCCTCGGTAATCACAGTGCCGCCGTCCTCGGCCTCGGCCAGGTCCGCCGCGATCTCCAGGTAATTCAGCGCACGGCGCGCATCGCCGTCGACGCTCGCGGCCAGCTCATCGCGCAGCTCATCGTCCATCTGCACACCCCGAGCCCCCAGGCCTCGCTCCTCGTCCACCAGGGCCCTGTCGATGATCGCGCGGATATCCGCGTCGGTCAGCGATTTCAGCACATAGACTCGCGAGCGCGACAACAACGCGTTGTTGAGCTCGAATGACGGATTCTCGGTCGTCGCCCCGATGAAGGTGAAGGTCCCATCCTCGACATAGGGCAGGAAGGCGTCCTGCTGCGCCTTGTTGAAGCGGTGGACCTCGTCGACGAACAACACGCTCGCCTGACCCCGCGCCTTTTGCGCCTGCTTGGCCTGGTCGACCGCCGCGCGGATGTCCTTCACGCCGGAGAGCACCGCCGAGATACTCAGGAACTGCGCCTGACAGCGCCCGGCGATGAGCCGGGCCAGGGTCGTCTTACCCGTGCCCGGCGGGCCCCAAAAGATCATGGAGTGCAGGCGCCCGGATTCAATCGCCTGGCGCAGCGGCTTGCCCTCGCCCACGAGATGACCTTGGCCGAAGAACTCCTCGATGCGCCGCGGGCGCATGCGATCGGCCAAAGGGCGCCACGGCTGCGCGGCATCGGCCTCGCCGCCTGGGACATCATCAAAGAGATCGGGGGATTCGCTCACGGCACGGCCGCTCACTGTTCGCCGATGACGTCCACTCCCTTGGGCGGCACGAACTGGAACGTCTTGGCCGGGATCGGCCGGTTATATTCGACGTGGCTGAACTCCAGCCGGGTCGTCTGACCGAGGCTGTCCTGCAGGACCATGACCTTCAGGTCCTTGCGGTCGAATGCCAGGGCGATGCGCTCGAAGTTGGTGTCCTTACGCTTCGGTGTGAGCTCGAACCAGGTCATGCCGTGGCGCTCGCCGAGCGGCGCGACCACGAAGCTCTCGTCAAGCTTGCGCGGATTGCTGAGCAGCATCGCCGGCGTGTTGGCGAGCATGCCGTCCTGCGGCTTGACCGTAACCTGTTCCAGGTCCTCATCGTAGGACCAGAGCTTCTTGCCGTCGGCGACGTAAATCTGGTGATAGGGCTTGTTGTACTCGAGCCGAAAGCGGTTCGGGCGAGAGACGCTGATGACCCCGTGGCTCGTCTCCCGAGGCTGTGAGTCCTGGCCGTACAGCACCTGCGTGAAATCGGCTTGCAGGGTCTTGAGACCGTCGAAATAACGGTGCAGCTGGTCGTTGGTATCGGCCCGCACGGCCGGCACGATGACCAGCGCCAACGAGAATAAGAGCGCGGCGGCGAAAACAACCGCTCGCGCCGACAGACGGTGCGCCGTGTGCGCGACAAGGAACGGGATTGGGGTCATGCTCAGTCTTCCACGGGCGGGGGGGCCAGTACTTCGCGCGAACCGTTGGGTTGGAGGGGACCGACGACGCCGGATCGTTCCATCGCCTCGATCATGCGCGCGGCACGATTGTAACCGATCTTGAGCCGGCGCTGGACGCCTGAGACCGAGGCCCGGCGAGACTCGGTCACGATGCGCAGCGCCTGATCGTAGAGCGGATCGGACTCGGTATCGTCATCGCCGCCCTCGCCCGGCAACACACCGGCCTCGCCCTCCGGCAGGCCGTTGACGATCTCCTCGATGTAGTTGGGCTCACCGCTCTTCTTCAACGCGTCGACCACCTTGTGCACCTCATGGTCGGCGACGAACGCGCCGTGGATGCGCATGGGCACTCCGCTGCCCGGCGGCAGGTACAGCATGTCGCCGTGACCGAGGAGCTGCTCGGCGCCGATCTGATCGAGGATGGTTCGCGAGTCGACCCGCGAGGAGACTTGAAAGGCGATGCGCGTGGGAATGTTCGCCTTGATGAGCCCGGTGATCACATCGACCGACGGACGCTGGGTGGCCAGGATCAGATGAATGCCCGCCGCGCGCGCCTTTTGCGCCAGGCGTGCGATCAACTCCTCGACCTTCTTGCCGACGACCATCATCATGTCGGCCAGCTCGTCGACGACGACGACGACGAGCGGCAGCGGCTCGAGCAGCGGCACTTCCTCGTCCACCCCCTCGGTGGGCTTGAAGGTCGGGTCCTTGAGCGGCGTGCCCGCGTCGATGGCCTCCTTGACCTTGCGGTTGTAGCCGGCGATGTTGCGCACCTTCACACCGGCCATCAGGCGGTAGCGCCGATCCATCTCGGCCACGCACCAACGCAGCGCGTTGGCGGCCTCCTTCATGTCCGTCACCACCGGCGCGAGCAGGTGCGGAATTCCCTCGTAGACCGAGAGCTCCAGCATCTTGGGATCGATCATGATCAGGCGCACGTCGCGCGGCGAGGCGTTGTACAGCATGCTCAACACCATCGCATTGATCGCCACCGACTTGCCCGAGCCGGTCGTGCCCGCCACCAGCAGGTGCGGCATACGCGCGAGATCGGCCACCACCGGATTGCCGCCGATGTCCTTGCCCAACGCCAGCGTCAGCGGCGAGCCCGACTCCTCGTATTCCTTGGAGCGCAGGGTCTCGGACAGGCGCACGACCTCGCGCTGCTCGTTGGGAATCTCCAGGCCGACGGTCGACTTGCCCGGAATGACCTCGACCACGCGTACGCTGATGGCCGACAGGGCGCGCGCCACGTCCTTGGCCAGATTGGTAATCTGGCTGACCTTCACGCCGGCCGCCGGCTGCAGCTCGAAGCGCGTGATCACGGGCCCCGGATGGACGGCGACGACCTCGACCTCGACGCCGAAGTCCGCGAGCTTGAGCTCGACCTGGCGCGACATCGCCTCCAGCGCCGCCGTGGTCGGCCCGCCCTTGGTCGGCTCGGTCGGGTCCAGCAGCGACAGGGCCGGCAGGTTGGAGTTGGAATCGGCCTCGAACAGCGGCACCTGGCGCTCGCGCTCGGCCCGCACGCCCGTCTCGATCTTCTTGATCACCGGCTCGATACGCGGTGGCGCTCGATTGATGGTCTTCTTCTGCGCCACCACCCGGTGCTCCTCGCGCTGGGTGCGCGCCCGGCGCGCGGCGAGGTGGTCGCGGATACGTCCCACGACGCCCGAGCGTACCCAGCTGACCGCCCAAAGACACAGACCGCCGATGACGTCCATCAGCCAGATCCAGGACAGGCCGGTGAACAGGGTCACGCCGCTCAAGAACAGCGCCAACAGCAACAGCGTTGCCCCGAGCAGGCCCAGTCCGCTCTCCAGGGTATCGCCGATCAGGTGACCGAGAATCCCGCCGGCATCCGAGGGCATCGGCAGCGTCGGCGAGGCGAAGTGCAGCGCGGCCAGGCCGCAGCCGGCCCCAAGGGTCAGGATGAAACCGGTGCCGCGCAGGCTCGCATGGCGCCCATCGAGGACCTTGTCCGGCTCGCGGCCGCGAAACAGCAGCCAGCCCGTGTAGCCGACCAGGATGGGAAACAGATAGGCCAGATAGCCGAACAGGCTGAGGAAGATGTCCGAGAACCAGGCCCCGACCGGACCGCCCAGATTGGCCACCCGGCCGGAGGCGCCGCTGTGCGACCAGCCCGGATCGCTGACGTGGTAGCTCGCCAGCGCGATGAGCAGGTACAGCGCCGTGAAGCCGAACACGAACAGGGCGCCCTCGCGCAGACCGCGGCGCAGGTGGCTGGCCAGCGGAACACGTTGGGAGTTTTTGGTGCTTGCCTGGGCCAAGAGTTGATAATTCGCGCTAAAAAGTATTTATAACATACTAATATAAAGGGAAATTCGCAAGTCAGTTCAGGTGCCGCAGCGCCGGATGGACCCGTTCGCCGTCCTGTACGTTGACGCCGCGGGCCAGGTCCACATGCGCCTCCCAGCCCGGCTGCGCGAGGTGCAGCAGATAGGGGATGAGCGCCGCCGACAGGGCCTGCGAGGCCGTGCGGGGCACCGCCCCGGGCATGTTGGTCACCCCGAAGTGTACCACCCCTTCCCATACGAACGTCGGGGCCTCGTAGGTGGTCGGCCGGGTGGTTTCGATGCAGCCGCCCTGGTCGACCGATATGTCGATGATAACGCTGCCCGCGCGCATCCGCCGGACCGTGTCGGCAGAAACCAGATGCGGGGCGCGCTGGCCGACGATGAGCACGGCCCCGATCAGCAGGTCGGCTTCCAGGACCGCCCGCTCGACCTCGTCGGCGAAGGGGTACAAGGCCGTGACGTTGTTGCCGAGCGCGCGCATGGCGGCCAGCTTGTCGCGGTTGCGGTCGAAGATCGTGACCTCGGCGCCCAGAGCGGCGGCGACTGCCGCGGCGTTGCCCCCGGCCGTGCCCGCCCCCAGGATCACCACGCGTCCGCGCTCGGCCGCCGGCAGGCCCCCGAGCAGCAGACCGCGGCCGCCCTGGGGCAGGTGCAGCAGGTGGGCGCCGACCTGGACGGCGATGCGCCCGGCGATGTCGCTCATGGGGGCGAGCAGCGGCAGGTGCCCGTCCGCCTCCTGCACGGTCTCGAAGGCCACGGCGGTCAGGCCGATCTCCTGCAGGGCGCGCATGAGCTCAGGCTCGGCCGCCAGGTGCAAATAGGAAAACAATAAGTGGTCGCGGCGCAGCAGTTCGAGCTCGGCGGGCTGGGGCTCCTTGACCTTGACGATCAGCTCCGCCGTGTCGTACAGCGCTTTGGCATCGGGCAGAACCTTGACGCCGACGCGTTCGTACTGCGCGTCGTCGTAGCCGCTCGCCCGCCCCGCCCCGGATTCGACGAAGACCTCGTGGCCGTTTTGGACCAGATCGGCCGCCGCGGCCGGCACCAGTGCAATACGCCCTTCCAGCACCTTGATCTCGCGCGGGATACCGATGCGCATGTGCCCTCCTTTACCCTATCCGCGGCATTACGTACTATAACCGCACTCCGTTGCCGGCGTCAGACCGGTCGCGCGCAACGCCAACACAGTCCATCAAATACAGCCGGAGTCTAACACATGAGTGAAGCCAAGCATTGCCGCCTACTTATCCTCGGATCGGGTCCCGCCGGTTATTCGGCGGCGGTGTACGCGGCGCGCGCCAACCTCAACCCCGTCCTGATCACGGGGATGGAACAAGGCGGGCAGCTCATGACGACGACCGACGTGGACAACTGGCCGGGCGATGCCGAGGGCGTGCAGGGCCCCGAATTGATGGAACGCATGCGCAAGCACGCCGAGCGCTTCGAGACCGAAATCATTTTCGACACGATCAATAAGGTGCAGCTCAAGGAACGGCCTTTTCACTTGACCGGTGACAGCGGGACCTACACCTGCGACGCGCTCATCGTCGCCACCGGCGCCTCGGCCATGTACCTCGGGCTGCCCTCGGAGGAAAAATTCAAGGGCAAGGGCGTATCGGGCTGCGCGACCTGCGACGGTTTCTTCTACCGCGGGCAGAAGGTCGCCGTCGTCGGCGGGGGTAACACCGCCGTCGAAGAAGCACTCTACCTGTCCAACATCGCCGAGCACGTCACCGTCGTGCACCGGCGCGATCAGTTCCGCGCCGAGGCCATCCTCATCGATCAGATCATGGACAAGGTCAACAACGGCAACATCAGCGTCGAATGGGATCACGAAACCGACGAGGTGCTGGGCGACGACAGCGGCGTGACCGGCGTGCGTATCCGCAGCACCAAGGACGGCTCCACCAAAGACCTGGAGGTCACGGGCGTGTTCATCGCCATCGGTCACAAGCCCAATACCGATCTGTTCAAAGACCAGCTCGACATGTCGCACGGCTATCTCACGGTCAAGAGCGGCACCGAGGGCAATGCCACCCAGACCACCATCCCCGGCGTGTTCGCCGCAGGCGACGTGGCCGACCACGTGTATCGTCAGGCGGTGACCTCGGCGGGCACGGGTTGCATGGCCGCGCTCGATGCCGAACGCTTTTTGAAGGCACAGGACGCCTCCTCGAAATAAGCCTCGAGGGGCGATCACCGAAACAAGCGGCGGGGCCTGCGAATCGCAGGGGCGCCATCGCGATAGCAATGCGGCGCGCCGACCGGTCGCAACGCACCGGGGTATCGCCTCACCCGCGGCAGGTAATCCAACCATGCAAGTCCGCGTCCTCGAAAGTCTCGAGGCGGTCTCGCCCGAGGCCTGGAACCGCCTGGCGGGCACCACCAACCCCTTCCTGCGCCACGAGTTCCTCGTGGCCCTGGAACGCCACGGCTGCGTGGGCGCGAACTTCGGTTGGTATCCCCGGCCGCTGCTGGTCGTCGACGGCGACGAGGCCCGCCCCGTCGCCGCGGCGCCGATGTACATCAAGACCAATTCCTACGGCGAGTTCGTTTTCGACTGGGCCTGGGCCGATGCCTACGAGCGCGCCGGTCTGCGCTACTACCCCAAGCTGGTAGCCGCCGTACCGTATACCCCGGCCACCGGACCCCGTCTGCTGCTGGACCCGGACACGCCCGAGCGCCACGACGCCCTGGCCGAGGTCCTGCTCGACGGCGCCGACGGGCTCGCCCGGGAGCTCAAGGTCTCGTCCACGCACTGGTTGTTCCCCACCGAATCGGATACCGAGCGCCTGCGCGCGCATGACCTGATGATCCGCGTAGGCTGTCAGTTCCAGTGGTTCAACCACGGCTACCGCGACTTTGACGACTTTCTGGCGAGCTTCACCGCCCAGAAGCGCAAGAAGGTAAAGCGCGAACGCCGCTATGTGCGTGAGTCCGGGCTGGACATAGAGGTCGTCCACGGCAGCGAGGCCAGCGCCGCGCAGATCGAGGCCGCGGCGCATTTCTACACCGTCACCTTCGACAAGAAATGGGGCGTGGCGACGCTGAATCTCGGCTTCTTCCAGGAGGTCGCCAGGACCATGGGCGAGCAGTTGGTGCTCGTGCTCGCGCGCGACGCCGAGCGCTATGTCGCCGGGGCGATCTGTTTTCGCGGCGCCGATGCCCTGTACGGGCGCCACTGGGGCTGCGACGCCGACTATCACAGCCTGCATTTCGAGTTGTGCTATTACCAGGGGATCGACTATGCCATCGAGCATGGCCTCGCCCGCTTCGAGCCCGGCGCCCAGGGCGAGCACAAGATCAGCCGCGGCTTCGTCCCCACCGCGACCTGGTCTGCGCATTGGGTCGCAGAACCGGGCTTTCGCCGGGCCATCGCCGACTTCCTGGCGCGCGAAACCGACGGCATGGATTATTATATGAAGGAGTTGGAAGCGCACTCGCCCTACAAGGCCTGATCCGTCCCGGGTGTGCGCGAGGGTCAAGCCGGGCCCGAGCCGGGCCGACAACCAGTGCAGGAGGCCAGCACCCGCCGTGAAGATGCACAGCCTGGGTCCCTACTGGCTGGACCCCGACGACCGCGACAGCTTTCCAGACGTCTCGCTGGCCCTGCGCGAGCCCGACGGCCTGCTCGCCCTGGGCGGCGATCTCTCGCCCGAACGACTGCTCGGCGCCTACCGACGCGGCATCTTTCCCTGGTACAGCGAAGGCCAACCCATCCTGTGGTGGTCGCCCGATCCGCGCGTCGTCCTCTTCCCGGAACACTTGCGAGTGTCGCGCTCGCTGCGGCGCACCCTGCGCCGCGCACCGTTCGAAATCCGCCTGGACACGGCCTTCGGGGACGTCATCGACGCCTGCGCCGCCCCCCGCGCCGACGGCCAGGGGACCTGGATCACCGAGGAGATGAACCGCGCCTACCGCCGCCTCCATGCGCTCGGTCACGCGCACTGCGCCGAGGCCTGGTCCGAGGGCCGCCTCGTGGGCGGGCTCTACGGCGTGGCGGTCGGCAGGGTATTTTTCGGCGAGTCCATGTTCTCCCGGGTTACCGACGCCTCCAAGGTCGCCTTCGTGCACCTCGTGCGCCAGCTCCAGGCCTGGGGCTTCGCCCTCATCGACTGCCAGGTCGACTCCGCCCACCTGCGCAGCCTCGGCGCCGAGACACTGGCGCGGGCAGACTTTACCGAATATCTCGACCGTTACTGCAGCGAGGACGGCTGGGTCGGCCAATGGGCGCTCGATCCCGCACTCGACCCGGGCCTGGCGCCGGACCGGGACAGGCAACCATCCGACAGCGGCGACCAGCAAACGCGCGGAGGACACTCATGAGCGACGAATCGGCCGTCTGGCAACGCCTGCATACCCTGAAGTTCTACGCCACGCAGGTGCACGAGTGCAGCTACTTGCCGGGGCGCGATGCCATCACGCTGTTCGCGGATCCGGCCGCCCCGATGGATACGGCGACCTACAGCGCACTGGCCCGCCTGGGCTTTCGCCGCAGCGGCGAACATGTCTACCGCCCCCACTGTCCGGGGTGTAACGCCTGCGTGCCGGTGCGCATCCCGGTCGACCAATTCCGACCCGATCGCAGCCAGCGGCGCACCCGTGCGCGCAACACCGACCTTCGCGTCGTAGCCCGAGAGCCGGAGTTCGATCCGGAGCACTTCGAGCTCTATCAGCGTTACCTGAGTACCCGCCACCCGGGCGGGGGTATGGACAGCGGCGATCCCGACGACTACCTGCGCTTCGTGACCAGCCGCTGGAGCGACACGCTGCTCTATGAGTTTCGCCTCGAGCGGCGCCTGCTGGCCGTCGCGGCCGTCGACCACCTGAACGACGGACTTTCGGCCGTGTACACGTTCTTCGACCCCGACGAGAGCCGGCGCTCGCTCGGGGGCTGGGCGGTGCTTTGGCAAATCGAGGAGACCCGCCGCCGCGGCCTGCCCTGGCTGTACCTGGGCTACTGGATCGCCGAATCGCCGAAAATGGCCTACAAGACGCGTTACCACCCGCTGCAGGCCTATGACGGCCACGGCTGGAAAACGGTTACCAAAACAGGCGATTAAGCGCGGTTGTTCGTTCCCCTCCGCCGGCCCCGGCCCAAAGCCTCGTCCCCGTTTCACGTTCCCGTAACAAACGGGCGCGATCAATGTCTAATTCGACAAGAGCCCGGCGCGGTTATCCCCATAGTCGAGGCTGGGCGCGGACGGGGATCGAGGAGCACACGATGCTGAGCTTCATCTACCGCCAGGCAATGGCATTCGAGCGCGACCACGGCTTTCGGCCCAATCTGCTGTGCCTCAACCGCGAACACTACGAGCACCTGCGCCGGGATCTGGCCGGCGTTGCCCGCTTGGACACGCTGGTCAGGCTGCTGGGCATGGAAGTGGTCGTAGACCCCGAGGTGGCGCACCCTCACGTCGCCTGGTCGGCCATCGACTGGCCGAATGCCACCGCCGTCTGAGCGCGCTCGCCACACCCCATGGGTCGCCGCGAGCGCCTCCAGCCGCCGGCTATCCCTCGCCGGCGGCTGGTGCGGCCAATATTGCACTTTGAAAAACCCGCCCGATTCAGGCATTATGCGACGTTGATTTTGCGCGCGACCCGGCTTGTCTTGCCGGCCGATACGCGAGCGCTTATCCGACAGATACACAGAGAAGAGGCTGAATGGCGAAGGAAGAACACATTGAAATGGAAGGCACGGTCATCGAGACCCTGCCCAACACCATGTTCCGTGTCGAGCTGGAGAACGGTCACGTCGTGACCGCGCACATCTCCGGTAAGATGCGCAAGCACTACATCCGCATCCTGACCGGCGACAAGGTCAAGGTCGAGCTCACACCCTACGACCTGACCAAAGGGCGGATCATCTACCGCGGCCGCTGACAGGCTACTGAAAAACTATTGCGGAGCGCTCGTCGCTCCGGAACTGCCTCATAGAACCCCTTCGGGTTCCTCATGAGTAACCTACCTGTCTCCGATAGATCAGGCCATCCTGTCCTTTCGCGACACTAGCCCATCCATGGACGCCGTCCTGCTGCGTTGTGCGCTGTTCATGGCGCACATCCCTGTGCGCCACCCTTCGGTCGTGCAAAACGACTATCCCTATCGTTTTGTCGCTGCGTCGCCTATCTAGTCGATATGCCCCGTTGAAACAAGGGGGTCGCTGACCTGCTAGATCCCGAAGGGGTCTTGCACCTGCCCCGGATCCAATCAGGTGCACGACGTTTTTCGACAACAGACCGCTAAGCCGAGTACCGCCTTCCATACGGAAGCGCCCCGCACGAGGCGGGGCGCAGTCACTCATCACGGCTAATCACCGCAAACCGGGCGATTACGTTCCTTCGGTGGCCTCGGTCACCTCATCCCTGCCGACCAGCTCGAAGTGCAGCCGATCGTCGCGCACACTGATCTCGATATGACCGCCGTTGGCCAGCTTGCCGAACAGCAGCTCCTCGGCCAGCGGTTTCTTGATGTGCTCATGGATGACGCGCGTCATGGGGCGCGCGCCCATCTGCGGGTCGTAGCCGTGCATGGCCAGCCACACGCGTGCCTCGTCGTCCACCGTCAGCGTGACGCCCTTCTCCTCCAGCTGTCCCTCGAGCTCGAAGATGAACTTGTCGACGACCTGACCGATGGTATCGGTATCCAGCCCCTTGAACTGGATGATCCCGTCCAGACGATTGCGGAACTCCGGCGTGAAGGTCTTTTTGATCGCCTCGATACCGTCGCTGGAGTGATCCTGCGCGGTAAAGCCGATCGACGGGCGGCTGATCTGAGAGGCGCCCGCGTTGGTCGTCATCACGATAATGACGTTGCGAAAATCCGCCTTGCGCCCGTTGTTGTCGGTCAGCGTGCCGTGGTCCATCACCTGCAGCAGCAGATTGAACACGTCGGGGTGCGCCTTTTCGATCTCATCGAGCAGCAGCACCGCGTGCGGATGCTTGTTGATGGCCTCGGTGAGCAGACCGCCCTGATCGAACCCCACGTAGCCCGGCGGTGCGCCGATGAGGCGCGAGACCGTGTGGCGCTCCATGTACTCGGACATGTCGAAGCGCACCAGCTCGATACCCAGCGTACGTGCCAGCTGGCGCGTGACCTCCGTCTTGCCCACGCCGGTCGGGCCGGCGAACAGGAACGAGGCGATGGGCTTTTGCTCGGTACCCAGGCCGGCGCGGGAGAGCTTGATGGCGCTGGACAGCGCGCCGATCGCCTCGTCCTGGCCGTAGATGACCAGCTTGAGGTCGCGCTCCAGATTGCGCAGCGTCTCCTTGTCGTCGGAGGAGACCGACTTTGGAGGAATGCGCGCGATCTTGGCCACGACCGCCTCGACGTCCTTTACGCCGATGGTCTTTTTACGCTTGGACGGCGGCTGCAGGCGCTGGTTGGCCCCGGCCTCGTCGATGACGTCGATGGCCTTGTCCGGCAGATGACGCTCGTTGATGTAGCGATCCGCCAGCTCCGCGGCGGTGCGCAGCGCCTGGTGGGTGTAACGCACCTTGTGATGCTCCTCGAAGCGGGTCTTCAGGCCCTCGAGTATCTGCACCGTCTCGTCCACCGACGGCTCGGAGACGTCGATCTTCTGGAAGCGCCGCGCCAGCGCGCGGTCTTTCTCGAAGATGCCGCGGTATTCCTGATAGGTCGTCGAGCCGATGCACTTGAGATCGCCATTGGCCAGCACCGGCTTGATCAGATTGGACGCATCCATGGACCCGCCCGAGGCGGCGCCGGCGCCGATGATGGTGTGAATCTCGTCGATGAACAGGACGGCGCCCGTCTCGCGCTTGAGCTGCGAGAGCACGGCCTTGAGGCGCTTTTCGAAATCGCCGCGGTACTTGGTGCCGGCGAGCAGTGCGCCCAGGTCCAGCGCGTAGATGGTGCTCGAGGCGAGCACGTCGGGCACCTCGCCGTCGACGATCTTCTTGGCCAGACCTTCGGCCAAAGCGGTCTTGCCCACACCGGCCTCGCCGACGAACAGCGGATTGTTCTTGCGCCGCCGGCACAACACCTGCACGGTGCGCTCGAGCTCGTGCTTGCGCCCGATCAGCGGATCGATCTTGCCGCGCTTGGCCAGGTCGTTGAGGTTGGAGGCGTAGAGCTCCAGCGGACTCTGGCTCGAAGCCTCACCGCCCTCCTCTTCCTCCGAGGACATACTCTCGTGCGACTCCTCGTCCTTAACCTTGGCGATGCCGTGCGAAATGTAATTGACGACGTCCAGGCGCGTGATGCCCTGCTTCTTGAGAAAATACACGGCCTGCGATTCCTGTTCGCTGAAGATCGCGACCAGGACGTTGGCGCCCGTGACCTCGCGCTTGCCCGAGGACTGGACGTGGAAGACGGCGCGCTGCAGCACGCGCTGGAATCCGAGCGTGGGCTGGATGTCGCGTTCGTCGTTGGGCGGCAGCAGCGGCGTGGTTTCGTCGATGAAATCGACGAGTTCGTCGCGCAGTTTGTCGATGTCGGCACCGCAGGCCTTGAGGACCTCGGTGGCCGAAGGGTTGTCGAGCAGCACCAGCAACAAGTGCTCCACGGTCATGAACTCATGGTTCTTCTCGCGGGCGTCCTTGAAGGCGCGATTGAGGGATGTCTCGAGGTCTTTGTTCAGCATATTCGTCACACTGCCAGGCTAATGAACCTCTCGTCTTTGTGATGGACCGCCGGTGAGCCGGCCGGCCCGAACCGAATCACAATATCCGAGGTTCCTTGAAGCTACTCGGCCTCCATCACGCATAACAGCGGATGCTGGTTCTGCCGAGAATACTCATTGACCTGCGTCACCTTCGTTTCCGCGATGTCACGGGTGAAGATACCGCAGATCCCCTTGCCGCGCGTATGCACGTGCCACATGATGCGTGTAGCCTTTTCACGATCCATGCCAAAGAACAGCTCCAGTACATGAACGACGAACTCCATAGGGGTGTAGTCGTCATTCACGAGGATAACTTTAAACATCGGTGGGCGCTTGACCTTCGGCCGGGCCTCGTCGAGCGCCAAGCCTTCGTCACCGGTACGACCTGTACGACGTTCCTCGCTCATGGCGTAGATTTTAGCAAAAACGACAAGGGGCGGGATTCCACACAAAATTGACTGGAGAGCGGACGGTAAAGTTCACCCGGGAAACTTGACTATATTAGTCAAGTGTACGAAATTTGAGCAATCCCTTAGTTGGGTGCTACGCGGCGGCAATTCAAGTGGCCGTGGCCGAGCACTGCCCAGAGCGCAACGCGGAGCAGTGCCCACTATATAAATAAGAACGTCAAAAAATCCACCGAGAAAGCAGCACAGCGAGGCAAAGGGATGGCTATAGGAATCGTCAAATGGTTCAGCAACGCCAAGGGGTATGGGTTCATTTCACCGGACGAGGGCGGCGAAGACGTCTTCGCGCACTTCTCGGCGATCAACATGGACGGCTACAAGTCGCTGAAGCGGGGACAGCGGGTCGAATTCGAGGTCAATCAAGGGCCTAAGGGCCTGCAGGCCAGCGAAATCCGGCCAATGGACGCCACCGCGGAGGCCGGGTCGGGCGCGAGCTGACGGCGCTCACGCGCCGCCTCGAACACCCGGGACCCAGAGCCCGGCCCGGCAGAATCCGGCGCCTCAGCCCCCGGCCATGTGGGTAATGATGGCGTCGCCGAAGCCCGAGCAGCTGACCTCCTGGGCGCCATCCAGGAGCCGGGCGAGGTCGTAGGTGACGGTCTTGCCGGAGATCGCACCGGAGATGCCCCGGACGACCAGATCGGCCGCCTCGGACCAGCCGAGGTGGCGCAGCATCATCTCGGCCGAGAGGATCAGCGAGCCCGGATTGACCTTGTCCTGCCCGGCGTACTTGGGCGCCGTGCCGTGGGTGGCCTCGAACATGGCCACGCTGTCCGACAGGTTGGCGCCCGGGGCGATACCGATGCCGCCCACCTGCGCTGCCAGGGCGTCCGAAATATAGTCGCCGTTGAGGTTCAGCGTGGCAATCACGCTGTACTCGGCCGGACGCAGCAGGATCTGCTGCAGGAAGGCGTCGGCGATGACGTCTTTGACCGTAATTTCCATTCCGGTCTTGGGGTTTTTGAAGCGGCACCACGGCCCACCGTCGATCGGCACCGCGCCGAACTCGCGCTCGGCCAGCTCGTAACCCCAGTTCTTGAAGGCCCCCTCGGTGAACTTCATGATGTTGCCC
Source organism: Gammaproteobacteria bacterium (assembly GCA_035267785.1). Taxonomy (GTDB): domain Bacteria; phylum Pseudomonadota; class Gammaproteobacteria; order DATFLL01; family DATFLL01; genus DATFLL01. The sequence continues at coordinate 6,344 of DATFLL010000026.1, read as the reverse complement.
TTGTGCACCAGGGTTACCGAGTCACGGTCGTTGTCGATCGCGTACTGGATGGCCTTGCGCACCAGGCGCTCGGTGCCCTCGCGCGAGACCGGCTTGATACCGATGCCCGAGGTCTCCGGGAAGCGGATCTTCTTGACGCCCATCTCGTTCTGCAGGAAGTCGATGACCTTCTTCGCCTCCGGCGTACCCTCGGCCCACTCGATGCCCGCATAGATGTCCTCGGAGTTCTCCCGGAAGATCACCATGTCCGTCTGCTCGGGGTGTCTGACCGGGCTGGGCGTGCCCGGGTAATAACGCACCGGCCGCAGGCACACGTACAGGTCCAGGTCCTGGCGCAGGGCGACGTTCAGCGAACGGATGCCGCCGCCGACCGGGGTGGTCAGCGGACCCTTGATGGACACAACGAACTCGCGCACCGCCTCGAAGGTTTCGGCCGGCAGCCAGGTGTCGGCGCCGTAGACCGCGTTGGCCTTCTCACCGGCGTAAATCTCCATCCACGCGATGCTGCGCCGTCCGTCGTAGGCGCGCTCGACGGCCGCGTCGACGACCTTGCGCATCACGGGCGTGATATCCACGCCGATACCGTCGCCCTCGATGTAGGGGACGATGGGACGGTCGGGCACGGTCAGGGAAAAATCGGAATTGACGGCGATCTTCTCGCCATCGGCCGGTACGGCGATCTTGTCGTACGCCATGGACACCCCACAGTCAACGCAGTTGAACGAAAGCGCGCTAGTCTAGCATTGTCGGGCCGTGCCAGCTATCGTCCACGGCGGCGCCCGCCGGGGCCCGCGACGCGATATGATGGCCCTGCGTCCAACACCGACCCCGGCCAGCGACCGAACCATGCCGCGCCTCATCCTGTTCAACAAGCCCTACGACGTGCTCAGCCAGTTTACCGACAACAGCGGACGGGCCACCCTGGCCAATTATGTCAGAGTCGCGGGCGTCTACCCGGCCGGACGCCTGGACCGCGACAGCGAGGGCCTGCTGCTGCTCACCGACGACGGCGCCTGGCAGGCCCGCATCGCCGACCCGCGCCACAAGCTGGCCAAGACCTATTGGGTGCAGGTCGAAGGCGAACCCGGCGCAAGCGCCCTGGAGCACCTGGCCAAGGGCGTGCAGCTCAAGGACGGGGCGACGCGCCCGGCCAAGGTGCGGGCCATGGCCGAACCCGACGTCTGGCCGCGCGACCCGCCGGTGCGCTACCGCAAGACCGTCCCGACGAGCTGGCTAGAGCTGACCATCCGCGAGGGCCGCAACCGCCAGGTCCGGCGCATGACCGCCGCCGTCGGCCACCCCACCCTGCGCCTGATACGCTACGCCGTCGGCGAATGGACCCTCGCCGGCCTGGCGCCGGGCCAATGGCGTGAACTGGAATTACCGCCTGTGGGCAAAACCAAACGCCGACGAAGAGGATGAACCACAGAGACACGGAGGCGCAGAGCAAGAGGGAGATTGCTTATTGTATTGCCGCCTGCCGTATTGCCTACCCATCAGCGGCCTTGCCAGTCTCAGGGGCCCGGAGATGAGGCGCGTTAACCGCGGACGGCGCCGACTCATCTGCTTCGCGTTTTCGAAGGATGCAGCGCAAACACGAAACTTTTAATTCCTTCTCTGTGCCTCCGTGTCCTCTGTGTTAAAACGGCTCGGCTTGAAAAATCACCTAGGGTGGATACACCGATGATCTGGAAACCTCATGTCACGGTCGCGGCGGTGGCCGAGCGCGACGGCCGGTTCCTGCTGGTCGAAGAGGAGATCGAGGGCCGGCTGGTGATCAATCAGCCCGCCGGCCACCTCGATCCGGGCGAGAGCCTGGTCGACGCCGTGGTGCGCGAGACCCTCGAAGAGACGGCCTGGCACTTCCGGCCCACGGCACTGGTCGGCGTCTACCGCTGGGTCAACCCCGACAACGACGCCACCTTCGTGCGCTTCACCTTCGCCGGACAGGTTGCCGACCACGAACCGCAGCGCCCGCTGGACAAGGAGATCCGCCGTGTCCTCTGGCTCGGCCCCGACGAGCTCGACGCCCGCGCCGATCAGCTGCGCAGCCCGCTGGTGCGCCGCGCCATCGACGACTACCGCGCCGGCCGGCGCTACCCCCTCGACCTCCTCCTCGACCTCGGGTGAATGACCTGTCAGCCCAGGCCGAAAATAACCACAGAGGACACAGAGGCACGGAGAGTTTAGAGTGCTCAGGGCCCAGGCCATTCGCCAATCCCCGAATCCATCAATGCCGCGACCATTCTGCAACTGACGCCCACCATAGGGAGAGTTGCCGCAACGTCCAAATCGTCGCCGCGGGCAAATGTCCGATTATCCTTTGTGTCTTGTCTCCGTGCCTCTGTGCCCTCCGTGTTAGCCCCTGGCCGTCGATCACCAATCACATCTGGTAAACTGGTGCCCTAAGATTGTTAGGGTCCGCACTGCCGTCGACGCCATGTCCATGCCTTCTCCCGATACCCACTCCGCCAGTCCTTCGCCCGGCGCGGGCCGGCGCGTGATCGTCGGCATGTCCGGCGGCGTGGACTCGTCGGTGGCGGCGCTGCTGCTCGAGGAGCAGGGCTGGGACGTACAGGGCCTGTTCATGAAGAACTGGGAGGGCGACGACACCGAGGACCACTGCGCGGCCGAGGCCGACTACGCCGATGCCAAGGATGTCTGCACCCAGCTGGAGATTCCCCTCTACGGCGTCAACTTTGCCCAGGAGTACTGGGACCGGGTGTTCAGCTATTTCCTGTCCGAATACGGTGCCGGGCGCACGCCCAACCCGGACGTGCTGTGCAACAAGGAAATCAAGTTCCGCTCCTTTCTCGACCACGCCCTCGCCCTGGGCGCCGAGTTCATCGCCACCGGCCACTACGCCCGGCGCGACGAGCGCGACGGACGCTACCGCCTGCTCAAGGGCCTCGACGGCGCCAAGGACCAGAGCTATTTCCTGTATACGCTCGGCCAGGGCCAGCTCGCGCGCAGCCTGTTCCCCCTGGGCGAGCTGGAAAAGCCGGCCGTGCGCGCCGCCGCCGAGCGCCACGGGCTGTCCACCTACGCCAAGCGCGACAGTACCGGCATCTGCTTCATCGGCGAGCGCGACTTCAAGGCCTTCCTGGCCCGCTATCTGCCGGCCCGTCCGGGCGAGATGCGCACCCCGGGGGGCGAGCGCGTCGGCCGCCACGACGGGCTGATGTACTACACGCTGGGCCAGCGCCAGGGACTGGGTATCGGCGGTCGCCCCGGAGCCTCCGAGGAGCCCTGGTACGTGGTCGCCAAGGACATCGCCCGCAACGAGCTCGTTGTAGCCCAGGGCCACGACCATCCCCTGCTGTTCAGCCGCTGGCTGGAGGCGGGCGATCTGCACTGGGTGGCCGGCGAGCCGCCGGCCCTGCCGCTGCGCGCGGCGGCCAAGACGCGCTACCACCAGGCCGACCAGCCCTGCACCATTGAAGGGGCGGGCGACCCCGCGGGCGGCGACCGCATACGCGTGGTGTTCGACACACCGCAGCGGGCGGTGACGCCCGGCCAGGCGGTGGTGTTCTACGCCGGCGAGGAATGCCTGGGCGGCGGCACCATTGAGACGACCGAGCGCGACGGCGGCGAGGCCGTCGCGTGAGCGGGCAGCGTTACTCCCTGCGCGACCGCACCCTGGCCATGGCGGGCATCTGCCAGGCGGCGCACCTGGTCAGATCGCTCGCGCGCAAAGGCGTGGCCGAGCGCCACGACCTGGAAGCCTGCATGTACAGCCTGTACCAGACCGACCCGGCCTCGGTGCTGGCGGTCTACGGCAGCGTCGAGGCGCTGCGCACCGGCCTGCACGAGCTCATCGTCCAGCTCGGGCGCAAGACCCGCCAGCGCGACCTGGAGATCGCACGCTACATCGCCAACCTGCTCGTGCTCAGCCGGCGCTTACGCAAACGGTCCGACCTGCTCGCGGCCATCGGCCACGGCATCGAGCGCGCCCGGATCCAGAGCACGCATTTTTCCATCACCCACGACAACGTGCTGGCCAACCTCGCCTCGGTGTACACCGACAACGTCAGCCGTCTGAACCCGCGCGTCATGGTCGGCGGCGAACCGCATTTCCTGTCGGTGACCGAGAATCAGAACACCATCCGCGCCCTGCTGCTCGCCGGGCTGCGCTCGGCCATCCTGTGGCGCCAGTGCGGCGGCACGGCCTGGTACATGCTGCTCAAGCACCGGGAGGTGGTGGCCGAGGCCGAGCGCCTGCTGGCCGAGGAGGCCGGCACCATCCATTGACGGGTCCGCGAGGCCGCGCCACTACCATCTGTCGGCACTTTCCGCGAAAATAGGCGTTTTTCTGGCGCAGTCTGATCTTCTAAGGAGTCCCCATGAGCGACAGTTTCAACGCCCGATCCACGCTGGACATCAACGGCAAGAGCTATGAAGTCTTCCGCCTGGACGCCGTCGACGGCGCCGCCCGCCTGCCCTATTCGCTCAAGGTCCTGCTGGAAAATCTGCTGCGCTACGAGGACGGCTCCAGCGTCAGTGCCGAGGACATCCGTGCCCTGGCCGCCTGGGACCCCCAAGCCGAGCCGAGCAAGGAGATCGCCTTTCGCCCGGCCCGCGTGCTGATGCAGGACTTCACCGGCGTGCCGGCGGTGGTGGATCTCGCCGCCATGCGCGATGCCATGCGCGCCCTCGGCGGCGACCCCGACCGCATCAATCCCCTCCAGCCGGCCGAGCTGGTCATCGACCACTCGGTCCAGGTCGACGAGTACGGCAGCGCCAATGCCTTCCAGCTCAACGCCGAGCTCGAATACCAGCGCAACAAGGAGCGCTATACCTTCTTGAAGTGGGGCCAAAAGGCCTTCCACAACTTCAAGGTCGTGCCGCCCGACACCGGCATCGTGCACCAGGTCAATCTCGAGTACCTGGCCCGCACCGTGTTCGCGCAGGAAAACGACGGCGTGCTGCAGGCCTATCCCGATACCGTGGTCGGCACCGACTCGCACACCACCATGATCAACGGCCTCGGCGTGCTCGGCTGGGGCGTGGGCGGCATCGAGGCCGAGGCGGCCATGCTCGGCCAGCCCATCACCATGCTCATCCCGCAGGTGGTCGGCTTCAAGCTCACGGGCGCGCTGCCCGAAGGCGCCACCGCCACCGACCTGGTGCTGACCGTCACCCAGATGCTGCGCAAGCATGGCGTGGTGGGCAAGTTCGTCGAGTTCTTCGGCGAGGGCCTCAAGCACCTGCCGCTGGCCGACCGCGCCACCATCGCCAACATGGCGCCCGAGTACGGCGCGACCTGCGGCATCTTCCCGGTCGACGCCGAGGCCCTGAACTACATGCGCCTGTCCGGCCGCAGCGAGGCGCAGATCGCCCTGGTCGAGGCCTACGCCAAGGCCCAGGGCCTGTGGCACGACGAGAACACCCCGCACGCCGAGTTCACCGCCACGCTGGAACTGGACATGGGCGAGGTCAAGCCGTCCATGGCCGGTCCCAAGCGCCCGCAGGACCGCGTGCTGCTGACCGACGTCAAGAAGAACTTCCACGAAGTGGTCGGTCCGCTGACCGCAAACCGCAAGACCGGCAACGGCGACGCCGAACGCTTTGCCAACGAGGGCGGCGACACTGCCGTCGGCAATCCGTCCAGTGCCGTCAGCAACGGCTCGGTGATGGTCGAGAAGGACGGCGCCAGCTTCGAACTCAAGGACGGCGCGGTGGTCATCGCCGCCATCACCTCGTGCACCAACACCTCCAACCCGGCGGTGATGCTGGGTGCCGGCCTGGTCGCCCAGAAGGCCGCCGCCAGGGGCCTGAAGGCCAAGCCGTGGGTCAAGCCGTCGCTGGGCCCGGGCTCCAAGGTGGTCACCGACTACCTGGAAGCCACCGGCCTGATGGACGAGCTGGAGAAGGTCGGCTTCTACCTGGTCGGCTACGGCTGCACCACCTGCATCGGCAACTCCGGTCCGCTGCCGGCCGAGATCAGCAAGGGCATCGGCGAAGGCGACCTGGCCGTGGCCTCGGTGCTGTCGGGCAACCGCAACTTCGAGGGCCGCGTGCATCCGGAGGTGAAGATGAACTACCTGGCCTCGCCGCCGCTGGTGGTCGCCTACGCCCTGGCCGGCACCCTGGACATCGAGCTGGACAAGGACCCCATCGGCCAGGACGCCGACGGCAACGACGTGTTCCTGAAGGACATCTGGCCAACCAACAAGGAGATCAGCGACCTGATCGCCAGCTCGGTCACCGCCGACATGTTCTCCAAGAGCTACGCCGACGTGTTCAAGGGCGACGAGCGCTGGCAGAAGATCGAGACCCCCACCGGCGCACTGTTCGACTGGGATGCGGATTCCACCTATATCCGCAAGCCGCCGTTCTTCGAG
>DATFLL010000025.1:0-2220 GCA_035267785.1 Gammaproteobacteria bacterium | reverse complement strand
TGCCGGCGTTCTTCTCGGGGTTGATCAGGTCCCAGAGCAGGCCCTTTTCGGTGTGCTCGGGGCAGGCCGGGTAGCCGGGGGCCGGGCGGATGCCCTGGTAGGACTCGGCGATGAGCGCATCGTTGTCCAGGTGCTCGTCGGAGGCGTAGCCCCAGAACTCCTTGCGCACGCGCTCGTGCAGCAGCTCGGCGAAGGCCTCGGCGAGGCGGTCGGCCAGGGCCTTGAGCAGGATGGCATGGTAGTCGTCGTGGTCGGCCTCGAAGCGCTGGACGTGCTCGTCGATGCCGATTCCGGCGGTGCAGGCGAAGGCGCCGAAGTAGTCGCCCTTGCCCGAGTCCTTGGGCGCGACATAGTCGGCCAGGCACTGGTTAGGCCGGCCGGGCGGCTTCTCCTGCTCCTGGCGCAGGAAGTGGAAGGTGGTCAGCGGCTTGGCGCGCGACTCGTCGGCGTAGAGCTCGACGTCGTCGCCCACCGCGTTGGCCGGGAACAGGCCGATGACGGCGCTGGCCGCCAGCCACTTCTCCTCGATGATTTGCTTGAGCATGGCCTCGCCATCGGCGAACAGCTTGCGCGCCTCCTCGCCCTGGGCCTCGTCGTCGAGGATCCTGGGGTAGCTGCCGCGCATCTGCCAGGCCTGGAAGAACGGCGTCCAGTCGATGTAGTTGGCGATCTCCTCGAGCGGGTAGTTGTCGACGCGCAGCACGGTGTGACCGTCGCTTTCGACGACCTTCGGATCTCTACCCTCACCCTGTCCCTCTCCCGGGAGGGAGAGGGGACTTTCCATCAATGCAGGCGTGCGCGGCTCGTAGGCAGACCAGTCCAGCTTGGTCTGGTTGGCGCGGGCCTGCGCCAGGGTGAGCCACTTGGTCTTGGCCTGACGGCCGGCGTGATCGGCGCGCACCTTCTCGTATTCCTCGGCCAGCTTGGCGACGTAGTTGTCGCGGCTGGTGGTGGAAATCAGGTGCTGGGCGACGCCGACGGCGCGCGAGGCGTCCTTGACGTAGACCACGGGCTCGTCGTAGTTGGGGTCGATCTTCACGGCCGTGTGGGCGCGCGAGGTGGTGGCCCCGCCGATGAGCAGCGGGATCTTGAAGCCCTCGCGCTTCATTTCCTTGGCCACGTGCGCCATCTCGTCCAGCGAGGGCGTGATGAGGCCGGACAGGCCGATGATGTCGACGTCGTGTTTGCGGGCCTCCTCGAGGATCTTGGCCGCGGGGACCATGACGCCTAGATCGATGACCTCGAAGTTGTTGCACTGCAGCACGACGCCGACGATGTTCTTGCCGATGTCGTGCACGTCGCCCTTCACGGTGGCGAGCAGGATCTTGGCGTTGGGCTTGGCGCCCTGCTCCTTCTCGGCCTCGATATAGGGGATGAGGTGGGCCACGGCCTTTTTCATCACGCGCGCGGACTTGACCACCTGCGGCAGGAACATCTTGCCGTCGCCGAACAGGTCGCCGACGACGTTCATGCCGTCCATGAGCGGGCCCTCGATGACCTCGATGGGCCGGTCGAAGGCGACGCGGCACTCCTCGGTGTCGTCGATGACGTAGCTGTCGATGCCCTTGACCAGGGCGTGCTCCAGGCGCTTGGCCACGGGCAGCTCGCGCCAGGACAGGTCCTCGGTCTTGGCGGCGGTGCCGCCCTCGCCCTTGTACTTCTCGGCCAGATCCAGCAGGCGCTCGGTGCCATCGTCGCGGCGGTTGAGCACCACGTCCTCGACGGCCTCGCGCAGCTCGGCGGGCAGGTCGTCGTAGACGGCCAGCTGGCCGGCGTTGACGATGCCCATGTCCATGCCCGCCTTGATGGCGTGGTACAGGAACACGGCGTGGATCGCCTCGCGGACCATGTTGTTGCCGCGGAAGGAGAACGAGACGTTGGACACGCCGCCGGAGATCATGGCGTGCGGCAGCGATTGTTTAATTTCGCGGGTGGCCTCGATGAAGTCCACGCCGTAGTTGTTGTGCTCCTCGATGCCCGTGGCGATGGCGAAGATGTTCGGGTCGAAGATGATGTCCTCGGCCGGGTAGCCGACGGTCTCGGTGAGTATCTTGTAGGAGCGCTTGCAGATCTCGACCTTGCGCTCCTTGGTGTCGGCCTGGCCGTCCTGGTCGAAGGCCATGACGACCACGGCCGCGCCGTACTTGCGCAGCAGGCGGGCGCGCTCGAGGAACTCCTCCTCGCCTTCCTTGAGGCTGATGGAGTTGACCACGCTCTTGC
>DATFLL010000024.1:0-6850 GCA_035267785.1 Gammaproteobacteria bacterium | reverse complement strand
CCCGAGCTGCGCTGGCGCGAGGGCGACACTGTCACCCTGCGCGTGACCAATCGCCTGAAGCACTCGACGTCCATCCACTGGCACGGAATCATCCTGCCCAACAACATGGACGGTGTGCCGGGGCTCTCGTATGCCGGCATCGCGCCGGGCGAGACCTTCACCTACCGCTTTCAGGTCAACCAGAGCGGTACCTACTGGTACCACAGTCATTCGGGCTTCCAGGAGCAGACCGGTCACTACGGGCCTCTGGTGATCGAGCCGCGTACGCGCGACCCGTTCACTTACGACCGCGATTACGTGGTGATGCTATCGGACTGGACCGACGCCAGCCCCGAGTTCGTCTTCTCGCGCCTGAAGAAGATGGACGGCTATTACAATTACGTTCAGCCCACCGTCGGCGACTTCATGCGCGATGCCGATAAGCACGGCATGGGGCAGGCCTGGGACCGGCGCATGATGTGGGACCGGATGCGCATGAGCCCGCGCGATCTGGCCGTAATCTCGGGCGCGATCTACACCTACCTCATGAACGGCGCGACGCCGTCTGGCAACTGGAGCGGGGTGTTCCGCCGCGGCGAGAAGGTGCGCCTGCGCTTCATCAACGGCTCTGCGATGAGCTTTTTCGACGTGCGCATCCCCGGCATGAAGATGACGGTGGTCGCGGCCGATGGCGTCAATGTGCATCCGGTGCCGGTCGATGAGTTCCGCATCGGTGTGGCCGAGACCTACGATGTCATCGTCGAGCCGAGCGAGGAGCGCGCCTACACCATCTTCGCCCAGTCCGTCGACCGCTCGGGCTACGCGCGCGGCACCCTGGCCCCGCGACAGGGCATGGAAGGCGAGGTGCCGCCGTTGGATCCGGTGCCGACCCTGAACATGGCCGACATGGGCATGATGCACGACATGGAAGGAATGGACATGGGCGGCGGCGATCACGCCGGTCATGACATGGGCGGCGCGCCGGCCGCGGGCGCGATGCCCGGCATGGACCACGACGGCCATGACATGGGGGCGACGAGCAACGCCGCGCCCGCTCCAGCGTCGATGTCCGGAATGGACCACAGTGGCCACGACATGGGCGCCATGAACGGCACCTCGTCCAAGTCGGCCATGGCGGGCTCTTCCATGAACGGCTCCGCCATGGCGGCCGGTAACATGTCGGGCGCGGCCCAGAGCGGTCACGACATGGGCGGCATGAACATGTCCGGTTCGGGTTCGATGTCCTCCAGCGGTGCCGGCGGCGGCATGATGGAGGTCAAGCACCACCCCGCGACGGAGTACGGCCCGGGTACGGCCATGCACGTCAGCATGGTCTCGACGCGTCTGGACGATCCGGGTGTCGGTCTGCGCAACAACGGTCGGCGCGTGTTGACCTATGCCGATCTCAAGAGCCTGGACGGCTGGCTGGACCCGCGTGAACCCGGCCGCACGATCGAGTTGCATCTCACCGGCAACATGGAGCGCTACATGTGGTCGTTCGACGGGGTGAAGTTCTCCGACGCCGAGCCCATCAAACTCAACTACGGTGAGCGGGTCCGCATCGTGCTGGTCAACGACACGATGATGGACCATCCGATTCACCTGCACGGTCTGTGGAGCGAGATCGAAAGTCCCGACGGCGGATTTCAGGCGCGCAAGCACACCGTCGTCGTCAAGCCGGGGCACGCGGTCAGCTACCGTGTCCTGGCCGACGCACGCGGGCGCTGGGCCTACCACTGCCACCTGCTCTATCACATGAAGGCGGGCATGTTCCGCGAGGTACACGTGGTATGAACGGGATCCGGATTGAGGAGAGACTGATGCAGATGAAACGAGTAGCAACGGCCGCGGTGCTGCCGGTCGCAGCCCTGGCCTACAGCCCCAGCGGGTTTGCTCAGGACGGGCACCCCGACTGGCCTTCGCCTGTGCACGACAACACGGTTCTGACCAAGGTTATGGTCGATCGTCTGGAGCGGCGCGATGCCAGCCCCGAGGACTTCACCTACTGGGAGGCACAGGCCTGGGCCGGGGGCGATATCAACAAGCTGTGGCTCAAGACCGAGGGCGCCCGGCTCAACGGCAAGACCGAGGATGCAGAGCTCGAGGCCTACTACAGCCGGGCCGTCGCCGCCTTCTGGGACTTCCAGGTCGGCGCGCGCCACGACTTCAGCATTGAGGACACCCCGGCGCGCAACTGGCTGGGTATCGGCTTCAAGGGTCTGGCACCGTATCGCTTCGAGGTCGACGCCACGCTGTATGCGGGCACCAAGGGGCGCAGTGCCGCGCGCCTCAAGGCCGAGTACGACCTGCTCCTGACCCAGCGTCTGGTGCTGATGCCCGAGGCGGAGTTCAACCTCTACGGCAAGGCCGATCCCGAGCGGGGCTTGGGTTCGGGGTTGACGGACTCGGCGGTGACGCTGCGCGTGCGCTACGAGTTCGCCCGCGAATTCGCCCCCTATGTGGGCGTGACCTGGGAGAACAAATACGGCGGAACGGCCGACCAGGCGCGCGCGGCCGGCGCGCCCACCCACGACACGCAGTACGTGGTGGGCGTGCGCGCCTGGTGGTAGCCGCCGGTCGCTGATTGCCTCCCGACTGGGGCGGTGCCCGGGTTCCGAGCGCGGTGTCCGGGACCGCCCTTTTTTTGCGTGTCGCCTTTGTGATCGGGCTTCGCGCCGGGGATAATGGAAGCCGGCACAGCGACGTGCGTTTTGGGCGCGGGAGGATCGATCATGAGCGATAAGCTACTTGTCATCATCAGCACGGGCGAGGCGGCCAAGGCGCGGGCCGGTGCCATGTACGCCGTCAACGCGCTCAAGCACGCCTGGCTGGACGATGTGAAGCTGTATTTCTTCGGGCCGGCCGAGGCGCTGCTGCTCGAGGACGTCCCGCTGCAGCAGTACGTGCAGGAATACCGCAAGTTGGAGGGGACCCCACGGGCGTGCAAGTTCCTCGCCGACCGCGTCCAACCGGACGACGAGGACCTGGATATCGGCATATCGGATAACATCGCCGCGCTCGGTGTGGATGTGGAGTACGTGGGCAAACCCATGGCCGATTTGATCAAGCAGGGCTACGTACCAATGGTGTGGTAGGGCCGGCGCGCAAAGGACGGAACAATGCAGCTGCCGTTTACCTTAGACCAATTCCTCGGCGTGTTCGCCGCCTACAACCGGGTCATCGAGCCGGCGCAATTCGTCGCCTACGGGTTGGGCATTGCCGCGGTCGCGTTATTGTTTACCCGGCGGGCGGGGGCGGGGCGGGCGATCGCCGCCATTTTGGCCGTGCTGTGGTTTTGGACCGGCGCGGTCTATCACCTGCTGTACTTCGCCCGGATAGACTGGGTTGCGTATTTGTTCGGCGCCTTGTTCATCGTCCAGGGGCTGTTACTTCTGTACACGGGCGTGGCCCGGCGGGCGCTGCAATTTCGCTTTCGGGCCGACAGCCGGGGCATCCTCGGCGTGGTGCTGGTCGTGTACGCGATGCTCGTGTATCCGTTGCTCAACGTCTGGCTGGGCCATGCCTATCCGTACATGCCCGTGTTCGGCGTGACGCCTTGCCCGACGACGATCTTCACCTTCGGCCTGCTGTTGTTCGTGGATCGCTCGCCCGGGCGCGGCGTGCCGGGACACCTGTTGCTGATTCCCTTCGTCTGGGCGCTGGTCGGTGCCAGTGCGGCGGTCTCGCTCGGGATGGTCGAGGACTACGGTCTGCTGGCCGCCGGCATCCTTACCCTCGGTCTGATCGCCGCCACGCGCCGGGCCGGGGCCGCACGACAGATGTGAGCCCCCGCCATCGCGGGCCGTTACCTGCACCGCGCGGGCAAAAGATGCTATAAGGCGGGACTATTCCTCACCACACAGAGAGACATTTGCCGTGAGACGCCCCGTTGTCGCCCTCGGATTCGCCGCTCTGGTGGCGACGCTTTCCGCCTTCGCCGCGGATTCGACCACGCATCGCTATCCGCTGCCCGGGCACGGCAGTTTCGCCCTGGACGTGCCGGCGGATTGGACCAACGAGCTGCGCCAGCCCGAGGGCGGCCAACCGCCGACGATCGTGCTGACCCAGTCCTCGGGGTCGCGCTTCAGGGTGCTCATCACGCCGATGTTCCAGGATATCTTCGTGCTCGAGCCGCCCGATGCCGAGATGCTGCATCAGCACGTGGAGGCCCTGGCCGCGGGCGCTGCCGAGCACGCGACACAAAAGAAACTTGCGCTGCACGAGATCAAGGGCGCCGCGGGCGTTGGTTATTACTTCACGGCCGAGCTGAGCTCGCCCGAGCCGGACGGCTTCAAGTACCTCACCCGAGGAATGTTGGGCGTGGACAAGCTGGTGGTGAAGTTCATCGTACTCAGCGATGAGGGCCACGCGAAGATCGTCGATCGGGTCCTGGCCATGCTTAAGGGCGCGCGCCACCTGCAAAGCGCGAAGCCCTGAGTCGCGCAGGCAGGGGGTACGGTCCGGGCGTTCAGGCCAGCGGCTGACCGACGCCTGCAGCCCGGAGCGTGTCGGTGTCCATGGCGCCCTGGGCGAGTTTGCCGTCGATGGCGACGGCCGGCACGGACTGCACCCCCAGCGCGCGTGCCCGTTCGGCCCCATCGCTGCGGTGCATGTCGTGGACCGTGATTTCGCAGGAAGGGCAGGCCAGCTCGTTGACCAGCGCGATGGTGTCCTCGCAAAGGGGACAGCCGGCACTGAAGATTTCTATCTGACGTTTGGCGTTCATGCGCTTGCTCCCAATCGGAAATGGCGTGAGTACGATAGGGCGGCGTCGGTTCAATCGCCGCGCACCGGGGTGGTGCAGGCCGGGCAGGCGGTGGTCGGGCGCCCGGCCTGCAGCGGCCAACCGGCCCAGAGCGAGGCGGCGACCAGCAGCCCGATCCCCGCGTAGAGCAGAATCTCACTGTCAAAACCGAACTTGCCGACCAACACCAGGCCGGCCGCAGCCGCCCCCAAGGCGAGCGCCTTGCGCCGTCCGCGGCGCCGAGCCGCGCTGAACAGTCCCGCCAGGGTCACCGCCAGGAACAATCCCGTCAGGGGCAGCAGATAAGGGGTGTAATCGACGAAACCCAGGCCCAGGCTGCTGAGCAGTCCGGCATAGGCGGGCCAGCACGCCGGACAAGTCAGCTTGGGCAGCAGGGCCAGTCCCACCGATGGCAGGGCGGCGACGTGTATGTGTTTGCCGCGACCGGTCCCGCCCCCGCCGCCCGGCGCAGACTGGCCGGCGCCCAGGGCGGAGACAACCCGCGCCAACGGCGGCACGCCCTTGTTGCTCGCCTCGCTGTCGGCGTAAACACGGCAGCAGGAGGCCTCGTTGGCGGTCTCAGGCGCGACATCGTCGCCGTCGATCAGGATGGTCGGCGAACCGTAGCCGCGCACGCGCTCGGGTGCATCGGGTTCGGCCACGTCCCACTCCGACCAGCGCGGCGTGAGTCCGGCGGCGTCGAAAGCGCGCAGGAGCTGTTCGCGCGCAGCGGCTATGTTCGGGCAGCCCTGCTCATAGACCAGCTCCACCTGCGGGGTTCGGTTCGTCATCGTCATCCTCCAAGGCATCGAGTATGGGGCACTCGCTCAACGCACCCTCCCCGCTGCATCGCTCGGCGAGTCGGGTCAGGGCGCGGCGCATCTGCTCGAGCTCACCGAGCTTGGCCCCGATCTCGTCGAGCTTGATCTGCGCGCGCTCCCGGATGTCGGCGCAGGTCACGTCGGGTCGGGTGCGCAGCTCCAGCAGCTCGCGGATGTCGCCGAGCGTGAAGCCCACCGCCTTGGCCCGCTGTATGAAGCGCACGCGCCGAGGCGTGTCCGGCGGGTACTGGCGGTAGCCGGCCGCGCTGCGGGCCGGTTCCGGGATGAGCCTCTGGCGTTCGTAGAAGCGGATGGTTTCGACGCTCACGCCGGTACGTTTGGCCACCTGGCCGATGCTCATCGGGTCCATGGCAATGCCCTCGGAGTATCTTATAAACCCTGTACTATACTTCAGGGTCAAGGCTCCGGACAGCGCGCGGGCCCGCATCCCCACTCCAATCTCGGCCGCTTGCGCTTCGCTGGCAAACCGGACATGCTGTGGATGAGGCTGGCGGCCCCATCGCAGCGACCGTCGGAGCGACGTTATGAAGCAAGTAGTGGATATCGACCTGGCGCGGCTGTCCGATGCGCAGACCATCGCGGCCATGTCGCGGGATTACATCGAGTCCGGCCTGGGCTGGAGCTGGGGCCCGAACCGGGTCACCCGCAGCATTCGCTGCCCCGATACCGTCGTGCTCGTCGCCCGTGCCAGGCGGCTGCTGGCCGGCTTTGCCATCATGTATTTCGGGATGGAGGAGGCCCGCCTCAATCTCCTCGCCGTGCATCCGGGACTGCGTCAACTGGGCATCGGGCGGCGCCTCATCGAGTGGCTGGAGCGCTCGGCGCTGACGGCCGGCATCTCGACCGTGTACCTGGAGGTGCGTGCCACCAATCGGAACGCCCAGGCCTTCTACCGGCGCCTCGGCTATCGCAAGGTTCAACTCGTCCCCGGCTACTATTCCGGAGTGGAGGCCGCCGTGCGCATGGGGCGCGATTTGTGGGCGAGCACCACTCGCAGCGCCATCTGACCTGCCCGTTCCCCGCCTGCCCGCTCCCGGCCCCGTCGCAACGCATGCGACCGGCTCCGCCTCGTGTCGGCGGCCCGAACGCAGATCGCGGGTTGGTGACACTGGGCCGAGCTCAATAAGTTTCAGCGCCGGCCGATTCTAGGTAGGCGTAATTTATATTTTGCACCTTGTGCTTGAATGAAACCGGGGGGATTCGATGCGGGTAGTGACGGGGAAGGTACTGAACGTTACGTTCAGTGTGGTGGTTTTGCTGTTGGGTATTGGCCTGCTGGCCGTGG
>DATFLL010000023.1:0-4992 GCA_035267785.1 Gammaproteobacteria bacterium | reverse complement strand
CGGCGCCTTCATCATCACCATCGCGGTGCTGCACATCGTCAACAGCATCGAGCTGCCGGTCTCGCTGTGGAAGTCCTACTCGTTCTATCCCGGGGCCATCGACGCCATGGTGCAGTGGTGGTACGGCCACAACGCGGTGGGCTTTTTCCTGACCGCGGGCTTTCTGGGCATGATGTACTACTTCATCCCCAAGCAGGCCAACCGGCCCATCTACTCCTACCGCCTGTCTGTGGTGCACTTCTGGGCGCTGATCTCCACCTACATGTGGGCCGGTCCGCACCATCTGCACTACACCGCGCTGCCGGACTGGGCCCAGTCGCTGGGCATGGTGTTCTCGCTGATCCTGCTGGCGCCCTCCTGGGGCGGCATGATCAACGGCATCATGACCCTCTCGGGTGCCTGGCATAAGCTGCGCACCGATCCGATCCTCAAGTTCCTGATCGTCTCGCTGTCCTTCTACGGCATGTCGACCTTCGAGGGGCCGATGATGTCCATCAAGACGGTCAACGCCCTGTCGCACTACACGGACTGGACCATCGGCCACGTGCACTCCGGCGCGCTGGGCTGGGTGGGCCTGGTCACCATGGGCTCGATGTACTTCCTCATCCCGCGCCTGTTCGGCCGCGAGCAGATGCACTCGATCAAGCTCATCGAGCTGCACTTCTGGATCGCCACCGTGGGTATCGTGCTCTACATCGCCTCGATGTGGATCGCCGGTGTGATGCAGGGCCTGATGTGGCGGGCGGTCAACGACGACGGCACGCTGACCTACAGCTTCGTCGAATCCCTCAAGGCCACCTACCCGTACTATGAGGTGCGCCTGCTGGGCGGGCTGCTGTATCTCAGCGGCATGTTCATCATGGCCTACAACGTGTGGAAGACGGTGAGCGGCGGCAAGGCCGCGCCGGCCTCGATTCCGCAAACCGCCTGAGGAGACACCGTCATGAGTCATGAAGTTGTCGAGAAAAACATCGGCCTGATGGTGGTCTTCATCATCCTGGTCATCAGTATCGGCGGCCTGGTGGAGATCGTGCCGCTGTTCTTCCTCAAGAGCACGACCGAGCCGGTCGAGGGCATGCACCCCTACAGCGCCCTGCGCCTGGAGGGGCGGGACATCTACGTGCGCGAGGGCTGCTACGTGTGCCACTCGCAGATGATCCGCCCCTTCCGCGCCGAGACCGAGCGCTATGGGCACTACTCGGTGGCCGGGGAGTTCGTCTACGACCACCCCTTCCAGTGGGGCTCCAAGCGAACCGGACCGGACCTGGCCCGCGTGGGCGGGCGCTACTCGGATGCCTGGCACCGGGTGCACCTGATGAACCCGCGCGACGTGGTGCCCGAGTCCAACATGCCGGCCTTTCCCTGGCTGGCGAAGAACAAGCTCGATGATGTCGACATCCAGGCCAAGATGCGCGTCATGAATACGCTCATCAAGGACACCTGCAGCGGCTGCGAGACCTACACGGCCGAGCAGATCAAGAACGCGCCGGCACAGCTCAAGGGCAAGACAGAGCTCGACGCCTTGATCGCCTATCTCCAGGGCCTGGGCACCGACATCAAGACGCGGAGGTGAGCCTGATGGATATCAACGACTTTCGAGCCTGGTTCACCGTCGTGATGCTGGCGATCTTCATCGGCATCGTGCTGTGGGCCTGGAGCGGCAAGCGCCGCAAGCGGTTTTCCGAGGCGGCCAACCTGCCGTTCAACGAACCCGAATTCCCGCGCGTCGACGACGACGCCAACAAGGAGACAGGCCATGAGTAGCTTCTGGAGCTGGTATGTCACCCTCCTCACGCTGGGCAACATCGTTGCCTGCTATTGGCTGATTCGCTGGAGCTCGCGCCGCCGGGCCGGCGAGGCCCCACAGGGCGAGGTCACCGGCCACACCTGGGACGAGGATCTGCAGGAGTACAACAACCCGCTGCCGCGCTGGTGGCTGTGGCTGTTCTACATCACCATCGTGTTCGGCTTCGTTTACCTGGCGCTGTATCCGGGCCTGGGCAGCTACAAGGGCCTGCTCGGCTGGACGGAGAAGAGTCAGTACGAACAGGAGATGGCCGCAGCCAAGCAGGAATACGGGCCGATCTTCGCGAAGTATCAAAAGGAGGGCATCGCCGCGCTGGCGGCCGACCCCAAGGCGCGGGAGATCGGCCAGCGCCTGTTCCTGAACTACTGTGCGCAGTGCCACGGCTCGGATGCCGGCGGCGGGCCGGGCTTTCCAAACCTGACCGACAACGACTGGCTCTACGGCGGCCAGCCCGAGACCATCCAGAAGACGATTCTGGACGGTCGCAACGGCGTCATGCCCGCCTGGGGCAAGATCCTCGGTGACGAGGGCGTCGATCAGGTCGCGGCCTATGTCGAGAGCCTGAGCGGGCGCCAGGCCGACCCGCAGCTGGTCGAGGCCGGCCGGGCCAAGTTCCAAACCTACTGCGTGGCCTGCCACGGCGCCGACGGCAAGGGCAATCAGGCCCTGGGAGCGCCGAACCTGACCGACAACACCTGGCTGTATGGCGGCTCGCCTATGACCATCAAGGAGACGATTCGCAACGGCCGTCAGGGTCACATGCCGGCGCACCGCGACTTCCTGGGCGAGGCCAAGGTGCACCTGCTCGCGGCCTATGTTTACAGCCTGAGCGCGGAGAAGAAGTCGGCGGCGAAGTAGCGGCCAGCCGCTGAAACACGTGCCACCGCCCGGCCCCGTCGCTTCCCGAGCGACCGGGCCGGTGCGGCGGGGCGTCACGCAGCACCGTATCGCACAACGCGCCGGACGATCCGGCGAGGTATCGCAACCCCCATGAGCTCAACCGCCCGCGACAAGACCAATCCCAAGACCTCACCTCCGACGCCCGGCAATGAGCCCGGCGGCGAAGAAGAAATCTACGCCAAGCACAAGAAGGTCTATCCGCGCGAGGTCCACGGCATCTTCGCGACCTGGCGTGTGATCGGTGTGCTGGTCCTGCTCGGGCTCTACTATCTGCTGCCCTGGTTCCGCTGGGAGGGACACCAGGCGGTGCTGTTCGATCTGCCGGCACGCAAGTTCTACGTCTTCGGCCTGACCTTCTGGCCGCAGGACTTTTTCTTTCTCGCCGCACTGCTCATCGTCGCGGCTCTTTCGCTGTTCTTCTTCACGGCGCTGGCCGGGCGCCTGTGGTGCGGCTACGCCTGCCCGCAGACGGTATGGACCGAGGTATTCCTGTGGATCGAGCGCAAGGTCGAGGGCGATCGCAACAAGCAAATGAAGCTCGACCGTGCTCCCTGGTCTGCGCACAAGTTCGCCGTCAAGGGCACCAAGCATGCCCTGTGGCTGGCCTTCGCCGCCTGGACGGGCTTTACCTTTGTCGGCTACTTCACGCCGATCACCGACCTCGGCGCGCGCCTGGTGCAGTTCTCCCTCGGGCCCTGGGAGACCTTCTGGATCCTCTTCTACGGGTTCGCCACCTACGGCAACGCCGGCTGGATGCGCGAGCAGGTCTGCATCTACATGTGCCCCTACGCCCGCTTCCAGAGTGCGATGTTCGACAAGGATACCCTTGTCATTTCCTATGACGAGCAGCGCGGCGAGCCACGCGGCTCGCGCAAGAAGGGTGTGGATTATCAGGCCCAGGGGTTAGGCGACTGTATCGACTGCACCCTGTGCGTGCAGGTGTGCCCCACGGGCATCGACATCCGCAACGGGCTGCAGTATCAGTGCATCGGCTGCGCGGCCTGCATCGACGTGTGCGATCAGGTCATGGACAAGATGGGCTACCCGAAGGGGCTCATCCGCTACACCACTGAAAACGCGATGGAGGGTCAGCGCACGCACCTGCTGCGCCCGCGCGTCATCATTTACGCGGTGCTGCTGGCGGCCATCCTCGGCGCACTGGTCTACGGTATCAGCCAGCGCGTCCCCTTGAGACTGGACATCATCCGCGATCGCAACGCCCTGTATCGCACGACCAACGAGGGCCTGGTGGAGAACATCTACACCCTCAAGGTTATCAACATGGACGAAAAGGCCCACACCTATACGCTGAGCCTGGGCGAGTTGCCCGGTGCCAGCCTCGCGCCGGGCCAGGGGACGATCAGCGTTGCAGCCGGCGAGGTGGCCAACGTGCCCGTACAGGTGCGCATCGACCCGGCCCGCCTGGAACACACGGGCAACGACCTCGAGTTCCACCTGCAGGCGCAGGACAACCCCGACCTATCAATTACGGCCACCGGGCGCTTTATCGGCCCGATTACCCGGAGGTAGACAATGACGGACAATGACCTGGACACCGTACCCTGGTATCGCCAGTTCTGGCCCTGGTTCCTGATCGCGCTACCGGCCAGCGCCGTCGTGGCGGGCCTGACGACGCTGGGCCTGGCCATTCACGACCGTGACGGCCTGGTGGTGGACGACTATTACAAGGAGGGGCTGGCGATCAATCGCGTGCTGGACCGAGACCACGAGGCCAAGCAGCTTGGGGTATACGCCGAGGGTCAATTCGACAAGCACACCGATCGGCTGGTGCTTCGCATCGGCGCACGCAAGCCGCTGCCGGTGGAGGCCATTCGCCTGCGCCTGATGCACCCCACGCGCGCCAACATGGACGTCAACGTCCCGCTGCACTACGACCCGAGCGCACGGCGCTATACCGCCCAGGTGCACGACCTGGCCAAAGGGGACTGGTACGTCCAGCTCGAGCCCACCCGAGGGAACTGGCGCCTGCTCGGACGGCTGCAAATCCCCGGCAGCGGGCATCTGGAGCTGGGCTATCCGCCGCCGAGCCATGCCGGCTAGGAACGCCGTCTCGGCCTTGTCGGGCGATACAATGGCACAACGACAACCATCTCAGGGCGTTTCCGGGGCGGGGCCCGGAAAGAGGAGAACGCACAGATGAATGACATTCCGAAGGTGCAGAAGGTCATCGCGGTACTGTGGCCTTCGTTCATCGTGGCGGGGGTGGCCACGATCCTTTTCTTCACGGCCTTCGACCCGGAGGCCATCCTGGAGGCCAACGGCTA
>DATFLL010000022.1:0-47912 GCA_035267785.1 Gammaproteobacteria bacterium | reverse complement strand
GGCGCGGCGCAGCCCCCATCCAGCGGGCCATCCTGGCGGGCGACACCGAAACCGGCGTGACCATCATGCAGATGGACGCAGGGCTGGACACCGGAGCCATGCTCCATAAGGTGAGCTGCCCCATCGGACCGGCGGACACCGCCGGCGAGCTGCATGACCGCCTCGCCGAGCTCGGCGCCCGGGCCCTGCTCGAGACGTTGGACGCGGTGGCGGCGGGGACGGTCGAGGGCGAACCCCAGGACGAGGCCCTGGCGACCTACGCAGCCAAGCTCGACAAGGCCGAGGCCGAGCTGGAATGGAACCAGGACGCCGAGGCGCTGGCCCGGCGGGTGCGCGCCTTCAATCCCTGGCCCGTGGCCCAGACCCGCCTCGGCGAACAGGTCGTGCGCATCTGGACGGCCCACGTCGCACCCGGCCCTGCGGAGCCCGGTGAGAAACCGGAGGCCGAGCCCGGCACGGTCCTGCAGGCCGGGCGCGAGGGCATCGTGGTCGCCTGCGGCAAAGGCCGCCTGCGCCTGGAGCGCCTGCAGCTGGCCGGCAGCAAGCCCATGGACGCCAACGCGCTGGTCAACGGCCGCCCGGAGCTGCTCCGCCTGGGTGTGCAGCTTGGCATGCGGCCCGATCCATGAACGCCAAGGCCAAAGCCGGCCCGCGCGGCGCGGCTGTGCAGGCCCTGACCGCGGTCCTGGCGCGGGGCCGGTCGCTGACCGCGGCCCTGCCGCCGGCATTGGCCGCCCTGGGCGAGGGTCGCGACCGCGCCCAGGCCCAGGCGCTCGCCTACGGTGTGCTGCGCTGGTACCCGCGCCTCGACGCCATCCTCGCCCAACTGCTCCAGCGCCCCCTGCGCAACAAGGACATCGACGTGCGCTGCGCCCTGCTGATCGGCCTGTACGAGGTGCTCTACCAGCGCACCCCGGACCACGCCGGCGTGTCCGAAGCCGTGGGGCTGGCAGGCCGGCTCGGCAAGCCCTGGGCACGGGGCTTGGTCAACGGTGTGCTGCG
Organism: Gammaproteobacteria bacterium; assembly: GCA_035267785.1. Lineage (GTDB taxonomy): Bacteria > Pseudomonadota > Gammaproteobacteria > DATFLL01 > DATFLL01 > DATFLL01. Next base: position 46,910 of record DATFLL010000022.1, on the reverse strand, counting down.
CTCCTTCCTGCGCGAACGCGAGGCGATCGCCGCCCGCGCCGACGGCGAGGCGGCCGCCCGTCTGGCCCATCCGGCCTGGCTGCTGGACGCGCTGCGCGCAGACTGGCCCGACCGCTGGGAGGCTATCGCCGCGGCCAACAACGAGCCCCCGCCCATGACGCTGCGGGTCAATGCCCGCCGGGACAACCGGGATTCCTATCTCGAGGCCCTGACCGACGCGGGCCTCCCGGCCCGGCCCCATCCGCACGCGCCGATGGCCCTCACGCTGGACGAGCCCTGTCCCGTAGAGGCCCTGCCCGGCTTCGCCGAGGGCCGAGTCTCGGTACAGGACGCCGCCGCCCAGCTCGCCGCCGAGCTGCTCGACCCGCAGCCCGGCGAGCGCGTGCTCGATGCCTGCGCGGCGCCCGGGGGCAAGAGCGCGCACATTCTCGAACGCCAGCCCGAGCTCGGCGAGCTGGTCGCCCTGGACGTGGACCCGGACCGTCTGACGCAGGTCGAGCAGACGCTCCAGCGCCTGGGCCTGGTCGCGACGGTGCGCGCCGGCGACGCGGCCGAGCCGGCGTCCTGGTGGGACGGGCGGCCCTTCGATCGTATCCTGCTCGACGCGCCGTGCAGCGCCACGGGCGTCATCCGCCGCCACCCGGACATCAAGGTCCTGCGCCGCGCAAGCGACATCGATGCCTTGGTGGAGCGGCAGCGTTGTATAATAAAAGGCGTCTGGTCGCTGCTGCGCCCGGGCGGTATCCTGATCTATGCGACCTGTTCGGTGCTGCGCCGGGAAAATGCCGCCCAAATCAGCGATTTTCTCCGGCAACAGGCCGATGCGGCGCATCGGGACATCGCGGCGACATGGGGACACGCCGCTGACGCGGGACGCCAGGTCCTGCCCGGCGAGGACGGGATGGATGGCTTTTTCTACGCTTGCCTCCAAAAACAATAATCAACAACGGACTGGGAGCAGGCGGCTCACCTGGCTCGCGCTGCTGGCGTTGTGCATGCTGCCGCTGTCGCCGGCGAACGCCCTGGCCGATGCCTTTCGCATCGACCATGCCGAGACGACCCTGGAGAGCGGCGTCTATCACCTGAACGCCGAGGTCAGCTACCGGTTCTCCGACGACGCACTGGAGGCGCTGCGCAACGGCGTTCCGCTGACAATCCAGCTCGACATCCAGGTGTTCCACCATCGCTGGTGGTGGTGGGACAAGGATGTGGCCAGCCTGGTGCAGCGCTATCAGCTGCAGTACCACGCGCTGACCAAGCGTTACATCGTGCGCAACCTCAACAGCGGAGGCCAGCACAGCTATTCGACCCTCGGCAGCGCGCTGCACGCCCTGGGCGACATCGAGCAGCTTCCGATCCTCGACAAGAACCTGCTCGCCGCAGACACGACATACACGGTACGTGCCCGCGTGCATCTGGACATCGAATCCCTGCCGGCGCCGCTGCGCCCGCTGGCCTATATTTCATCAGGGTGGCGACTGGGTAGCGAATGGTACACATGGCCATTACAACGCTGAGACGCATCTTCTCCGGCAAGACGCCGGTGTTGCTGCTGCTCGTCCTGTTGTTGGCCTCGCTCTACCTGATGAGCGGCGCGACCCACAACTCCGCGCTGTTCTCCCGCCTGTACTCGGTCCTGCTGGGCATCAACGCCCTGGCCATCGTGCTGCTGGTAACGCTGATCGGCAAGCACATGTACCGCCTGGTACGCCAGTACCGCCAGCACGTCGCCGGCTCGCGCCTGACCGCCCGCCTGGTGATCATGTTCATCGTGCTCGCCGTCACGCCCGTGAGCGTGGTGTATTACTTTTCGCTCGATTTCCTCCAGCGCGGCATCGACAGCTGGTTTGACGTGCGCGTGGAAAAGGCGCTGGACGACTCGCTCGAGCTCAGCCGCACCTCCCTGGACGTGCGCATGCGCGAGCTGCTGCGCCAGACCCGCCAAATGACCCCGGAGCTGGCCAACACGCCGGACAGCATGGCGGCACTGGCGTTGAACGATATCCGCACCGACAGCGACGCGACCGAGCTGACCCTGTTCAGCGCCAACGGACGCATTATCGCCTCCAGCGGCACCGACACCTCGAGCATCGTGCCGGCCCGCCCGGACGACGCCACCATGCTGCAGTTGCGCCAGGGCAGCGATTACGTCGGGCTGGACCCGATCCGCGACTCCGGACTGCACGTGCGTGTCGCGGTGCGCGTGCCCAGCCCCAACCCGGTCGGTGAGGCCCGCGTGCTCCAGGCGCTGTATCCGGTCACCGAGCGCATGAACACGCTGGCCAACAGCGTGCAGGCGGCCTACGCGCAGTACAAGGAGCTGGCCTACCTGCGCAAACCGCTCAAATACAGCTTCATCCTGACGCTGTCGCTGGTGCTGCTGCTCAGCCTGCTGACGGCCGTGTGGGCGGCCTTTTTCTCGGCGCGGCGCCTGGTCGCGCCAATCACCGATCTGGCCGAAGGCACCCGCGCGGTCGCCGCCGGCAACTACGACAAGCGCCTGCCGCTGCCCGGCAAGGACGAGCTGGGCTTCCTCGTGCGCTCGTTCAACGAGATGACCCACAAGATCGCGCTGGCCCGCGATGCGGCCGCGCGCAGCCAGGAACAGGCCGAGGCCCAGCACGCCTACCTGGAGGCCGTGCTGGTGCGCCTGTCCTCGGGCGTGCTCACCATCGACCGCGATCGCGTCCTGCACACGAGCAACCGCGCGGCGGATCAGATCCTCGGCGTTGAGCTCGGCGAGTTCGTCGGGCGCAGCCTGGACGAGGTACGCAGCGAGCATCCGCACACACGCCACTTCATCGACGCCATCACGCCGCACGTCAGCGACGGCGAACAGGAATGGCGCGACGAGATCATCCTGTTCGGCGCCGGCGGGCGCCAGGTGCTGATGTGCCGCGGCACCCGACTGCCGGACGTGGCGGGAATCCGCGCTGGTCACGTCCTCGTCTTCGACGACATCACCGCGCTCATCCAGGCGCAGCGCGACGCGGCCTGGGGCGAGGTGGCGCGGCGCCTGGCGCACGAGATCAAAAACCCGCTTACCCCAATCCAGCTCTCAGCCGAACGCCTGCGGCACAAGTACCTCGGCAAGATGAACGCAAAGGACGCCGACGTGCTCGACCGCTCGACGCACACGATCGTCCAGCAGGTCGAAGCGATGAAGGAAATGGTCAAGGCCTTTTCCGATTATGCGCGCATGCCGCAGCTCGATCTGGAACCCATCGACCTCAACGCCGTCATCAACGAGGTGCTGGACCTGTACCGGGGCGATCGCGCCGTGAAATACCTGGTCAATCTGGATGCGAAGATGCCGCGGGTCGAGGGCGATATCGGGCGCCTGCGCCAACTGCTGCACAACCTGATCAAGAACGCGCTGGAGGCCATGGAATCCCGCGGGGATGCGCGCCTGTCGGTGACGACCCGATGCATGGAGGAGGCCTCCTGCCGCTTCGTGGAAATCCGCGTGCAGGACAACGGCCCGGGCATCCCCAGTGAAATGCTCGGTCAGTTGTTCGAGCCGTACGTCACCACCAAGCCCAAGGGCACGGGCCTGGGGCTGGCCATCGTGAAGAAGATTGTCGAGGAACACGGCGGTCTGTTGTGGGCCGAGAACCCGAACACCGGCGGGGCGCTGGTCGTCATCCGCCTGCCGGTCCTGACATCCAACAGCGTCGACGCCGAGGAAGACCTCACGGTCGCGCTGGTCAACCACAAGGGGAACGACGATGCCGCTGCCTGAGCAACGCACCGATGTGCCGCCCGGAGATGGACCCGAAGACGAAGCGGCGGCCCCGTCCATCCTCGTCGTCGACGACGAGCCGGACATCGGCAACCTGCTCCAGGAGATCCTCGAGGATGAAGGCTACCGGGTGCAGGTCGCGCAAAGCGGCCAGGCGGCGCGCAACGCGATGCGCCTGCACCGCCCGGACCTCGTGCTGCTCGATATCTGGATGCCCGATATCGACGGGATCAGCCTGCTCAAGGAGTGGTCCGACGATACCGGACTGCCGATGCCGGTCATTATGATGTCCGGGCACGGCAGCGTGGAGACGGCCGTGGAGGCGACCCGGCTCGGCGCGTACGACTTCATCGAAAAGCCGCTGTCGCTGGCCAAACTGCTGGTGACCGTGGAACGGGCCCTGGAGGCCGACCGGCTGCAGCGGGAGAATCAGGGTCTTCGCCGCCAGGCGCACGTCAGCGCCGAGCCCATCGGCAAGGGCGTGACCATGCAACACCTCAAGGATCAGGTCCGGCGCATCGCCCAGCACGAGTCATGGGTCCTGATGCAGGGTGAGCCCGGCAGCGGGGTACGCCTGCTGGCCCGCTACCTGCACCAGTCCAGCACCCGGCGCGAGGGCCCGTTCATCGAGGTCAACGTCGCGGCGCTGAGCGGCGCCGGCGCCGCGGCGGAGCTGTTCGGCAGTGAAGAGGGCGAGCGCGTGCACTTCGGCCTGCTCGAGCAGGCCAACGGCGGCACGCTGCTGCTGTACGACATCGCCGACATGTCCCAGGAGCTGCAGGCCAAACTGGCCGGCGCGCTGGAGACCAAGACGTTCAAGCGGGTGGGCGGCACCGAGGCGATCAAGTTCAGCGTACGGGTCATCGCCGCGACCCATCACGACCTCAGCCAGCGCGTGGCCGAAGGGCTGTTCCGCAAAGACCTGTTCTACCAGCTCAACGTGGTGCCGGTCATGATACCGCCGCTGCACGCTCACCGTGAGGACGTCCCGGAGCTGCTCAACTATTATCTCAACCTGTTCGTCAATGAGGACAAGCTGCCCTACCGCAGCTTCACAGTCGCGGCGCAGAACCGGCTGCGCAACTACCACTGGCCCGGCAACGTGCGCGAGCTCAAAAACCTGGTCCAGCGCCTGCTGATCGTGGGCACCGGGCCGGAGATATCGCTCGAGGAGGTCGAAGCCGCGCTGGGCAACGTTCCACGGCCCACGGGGTTGGCGGCGTCGATCGATTTCGATCTGCCGCTGCGCGACTCGCGCGAGCAGTTCGAGCGCGCCTACCTCGAACACCAGCTGCGCCTGGCCGACGGCAGTGTGGTCAAGGCGGCGCAGGCCGCCGGGCTCGAGCGCACGCACCTGTATCGAAAGCTGCGGGCGCTCGGCATCAACCCCAAGCACCTGGACAATGAGTAGCGCTCCCGTGCGCCCGGCGCTCCCCGCCGCGCCGGCGGCGACGCTGCGCCGGGCTTTTGCTATCATCCGTCCCACGCGCGGCTATCGGATTTCCGCCTTATGAAAATCATCATCCTCGGCGCCGGCCAGGTCGGCTCGTCCCTGGCCGATCACCTGTCCAACGAGGCCAACGACATCACGATGGTCGACAACGAGGAGCAGCGCCTGCGCTCGCTGAAGGACCGGCTCGATATCCGCACCGTCTGCGGCGAGGCATCCCACCCGGAGGTGCTGCGCCGGGCCGGGGGCGAGGACGCCGACATGCTCATCGCGGTGACCAACAGCGACGAGACCAATATGGTTGGCTGTCAGGTGGCCTACACCGTGTTTCGCACCCCGACCAAGATCGCCCGCGTGCGCTCCCAGGAATATCTTATTCACCCCGAGCTGTTCTCGCCCGAGGCGCTGCCGGTGGACGTCATCATCAGTCCCGAGCAGCTCGTCACCGACTACATCCAGCGCCTGATCGAGCACCCCGGCGCACTGCAGGTGCTCGACTTCGCCGACGGCCAGGTGCAGCTGGTCGGCGTTCGCGCCTATTACGGGGGGATGCTGGTCGGTCACGCGCTGCGCGCCCTGCGCGATCACATGCCGGGCATCCAGACGCGCGTGGCGGCGATCTACCGCCGCGGCAGCGCCATCATGCCCACGGGCGAGACGGTCATCGAGGCCGACGACGAGGTGTTCTTCATCGCCGCGCGCAAGAACATTCGTGCGGTGATGAGCGAGCTGCGCAAGGTCGATAAACCCAACAAACGTATCATCATCGCCGGCGGCGGCAACATCGGTCGGCGCCTGGCCCGCGCCCTGGAGAACACATACCAGGTCAAGATCATCGATCACAATCCGACGCGCACCACGAGCATCTCGCAGGAGCTGGACAAGACCATCGTCCTCCAGGGCGACGCCGCCGACGAGGAGCTGCTGCTCGAGGAGAACATCGAGAACACCGACGTGTACTGCGCGCTGACCAACGATGACGAGGCCAACATCCTCTCGGCGATGCTCGCCAAGCGCCTGGGCGCACGCAAGGTCATGGCCCTGATCAACCGCGCCTCTTACGTCGACCTCGTCGAGAGCGGCGACATCGACATCGCCATCTCGCCGCAGCAGGCCACCATCGGCAGCCTGCTCACCCACGTGCGCCGGGGCGATGTGGTGCGGGTCCATTCGCTGCGCCGCGGAGCGGCCGAGGCCATCGAGGCCGTGGCCCACGGCGATGCCAACTCCTCGAAGGTGGTCGGGCGCGCCATCGAAGACCTCAAGCTGCCGCAAGGCACGACCATCGGCGCGATCGTACGCGGCAACGACGTAGTGATCGCGCACCACGACACCGTGATCGAGGCCGAGGACCACGTCATCCTGTTCCTGGTTGACAAGCGGCGGATCGGCGAGGTCGAACGTCTCTTCCAGGTCGGATTCACGTTCATCTGAGGCCGGCGGCAAGGTGGGGCGAGTCCGTATCCCCGACGCCGCGGCGTACCGCGGGCGGCGGGCGTCCCGGCGGGAGATAACATGCAGGTAGCGGCCATTCAGCGCATCCTCGGTCTGTTGCTCATGGTCTTCAGCGTGAGCATGCTGCCGCCCGTGCTGGTCGGGCTGATCTACGGCGACGGCGCGATCCATCCGTTCCTGCTCGCCTTCGGCGTGACCCTGCTCACGGGACTTACCGCCTGGTTGCCCGTGCGCGGCCGGCGGGCCGATATCCGGCTGCGCGACGGCTTCGTGGTGGTCGTGATGTTCTGGGCCGTACTCGGCGTGTTCGGCGCGCTGCCGCTGATGCTGGCCGAACACCCGCACATGGCCTTTACCGATGCGGTGTTCGAGTCCATATCGGGCCTGACCACCACGGGCGCGACGGTGCTGTTCAACATCGACGCCCTGCCCCACGCGATCCTGTTCTACCGCCAGCAGCTGCAATGGCTGGGCGGCATGGGTATCGTGGTGCTGGCCGTGGCCATCATGCCCATGCTCGGCATCGGCGGCATGCAGCTCTACCGCGCCGAGACGCCCGGCCCGATGAAGGAGACCAAGCTCACGCCGCGCATCGCCGAGACGGCCAAAGCACTGTGGTACGTCTACCTCGCGCTGACCGTCGCCTGCGCGCTGGCCTACTGGGTCGCCGGCATGAACGGTTTCGACGCCATCGGCCACGCCTTCTCCACGGTCGCCATCGGCGGCTTCTCCACGCACGATGCCAACATGGGCTACTACGTCGGCCAACCGCTGGTCGAGGCCGTGGCGATCGTCTTCATGCTCGCCTCGGGTGTGAATTTCAGCCTGCACTTTCTGGCCTGGCGCTCGCGGCGCATCGGCCATTACTTTGCCGACGCCGAGCTCAAGACCTACCTGATCGTCATCGGCAGTGTGGCGGCCATCGCAGTCGTTTACCTCTATGCCACGGGCGTGTTCGAGGAACCGGGCGAGACGGTAATGCAGGGTGTCTTTCAGGCCGTGTCCATCGGCACGACCACCGGTTTCACCACGCACGCCTATCACACCTGGCCGAGTTTTTTGCCGGTCCTGCTTTTGTTCAGCAGCTTCGTCGGCGGATGCGCCGGCTCGACCGCGGGCGGCATGAAGGTCATTCGTTTTTTGCTGCTGATCAAACAGGGGCGGCGCGAGGTCATGCGCGTCATCCATCCCAACGCGGTCATCCCCATCAAGGTCGGACAGAAGACACTGCCCAACAGCGTCATCGATTCGGTCTGGGGCTTTTTCGCCGCGTATGTGGCGGTGTTCAGCCTCTTCCTGCTGGTGCTGATGTTCACCGGCGAGGATCAGATTACGGCCTTTTCTGCCGTGGCCGCCTGCATGAATAACCTCGGTCCGGGCCTGGGGGCCGTAGGCGCGAATTACGCGGCCATCAGCGACACGGCCAAGTGGGTGCTCACGGTGGCAATGCTGCTGGGGCGCCTGGAGATATTCACCCTGCTCGTGCTGCTCACGCCCGCGTTCTGGCGGCGCTGACACGTAAGAGGACGGCGGAAGCGGCTCGATGCAACTGGCGCTGATTCAACGCATTCTCGGCCTGTTCCTGATCCTGTTCAGCGTGACCCTGATCCCGCCGATCGCGGTATCCATCGGCTACCATGACGGCGAACTCAAGCACTTCCTCGCCAGCATGGCGCTCACTCTGGTCATCGGTCTGGTCCTGTGGCTGCCGGTGAAGAACTACCGGCGCGAGCTTCGTACCCGCGACGGCTTTTTCGTGGTCGCGATGTTCTGGGTGGTGTTCTGCGGTCTGAGCGCGCTGCCGCTGCTGTTCGGGCCGCACCTGAGCTATACCGACGCCTTCTTCGAGGCGGTCTCGGGCTTTACCACCACCGGCGCGACGGTCATTACCGGCCTGGACAAGCTGCCGCCCTCGATCCTGTATTACCGTCAGCAGATCCAGTGGCTCGGCGGCATGGGCATCATCGTGCTCGCCGTGGCCATCCTGCCCATGCTGGGCGTCGGCGGCATGCAGCTCTACCGCGCCGAGACGCCCGGGCCGATGAAGGACGAGAAACTCACTCCGCGCATCACCCACAGCGCGCGCACCTTCTGGCTCATCTACGCCGGGCTGACCGCGGCCTGCGCCGTCGGCTACTGGGCGGCGGGCATGTCCTGGTTCGACGCCATCGGCCACAGCTTCTCGACCCTGTCCAGCGGCGGCTTTTCCACCCACGACGCCAGCATGGGCTACTTCCACAACGCCAACATCGACGCCATCGCGGACGTGTTCATGCTGCTCGGCGCCATGAACTTCAGCGTGCATTACCTGGCGCTGCGCGGGCGAAGCCCGCTGGCCTACTGGCGCGATGCGGAGGTGCGCACCTTCGTGCTGGTGGTCGCGGCGGTGACCGCGGTGATCATGGTCGAACTGGTGCTCAAACACCGCCACGAGGACCCACTGACGGCCCTGCGCTACAGCGCCTTCCAGACGATTTCCGTGATCACCAGTACCGGCTTCACCACCGAGGACTTTTCCAAGTGGCCGGCGTTCGTGCCGGTGTTGCTGCTGATCAGCAGCTTTATGGGCGGCTGCGCGGGCTCCACGGCCGGCGGCATGAAGGTCATCCGCCTGCTCATCATCTTCAAGCAGTGGCGGACCGACCTGGTGCGCCTGGTCCACCCGACCATGGTGCGCCCGCTCAAGGTCGGCGGGCGGGTGGTCTCGGGGCGCATCATCGATGCGGTATGGGGCTTCTTTGCGATCTATATTGGTATGTATGTTCTGTTCATGCTCGCCCTCATGGCCGGCGGCATGGACCAGGTAACGGCCTTCTCGGCGGTGGCCACCTGCATGAACAACATGGGCCCGGGGCTGGGCCAGGTCTCGGCCAACTTCCAGTCGATCGCGCCGTGGGCCAAATGGCTGCTCGCCGTGGCGATGCTGATGGGACGCCTGGAGATCTTCACCCTGCTGGTGCTGATCTCGCCCTCGTTCTGGCGGCGCTAGAGGAATACTGTGATGGTCACGATGTCCGATGACATGCGCGCCAAATGGGACGCCCGCTACCGCGACGCCGGCGGGCGCGGTGCGCCCGCCGTGGTGCTCGCCGGGAACGCTCATTTGCTGCCCGAGCGGGGCCGAGCCCTGGACATGGCCTGCGGTCTGGGCAGCAACGCGCTGCTGCTGGCCGAGCGGGGTCTCACCGTCGAGGCCTGGGACCTCTCGCCCGTGGCCATCGACCGGCTCAACGCCGACGCCGCCGAGCAAGGCCTGTCGCTGCAGGGCACGGTGCGCGACGTCGTCGCCGAGCCGCCACTGCCCGCGAGCTTCGATGTGATAGTGGTCGCTCACTTTCTCGAACGCTCCCTGTGCCCGGCCATCAGCGCGGCGCTTCGCCCCGGCGGCCTGCTGTTCTACCAGACCTTCACCCGCGCGCGTGTCACCGACACCGGCCCCGGCAACCCGGCCTTCCGCCTAGAGCGCAACGAGCTGCTGCACCTGTTCGCCGATCTCAGCCTGGTCGTCTACCGTGAAGAGGCGCGGATCGGGAAGCTCACGCAGGGCTTCCGGGACCAGGCCATGCTCGTTGCTCAGAAGGTCTAAGCAACGAAGTGGTCGGTCGGCAGTTTGCAGACGGCAACAAGAATGAAAATGCCCCTTCGTTGCCTGGTGGCTGAAGACTTCGGTGTGTTGGGTTCTACCGGTAACAGTCGTTAAAACCACAGAGGACACCGAGACACGGAGAATTGCTATTCAATTAACTCTGTGCCCTCTGTGTCTCTGTGGTTAACTTTCTTGCGTTTGCTGTTGACGGGATGATTAACTCATTACCGGGAATTGAACCACAGAGGACACCGAGGCACGGAGCGCATACGGAGAATTACTATTGAACTAACTCTGTGCTCTCTGTGTCTCTGTGGTTTACTGTCTTTTTCTTTCTGACAACTGCCGACTTGATTTATGTCCATAATCGACAACTTCGAAAAGATGCTCGCCGACGGCCAGGACAACGCCATGCTGCGTTACGGCCTCGGCCAGGCCTACCTGAACGACGGCCAGCCGGAGAAGGCCGCCAAGCACCTGCGTGCCGCGCTCGACCACGACGGGCGCTATTCCGCCGCGTGGAAACTCTACGGCAAGGCGCTGGCCGAGAAGGGCGACACGGCCGCGGCCATCGAGGCCTACGGCGAGGGCATCCGCGTCGCCCAGGAGAAGGGAGACATCCAGGCGGCCAAGGAAATGGGGGTGTTCAAGAAGCGGTTGGAGAAGAATCGGTAGGATGCGGTGAGGAACGAACCGCATCATTCGCGTCATTCGGCAGCCGATAGCACCACATCAGCCCCGCCTGCCCAGTCTGGCGGGTAGATGGCCGCGTCCACGAATCGCCGAAGGTGTGAGTACGGCCGCTGGGAAGGCCCCACTGCCCAACCATGTTTCACCGGGTTTCAGTGAATATAGTCAACGTATCGCTCGTAATCGCGGTCGTCGCGGAGCAGGGGTTCCCAGAACCCTTAGGATGCGGTTCGTCCGTCAACGCATCCCGCACCGAGCGCACCAGAGCCGGGATTATTCGCTCTTAATTCTGACAGGGCGCACTTCGGTGGTACTAACGCCCCCGACTTTGCGGGTCTCCCGCACACACTTGAACGCCGCGGCCGTCTGGCCATTGGGCCGGGTAATCAATACGCGCACCGCGTCTTCGTTGGTGCACATCGCACCGATGGCAAAATTCGGGTCGTTGTAAGGGATATCGATTCGAGCCGGCCCCCCGGCTTTCGCACCTGCAGCATCGTAGCTCGTTACGTAGTAGCCACCGGGCTCAAGCGAGCCGCCCCCGTTGGAAGCGCAGCCGACCAAAAATCCCAACATCAAAGCAACCAACCCAACCGTTTTCATTGAGGATCTCCCTATGTGGTTGTTATTTAGAAACGGTAATATGGTTAGTGACCTACGCTTAAGATATTGCCTCTATTCCTCGCGCTGGTCCAGCCTGGCCGAGCGCTGCCCGGACCACGCATTGGTCGGGCGGGTCAGATGCGGCGCGGCCCTTCAAACCCCGGGAACGGGCACGGCCAGGACTTGGTCAAAACGTCTAGACTAATGGACCCGCCACCCAAGGATATTGTCTATGCCCAAATCCTCTCTCGTCACCCCCGCGCGCCTCGCGCTGCTCCTGGTGGCGGCGGCGCTCATCGTCGCGATCGCGGCGGTGGTCAGCCTGTCGACCAGCGACCCGGCCGATGCGGCCGAGCCGCCGCTGCCCAAGGACGCGCCGTGGCTGAACGTCGAGCGGCCGTTGACCGCGAAGGATCTGCGCGGCCATGTCGTCCTTCTCGATTTCTTCACGCCCGGCTGCATTAACTGCATCCACGTGCTGCCCGAGACGGACAAACTGGAAAAGGAGTTCGGCAAGCGCCTGCTCATTATCGGCGTCAACTCGCCGAAGTTCACCGCCTCGCAGCAGACGGGCAACATCGAGGGCTTCATCCAGCGCTACGACATTCGCCACCCCATCGTGACGGACAAGGGGATGGTGCTGTGGAATCACTACCATGTGTTCGCCTGGCCGACACAGGTCCTGCTCGGGCCTGACGGCAAGGTGGTCAACGTCTACGTGGGCGAGGGCAAATACGCGGAGATCCGCCAGGGCGTGATCAAGACCCTGGCCGCGGGGCGTAAGGCGGGGACCCTGAGCGACAAGCCGCTGCCGCTCAAGCCCATGGCGCACAAGAAGGGCGGGCTGCTGCAGCCGGGCAAGGTCGCGGTGAGCGACAAGTACGTGGCGATCGCGGACTCGGGCCACAACCGCGTGCTCCTGACCAGCCGTGAGGGCAAGGTACTCAGAGTCATCGGCGACGGCAAGCGCGGCGACCGCGACGGTGCGCCGGACAAGGCCGAGTTCGACGGGCCGCAGGGCCTGGCGTTCGACGGCAATACCTTATACGTGGCCGATACTGGAAATTCGCTCATTCGCGCGGTGGCGCTGCCCTCGGGCAAGGTGCGCACCATCGCCGGCAACGGCAAGAAAGGCTTCGGCGTGGTCGACTATCACCCCGCGCGCAGCGTGGGACTGAGCTCGCCGTGGGGGCTGCAGGTCGAAGGCGACAGCCTGTACATCGCCATGGCCGGCGTCCATCAGATCTGGCGCCTGGATCTCGACAAGGATCGCGTCGGGCCGTTCGCCGGCAGCGGCACCGAGGGCATCGCCGACGGTCTGCTCGGCCGGGCGAGCTTCGCCCAGAGCAGCGGCCTGGCCTATCACGACGGTCAGCTCTACGTCGCCGACCCGGAAGCCTCCGCGGTGCGGCGCATTGGCCTGGATACCGGCGAGGTGGAAACGCTCATCGGCCAGGGCCTGTTCAAGTTCGGCTTCAAGGACGGCGCTGCGCACGGGGCGCTGTTGCAGCACGACCAGGGGATCGCCTGGCTGAAAGGCCGGCTGTATATCGCGGACACCTTCAACAACGCCATCCGCGTACTCGATCTGGAGAGCAACGAAGTCACGACCCTGACCAAGGGCCTGGCGCAGCCGGGCGGGCTGGCCGTGCTCGACCCACACACGCTGCTGGTGGCCGACACCAATGCCGATCGCATCGTGACCGTCGATACCGGCACGGGCAAGGTCGCGCGCTGGCCGGTCCAGGGCCTATAGGAGAAGTCTGCGCATATCCATCGCCGCGAGGGAACGTCGTCGGTCGCGGCAGGTCTAGGGAAGGGAGTATTTTGAAACAAACGACAAAACCTTACAGGAGGTACGGCATGCAGGGTATTTCGATATTGGGCAGGAGTCTCGTGCTGGTGGCTGGTCTGCTGCTGGGTGCCGGGCTGGGCCTTGGCTCGGCACCGGCGAACGCCGCGAAATTCTCCGGCCCGCTGGCCAAGACCATCGCCAAGGGTAAGCATATCTTCACGCACGACTCCTTCGGCGGGCGCGGCATGACCTGCGCCTCCTGTCACACCGCCGCGGGCACGGGCCCGACGGTGGTGCCGGGCCAGAACATGAAGGGCCCGACCCTGAACAATGCCGCGGCCATCTTTCCCAAATACAAACAGCGCAACGGCAAGGTGATCACGTTGGCCGATCAGATCCACGGCTGCATCGCCGGCGCGATGGGCGGCCAACCTCCGGCTTACAGCTCGGACAAGATGCGGGCCCTGGTGACCTACCTGACCTCGCTGTCCGAGGGTAAGACCATCGAAATGGGCGGGAAGTTGAAATAACCCGTGGCGTCGAGCCGGGTAGAGGAGCGTCCGCCGGGCGCTACGGAGACCGCGCCGAGCGCCGCCAGACGGCTGCGCATGAGGCTACTGTTCTATACCTTCGTGCTGGGCTACGCGGGTATGCAGCTCTATGGCGTGGCGCAGGCGCACACGGGCCTGTCATTGCAATGGCCGGTGACCTCGGCGCTGGTCGCGTGGGTGGCGCTGATGACGACGATGCCGTTTCTGGTGTGGCGCTGGGAGGCGCGCGGCTGGCACCGGCCGGTGATCGTCGGCTCCTGGCTGGGCTATACATGGATGGGGCTGGCGTTCCTGTTCTTCTGGATAGCGCTGGCCCACAACATCATCGGCGCGCTGCTGACGCAGTTCGACCCTCTTTATATCACTTCGCCGCGCAACGCCTTTTTTCAGGCCTGCGGGATCACCGCGCTGGTCGCGCTCTATGGTTTCGTCGACGCGCGGCGCCTTCGTGTCGAGAAGGTGACGCTGACGAGTCCGAAGCTGCCGGCGGGTGGCAAAACGCTGCGGATCGCCCTGATCTCCGACGTGCACCTCGGCGCCATCGTGCATACCCGCCGGCTCAGGTCCATCCTGGCCGAGCTGCGTCGCATAGAACCCGACGTGCTGATCTCGGCCGGCGACCTGGTCGACGGCCAGGCCGATCGGCTGAGCGACCTCGAGGCCATGCTCGCCGATTTCAGACCGCCCCTGGGAAAGTTCGCGGTCACCGGCAATCACGAGTACTTCGTCGGCCTGGACCGGGCGCTCGCCTTTCACGAACGGGCAGGCTTCGCCGTGCTGCGCGGACAGGCCGAGCCGGTTGGCGAGGCGCTGACGGTCGCCGGCGTCGACGACCCGACCGGCAAGCGCATGGGCCAGCCGGGCCACACCAACGAACGCGCCGCGCTCGAGTCCGCGCCCCGCGGTCATTTCACGCTGCTGATCAAGCACCAACCGCTCGTCGACGAGACTGCGTCCGCCGATGTCGACCTGCAGGTCTCGGGGCACGTGCACAAGGGTCAGATCTTTCCCTTCGGCTGGCTGGTACGCCTGCGCTACCCCGTGGACACGGGGCTGAGCGAAAAGCCCGGCGGCGGCTGGCTGTACGTCAGCCGTGGCACCGGCACCTGGGGCCCGCCGTTTCGCGTCGGCGCGGCACCCGAAATCACCGTGTTTGAATTCACCCCGACCTCCTAGCGGCAACCGAATGCCGCACCCAGGCGGTCAACCTTGATCGCCGTCAATATCGCGGTCCTTCGCGAGTGCTAATGTGCCTGCACTTAACGAGGGCCGTCTATGTCACTTGTCACCGCACAATCGCTGTCCAAGACCTATCGCGCCGGCCATGTCGACGTACAGGCTCTGAAGGGTGTCAATTTCGACATCGAGCCCGGTGCATTCGTCGCCTTCGTCGGTCCGTCGGGCAGCGGCAAGACCACGCTGCTCAACATGATCGGCGGGCTGGACAAACCGAGCGCCGGAACGCTGACCGTGCTCGACACCGACATCGGCGGCCTTGACCGCGCGGCGGCGGCCGACTTCCGCGGGGCCAACCTGGGCTTCATCTTCCAGGACTTCAATCTCATCCCGGTGCTGACCGCCGCGGAGAATATCGAGTATCCGCTGCTGATGGTGCAGGACTGGCCGGCGGACAGGCGCCGGGCACGGGTGGCCGAGCTGCTCGAAGCGGTGGGGATGAGCGAACAGGCCGACAAGCGGCCCGACCAACTCTCCGGCGGCCAGAAGCAGCGCGTCGCCGTGGCCCGCGCCCTGGCGACCCATCCCAAGCTGGTACTGGCCGACGAGCCGACCGCAAACCTCGACCACGACACGGCCTACCGCATCCTGGAGCTGATGAAGCGCATGCGCGAGGAGTTCGGCACCACGTTCATCTTCTCGACCCATGACCCCAAGATTATGGGCGAGGCCGAAGTCACCTTCACACTCGAGGACGGTCGGCTCAGCGACAAGGGAGGTGCGCATGTTTAAGGTCACCGGGCTTGCCGCCCGCAACCTGGCACGTTACTGGCGCCGCACCCTGCTCACCGCCGGCCTGGTCGTGCTCGGCGTCGTTGCCGTCCTGGTGTTCATCTCGGTCGCGGGCTCGTTCAAATCGCTGATCGTCGGGCAGATCACCGACTCCATGCTCGGTCACATCCAGATCCATCGCCGAGGCTATGTCGCCTCGATCGACAACCTGCCGCTGAACCTCAACATGAGTCCAGGCCAGGTCGCGAAGGTCGAGCAGGCGCTGGCGGCCAACAAGAACGTGGAGGCCTTCTCACCGCGCATCAAGTTCGGCGCGATGTTCAGCAACTTCACTGAGACAACCAGCATCCGCCTCAATGGGGTAATGCCCTCGCGGGAGGCGGCCACCGTGCCCCTGCTGCCCAAACGACTCATTGCGGGCAGCGCCGCCGACGGCCTGGTCCAGCGCGGCAAGATTCTGGTGCCGCGTATTCTGGCGCACGGCATGAAGCTGAAGGTGGGCGACACTGTGGTACTCGTCGCGACCAACCTCGACGGCTCGGTAAACGGCAAGACCTTCGTCATCCAGGGCGTGCTGGACGACGTGACCGGCCCCGGCGGGCGTGACGGTTACGTCAACATCGAGGATGCGCGGGAGCTGCTGCGCATGAACAAGCCCGAGGTCAGCGAGATCGCCGTACGGCTCAAGGACCCGCACCACATCGACCAGACCCGCGCGGCGCTGCAAAAGGCCCTCGCCGGCGTGCGCAACCCCAAGGGCGAACCGGCGCTGGAGGTGCATACCTGGGAGCGCCTGACGCCGTTTTCGAACATCGCGCACATGATCGATTTGCTGGACGTCTTTATCCGTGTGATGCTGGTTGGCATCGTTTTGATCGCCGTAATGAACGTGATGATGATGGCGGTCTACGAGCGCATCCGGGAGATCGGTATGGTTGCGGCGATCGGCACTCCCCCGCGGCGGATCCTGTCGCTGTTTCTGACCGAGGGTCTTCTGCTCGGGCTCATCGGTGTCGCCGTCGGCACCGCCCTGAGCCTGGCCGTCGTGTGGGCGCTGAACGTGTGGCCGGTGCATTTCGCCTTCGCCCGTCAGGTATTCACGCTGGCGCCGTCGCTACCGCTGATCAATATCACCGTGATCGGCGTGATCGTGCTCGCCGTGGCGGCGCTGGCGAGTCTGCAGCCCGCGTGGAAGGCCGCCCGCATGGACCCGATCCGTGCCCTGCGTCATACCTGAGGAACAGACATGGCACGTTCACTTTATATAGGCTTGATTACAATTGTGCTCGCGTTCACCGGTGCGCCGGCCTTGGCAGCCGCGAAGGTCGACGGCGACAAGCTGCTGCGCGAGATCGACCGCAGCCTCAACCCCGAGTCCTACGAGGCGTACCGCAAGCTCATCAACATCGAACCCGACGGGCGCAAGAAGGAATACGTACTGTTCACGGTCAAGAAGGGCCGTGACAAGCTCATCGCGCTGTTCCTCGACCCGCCGAGCGAGAAGGGGCGCGCGACCCTGCGCCTGGGCGACAACATGTGGCTGTACATTCCCGGCGTGGGCAAGCCGATACGCATCACCAGCCTGCAGTCGGTGGTCGGGGGTGTGTTCAACAACTCCGACATCCTCACGCTGGACTACAGCGTGGAATACAAGGCGCAAAAGGTGGAGGAGCAGGGCAAGGATTACGTGCTCGACCTCAAGGCCCGGACCGGCAGCGTGGCCTACGACCGCCTGGTGATGCGGGTCGATCGCAAGACGCTGCTGCCCGCGGAAATACGGGCCTACGCGGCAAGCGGACTACTCATCAAGACGCTGCACTTCAGCCAGATCAAGGACTTCGGCGGCGGCATAGTGCGGCCCTCGGTGCTCGAGACCGACAGCCCGCTCTACAAGGGCTACAAGTCCGTGATGATCTGGGCCCGCATCCGGGCGCGCAAGCTGCCCGACGAGGTCTTTACCCTGAACTATCTCCCGCGCGCCGGCGAGCTGCGCTGAGTCATGCGCGGGTCCACGCCCGGGCTGCGCCGTGCCGCCTTCGGCCTGTGCCTGCTGGTCTCGGCGGGCGCGGCCGCGCAGGAGACCTACAGCTTCGACGTTTCGGCCTTCGAGAAGAAGCCCTTCGAGCTCAGCGGCTACGGCGAGCTGCGGGGCGAGGCGTTCGAGCTGGATCAGGACGCCGCACTGTATCAGCTCGGCTTCTTCGACCGCGAACCGCGCTCGGACTTTGAGCGCGGGAGCGGCACACTCGAGCTGCGCGGCCTCTTTCGCCACGGCGATACGATGGCGCAGTTCGTCGGCCACAGCACCTATCAGGACGACTTCACCGGAAGCGCGCAGGACAGCCGCCTCTACGAGGCCTATGTCTCCCACCAGCCCGACTCGGGCACCCGCTATGACCTCGGCAAGAAGACCCTGAGCTGGGGCAAGGGTTACGCCTGGAACCCCGTGGGTTTCATTCAGCGACCCAAGGACCCGAACGATCCGGACCTGGCACGCCAGGGCTTCGTGATCGCGGGCGCGGATTTCGTGCGCAGCTTCTCGGGCAATCTCAAGACGCTCGCCTTCACGCCCCTGGTGGTGCCGACCTACGGCGACGCGAACGCCGACTTCGGGGGCCCGCTCGACACCGGAGACCATGCCAACCCGGCGGCCAAGCTCTATCTGCTGTACAAGGACACCGACATCGATCTGATGGTACTCGGGCAGGGCTCGCGCAGCGCGCGCTATGGTCTGGATTTTTCACGCAATATTTCCAGCAATTTCGAGATTCACGGCGAGTGGGCCCATATCGGACGCACCAGCCGTCCCGTGATCGGCCCCGCCGGCAGCATCACGCCCCGGGAGTCCGGCGCCACCAGCTACCTGTTGGGCCTGCGCTATCTGACCGAAAACGAGCTCACCACCATTATCGAGTACTACCACGATGGCGCGGGCTACAGCGAGGATGAACTCTCGTCCATCTACGCGGCCGTACACGACGCCTACGCCCAATACCAGCTCAGCGCCGATCCGACCGCGCTGTCGCGCCTGCGCACCGCCTTCCAGCCGGTGCTCATGCAGCCCAATCCGGGCCGCAACTATCTGTACCTGCGCATGAGTCAGAACCAGCCGTTCGACATCCTCTATTTCACTCCCGCCCTGACGGTCATCACCAACCTGGACGACCACAGCTACTCGGTTGCCCCCGAGCTGACGTACACCGGCGTGTCGAATCTGGAGCTTCGTTTTCGGGTGTTCTGGCTCAAAGGCGACCGGCTGACCGATTTCGGAGAGAAACAGAACGACCGGCGCGCCGAGCTGCGCGTGCGGTATTACTTCTAGGCGGCCCATCGCGCGACCCGAGCGGTCTCAGGGGCCTCCGGAATTTGAACTCCGCCCCCCCTTGGCGGTCCGAAACAACAGCACAATACGATTCTCTTTCCAGGAATAGACCTATGACGAAGACGCGGCTCGCGCGCCCCACGGGCATCTTTTGGGCATTGATTCTGGGATTGGCTGTCGGTGTCGGCGGGATGCCGACCGCGCGGGCCAAGACGCACAAGGGCGACCCCTCGCAGGTTCTGCGGGCAACCCTCAAAAACGGACTGCGCGTGGTCATCGTGCGCAACGACCTCGCCCCGGTGGTGACCACCGAGCTGAACTATCTGGTCGGCTCCAACGAGGCGCCGAAGGGATTTCCGGGCACGGCCCATGCCCAGGAACACATGATGTTCCGCGGCAGCCCCGGGCTGTCGGCGGCGCAGCTGGCGGACATCACCGCGGCCATGGGCGGCAATTTCGACGCCGACACCCAGCAGAGCGTCACCCAGTATTTCTTCACTGTGCCCGCCGAGGACGTGAACGTCGCGCTGCACATCGGCGCCATCCGCATGCGCGGTGTGCTCGACAGTCAGACGCTGTGGTCCAAGGAGCGCGGCGCCATCGAGCAGGAGGTGGCGCGCGACCTTTCCAGTCCCGAGTATGTGATGTACACCAAGATCCTCGCGGCAATGTTCAAGGGTACGCCCTACGCCCACGATGCGCTGGGAACCCGGCCCTCGTTCGACAAGACCACGGGCGCGATGCTCAAGCGCTTTCACCAGAGGTGGTACGCACCCAACAACGCTATTCTGATCGTCGTCGGCCATATCGAGCCGAAGAAGACCCTCGCCGAAATCAAACGCCTGTACGGCGACATCCCGGCGCAAAAGCTGCCCAAGCGCCCGTCGGTACACCTGCAACCGGTGCAAAAGCAGTCGGTGCACCTCAAGACCGACTCGCCCTACGGGCTGGCCGCCATCGCCTTTCGCATGCCCGGCTACGACAGCCCGGACTACGCCGCCTGCGAGGTGCTCGCCGATGTGCTGAGCAGCCAGCGCGGCAAGTTGTTCGACCTGGTGACCCACGGTCAGGCGCTCGGCACGGGCTTCGACATGAACCCGTTTCGCGAGACCGGCCTGGGCTTCGCCTACGCGGCCTTCCCCAAAGGCGGTGACGACAAGGCCCTGCTGAAGTCCGTGCGCGGGACCCTGGCGCAAATCATCAAGGACGGCGTGCCGCCCGATCTGGTCGCCGCCGCCAAACGCCAGGCCCGCTCGGGGCATGCGTTCCAGCGCAATTCGATCCCGGGGCTCGCCTCGATCTGGTCGCAGGCCCTGGCGGTCGAGGGACGCCGGTCCCCGGACGACGACATGCGGGCCATCGAAAAAGTGAGCGTTGCCGACGTCAACCGCGTCGCGCGCAGGTATCTGGACGAGGACCACGCCATCGAGGCGGTGCTGACACCGCAGGGCTCGGGCGGCCCGAGCCGGTCGCAGGGCTTTGGCGGCAAGGAGTCGTTTGCCCCGAAGCAGACCAAGCCGGTCAAGCTGCCCGACTGGGCGCAGAAGGCGCTGGGCCAGCTGAACGTCCCCGCGTCGGTGGTCAATCCCGTGGTCAAGGTGCTGCCCAACGGTGTGAAGCTCATCGTGCAGCACGAGGACATCAGCAATACGATCAGCGTCTACGGACGCGTGCACAGCAAGGCGTCGATGGAAACGCCCAAGGGCGAGGAAGGCGTGAGCAGCGTGCTCGGCCAGCTGTTCGACTACGGCACGACCTCGCTGGACCGCGTGGCCTTCCAGAAGGCACTGGACGATATCGGCGCCAGCGAATCGGCGGGCACGGATTTTTCAGTACAGGTCCTGCGCCCGGACTTCGAGCGCGGCGTGCAGCTGCTCGCGGACAATGTGCTGCGCCCGGCCCTTCCCAAGCGCGCCTTCGAGGTGGTCAAACGCCAAACGGCTCGTGCCGTCGCCGGCCAGCTGCAAAGCCCGGGCTTTCTGGTCCATCAGTCGCTGAAGAAGGCGCTGTTCCCGTCCACCGACCCGAGTCTGCGTCACGCCACGCCCGATTCGGTCAAGGCGCTGACGCGCGCCGACGTGGTGGCCTATCACAAGAAGGTCTTCCGCCCCGACATGACCACGATCGTCGTCATCGGCAAGGTGACGCCCGCCGAGGCCGAAACCGTTATCGGCAAGTACTTCGGACACTGGAAGGCCAAAGGGCCGAAACCCGATACGGATCTGCCGCAGGTGCCGGACAATATGCCCGCCACCGCGCACGTGCCGGACAGCAGCCGCGTCCAGGACCGCGTCGTACTGGCCGAGACCCTGAAGATGAACCGCTTCAATCCGGACTACTATGCGCTCAAGCTCGGCAACCACGTCCTGGGCGGGGCGTTCTACGCCACGCGCCTGTACCACGACCTGCGCGAGGAACGCGGCCTGGTCTATACGGTCGGATCGGGTTTCCAGTTCGGGCCGAAGCGATCCGTCTACGTGGCCGGTTACGCCTGCGATCCGGACAATGTCTCCAAGGCCCGCAATATCATCGTGCGCGACCTCGAGCAGATGCGCGTCGAGCCGGTGACGCCGACGGAGCTGCGCCAGGCCAAGGCGCTGCTGCTGCGCGAGATTCCGCTGTCCGAGGCGAGCATGGGCGATATCGCCGGTGGCCTGCTGGACCGCGCCGACCGCGGCCTGCCGCTGGACGAGCCCACGCGCGCGGCCAGGCGCTATGTGAAGTTGACGGCCCGGCAGGTGCAGGTGGCCTACGAAAAATGGCTGCGCCCGACCGACCTGGTCGAGGTGAGCCAGGGGCCGAAGCCCAAATAGGGCTGTCGCGTCCTCAGAGGCGCTGCAGGTACTCGCGCATGCGTCGCTGCATGTCGGCGTCGGGCAGGCGCCCGACGCCGGCGGCCATGTTATCGACCAGGTGCTTGGGCTTGCTCGTGGCCGGGATGACGCACGTCACGGCCGGGTTGGCGAGCACATACTTCAGCGCAAACTGCGCCCAGCTCTCGCAGTCGAACTCGCGTGCCCAGTCGGGCAGCGGCTTGCCGCGAGTGCGGTAAAACAGCCGCCCGTCCTCGAAGGCCCGGTTGATGATCACGGCGATACCCTTGTCGCGCGCCAGCGGCAACAGACGCCGCTCGGCATCGGGTGTCACGACCGAATAGTTGAACTGGACGAAGTCGAGCGGCTCCCGGCGCATCAGGCGCTCCAACGCGTCGAAGGCGTACGTCTGGTAGTGGGTAATACCCAGGTAGCGGACCCGCCCGGCCTCCTTCCATGCGCGCAGGGTCTTGAGCTGGGTGTCCACGTCGATGAGGTTGTGGACCTGGATGAGGTCCAGGCGCTTTCGCCGCAGCAGGCGCTCGGATCGTTCCATCTGCTCGATGCCCTGGCGCTCGCCTACCTCGTGCACCTTGGTGGCGAGAAACAGTTTGGCATTCACCCCCAGCTCACCTGCCAGCCGGCCGATGACGTCCTCGGCGTTTCCGTAGGTCGGCGAGGTATCGACCAGACGCCCGCCGTGGGCCAGGAACAGCCGCAGCACCTCCTTGAGCGGTGCGAGCGATTCGCCCGGCACCGTCTCGAAGGCATCGGAGGTGCCCAGCCCGACGACCGGAATGGATTCGCCGGTTGAGGGGATGGCGCGCTGGCGCATCGAGCTCGCGGCCGCACCGAGCGCCGGTGCACCCAGGCCCAGGCCGAGTCCGGCCGCACCTGCCAGCTGCAGGAGACGGCGGCGCGAGAGCCGCCATTCACTCAACAGGGATCTCTCACGTTCGTGCCTGGTCATGGTCACCTCCTCGGGCAAGCCAGCGTCGGCATTCATCAGTGTAGTCCACCGCCGGGCCGCCGGTAGGCACCCGCCCATGACTCAGGGCCAGGCGCGTTCGCGCTGCTCGGTTCGCAGGACCTCCTGGCGTCGGCCCAGCGCGAAGCCGTTGGCTGCCCACAGCAATGCCAAGGGGACCGCCACCCAGGCGATGGTCGACAGGGCCAGGCCCGCGGCACTGAGCAGGGCGAACGCCCAGCCGCTCACCGCGTCGCCGCCGCGGTAGACCACGGTGTCGATGAAGTTCTTGGATTTGTACTTGTCCTCGCGCGGAATCACCGTGAACAGCACCTCCCGTCCCGGTCGGGTAATAGCGTAGTTGCCGGCCCGGCGCAGCACCTGAAACACGACCAGCACCGCCAACGTCGGGTAAAGTCCGAGCACAGCGAAGCCGGCGGCGACGGCCAACGGTATCAATGCGAGCGTCAGCGCCACGCCGATGCGCTCGACGAGGCGCGCCATGACGAAGAGCTGGGCGAAAACGGTCAGGACGTTGACGCTGAGGTCGATCATGGCGAACAGACGCGTGCGCTCGCCGGCATCGGAAAAGCTGGCCTTGACGATGTGCGCCTGCTCGAAATATAGAAACGTCGAGAGTGTCGTGTACAGCAGTATGAACAGCCCGATGCCAAGCAGGTAGGGGGAGCGAAGCACGTGTCCCGCACCTGCGAGTAAACCGCCGCGCACGGGTGCCCCCGCGTCCAGCGGGGCCTCGGCGTCGTGGCGCCGAAGACGCAGCACCCCGTGCACGCACACCACAGCGAGCACGAGCAGGCCGATGGAAAACGGAATGAGCTGCGCCGGGCCCAGCGCCCCGGCCAGCCAGGCGGTCAGTCCCGGACCGACGATGGCCCCCGCGCTGCCGCCCGCGGCGATGATGCCGAACAGGCGCCGCGCCTGGGCGTTGCTGAACACGTCGGCCATCAGGCTCCAGAACACCGACACCACGAACAGATTGAACACGCTGATCCAGACGAAGAAGGCCCGTGCCACCCAGGCGCGCGCCACGTCGAGCTCGAACAACAGATAGAACAGCGCCAGGTTGGCAATGAAAAAGTAATAGACAATCGGAACCAGGCGCCGGCGCTCGAAACGTGCCGCAGCCCAGCCGAACAGCGGCACGGCGAGCAGCATCGCGACAAACGTCCCGGTGAACACCCACTGCAGGTTCTGCACCCCTCCCTGGATCCCCATCTCGTCGCGGATGGGACGGAGGATGTAATAGGCGCACAGCAGGCAGAAATAGTATGCGAAGGACAGGGCAACCGCCGCCAGCTCGTGCGGCTCGATACGCAGCAGCGCGGTCAGGCGGTTGCGCATGGCGGCCGGGTCGGTGGCGCGGACCGGGAATTCGCGGACATCAGGCGACTCGCTCGGGGGTCACGGTACCAAGTATAGACTCAGCAGGGGTTTACCGGCGCTTGAGTTTGATCATCCTGGAATGGTCGACGAGGACGAGAGAACAGGGCTCGCAGCGCCAGGCCATGTTCAGGGCCGGCGGCAGGTTCATGCTGATGGTGTTGGCCAACGACTGACCGATGTGGGCGAAGGTACCGGGCGCCTTTCGATGACGCCCGGCCCAGATGAGTCCGCGCCCGGCCATGACGAAGCCCTGCGCCATCGTACCGCCGCAGATTGGGCAACGTCGGTCCGGCCAATCGAGTTCGCCGTCGCGGGCCTCGACAACCTGTGCGGACTTCGTAACTCGGCGCACGATCAGCCACAGCAGGACGGGCATACCGATGAGCAACACGGCGGCGACGATGGCAAGGGCGAGCGTCATGCGTGTCATTGTAGACGCATGTAACCGGTCGGTGGGAAAGGGCCGGCCGATGAGCCTTCACCGCAATCAGTAACCGGACGCCGAGGCTCACGGTCAACGGCAACGGCGAGCCTGGTTGCGTCGGCGCTGGATGCGCACACTTCGATTGTTGAACTGAATCACTCCTTCCATCTGCAGTTGAGCGAGCAGTCTGCAAACGGTTTCGGTGGTCATTCCGAGGTAGCTGGCAATGTCTGCACGGCTCATCGGCAATTGAATCTGGTCGCTGGGACCGAGCCTTGCCTGAAGACGGTCGTGCAATTCGTTCAGGAACCAAATGACCCGCTGTTCGGCGCTCAACTTTCCGAGGGTCATCAGCGCCCCCTCGTCGGACATGAGCTCACAGCTCAGGGCCCGGGTAAGCGCACGTCCGAGGGCGGGGATTTCGCGGGCGAGCGCCTCGATTTGCTCGAAGGGCACTGCGCACAACCACGTGCGTTCCAGCGCGATCGCCGACCAGTGATGAACGGCGGCATCGATCGCGTCCGCTCCGACGAGGTCTCCGGGCAAATGGAATCTCGTAATGTACTCGGCTCCGTGGCCGGTCACGCCGACGCTCTTGAGCGAGCCGACCTGAACAATATACAGCGCTGCCAAGGGCTCGCCCGGCGAGTAGACGACATCGCCCCGATTGAATGGCCCACGTCGGCGCAGCGCGCCGTTGAAGCGTGAGATTTCGTCGGCTTCGAGTTTAGCGGGCAGGCAAAGGTGGCGTACATGGCACCCCGTACAACCAGTAGCCGTGGAGCCTGGATGGATATCGCGCACGTTTGCCATATCAGATCACCGACTTCATTGTGAGTGGACGGTTCACGACGCATGTCAGGGGCGGCACCTTCGGTACGTTTGCCGGGGAACCGAAGGGCATCGTCTCGGCCCCAAACACTCGTCACTGTCTTGCTTCCGCTGCACCTTACCGGGTGCCTGCGCTGCCCGTTGCGGTCCTGGCGTGCATGACTCGCTGCACTGCCCGTGCCTCTCGCGCGGCGCCGAGACCTGCGCGGTACGGCCCGCGATGACAGGCGTCGATGCTGGCCGCAGCGCAACGTCTGTTGGACGTCCGTTTCTATTAGCGGTCACGGTCAACCGTCTGTTCGCCGGGTCCGCGCCGGGACGAGCGAGTCGGCCCGGGCTTTCGATTCCACCCAACGGGTCCGATCCAGGAAACGCGCCACGATGTCGTCTGCAGCGCCGGAGAATGTCTCGGGCGCCTCACGCCCCGCGGCGTGCCCACCGCGAACCGCGCCGGACGAGACGGCTCCTTTCACATTCGATTTCCTCGTTTGAACCATGCCTGCCCGCCTTCGTATTCACCCTGTGGACTCATCGCCGAATCGGCCGGCGCGTTACAGGGGCGCATCCTGGAGACACCGGGACGCGCCGGGGGCCCGGTAGTGTTCCTCAGGCGGCTGCCAGCCAAGCCCGTGGTCTGGCCTGGATTCCCGCGTTCGGCCGTGCATACTGTTGGTTATGCACCCCGGGAACCGGTGATACACACTGCAAATGTGCGCCTGAGTCGGGTCCTGGTCGCAGGGACCGGCGCCATGTGCGTTGGGCCTGCGGTAATGGGCCATTACGCGGGCGTTTATCGATCGTATAGGAGAGCGGGTCCCGGCCGAATATGGGGGAAACCCTGATAAACGGATCGGGGAAGGCGGGGAAAAATGATGATCGCAGCCGAGAGGCGGTCAGTGCCTGCGTGCGGCCGCCGGGTGATGCCCGGCGGGGCAGCTGGAGCCGAGGGGTCGGCCCGACGGAGAGCGAGTATGCACGCGAAACACGCCGACGACAAGTCCAAGACATGGCGAGTACTGATCGTGGACGATCATCCGCTCGTCCAGACGGGCTTGACGAGCCTGATCGATGCCGAACCTGATCTGGAGGTCTGTGGCCAAACCGGCAGCATCAGCGAGGCGCTGGAGCTCGTGCGAACAGCCAAGCCGGACCTGGCGATTGTCGACCTGTCGCTGGCCGACGGGAACGGGCTGACGCTGGTCAAGCGGCTGCGCAGCGGTCACAGCGGCGTGCGTGCCCTGGTCTGTTCCATGCATGACGAGGCCCTGTTTGCCTATCGGGCCCTAAAGGCGGGCGCGATGGGCTATATCGGCAAGGAGGAAGCCACCACACGAGTGGTCGAAGCGATGCGACACGTGCTCGACGGCAAGGTGTGGTTGAGCACCAACATGACCGAGCGAGTCTTTCAGGGCCTCGCCAAGGGGATTGCGGCGTCTCAATCAGCGAGTATCGAAAGCCTAACCGACCGCGAGCTCGAGGTGTTCGGCCTGATTGGACGCGGCCTGGGAGCGTCGAAGATCGCCGAACAGCTGCACCTCAGCGTCAAGACCATCGAGACCCATCGCGAAAACATAAAGAAAAAGCTCAACCTGCGTTCGGGCAGCGAGCTCACGCGCCGGGCGATGCAGTGGACGCTGGGCGAGGATGAAAGCCCGTGACGCTTAAGCGTCGAGATTTCGCCCCGTCACGTCCTCGATTTGCATCAGAACCATCGATTTGCCCTCGAAGGTGGACGGAAGCCGTCGGCCACTCACGAACATGGTCCGCTCGCCGAGTACCGGAAAATCGTGGGTAACCACGTAGTCGTTGAACTCGGCCCCTTGCCTGGCCGTGTCCTCCAGTTTTCGCCTTAATTGCGGTATCGCCCATTGGCCATTGCCGAGACAGTGAACCAGATTGCCGATGGTCTCCTTGTCGTTTACCCCGAAAGTCTCCATGTACGACCTACTGGCTGAGACGACGCGCAGATCTTCGTCCAAGACCAACAGCGGATGGCGCACCGCCGCAACAATGGCCTCGGTAAACTCGCGCGCCTTTCCCGTGTCGTCGAGGCTGCGCTTGAGATCGTCGACGTCGATGAAGCCGACGACCGCCCCATCTATTCGGTTGTCGGCGGTCCTGTAGGGATAAATACGCACGGAATACCAGTGGCCGTGGATGTCCGTGACTTCGATTTTCAGGGGCTGGATTTTTTCGATGACGCCGGCCACTAATTCCTTGAAATTCGGAATTTCAATGTTGGGCTTAATGTCCGAAAGCGGCCTGCCGACATCCGTGGAGATCAAGTTTAGCGGCGCCTCTGCCCGCGGGGTGAAACGGCGAATATGCAGGTCCGGGCCGACGATAACGATCGGAATATCGACACTGGAGATCAAATTGTTCAGGTCATCGTTCGCCCGTTCCAGCTCGAGGGCACGACTCTGCAGCTCGTCGTTGACCGTGGACAGCTCTTCATTGCTCGACTGCAGTTCTTCCTTGGCGGTCTCCAGTTCCTCGTTGATGCTCTGCAGCTCCTCGTTGCTGGACTGGATCTCCTCGTTGGCCGAGCGCAGCTCTTCGTTGGTCGTCTCCTGCTGCTCGATCACTGACTGCAGGTATTCCTTGGTAGCGGCCAATTCGTCCTGGAGCCGTTTGACTTCGGCATCGTCCGATACCTCACCCACATCGGTCTCAACGGGTGGCCCCGCCATGGGCACGTCCTGAAAGACGACCAGAAAATGAGGTTCGGCTTGCGCGGCGGCGGAGAGCGGCGTGACTTCCACGTTGACGAGCCTCGGGTTCTCATGGTCATGCAACCGGATCCCGGTGCGACGGGTCGGTGCCTGAGTGCGAATCGCCTCGCGCACCGCGGCGTTCAGCTCGAGCACCAACGGGTCGCGCGCCATGCGCATGAGGTTGAAGCTGGCCTCGCCGGGCTTAGGCTCGAGATAAGGACCGGTACGGCCGCGAAAATGGAGAATATCCATGTGCTTGTTGATCACCACACCGGCGGGCACGTATCGAGCCATGAGCAATTCGTCGGCTTGCTGTTCCAGGTCGACGGTTCGGTTCGGCCGCCTCTCGGGCTTGGCTCCGGGCCCCTGAATCTGTGGCAGCTCGACCGGAATACCGAATGGTTCGTGCGGCGTGGCAACCGCCTTTTTCGTGTAGAGCTTTTTCCTTCGGATCGACGGCGGAAAACAGGTCAGCCTTTCCGCCAATACTCTCGGCCGTCCCCAGGAACAAAAAGCCGTTGGACTTGAGGGCGTAATGAAAAATCCTCAAGACGCGCTTTTGCAGCACCGGTCCCAGGTAGATGAGAAGGTTGCGGCAACTGATGAGGTCGAGCCGGGAGAATGGTGGGTCCTTGGCCACGTCCTGTACCGCGAAGACGCAGATTTCGCGCACACGCTTGCTGATCTGGTAGCCGCCATCGACCTTGGAAAAATAGCGCCTGAGTCGGTCCGGACCGACATCCTGAACAATATTTTCCGGATAGATCCCCACGCGGGCCTTGTCGATCGCCAGCTCGTCTATGTCGGTGGCAAACACCTGAATGGGAATCGCGCTGGCCTTGTCGGCCAGATGGTCCAGCAATGCGATCGCGATCGAATACGCCTCTTCGCCGGTGGAGCAGCCCGGCACCCAGATCCGAATCAGACCTCCTTCGGCCCGTTTGGTGATCTCCGGGAAGGCCTTTGCGACCAAGACATCGAAGGCCTCCGGATCGCGGAAAAACCCCGTCACGTTAATCAGTATGTCGTGAAACAATTCCTGGATCTCGGGGCGGTGTTCCTCGAGATAGCGCAAATAGTCCGTCAGGTTGTCGAGCTTGTGAAGGAGCATTCGGCGGGTGATCCGCCGCTGAATCGTGCTGTGCTTGTAATAGCTGAAATCATGGCCGGTATGGGTGCGCAGCAGCATGAATATTCTTTCGAGCGCATCGACGGGCACCGGCGGCGCTCCCGGTGACTCGTCGGCCCGGTTCTTGCGCGAAACGTAGGGGTGGTTGGCCAGGCGTGCGAGCTCGGCCGCGATCTTCTCGGGCGACAGGATCAGGTCCACGACGCCGGCGGCGATGGCGCTGTGGGGCATGCCGTCATGCTTGGCCGTGGCCGGGTCCTGCGCGAACGTGATTCCGCCTTCGGCTTTGATGGCTTTGAGTCCGAGTACCCCGTCCGAGGCGGTGCCCGACAGGATGACTCCGATGGCGCGACCGCCCCGGTCGGCGGCCAGGGAGCGAAGGAACTGGTCGATGGGCATGCTCTTTTCATGCTCCTTGCGGGGCAGCAGGTGCAGCTTGCCGTGCATGAGTACCAGGTCGGCGTTGGGCGGAATGACGTAGACGTGGTTGGGCGCTACGAGGACGCGGTCCTGGACCTCGGCCACCGGCATCTTGGTTTCGCGGGAGAGGATTTCGGTCAGGGCGCTCTCGTAGTCGGGATGCAAATGCTGCACGAGCACAAAGGCCATACCGGTGTCGGAAGGAAGCGCCCGGAGCAGATGCGTAAATGCCTCCAGACCGCCTGCCGATGCCCCGATCCCCACCACCGGGAGCACGGGTTCGGCAGCGATGGCGCTTTCGTCTCCCGCCGCAGCCGCACCGACCGCTTTTCGGCCGACGGGCTCGGCGGCAGAGGCGGACGGGTCGGTAGACTTCTTTTTGGCCATGGTCGCCCTTTGGATGAATTCAATCGGGGCACGCGGCGCCGCGCACGGCAGCCGGGGATGCGCGGTCCCGGCGATCCGGTTCGCTAAGTCGCTCTATAAACAACAATTGTCGCGTCCTGCGTGCCCTGCCGGCGACACGCAACGCCGGCGGCAGACGCCTAAGTCCCGAGGTTAGTATATTATCAGACAGACCAGGACAACGAGCATCGGCCGCGGCGCCTCCGGTACCCTCAGGATAGCCCGTAGAGGTGCACGGGTCGTCGCGTGCGCCGCGCGGCGCATTAGGCCGGGCGCTCGGATTTTGGCGGTCCGTCGAGGGAAAGGATCCGTATGCAAGACCTCAAAAAGGCCAGCCAGGCCGATCTCTACCGCCGACTCGACGCCCTGCAGGCGGATCTTCGCGATCACCCGCAGAGGGCCGAGATCGAGCGGGTGCTGGAAGACCTGCAGGTCCACCAGATCGAACTGGAGCTCCAGGCCCGCGAGCTGCGCGAGGCACACGTGGCGCTCGAGGAGTCCCGCGACCGGTATGCCGACCTCTACGATTTCGCGCCGGTCGGCTACCTCACCCTCGATCAGGGCGGACGGATACTCGAGATCAACCTGACCGGGGCCCGGCTGTTGGGCGTAGAACGCGCGGAGCTCATTGGAAGGCCGTTGTCGACGCTGCTCGAAACGGACTCCTTGCCGGGGTTGTTCGCTCACCTCAAAGAGGTCTTCGCCCGGTCCCGCAAAATCGTCACGGAGTTACAGCTGCGACCTCGCACCGATGGCCCGCTGGACGTGCGCCTGGAGAGTATTGTCGTGACCTCGCTCGATGAGGGCTTGGTGTGCCGTACCGTGCTGGTCGACGACACGGAGCGCAAACAGGCCGAGCGGGCGCTCGCCGAACGTGAAGCCGAGCAACGAGCCGTTATAGAAACGACGTCGGACGGTTTCTGGGTGGTCGACCAGCAAGGTCGGATCCTGGCCGTCAACGAGGCCTACGTACGGCGCTCCGGGTACAGCCGATCGGAGCTGTTGAACATGCACATCTGGGATCTTGAGGCGTCCGAGTCGCCAGAGATGGTACGCCGCCACATCGCCCGAGTCCGGCGGGAGGGCAACGACCTGTTTGAGACACAGCACCGGACCCGCAGCGGCGAGATCTGGCCGGCCGAGATCAACACGGCCTACTGGCCGTCCGGCGGGGGCCGTTTTTTTGCGTTCGTGCGCGACATCAGTGAGCGCAACGCACTGGAGCGACAGATCATTGAGACGAGCACGGCCGAGCAGGAGCGTATCGGCCACGAGATTCACGACGGTATAGGACAGCAACTGACGGCGATCACCATGTTGGCCAAGAGCCTGGAGCACCGATTGAAGCAGGACGAGAACCGACAGGCCGCCGAACTGGTCCGGTCACTGATCGAGCATCTTCAACAGACCTTGCGCGATACACGCGCTCTGGCCAAGGGTCTGTCGCCGATCGAGCTCGGTCCAGAAGGTCTCGGCGACGCGCTGGGACTGCTCGTCGAACAAACACAGACCGTCTCGGGGATCCGGTGTCGTTTTGACGGAGGCGGGCGAGTCGGCCGAATCGATGGGGCGGTGACCGCGCACCTGTACCGCATCGCGCAGGAGGCCGTCCACAATGCGACGAGACACGCGAAGCCCAGCCGGATCGATGTATCGTTGACCAGCACTGATCACACGATCGTCCTGTCCATTCGCGACGACGGCAGTGGGAAACTGCCGGAAAAGAGCGGCGACTCGGGGTTGGGTATGGCAATCATGCGTTACCGGGCACGGCTCATCGGGGCCTCCCTTACCATAGCGCCGGGCGAATCGGGTGGCACGCTCGTACGCTGCATCTGGCACCGTCCGGATTAACCGGCGTCTGCGCATGGACGACGGCGCTGCGCCGAAAACGCGGCCGGTCAGCCAGCCGGGTAGGCGCGAATGGTGCGCCAGCCCCGGGTGCCGGTCGGCGAGCCGACGGCACCGGCGCGCGACTGACCAAAGGGGCGGCGGGCAACCCGCGACCGCTGCACTGCGCAGCGCCCTCCCGTGCCAGGCGCCGGCGAACACGCTGTCACGGGCAGACACACTACCGCGTCCTGGTCAGGGGCAAGCGCAGGGAAGCGGCGGTCATCCGGCCCGTCGCCGCCAACAGACGATAGGCGGCGAGGCGCTGGTCGTGCTGGGCGGAGGCAAGGCTCACCTGCGCGTTCAGATACTCCTGCTGTGCGTTCAGCACGTCCAGCACCGTGCGTGAACCGGCACGCTGTTCGGCGCGCACGCCGTTCAACGCCGACAGCGAGGCGCGGCGCTGTTCGCGCAGTGCGTCGAGCTCGGCCGTCGCGGCCTGCCATGCCTCCCAGGCGGAGGTCACCGACTCGGTCACCTGCTTGCGCCGCGCGTCGAGCTCGGCCGTGCGCTGCGCCGCGGCATCTTCGGCGCGCCGTTCGCGAGCGTCGTCGGCGCCGCCCGAATAGAGCGGCATCTCGGCGTTGAGCATGATGCGCTGCGTATCGGTGCGCTTGGTAAATATGGTGTCATCGTTGTCGTGGCGGATCTCGCCCGTCAGGCTCAGCGACGGCCGGCTCGCGGCCCGCACGCTGCGGGTATTGTCGTGCGCCGCGGCGACCGCGTAGCGGGCCTGCGAGAGCAGGGGGTTGGCGTCGTGGGCCTGCTGCAGCGCCTGGGAGCGGGTGGCGGGCAGACCGGGTAGCGGACCGGGCGCGCTGAGGTCCTGCGGCTCTGTCCCCACCGCGCGGACGTAGGAGGCTCGGGCCTCCGCGAGGCGGGCCTGCGCTCGGCGCTGACGGGCGCGCGCCTGCGCCAGACGGGCCTGCGCCTGGTAGACGTCCGTGGGCGTCAGCTCGCCGGCCTGTTCGCGCAGGCGCGTTGCGCGCAGCTGCTGGCGCAGCGTTTCGACATTGTGCTGCTCGAGCTCGAACACCTGCTGAGTCAACAACACATCCAGATAAGCCTTGGCCACGGACACGAACACGTTCTGTTCGGTCTGCTCGAGGCGGGCCCGCTCGGCGCGGATGGTATTGTCGGCCCGGCTCACGGAGGCCGAGGTCTTGCCCCCGTCATAGAGCGACTGCTCCACCGCCAGGGACACCGAGCGCGGGGCGAGGTTGCGCTTGAGGTCGGTCCCACCGATCTCCGGCGCGAGCGCAGTGTCGATGCGCTCGCTGCCGGCGCCGCCGGAGAGGCGGACACTGGGCCGCCATCCGGCCTGCGCCTCCGACAGTTGGGCCTGGGCGCCGCGCAGGCGGGCGCGTTGGGCGCGCAGGTCGGGGTTGGCGCGGTAGGCCTGCGCCAGGGCGCCGGTCAGCGTCTGGGCATGCAGAACCGAGGCCGCCAGAAGCGCGGCACCAAAGGCTGCTGCCAGCATACCGCGGGGCGGAGCGGCTCTGCGCAGCGGCATGTGTCGTGAGTGGGGCATCGGGGCACCTTGTGTTATCGTAAGCAATGCGTATAATACCCTCTGCTTATTATTTGGCAAGCCCGGCGGCTGCGCATGGATACCAAGGACACGACCCGCAATTTCGGCTTTCTGGTGCACGAGGTGGCGCGCCTGCTGCGGCGCAACTTCGACCGACGCGTCAGCGGACTCGGCCTCACCCAGGCGCAATGGCGCACGCTGGCCTATCTGGCCCGCCATGAAGGGATCAATCAGACCTCCCTGGCGGAACTGCTCGAGGTCAAACCCATCACGCTCGCGCGGCTGCTCGACCGGCTCGAAGAGGCGGGCTGGGTGGAACGGCGCGGCGACCCGGCGGACCGGCGGGTGTTCCGCCTCCATCTCACCGAGGCCGCCCAACCGCTGCTGGTCGAAATGGAGCAGATCGCCGCGAAGACGCGCCAAGATGCCCTGGCCGGCCTGGGCCGTGACGAACAGCGCCAGGTCCTGAACCTGCTGAGCTCCCTCAAGAAGAATCTGATGGACGCCGAAGCGCACTTGCCGCCCGCGGCGACGAAGAAAGATACCGATCCCGATGAGTGAAGACAGTCAACAAACGCCCCCGGCCAACGACCCGTCCCGCCCCAACGAGGCCCACCGGCCCGGCTCCAGGGCGCAGCGGCGCCGGCAGGTGCGGCGCATCCTGCTGGTTGGAGGCCCGGTGGTGGTCCTGCTGTTGGTGGGGTACTTCTACCTGTTCGGCGGGCGTTACATCTCCACCGAGAATGCCTACGTCAAGGCCGACAAGGTGGCGATCAGTGCCCAGGTCGAGGGGCCGATCGCCTCGGTGGACGTCAACGAGAACGAGCACGTCGACAAGGGCCAGGTCCTGTTCCGGCTCGACAAGCGCCCCTTCGAGATCGCCCTGTCGCGCGCGCAGGCTGCGCTACGCAATGCGCGCGCCGATGTGACCGGGCTGAAGGCCAACTACGCCCAAAAGCAGGAGGAGCTGAGCCTGGCCAGGCAGGACATCGATCTGGCCGACCACGACTACAAGCGCCAGCTCGGCCTGGCCAGGCACAAGGTGTCATCGCAGACTCGCCTGGATCAGGCCCAGCGGGCGCTGGTCGCGGCCAAGCAGCACGTCGTGGCCGTTCAGCAGGCGCTGGCGAAGCTCCGCGCGCAGCTCGGGGGCAATCCGCAGCTCCCGGCCGAGCAGCAGCCGCGCATTCAACAGGCACAGGCCGCCGTCGATCAGGCGTCCCTGGACCTGGAGCATGCCACCGTACGCGCGCCGTTCGCCGGGGTGGCGAGCAATACGCCCGAACCGGGGCAGTACGTCAAGGCCGCGCAGCCGGTAATGAGCGTGGTCGCCGATCACCATTTCTGGATCGAGGCCAACTACAAGGAAACCGACCTGACCTACGTCCGCCCCGGCCAGGCGGTGGAGATCGACGTCGACACCTATCCCGGCCACACGTGGCGCGGCAAGGTCGCGAGCATCAGCCCGGCCACCGGCGCGGAGTTCTCGGTACTGCCCGCACAGAACACCACCGGCAACTGGGTGAAGGTGGTGCAGCGCATTCCGGTGCGCATCAGCGTAAAGGACTCACAGAAGGACGCACCGCTGCGCGCCGGTATGAGCACGGAGGTGGAGATCGATACCGGCTATCACCGACTGCCCGGATTCCTTCAGGGCTGGTTCGGTTCGTCTTCCAAGGACCGAGAGTAAATGGCGCAGGGCGGAGTCGCATCGCAGGCGGACGAGCTGCCTCGCGGGCTGATCACCGTCTCGATCATGCTCGCCACCATCATGCAGGCGCTGGATACCACCATCGCCAACGTGGCCCTGCCTCACATGCAGGGCAGCCTCTCCGCGACACAGGAACAGATCTCCTGGGTCCTGACCTCCTACATCATCGCCGCGGCCATCATGACGCCGCCGACCGGCTTTCTCGCCGGGCGCTTCGGGCGCAAACGCCTGTTTCTGTGGTCGGTGGCCGGGTTCACGGTCGCCTCCATGCTCTGCGGCGCGGCGACCTCACTGACCGAACTGGTGTTGTTCCGCCTGCTGCAGGGCGTGTTCGGCGCCGGCCTGGTACCGCTGTCGCAGGCCGTGCTGCTCGATACCTACCCGACGGAAAAGCACGGCCAGGCCATGGCCCTGTGGGGCATGGGCGTCATGGTGGGCCCCATTCTGGGTCCGACACTCGGGGGTTATCTCACCGAATTCTATAACTGGCGCTGGGTGTTCTACATCAACCTCCCGGTCGGCCTGATGGCCCTGGCCGGTATCCTGGCCTTCGTCCCCGAGACCGAAAAGGATCGAGAGCGGCCGTTCGACATCTTCGGTTTTACCTTGCTCAGCCTGTCCATCGGCGCCTTTCAGATGATGCTCGACCGGGGCCAGTCGCACGCCTGGTTCTCCTCGCCGGAGATCGTCGCCGAGGCCGTTGCCGCCGGGCTGTTCCTGTACCTGTTCCTGGTGCACATGTTCACTGCGGACAGGCCGTTCATCGAACCGGGCCTGTTTCGCGACCGCAACTTCAGCATCGGCCTGTTGTTCATCTTTGTCGTGGGCGTGATTCTGCTCGCCACGCTCGCCCTGCTGCCGCCGTTCCTGCAGGGACTCATGGGCTATCCGGTGCTGACCACCGGCTACGTGCTCGCACCGCGCGGGGTCGGGACGATGTTTGCGATGATGGCGGTGGGACGCCTCAGCGGCAAGCTGGACGCGCGCATCATGATAACCGTCGGCTTGCTGCTGACGGCCCTGTCGCTGTGGGATATGGCGGGCTTCACGACTGACGTAAGTATGTTCCGGTTGATCTACACGGGCGTCGTTCAGGGCCTGGGACTCGGCTTTATCTTCGTGCCGCTGAGTACCATGACCTTCGCCACGCTGGCGCCTCATTTCCGCACCGAAGGCACAGCGATGTACAGCCTGATCCGAAACCTCGGCAGCAGCATCGGAATCTCGGCGATGATGACCATGCTGAGCCGAAACATGCAGGCCAACCACGCGGCCTTCGTCACCTTCCTGACGCCCTTCAATCACGCCCTGGAGGCCGTCAAACCGTGGGACCCGAACACCGCCCACGGCGCGGCCGCATTGAACGGCGAGGTGACGCGCCAGGCACTGACCCTGGCCTATCTGCAGGATTTTCGTATCATGATGTGGGTGACGATTCTCGCGCTGCCGCTGCTGTTGCTTCTGCGCGGTCCCAAACGCGGCGCGCGCTCGGCGGCCCCGGCCGCGGCGGTGAGCGAATAGAGATGAGGCGCTATGTATAGAAAGATATTACTGGCGTACGACGGCACTCGCGAGGGACGCGCGGTACTGAAAGAGGGCGCCGAGCTGGCCCAGTCCTGCGGCGCCGAGGTCCACCTGTTGGCGGTGGTCAACCCCCCGAGCGGTTTCGTCTTCGCCGATGCCGTCGAACAAAGCGGGCTGGTCGACTCCGAGACCCAGCGCTTCGAGCAGGTCCTGGCCGAAGGGGCGGAGAAGCTGCGCGCCCGCGGCCTCAAGGCCGAGGCCACGCTGCGCGACGGCAATCCCACCGAGGAGATCCTCGCCGTCGCCAACGACATCGGCGCGGACTTGATTGTCCTCGGCCACCACCGGCGGGGGCCGATTATCCGCTGGTGGCGCGGGGCGGTGGACGCGGACATCCTGGCCGATGCCCCGTGCAGCGTACTGGTAGCCATGGCGCCGGAAGACGAAGCGGCCTCCGGCGACGAGGGTGACGACAGCCCCGAGGCACCGGTGTAGCGCGGTCAGCGTTTGGCTCCGGTCGAAAGGTAGGCCTCGGTCACGGCATCCGTGGCCAACGCCCTTTCTTTCAGCGCCTTGGCTTGGCTGAGTGTGCTGTAACCGCCCACAATGACGGGATAGAAATCGTTGGGCGGCACCCGCACGCCGACCCACGCGTTCAGACTTCGATCCTCACCATTGATACGGTCGGCAAAGCGTTGGGCATCATGGCGCTTGTTGAAGGAGCCGACGATAACCCAATAGCGCTTCGGCTCCTTACCGTATCCGAAGAACACCCCGACGCCCTGCTTGATCTGGTCCAGCACACTCTTGTCTTCGGGCGCGGCCGGTCGCGTCGTGGTCGGGGCCGGCAGGGCCTGGCCGCCGCTCGGCTGCGCATAGGCGGGTGCGATCAGAAAGTCCGTCGAGGCCATATAGTCAGGCTTGGTGCCACCGGACCAGGTCGTGATCAAGGCCGGAGCCGCCACCGCCAGGGCGACCAGCTTGAGACGCTTCCGTTCCTCGGATGTCCACGCCACAAAGCCGCCCAGAAACATCAGAATAGGCGTGAGCAGGCCGTAGCCGACCTTATAGGCGGTGATTTGCTCGGCCGTCAGATTGGCGGCCTGGGCGACTACCGTGGCGTAATCCTGGCCGAGGAACTTCACCATTACGGCAGCCAGCCCCCCGAGGGCACCAATCACGATACGTTCCATATTCGTCATAATCGCCTCCCTCCGACCGAGATCGAGACTGTCCGTTGGCGCCGGCACCAAGAGATAGAGACACTGGAATTGCGATTCAGATCGCTGTGCAATGCTCCCTTGCGACAGGCTCCGCGAAATACAATGCATGCTTCTAGGCGAAGCACGATATTCAACTAAATATAATGCGGATTTGCGCCCGGTCAACTCCGGGACAGGGCGATCGCTGCAGGCGGGATGGAAAGCCGGCAAGCCCGATCCTGGTGTGACAATCGAAAGACTGGCCTCTGTGACACTCTCGAAGACCTTGTGTGTGGCAGCCGATGACGGCCTTCATCGCCCGACTCGCGATGTGTTAAGGACCACGGCAGCACGGACGGGAGTCTTGAACGCCTCCTCGTCGATCTTGTCACCTTCACGGATATCGATGGCGCGCCTGGCGTTACCCTCGAGGCTGGCGTTGAAGAGGCTGGCCGGGTCCTTGAGTGCTGTGCCCTTGGCGAACGTGAGCTTCACCTTGTCCTGGTAGGTCTCACCGGTGCAGATCATTCCGTTGTGAGACCACACTGGGACTCCACCCGGGTTGGACGGTTTTTCCATTTCAACTCCTCAATGACATCCGGGTCGACCTGCTTGATGAGGGCGCATAGGAAGTCCGGCGTAATTTGCGTTCGAACGAGCACCTTGTTAGCCGGCGTTAGCGGCTTCACTTAGCGTCCGTGCAAGACGATCAATGTTCTGCTCGTTTGCAGGCCCAGCCCTCAGTTTGACTGCTTGTGCTGTTTCGGCGTCTTCGAAAACTTGCGCCCAAGCCAACCGCGTACCTTCGCCGACAGGAGTGAGCTCAACCGTAAGCTTGAAGTTTGGAGGGCAATCATGATGGATTACGATTTTGGCGTCAGGCACAAGTTCTTCGAAGAAGCTTTCATTGTGATAGTCTTGTCCGTCAGGACCGTGCATCACGAACTTCCAGCGACCGCCCTCCGTAAACTCAAAAATCTCGAAGGAGTTAGAAAATCCTTCAGGTCCCCACCACGATGCCAGTAAATCAGCCGATGCAAAAGCGTCGTATATTTCTTTGGGTGAGAACGGCAAGGTTCTTGACGTGCGCAGTGTTCTATCTTCAATCACAATCGTAACTCCGAGGTGCGTGGGTTCCGTACCGCAGAACGTTGAGGATCAGGTGCGGCGAAGCCACGCAGCGGCTTTGGCGTCCGATTGAACGCTCTGCTACCGGCCGTATTTTTCGTGGTTTGCCTGAAGCGGGCCTTCGGCGGGGCTCTGGGCAATCCTTCCAATCACCACGCCGATGAGCCGGTATAACCACCCTGCTTTAGCACCATCACGCTCATCCGCGGCGCAGCCGGTAAAAGCAAGGGTGTGCCTTCTGCACGAAACGTGGGGCGCCGGTCAAATCGAATGCTATTTCGTCGGTGATCGTCCACCCCCCATAAGCTTGCTCGATCTCTTGCCGACTGATGCCTCGCGGCAGCGGGCCTCTGCGACCTGGCGAGAACGCGTACATCAGCAGCGTGGCGTTCTCTGTGGCCACGGACGTGACCTCACGGGCCACCGCTTGCACCTGCGCGGGCGAGAGACCATGAACGACGCCAAAGTCCAGGATAAGGTGAAACCTCGAACCGACGCCCACGGCCGAGAGCGCTGTGATGCTCCCATCGACGAACTGAACCTGCAAATCGGCTCTGCGAGCGCGTTCGCGCGCCGTGCGCACCGCTTTCCGCACTATATCAACGCCGGTCACCTCCCACCCGCGTTGAGCCAGGCGAACCGACCAGAAGCCCGTTCCGCATCCGAGGTCGAGCGCGCGCCCATAGGGCGTATCCCGACCGCTCTCCTCGCGGTCAAGGAGCGCGACGGCCTGTTCGCCTATGGGAAGTGATGGCATCCGCTCCCACGGCGTCATGCCGATCAGATACTGGAATCTGTAGAACAGGCTCATTTAATCTCCCGGTGACGGGTTAGCGGCTACCATTAAGGGTAAGACGCGCGCGCTTTTTGCGCGTCGTTTTTAACCCGCTTGTTAGGCCCCACCACTGCAACGAATGCTAACCCAGAAGCGAACCCTAACAGCGATCCGGCAAAACTGTAAAACACGAGCGGCTGTGGCAGATTATGGCCAAACGTCCAGAAAGCAGTAAACGTAACTGTACCGGCAACAATTGCGCCCAAAGATATGTTGCGCATGGTAAATCGCTTGCTGCGTTTCAACCACAGCACATAAGGCAGACCGAGAACCAG
This sequence comes from Gammaproteobacteria bacterium, assembly GCA_035267785.1. Classification (GTDB taxonomy): domain Bacteria; phylum Pseudomonadota; class Gammaproteobacteria; order DATFLL01; family DATFLL01; genus DATFLL01. The sequence continues at coordinate 6,545 of DATFLL010000022.1, read as the reverse complement.
CATAGCCCCATAGCTGATCGGAACACCATAGATGAAAAATACAATTACGCCTGCCAAAAATCCGCTGATGTCCTCGAGCCCTCCTGTAGCGACATTATTTACAGCCATAACAACAGCAAACGCGATAGGTGCAGCCCACGGCGCAATTAAGACACCAAGCCAAATCGATCGCTTATGCTGTGATTTATCCATGTGTGGCCTAACAGTAGGTTAGGCAGAATCCGCACTATTACTAATAATGCCGATTCGGCCTAGTATGCGATCTAGCGATTCCGCCTATTATTTCTCGTAAGAACTGGGTTTTTTTCGGCAGGATTCGTGCAGCCGTAAAGGGAACGTTCCGTGTCATATATCCCTCCCCGCGACGTCGATGCCGCTCCAAAGTATTTCGGTAAACACCTGAAATCATTAGTCAATGCGTCCGATCCGGAGCCGCAAGGACGCTGCTGCGTTGCGCGTGCTTAGGGATTTATTAAGGCCGAAATCGAGGGCGAGATCAAGGCGCCTCAGGTCGGCAAAGAGTGTGGAGATTGAAATGCTAGGCTGCGAAAAGGGGTGGTTGTGGACGACTTGCTCAAAGCAACGATGGTATACGGGCTTCGGATAGCGCGGCCGGGGAGGGCCAACTAGGGAAGCTTCGGTGGAACGGATTACTGGGTTCGCCGGCGGACGATTTTAGCTGGTCGTAGCGGAGCGCAGGCTATGAAGCTGACTTATTCTACCGTGACCGACTTGGCGAGGTTGCGCGGCTGGTCGACGTCGGTACCCTTGATGACGGCGACGTGGTACGCAAGCAGTTGCAGAGGCACGGTGTAGACGATGGGGGCGATGACTTCCTCGACCGGGCCGATGTCGTAGATCATCATGCCCTCGGAGGCGGTCATGTCGGATTGGGCGTCGCTGAAGACGATGAGCTCGCCGCCGCGGGCGCGGACTTCCTGCAAGTTGGCCTTGAGCTTCTCCAGCAGTTGATTCACCGGTGCCACCGCGATGACGGGCATGCGCGAATCGACCAATGCGAGCGGTCCGTGCTTGAGCTCGCCGGCGGGATAGGCCTCGGCGTGGATGTAGGAAATCTCCTTGAGCTTGAGCGCCCCTTCCATGGCAATGGGGTAATGTGAGCCGCGTCCGAGGAACAGAGCGTGTTCCTTGTCGGCGAAGAATTCGGACAATGCCTCGATGGCGTCGTGGAGCTGGAGGACTTCTTCGACGCGCCTCGGCAGGCTCTCCAATTCGCGAACGATGGAGGCCTCGGCGGGTGCGTCGAGGTCGTGCCGCCGACCCAACACCAGGACCAACAACAGCAGTGCGACGAGCTGCGTGGTGAAGGCCTTGGTGGAGGCCACGCCGATTTCGGGTCCGGCGCGTGTCATCAGCACCAGGTCGGACTCGCGCACCATGGAGCTCTCGGGCACGTTGCAGATGGTCAGGGTGTGGGCGTAACCCAGGCGCTCGGCCTCGCGCAGGGCAGCGAGGGTGTCGGCGGTCTCGCCGGACTGGGAGATGGCGACCAACAGGGTGTCAGCCGGCACGATATGCCGGCGATAACGGAATTCGCTGGCCACCTCGACCTGACAAGGCAGGCCGGCGATGTTCTCGAACCAGTGACGCGCCACGAGCCCGGCATGGTAGCTCGTCCCGCAGGCGATGATCTGCGCGCCCTTGACCTTGTCGAACACGGCAGCCGCCTCCGGGCCGAAGGCGGCCTCCAGGACATGGCTGTCGGTGAGGCGTCCCTCCAGGGTATCGGCAATCGCCCGCGGCTGCTCGAAGATCTCTTTGAGCATGTAATGGCGGTACTCGCCGCGCTCGACCGCATCGAGGCTCAGGTCGGACTCGTGGATGGTGCGCTCGACCGGGCGGCCGTTGGCGTCGTAAATGGCAATGGCGTCGTGGCGCAGGTCGGCGATATCGCCGTCCTCCAGATAAATGAAACGGCGCGTTACCGGCAGCAGGGCGGCGGTGTCCGAGGCGATGAAGTACTCGCCGATGCCGACGCCGATGACCAGCGGGCTGCCGCGGCGCGCGGCCACCAGCCGGCCGGGCTCGGCATTGCTGACCACACCCAGGGCATAAGCCCCGACCAGGTCCTTGACCGTGTCCTGGACCGCGCGCAGCAGGTCCTTGTCCTGCTCCAGGTGGACGTGGACCTGATGCACGACCACTTCGGTGTCGGTCTGGGAGGTGAACTCGTAACCCGCCGCGGTCTGCTCGCGGTGCAGCGCCTCGTGATTCTCGATGATGCCGTTGTGGACCACGGCCACGGTCTTGCGGCAGATGTGCGGGTGGGCGTTGGCTTCGGTAGGCTGGCCGTGAGTGGCCCAGCGGGTATGGGCGATGCCGGTCAGGCCCGTCAGGCCGTTGCCGGCGATGGCGTCGGCGACGGTCTGGACCTTGCCGGGCAGGCGCACGCGGTCGATGCAGCCCTCGCCATCGACCACGGCCACGCCGGCCGAGTCGTAGCCGCGGTACTCCAGACGCTTGAGCCCTTCGAGCAGGATGGGCACCACGTCACGCTGGGCCACACCCCCGACGATTCCACACATTTGCCGAAATTTCTCCCGGATTGACGGATTTTGTCCCGGCTGCAGGCAAATCGCTTACAGCCGCCCCTATTATATAGGTATAAGGGGTTATCGCCTATTCCAGCTCACCAAAGCCACCATTTTTCGTGACTGGGGCACAGTTTGGCGCAAAGAACGCTAACCGCGCGAAAGACGAGTCGGTGCGATAGGTTGCGAGAGGGAGCACAACGCACCACGTTTCAGCCGGTGTTGAGCCTCCAGCGCCAGGCCGAAAAGGTGAGGCAATAAGCAGTCTTGACGGGGTGGGTAGGGTGTTCCGTTATGGTTTTCGTCGGTGACTCCGCTAGGGAAAATAGCTTTTAAGATGCGACCGTTACCGCTGCTCGACTTCGCAGACTTGGGTTATGTTTGGGAATATAACTACTCCATCTTGGGCTTACATCACGGCAACTATTTCTCAGGCAGATATTTTTCGAGCGTCGCACGCCTGCTATTCCACCATCCTGTGACCGGGTAATGCTCAGTGTTTCTCAGATACTGCATATTCGAGGCTGCCTTGCGAGCTCCTCCCCAATTCACGGGATGCACATGGTGCTCGCTCCAACCCGTCAACCAAAGATCTACCCATCCCAGGTTGTACTGATTGTATTGTTGCTCAACATGATACTTCGCCCCGTCCTCGATCGTCTGTGCGAGTGTCTTGTCAGCCCAGCGGCCTTGTGAGCTCACGCCCAAATCGTCCAGGACCGCGGCTTTCGCTTTTTCGCGGGAGGACGTGTGAGCCTTCGCCACAGACTCCAAGTTGGACTTTTTGGCATCCTTCATATGGGTGAGCTTGACACGCCACTTATCGGTGTGAATATTGCCCTCGGTACCACCGCCAATCGTATACCGGCCAGCGACCTGGGCCACGGTCGTTCCGGTCTGATTACCATATTCCGCATTGGCCGGATGTGGCGTGACCGCGAATGAATAGCCGGACCAGTCAAAATTTGCGAAATCACCCGTTATTTTGCCCTGCTTATTGCGAATGGCCTTGTACGGGTTCGTTGCGCCTTCTTCCTTCGGTTCTCCCGGTTTTTCACTCGCAGGACTTGCCGAATACCGGTAGTTCCACGTTTTACCGCCGTCCACAACCACCAGGCTCTTAAAGACAGGGTGCTGCGACTTGACTTGTCTTGCAATGGCTTGGGCGTCGTTGTGACTAATTTTACCGTCCTTCATCTTCGCCTGCTCCGCCTGGTCAATGGCGGCAAGCCCGGCTTGAATCTTGGCGGCTTTCTGGGGATCCTGTTCCTCTCGACCTTTCTCTTGTTTCTCGTCCTTCTTCTTGCCGCCGAATAGTCCGCCAACGGCCTTGACCAGGCTGACAGCCTTGGTGATCACCCAGTCGATGGCGCGATTGATCGGCGCCTGAATCTTCTCGATGATGCTGCGGATCTTCTGGCTGATGCCGCCGAGGCCGAGCAGACTGGCAAGGAAGCTGATGGCCACGGGAATGGCCTTGGCCAAGGCACTTTCGACGGCGGCGGCGGCACCGGCAATGGCGCCGTTGGCGATGGCGGCCACCGAGTCGAGCACGGCGTTGACCAACGCCATGATCTGTCGGCCGCGGTTGACGAAGAACATGACGATGTCGTAGATGGCCTTGCACGCCTTGATGAAGGCCGAGGCGGGGTTGAGCAGGCTGACGATCCAGGTGATGCCGGCGACGATGATACGGTCGCGCACGAAGTTCATGATCCCGTCGAGCACCATGGACTTGATGTCGCCGACCTTCTCCTTGATGAAGCGCCACAGCCCCGCGGGACCTTCGGTCACCAGGACCTTGAAGATCTCGGCGACCTGCTCCAGACGGCTCACCATGGGCTCGCCCAGTATCTTGACGGCGCGGGCGCGAATATTCGCGTAGGTGAGCCCGAGCACCTGCAGCACGAGACTGAGTATGCCCTTTAGATCAAAGGTCTTGGGCAGCGTAATCCCCGCGCCCTCCAGCGCACCGAACAGCCAGCCCATGAGGCCCTGTTTCAGGTGGGTGCCGATGTTGGCGGTGAAATTCTTCAGGCCCAGTTTGACACCGTCGACGAGGTTGCCGAGGAAACCGATCGGGTTTTTGATGATCTTGCCGATGACGGCCGCGGCCCGGGCCAGCACCCCGAGTAACATGTCCTTGAGCTTGATGATGGTCTTGATAACGCCCTTGACCGCATCCAGGGCCTTGTCGACCAGACCGCGGTTAGCGGCCTTCATCTGCTCGATACGGGCATCGACCTTGTTCAGGTTGTCGACGTACTTTTGCGCGAGCGAATCGATGAGCTGACCCTGCTTGTCGTTGACGCTCTGCTCGAGCGAGTCGAACTTGTTCTGGATGGCGTCGGCGGCGTCCTTGCCAACCTTCTGCAGCTCCTTGGGAAGACCGTCTACGTACTTCTTGATGTTGGCGCGCCCCGTGTCGACGAGCTTCTTCGCCTCGGTCAGGCCGGTCTCGACGATCGTCGCAACCTTGTCGATGACCTTGTTCATGAGCGCGATGTACAGATCGCGCCCCTGCTTGTAGAACTTGTTGACCTCCTTGGGCAGCCCCAAGAGCTTGTCCTTGACCCAACGGCCTTTGCCGATGACGCCGCTGTAGCGCCGATCCTTGTAATCGTCCATGCGCTTTTTGACGAAGTCCTCGAATGACTTGCGCGAGGAGTCGGCGCCGCGATCGAAGGCGGTGTTGACGTCGGTATCGAGGCGCTTGAGGCGCTTTTCCACCTTCTGCTTGGTATCGGTGTAGATCTTCTGAAGGTCGTTGGCGACCTTGGTGCGGGCCTGTTCATCGCTGCCCTTGGCGGTCTGCTGGTCACTCGTGACCTTGTTGAGGGCGGCGGCGCGCCCGGCGTGCATCGAATGAGTACCGGCCGCGGCACGGCCAACGGCCTGCGCGGAGGCATCGGCCAGAATGGCCTGCTCGTCCTGGCGATAGGCTTGCGGCGCCTCGCGCGCATCCGTCTGCGCAGTCTGCTTCGCTTCGACCGCCTGCTGGAACTCGGGCTCGTTGGACTGCTGGAGCTGCTCCTCGGTGACGTCGTTTTGCGACATTTCGTCGTCAAGGCTGCGGCTGCCGGCCTCGAGCGAGACCTCGTCGGGGCTCTTCGGTTTGGGGGCGGCCTGGCTTGCGCCGACGCCCCCGGGCGGGGGACCGGGCTCGTTGGGCGCCATCGGGGTAACCGGCTTGGGCTGAATCCCGCTCGTGCTCGGCGCCTCGGCCGTGGTCGTGGCGATGGCGTGCTCGGACTCTTCCTTGCTCTTGGCCACCTTGTCGGTAACGGCGCCTTTGATCGTCCCGGCCTTGCCGCTGCTCTTGAAGTCGTCGGCCTCCTTGAGGTTCTTGGGCGCGATGGCGGCGATCTTGTCGAGCAACGCCTTCTTGAACGCGGAGCGGTCGAAGGGCTTGGGCTGCTGCTCGGCGATCTTGCCGACCTGCTTGGCGGCGGCCTCACTGGCGACCTCGTTGGCCGGCCCGCTGGCGGCCGCCTGGGCCGCACCGGCCTTGGCCCTGGCCGGTGCATGGGCCTTTTCGCGGCGCGCCACCCCGCCCGCGCGTGCCTTCATGGCCTGGAATCCGGGGTCCTCGTCGGGGGACTTCGGAGCCGGCGGTACGGCCGGGGCCGCCTCGCCGCCTTCGGTGCCTGCACCGGCGGGCGGCGCTTCCCCCTCTTCGGCCTTGCCTTTGGCGCGCTTCTCCAAGGGCTTCTCGCCCTTGGCGGCCGCGCCCTCGCCCGGCGCGGCTGCGCCAGGGGCTGCACCGGCAGGGGTGGGAGCGGAAGCGCCGCCGGGGGCAGCGGGCGGCGGGGCGCCCGCGGCGTTTTCGGCGGTCGCCCCGGTCCCGCTGGCGGCCGTCGCGGCGGGTGCCTCGGCGCTCTCGGAGGCGGCCGGCGCAGCCGTCTGGCCAGCGCCTTGGCCGGCAGCAGGCGCGGCGCCCGGAACCCCGGCTGTCCCAGGGGCTTCGGCGGTCGCAGCGGCGTCCGCTTCGGC
>DATFLL010000021.1:0-21589 GCA_035267785.1 Gammaproteobacteria bacterium | reverse complement strand
CCCTGCGCCTGGAAACCGACGATGAGCACGTGGCAGTCGCTGCGCCAGATGTTGTGCTTGAAGTGATGGCGGATGCGCCCGCCGTTGCACATACCGCTGCCGGCGATGATGATCGCACCGTCGTGTACGCGATTGATTCCCATGGACTGCTGCGGCGTGCGCGTCAGGTGCAGATTGGGCAGCATGAAGGCGTTGCCGCTGCGGCGTTCGAACACACCGGCCTCGACGTCGTAGAGATCGGGGTGGCGGGCATACACCTCGGTCGCCTCGATAGCCATGGGGCTGTCGAGAAACACCGTCCAGTCATTGAGCCCCCACTCCTCGAAGTGGCGCCCGAAGGCATAGAGCAGCTCCTGCGTACGCCCCACCGCAAAGGCCGGAATCAGAATGTTACCCTTGCCGCGCCGCGCCGTGGTGACCACCTCCTCCAGCTCGGCCCAGGTCTCGTCCCAACCGCGGTGGCGACGGTTGCCGTAAGTGGATTCCATGATCACCAGATCGGCCTCGGCGACGGCCGTGGGATTGCGCAGGATAGGCGCGCCACGATGGCCGAGGTCGCCGCTGAATACCAGCCTGCGCCGCACGCCGCCCTCCTCGAGCGACAGCTCGGCGATCGCCGAACCGAGGATATGCCCCGCATCGCGCAGGCACAGGCGCACACCGGGCACCACCTCCCTGCTCTCGCCGTAGTCCAGCGCGCGGAAGCGGCGCATCACCGCCTGGGCGTCCTTCATCGTGTACAACGGCTCCAGCGGCGCGAGATGCTTGCGCTGGCGCTTGCGGTTTTCCCACTCGACGTCCTTCTCGTTCAGGTAGGCCGCATCCTTGAGCATGATCCGGCACAGGTCACGGCTGGCGCGGTGGGTATAGATCGGTCCGCGGTAACCGGCCTTGTACAGCAGCGGCAGGCGGCCTGAGTGATCGAGGTGGGCGTGAGTGAGGACCACTGCGTCGATCGACGCCGGGTCGAAGGGAAAGGGATCGCGGTTTCGCGCCTCCTCGGCGCTGCGACCCTGAATGAGACCGCATTCGACCAGCACGCGTCGTCGACCGACATGCAGCAAGAAACACGAACCGGTGACCTCGCGCGTGGCGCCAAGGAATTCTATTTCCATCCTGCCGGCTCCCGTCTGCCTGGCCCTAGTCGGCGAACGGCGCAACGAGGCGCACGCGCCCGCCCAACCGCTCTGCGAGCAGGGCCAGCGCACCCTGCGCATCGTCGTTCAACTGTTCGGCGAACACCTGTGCCGCCGACCCTGCCGCGAGCATACCACAGCCGGTGAGCGTGCCCGGCTCCCCGGCCTCCGTCCAGCGCAGCTCCGCGCCTCGTGCACCGCTGCCGGCGGCGCTGTACAACGCGGCAAGCCGTGCCTCGGTCTCAGGGTCCGCGGTGATCGGGTACCAGATCAGAACACCGGTGCCCGCTTCGGCCAATAGTCGTGCGGTGTACGTAACTTCGTTCCAGTCCCCTTGTCCCCGCGGCGCATAGGGTGGGTCGATGAAGACCAGAGCGGCCTCTTGGTGCGCGGCGGCGACCGCATAACCGTCACTCCCGTCGTGCACCGTGACCCCGGGCCACAGCCGCCCGGCCTCCAGATCGGCGCAGAGTACGGTATTCAACTGCGACCCGGCCTCGTCGGAGGTCTCGCACAAAGCCATCGTGTACGGGACGACTTCGCTGTCCAGAAACTCGCCCACCAGATACCAGGAACCGTGATACTCGGCACGGCCGCATTCGGGATGCATGGCCGTGTGCAGCAGGCGCAGATAAGGATGGGTACGCAGGCGTTCGGGCATCGCGGCCAGGTCCGGCCCGCCCGCCGCCAGCAGGCGACCGGCCCCCTCTTCCCACGCCGCCCCCTCGACGGCAGCGTAGCGTCCACCACCGGCATGCGACTCCACATAATCGATGGGATCGCCGAGAAAGGCGCGGCCCTCGACCAGTCCCCGCACGACGCTCAACAGCACGAAGTGCTTCCAGACGTCGGCGCGGTTGCCCGCCTTGTCGCGGTGGTCGTACATCGCCCCTCAGGCGGCGGCCTCGTCGGCATTGCGAGCCGCCTCGTCCATCCCGGTGGACGTGCCGAGCTCGCGCAGCGCAGCAAGGTAGCGCGCCCCCTTTTCGGCCTGCTCGGCCAGACGGCGCATGTTGCTGAACACATCGAGGTGCTCCACGACCCGGCGCACGGGCAGCTCGCCCGCCGTACCGGCACGCAGCAGATGCGACTTCAGGCGCTGGTACTCCTGCTTCAGCGACTCGAGCTGCGCGGCGCAGACCTCAGCGGAGTACTCCGGCGCGCCGGCGTCGGCCCCGTCGAGCAGATCGACGATCGAGCCCTTGAAGTGCGAGATATCGGCGGCCAATCCGACCGCCTCGATCGCGGGCAGCTCGCGTTGGGCCTCGTCCACGAGGCGGGTCAGCTCGGCCATCTCAGTGTAGTAGCGCGTCACGCGCAAGGCGTTGGGCAACACATCGTCGAGCTCGGGCGGCAGATGGCTACGCTGCATCACCGCGCTGAAGTCGCCCACCGCGTCGACCAGCCGGTCAATCACCTTGGCATCGGCATCCAGACGCGCCCCGGCGGCACCCTCGGCGCTCATTGCCGCCTTCGCCATACGCAGCGCAATCCCGCCGATGCGGATCAACTCCATGGACAAGGCCTGCATGGCGAGCACGGGCGTGGCAACGACGTTGCGATCCAGATACCGCGGCCGCGCCTCGTCTTCCTCGGCACTGCGAAAACGCCGTCGCAACTCGCCGACCAGGCGCGTGGTCAGCGGCCACATGACTGCCACACCCAGCACATTGAACAGCGTATGGAACAGCGCCAGGAGCACGGGCACACCCAGGTCGAGGCTGTCGGCGTGTTCGAGGTTGCGGATCAGCAGGATAAACAGCGGCAGCACCAGCAGCGCCACCAGCGCGCTCACCACATTGAAGCTCAAGTGTGCGGCGGCGACGCGGCGGGCGTTCGGCGTCGCCCCCAGCGTGGCGAGCAGGGCGGTCGAGGTTGTGCCGATATTGGTGCCGATCACCATCGCCAGGGCCGCCTCCAGAGAAATCACGCCGCCGGCCGCGGCCGTGATGATCACGGCCATCGCCGCGCTGGAAGACTGCATCAGCACGGTCATCACCACGCCCACGCCGAGCGAGAGCAGCGCGCCGCCCACCCCGCCTCCCGCCAGGGCCGCCGCCGGCGAGGCACCGGCGGCGGCGAACGCCGTCTTGAGGATGTCGACCCCGAGGAAGAACACACCGAAACCGGCCAGCGCCATACCGAACGCGCCGAGGCGGCGTTCGGCGGCCAACAGACGCAAAATCATACCGACGCCGATAAGCGGCAAGGCCAACAGCTTGATATTGATCTTGAACCCGATCAGCGCGACCAGCCAACCGGTCATGGTGGTGCCAATATTGCTGCCGTAGATCACGGTCACCGCCTCGCTCAAGCCCATGAGGCCCGCGTTGACGATGCCGATGGTGGCCACGGTCACGGCGCTGGATGACTGCACCAGCGAGGTAATCAGCGCACCGGAGGCAATCCCGCGCAGCGGCGTGCCCGTCCAGCGGGCAAGCAGTCTGCGCAGCGAGCCGCCCGCCGCGAATTTGAGTCCGTCGGTCATCAGCCACATGCCGAGCAGGAAAAGACCGATCCCCCCTGCCAAGCTGCCCAGCATCATCGCCGTCACTTCCACCCGACCCCTGCACGCGTATTCAGTCGGACAAGCATATCACGGCGACGGACCGCGCCCGGTGAATCTCGCACTGGTGTAGAATGGGGTTCGCCATCACGATCGATTCCCATGACCACGACCCACACCTTTTTCGCCGCCGCCCCCCGCGGTATGGAGTCCCTGCTTGCCGCGGAGCTGCGCGCGCTGGGCGCGGCAAAGGTGGCCCCCGGCCGCGCGGGGGTCGGTTTCGAGGGGCCGTTGGCGCTGGCCTACCGGGCCTGTCTGTGGTCGCGACTGGCCAACCGTATCCTGTTGACCCTGGCACGCTTCGACGCGCCGGATGCCGAGGCCTTGTACGCGGCGGTGCACGAGCTGCCGTGGGAGGATCACCTCTCACCCGACGGTACGCTGGCCGTGGATCTGCAGGCCAGTCAGTCGCCCATTCGCCACAGCCACTTTGCGGCGCTGAAGGTCAAGGACGCTGTCGTGGATCGCTTCCGCGCGCGCTGCGGGCGCCGCCCGTCGGTCGAGCTGGAACGCCCCGACCTTCGCATCAATGTCTATCTGAACCGCCGCCGCGCCGTCCTCAGCCTGGACCTGGCCGGCGAAAGTCTGCATCGGCGCGGTTACCGCGAGCGGGGCGTGGCCGCTCCGCTCAAAGAGAACCTTGCGGCGGCCATCCTGGTGCACGCCGGCTGGCCGGAAGTGGCCAGCGCGGGCGGCGCCCTGCTCGACCCCATGTGCGGCTCGGGCACCCTGCCCATCGAAGCCGCGCTGATGGCGGGCGACGTCGCACCGGGAATCGCGCGCGAGTACTTCGGCTTTTTGGGCTGGCGCGGCCACGACGCGCCGGCCTGGGCCGCCCTGCGCGAGGAGGCCGAGGCGCGGCGGGCAGCCGGCCTCGAAAAGCTGCCGCCCATCGTCGGCTACGATGCCGACGCCGCCGCCGTACGCGCCGCGCTGGGCAATGTCGAGCGTGCCGGCCTGCGCGGGCACGTGCACATCGAGCGCCGTGAATTGACGCAGGTCCAGCCGCCGCCCGCCAGCGCGAACAAGGGGCTGGTCGTGGTCAATCCGCCCTACGGCGAGCGCCTCGGGCTAGCCGAGCAGGTCTCGGCGTTATATACGGAGCTCGGTGCGGTCCTCGCCGAGCGCTTCGCCGGCTGGCAGGCAGCGGTGTTCGTCAGCGACGAGGCACCCGTGCGCCGACTCGGCCTGCAAGCGCATGCCCGACACCCTCTCTACAACGGTCGTATCGCCTGCACCCTGTCGCTGTTTCGCCTCACCGGGGCCGCACCGGCCCCGACGAGCGACACTTCCTCTGCCGGTGCCCAGGCACTGGCCAACCGCCTGCGCAAGAACCTGCGCCACCTCGGGCGCTGGGCGCGGCGCGCCGGTGTTGACTGCTACCGCCTCTACGATGCGGACCTGCCGGAATATGCGCTGGCCGTGGACCTGTACCAGGGCGAGCGCCTCTGGGCCCACGTGCAGGAATACGCACCGCCGGCCAAGGTCGATCCGCTGCGCGCCGAGGCGCGTGCCGCCGAGGCGCTGGCCGTCGTCGCCGAGGTGCTCGACATCCCCACCGAACAGGTGTTCTACAAGATGCGCCGCCGCCAGAAGGGCTCGGCGCAGTACGAAAAGCTCGACGCCACCGGCCGGTTTCACGAGGTGCGCGAGGGCGCCTGTCGCCTGCTCGTCAACTTCACCGACTACCTCGACACCGGGTTGTTCCTCGACCACCGCACCACCCGGGAGCTCATCGGCGAGCTTGCCGGCGGCCGGCGGTTCGTGAACCTGTTCGCCTACACCGGGGCGGCCACCGTGCATGCCGCGGCCGGCGGCGCGCGCGCCACGACCTCAGTGGACATGTCGCGCACCTATCTCGACTGGGCGCGGCGCAACCTCGCCCTCAACGGCTTCACGGGCACCGAACATGAGCTCGTCCAGGCCGACTGTCTGTACTGGCTCGAACAGGCCGCCCAGGACCCCGCGCGGCGCTACGACCTGATCTTTCTCGACCCGCCGAGCTTCTCGACCTCCAAGCGCATGGAGGCGACGCTGGACGTGCAGCGCGATCACGTCGCGCTGATCGCGGCCGCGGCGCGTCTGCTGGAGGCGGGCGGCGATCTCATCTTCTCGACCAACCTGCGCCGCTTCAAGCTCGACGCGCTTGCCCTGGAGCGCGCGCTGCCGGACGTCACCATCGAGGATATTACACGCGCCACCCTGCCGCCCGACTTCGAGCGCAACCCGCGTATCCATCACTGCTGGCGCCTGCGCCGGACCGCGGCCGGACGCTAGCGACCGCGCCGCCCACGACACCGACTCGCCGCGGTTGCCGGCCCGCCAGGCATGGGCCATGATGGAACGGCGACACCTGCTGCGGGCAGGCTCGCGATCACATTGGAACCCGCGCGCCAGCCACGGTGAGCCCATGCACAGCGACCCGCTCGTCTTTACCATCTTCGCCATCTTCAGCGGCGCTGCCCTGGTCGCCACGCTGGCGCTGTATGCCCGCCAGGCCCTGCCGGTGGCCTACATCGCGCTGGGGATCCTGATGGGCCCTTCCGCGCTCGGGGTCGTCGGCGATCCGGTGGTCATCAAGAAGATGTCCAGCATCGGGATCATGTTCCTGCTGTTTCTGCTCGGCATGAGTCTGCCGCCGCAAAAGCTCGGTCAATTAGTGCGCGAAACCACCGTGGTCACCCTGGTCAGCTCGCTGGCCTTCGCAGCGCTCGGCGCCGCCGCCGGCTGGGCGCTCGGCTACACCGTGGTCGAGAGCGTTGTGATCGGCGCCGCGATGATGTTCTCCAGCACGATCATCGGACTCAAGCTGCTGCCGACCACCGTGCTGCATCATCAGCGCACCGGCGAGATCATCATCAGCATCCTGCTGCTGCAGGACCTGCTGGCAATCATCGTCCTGCTGCTGCTCCAGGGCCTGGGCGGCAACGGCCGGCTGCCGCTGTCCGACCTGGGCCTGCTGGCCTTGTCGCTGCCCGGCTTGATCCTCTTCGCCTACGTATTCGAGCGCTTCGTGCTCTTCAAGCTCATCCGCCGTTTCGACAAGATTCAGGAATACATCTTCCTGATGGCCATCGGCTGGTGCCTGGGCATGGCGGAGCTCGCGCGCGCCGTCGGCCTGTCGCACGAGATCGGCGCCTTCATCGCCGGCGTCATGCTCGCAACCAGTCCCATCTCCCTGTTCATCGCCGAGAGCCTCAAGCCCCTGCGCGATTTCTTTCTGGTCCTGTTCTTTTTCTCCTTGGGCGCGAGCTTCGACCTGCAGCTGGTGCTCACGGTACTGGCGCCGGCCGCCGGGTTCGCGGCCGCGATCATGGTCGTTAAACCGTTGGTGTTCAGATGGCTGCTGCAGGGCTCGGGCGAGTCAGCGCAGCGCAGCGGGGAAATCGGCGTTCGCATGGGCCAGATCAGCGAATTCTCGTTGCTCATCGCAGTGCTGGCGCTCGACCTCGGCGTTATCAGCGAGCGCGCGACCTACCTCATCGAGGTGGCCACGCTGCTGACCTTCATCGCGTCCTCATACTTCATCGTGCTGCGCTATCCCACCCCCGTCGCCGTCTCCGATCGGCTGCGGCGGGATTGACACTGCACGCTGGGACGGCACGTGCCTATAGCAGGGTGGGTATTAACCACGGAGGACACCGAGGCACAGAGAGGACAGAAGTTGGCAGTTGGCAGCCTGCAGTCGCCCGAAAAGACAACAGCAATTAGACTTCTTGCTGCCAACTGCCATATGCCAACTTATCGCGTTCTCTGCATTCCTTTTCAGGGCAGTGGAGTAGGACCAAGGCGTCGGGTTACGCTGCGCTAACCCGACCTACGACCAATGCATGGGGCGCGCAATAAACGTGGCCGCGGGCTTTTCTTCTCACTCCTCACGCCTAACACCTCGCCCCTCACGTCTTATTCTTTCTGCCGACTGCAAACTGCCATCTGCCAACTTACCGTGTCCTCCGTGTTCCTTTCCAGAGCGTCTCTCACTGAGTACCACCGCCCGCGATTCCGCGTTTGCGCCGCTGCATGTCGATGAGCTGGAGCAACGGCTGCAGGGCCTTCTTCTCGTCGGCCCTGACCTGCTCGTCCTGTTCGATGGCGTGGCGTCCGAGGCGCTCGAGCTCCAGCAGTTCCTCGTCGCTCAACCGGTCGAACGAGAAGTCGTCGCCGTAGGCAGCCTCGAGCTGGTCGAAGTAATCGGCAATGGCGGGGCGATAAGCATCGTTCATGGTATTTCCCGTACGGTCGTTTCGTTCTGGGGCATAGGCTGTCGCGGACCGGCGCGCCGTCCCGTCAACACCAGGAGGCCTGGTTGCCGGGTTGGTGCAGGATCTCCTGGACATTCGCCTCGATGATTCGGTAACCGACGTTGCCGTAGAGCTTCTGTCGGCCTTCGTTGAGCAAATAGGTCGGGCTGCCCTCCACGCCGTGCTCGCGGCACAGCTCGATGTCGCGGCACAGGGCGGACATGGCCTCCCCGCTGTCCAGGCGCCGCTGGATGGATGCGCGCGTAAGGTCGAGCCCCGCGCCGATGTCGAACAGGCAGTCCATCGCGCCGATGTCGCGATCGTCGACAAAGAACGCCTGGCGCACGCGCCAGTTGGCCTCCTCGAACAGGCTGCGACCGTCGAAATCGGCTTGCCCCTCGGCGTCGATTTCACCGTCCTCTTCGAGCAGCTGCACGGCCTTGAGGTACAGGTGGGCGTTGCAGGATGTACGCGGGGCGCACGCGCTCCAAACGTTCGCACTGACGGGCGCGTGCTCGAAGCGCCCGGCGATCTCGCTGACATGGCGCCCGAAGCCTTCGTAACCGCCGCGGTCGGCCCAGCCCTCGCCGATGCGGTGAGCCGTGTCCCCGAACAGGGGCACGAAATGATAATGCAGCGCGAGCTGGCTGCCGAAATTGCGCTTGAGCTCGTCGACGCGAATCTGCGCCGTATAGGCCCAGATACAGAGCACGTCGGAAAAATAGTCGATACGAACGTCGGCGCTGCTGGTCATGATAGGTGCCTCCCGGACTCCGCCCTCAGGCGCGCCCCTTCAGTCTCGAAAGTTGTCGAACTGCAGGGGCAGGTCGAGGTCGGCCTGGCGCAGCAGGGCCATCACCTGCTGCAGGTCGTCCTTTTTCTTACCCGTCACTCGCACCTTCTCGCCCTGGATAGCGGTCTGGACTTTCAGCTTGCTGTCCTTGACCAGCTTGACGATCTGCTTGGCGAGCGGTGTGTCCAGCCCCTGGCGCAGCGTGACCGTCTGGCGCGCCTGCTTGCCGGCGATGTGCGGCTCGTCGATCTTGAGACAGGCGATGTCGATACCGCGCTTGGTCAGCTTGTTTTCCAGGATATCCAGCATCTGCTTGAGCTGAAAATCGGACTCCGATACCAGCGTAATCGCCGCCTCCTCGTGTTCGAAGTGCGAATCGGTGCCTTTGAAATCGAATCGGTTGGCGACCTCGCGCTTGGCCTGATCGACCGCGTTGGTCACCTCGTGCATGTCGACCTCGGAGACGACATCGAACGACGGCATGGCATTCCCTCCAGGATCAGATAGCTTCAGTGCGCCGCCGTGCGTACGCCCATGTGGGCTCGGGCCCAGTGGCGCAGCGGCTGGAAGAATGTGTCGATCGCCGCTCGCCGCCGGGGTGACAGCCCGCTGGTGTCGGCCAGGCTGTCGAATAGCACGAGCTGCGTGAGCAGATCGGCGGCGGCCTCATTGGGATGATAGATGTTCTGACTGATAACGAACACCCGCGTATAGGCGGCCACGTCGAGCAGCGGGCGGGCGCGGGGCCGACCGTCGGGTTCGCTGATCACCCGGGCGTGGTCGCCACGGCGGCGCACGTCGATGGCCAGCATGCGAAAATCCTGCGGCATACGCTTGACGCCCGGCCCATCCGAAAACACGACCAGCGGCCAGATATAGTGCACGGGTTCGTTGCCGTCGCCGCGCAGTGGAAAGAGCCAGCAGCAGAAGCGACCCGCAGTGGAGCCGTCCGGGTTGGCCAGATGATGGCGGCGCAGCCAGGGGTCGCGGGTGATGGACTTGACGCGCACGAAACCCCAGACGTCACGATACAGACTGTCGAACAGTCCCGGCGCCGATCGCTGCAGCACGTGTATGCGCTCGTGCAGCAGGATCGTCGCCGCAGCGGCGATCGCCTCCCGTTTAGGCAGGGCGGCATCCATTCCCAACAGCTGCTCGCACACCGACTGCGACAAAACGATGTACGGGCCGCGCGTGTGCGGCAGACCGCCCTCGATGGAGTCGGCGACCTTGAGAAAACGCCAGGGAACGCGCGCCAGGCGCGGATAGTGCTTCAACGCGGCATCGATACCGCGAACCATGCGCGTGATGACGGTCCGCTCCTGCTCACTGAACTCGCGCACACCGGCCCGATAGCGTTGGCCCGTCTCGCGCCGCTGGGCGGCGAGGGTCCTGGCGGTCAGCGGGCGGCCCGTCTTGGCCGCCATCTCCATGGGCTGGAGCGTGTGGAAATAAGGTTGGGCGTGGTCGTCGACAATGGCACGGGCCGCGGCGGCGCGATCGAGAAAAACCACCGGCGCCGCGGCAGCGGCCGGCGACGCACACGCCGCAGCCAAGGCGGTCAATATCGCCCACCCGGCCAGCCGGGCCCGCAGGCGGGGAAATAGCCAGAACCCTTGTCTTACGCGGCGCTCATCCCTGACCATCGTCATCCCCCGCATCGTCGAACCAATCCACCACATGCCATTCGAGCTGGTCGGGGTGGACGTGGGTTTCCGCAATGACGCGCTGGCGCACCGATATCCCCGCGCGATGAACGCTGTCGGCGTCGCCCGAAACCAGCGGATGCCACCAGGCCAGGGGACGTCCCTCGGCAAGGCGCCGATAGGCGCAGCTCGACGGCAGCCAGTCCCAGCCGGACTCCCCGCCGCCGAGGTCCTCGGGGCGCAGCACCACACAGTCCACGACACGCTCGAGGCGATGGGCGTAATCGGTACAGCGACCGGTTTGGGTATCCAGAAGGCGACAGCTGACGTTGGTGAACACCAACTCGCCAGTGTCCTCGTCGATGAGCTTGTTGACGCAGCAGCGTCCGCAGCCGTCACACAGGGACTCCCACTGCGCCCGGCTCATCGCTTCCAGCGGAACCCTCTCCCACCAGGGAGTCTCGGCCTGCGGATCCGGCCCTGCGTTATCGGTGTCCGAATCGACCATGGCGGCGGCGGGCGTCATCGACCCCGAGGCTCAGTCCTTGATCCAGTCCTGCAGGGCCTCGATGATCTTTTCCGCCTGGTCCTTGCTGGAAATGTTGAACTTGGATTTCTGCTTGTACTCGCCGTAGCGCTTCTGGTAGCGGCGGATGGTGTACTTGTCCGGACCGTAATCGCCCTTTTGGCGATCCCAGTCCTGATAGCGGTAGATAATGGTTGCCCAGGCCCCCTTGGTCAGGACCTTCTTGTCCAGCTCCTTGGTGACTTGAATACCGTCTTCCTCGTAGTTGACGGTCAATTCGTCGACGGTTTCAGCCATGAAAACTCCAACCTTCGCTTGAAAACTCGAGGTCCCGAATCCGGGAGCGCATTATCGGGGATGCTCGGTTCGGGGCGTTCTACATTTAGGAAACACTTAATCAATGATAGGGGCGCAACCTCACCCGTCGCCTCGGCACATCAGCCTGGGCGCACCAGCGTCCAGACGCCGATGCCGATAAAGCCAATACCCGCAACCAACGACAGGGCTCGCGGGCTGAGCCAGTGCGACAGCGTACCTCCCACGGCCACTCCGATGGCCGAGGTCAGCACGAGCGCGCCGGCCGCGCCCGCAAATACCGTCCATTTGTCCACTTCCTGATTGGAGGCGAACAAGATGGTCGCTAACTGAGTCTTGTCGCCCAATTCAGCGACAAAGACCGTCCCGAACACCGTCAACAGAATCTTCCAGTCCATCGCGCCCCCGTCATCGGGTAGTCGGAACCGCCGCGCGCGACCGCGCACGGGCGGGACAAACAGCTCTATCTGCGGGGGGGTCTGGTAGCTTGGATAGGATTCCTAAACGGCGGGCATAGCGCTATGCGGTGTACAAAGACTGCCTCTATTCGACGACCACTACATCTTCGGCCTGCAGTCCCTTCTGTCCCTGTGTCACCGTGAACTCGACCTTCTGACCGTCCTGCAGGGAACGGAATCCCTCACCGCGGATGGCACGAAAATGCACGAATACGTCTTCGCCCGCCTCCCGCTGAATGAAACCATACCCCTTGCCATTGTTGAACCACTTAACCGTACCGGTCTCACGTTCAGCCATGATGCTCCACCCTCTTTGTCACTCTATTATCTATCATTGTTTCGTTGTTGGTTTTCAACTGCCCCGAGAGGCTACATCAAGCATACGCCAAAACCCGGCGGATTTACCAGCAACCAGCCCGCGTTTAGGCGGCGCGGCGGGCATTCCCGGGCCGCGGCCGCAGCGGCCCGCGCTGCGCCCGGCCGCTGTACAGGGCGGCCGGCCTTCTTCATTTTCAAACACTTGCGCTCCGGGGGGCGGGATCGATGCCCGGTCAAAGCAGCCGCCGCGCCTGCTCGAACAGCTCGCGCAGCGAGTCGCGGGCCCGGTCGATTTCGGCATCGGACCACTGGGTCGCGCCGGCCAGGAAATCGGCGTGCAGCAGGCATTTATCGGCCAGCTCTCGGTCGATCCCGCGCAGCTCGACGGCCGCCTCGTTCCACAGGCGCACCAGCTTGGCCTCGCGCTCGCGGTCCGGGTGCTTACGCTGTTTCAGGCCCGTCACGTAGGACTTGGTCTCCCCGCTGGCGGCATACACGGCGAGCAGCGCTCGCTTATAGGCCGCATCGCGCCGCCCGTGGTGCTCGGCGGCGGCCTTGAGCATCCGCACGATGGCGTTGAACAGGCTGACCAGTTGGTTGAGCTCAACCACGGCGGTCGTCCCCGGCCCCCGGGGATGGCGGGCACGCCCCGCGTGCGACGACATGCAGGTGCAGCTTGTCGTCGCCGACCTGATCGCGAAACGCCTCGAACACTTCTCGCAGGACGGGCTCGAGCCGCGGCGGGTCGGTGCTCGGTACCACGGCGCGAAAGCGATTCAGACCCAGGCGATCGCGCTCGGCGCGCCCGCTGGCCAGCACAACGGGCAGCTGCGCCGCGATCCCGGCCGGCGGCGCCGCACCGACCGCAGCCTCCTCCTCGACCGGTGTGACCAGATAGATCAGGAGGCGATCGCCGATCACCAGACGCCGATAGCCCGGCATGCCCGGGCGCGCGGTGCACTCGGCATCCTCGATGCGATCGAACACATGCTCGGGGCAGCTGCAGCCCAGCGTCCGGCGCACGAAGTCACGGACTTCGGCCTCACGCGTCACCGGTCTCGCCCCCGCGTCGATTCGGGCCGAAGTGCACCGTGGCCAGGAACACGGACCAGAACACGACCACCGCCACCAGCCAATAACATCCCAGCCAGAATGCGACCCGCGCGGCATCGAGGAAGGGAAATCCGTGCGACGTCGGTGCCAGGCCGTAGAGTCGGGGCGCAAGGTCGGTGTCCACCCACTGCACCATGAAATGACCGGCGAGCAACAACGCTACCAGCCAGCCCGCACTGAACAGGACGACCAGCGCAACCCGCAGCCATCGCAGCAGACGCATCATCGGCCCGCTTTCGCCGGCGCGGGCAGGCGTTGGGGAAGGCTAGCCGGCGTTGAGGTGCGCGCTGACATACGCGGCGGTCTCCATCAGCGATAACAGATTGAGCACGGCATGCATGAGCAGCGGCGTCACGGTCGAACCGGTGCGCACTCGTGCCGCGCCGAGAATGATGCCGAACACGAAGATACTGGCGATTTCGTAAGCGTCATATTGCAGGTGAATGCCGGCCCACAGCAAGGCGGTGACCAGCACCGCGCCGCTGGCGCCCAGGCGCGAGCGGCGCAGCCCCGTCAGCAGAAAACCGCGAAAGAACAACTCCTCGAACAGCGGGGCGGCCACCACCAGCGCGAGCCAGAACACGACCGGGCTGCCCGCGGTGGTATAAGTCGCGCGCATGAAATCCGGCACAACGGGGCGTGCGAGCAGCCAGGTCAACAGGTCCCAGCAGACCGCGGCCAGGACCATCGCACCTATCCAGCGCAGCAGCGTCGTGCCCGCGACACCCCGCAGGCGCAGGTACTCTTGCAGCGGTGCGGGGTGGCGCATGCGCGCGAAGACCACGATCAGGCTCGTACAGACCACGCACGTGGCCAGGGTGGACAGCGCCAGGAGCAGGCCGTTGGTCTCGGCTGCGGCCGCCATCGCCGTCGCGTCGGCGCTGGGGGACGGCCCGAACCGGACCATCAGAAAGATCAACGCAACGGCCACCTGCACCACGACGAAGGCGGCGGCAACCAACAGGCCGAGGCCGAGTGTCGCCCAGGGCCCCCACGGCGTGACCGACGACGGCGCACTCGTGGGCGCGGCCTGAAACTCGTTCATGATAATGTTCCCCGTCAGCTGATAAAGCCCGGGCCGTCAACGCCGCCGGCGTGAGTCGTTCGACGGCGAAGCCGAGACCGCTGTCCACGCCGACGCCGGCCCGATAACCGGCCGTTGCGCCCTCGCTCTGCACCCCCGCCGGCGCGCCGGGCGAACGGCCGCCGCCGTGCAGCCGTCCGGCCATCGCGCGGCATGTGGCTGCGCCGGGCTCCCGGTACCTGTGCGTGCCGGCTGGCGTCCCGCCTTTGGCAGCATAGCAAAGCCGGCGCGCTGCAACATCCGCAAGGGCCCGCCTCCGCCTCAGGGCGTGGGCAGGTACCGCTCGGGCGAGGGCAGCCAGCCGAGCCAGACCACCACGGCGATGAGGACCGTGTAGAGCAGGGACCACAGCAGGTGCGCGCGCAGGCGAAACGCCACCCGCCTGCCGCGCAGCACACCGCCTATTCCGTTGTGCAGCAGCACCAGCCCGAGGATATTGCTCAGCCAATAGCCCAGAATGAAGCTGGGCAGATACAGCGCCTCGTCGATCAGCGCGAACGGCAGCGAGAAGAGGTAGGCCAGCGGCACATTGACGAACAGGTCGTTCCACCAGCTCAGCGGCGAGAGGACGAAGCCCACCACGGCGAGCAGGCCGTGAGCCCAGCGCCACAGGCGGCCCCTCGACGATGACGGCTCACGACTGCGCCGCTCAGGTTCCAACGAGGATCGCCAGCGCCGTCTGCACGTGCTGCGCCGCCTCGATGCCGCCGTCGGTCAGATAGCCGCCGTCGGATTTGGTGAGCAGCCCCTTGGCGTGGAGGCGTGCGGCGGCCTCGCGTATGGCGGGCTGAGCGTTGTGGTGGACCTTGAGGCCCTCGCCGATGTTGGCGAGATTGTAGCCGGCGAGCAATTCGAGCTCGGCGGCCAACTCGGGCGTGATAGCGGGTATCGGGTTCATGACTGCATTCCTCCGGTCGCGTGCGTTCGGCCGCGCTCAATGCATATAGGCATAGCCTTCCTCGAGCTCCAGGCGCGTAATCTCGGCATCGGCCATCGGCACCATGGCCACGAAACCGTGGATATCCTTCGGATGCAGGCCCTGGCGCGCCGCGGCGGCCTTGCACATCCGAAATTCGATGGTGGTTCCGATGGTCAGGGCGTGCGCCCGCTGCATCAGGCGCCGGTAGTGCCGGTAATTCTTGATGGCGAAGAACTTGATCGCGTCGCCGTGGATCATGATGACGATGGACGAATCGAAGGGGTCGGCATTGTAGAGCTTGCTCAGATAACTGGCGCGGTCCAGGATGTTGCTCACCACCGCCTCGTCACCGGAGGTGACGTCGTAGAGCACGTGATGAGGTGTGTAGTGAATATCCGGCGCCTTGGCGCTCCCCCAAGGGGCCTGCGCCCCGTTCGTATCGACCGAGTTTGCCCTGTTGCCCTCCGCCGCCTGCGCCCCTGTCAGCGGCCCCGCGAGGGCACAGGCCAGCATCGCAACCGCTGCCGGCAATACGTTGCTTCGCATATCACTCCTCCGATCAGTCAGCTCAGCCGATACCGTCACCGCATCGGCGATCCGGGTGTCCGTTCCGCCACTGTAAACGAAGCCGCCGCCAACGGCACGCGGCGCATTAGCCCCGGACCGGCGGTGCTTTTGCGCCGTATCGCAGGCATGTAACACGCTCAAGTGCGCAAGTCATGGGAGCCAGGCAGGGTCTGAAAGCTGGCACGGTTCGTGCCCTTCTCGGGCGGAACCGATCGGCCGAGCGGCCGGTCGCCCCATACACCTCAGCTACGTCCACAAGGAGGTCGCACCATGAAGACTCTTTCACGCCTGTTCGCCGGAACACGGCGCCCGGCCCTGTCGGGCAGCGTAGTCACGGCGCTGCTCAGTGCGGCGCTGATGAGCTGCAGCGCCTGCGCCTCGGCCCATGCAGCCCGACACGATCCTTTCGATACCGTGCAGCACACCGTCGTCGGGGCCTTCCCGGCGCCGCCCAAGGGTCCGGGCAGCGGACGGCTCGACGCCTGGAAGATCGGCATGCCCGCCGCACGCGTGGCGAGATTCGGCGCGCCCGATACGCGCGCCGGCAACAGCTTCTATGTCGGCTATGACGCCTTCCATCACCGCATCTACGTCCCGACGGAGGCCGGCGTCACCAAGATCCTGGACGCCCGCACGCTGAAACCGGTGGGCCAATTCGACAGCCTTAAGAATGCGCGCGTGGCGCGGATCACGCCCGACGGCTATCTGCTCCTGGAGCTGTCGGCCCATCGTCTGGTCGGCTATCTCACCGCCGACGACCAGCCGCTGTTCCAGGTCCCGGTCGGCGGCAACGCGCTGGCGATCACCACCGACGACCAGCACGTCTTCGTCGGCGGCAACGCCGACAAGCACGTCACCGAGGTCGCCCTGCCGAGCGGGCGAGTCGTCCACCGCTACCCCATCGCCCACAGCGGCGATCTGGCCTGGGCCAACGGCCAGCTCTTCTCGGCCGATATGCGCTCGGGGGTCGTTTCGGCGCTCAACCCGCAAAGCGGGCATATCAAACGCATTCACACCCCGGAGGTGGATCCCGACTTCAGCTACCACAACATCGCCGCGGCGAAGGCGGGCTTCATGCAGTTGGCGGCCGATCCACGCCATGACCGTCTCTATGCGGCGGGCTTCTCCGGCCACGTTCTTGACTTCTCGACCGCCCGCGATCGCTATCTGGGAGAGGTTCCCGTCAAGCTGAAGCCCGGCGGGCCCGACAAACTCAGCGGCCTGGCCGTCGTCGACCGTGGCCGCGAAGCGGTCGTTACGGCCGAAAACCGCAAGGAAACGGCGCTCATCCGCCTGTCCAACGGAAAGATCCTGCGCGCCCTGCCGCACACGGCGAGCAATCGTTGGGTGCTGATGCGCAGCTAGGCGCCGCCGCCCGCCGCGGGTCGGTTCTCCCCGGCGGCGGGCGGTATCTCGTCGACCCGCCAGGTGCAGGCCCGGGCGGCAAGCTCGATCCCCTGCGTCAGCACAGCCCGGCGCCAGGCGGGAGACGCCGGACACAGCGCCGCGCGCAGGCGCGACTTGCTCGGATGAGCGAGGTCAGCCCGACCATAGAAATGCCAGCGGTTTTCCTCGCGCAGTGCGTGCAGCACCCGCAAGGACGAATAGGTGCCGAACTCCTGGGTCACCGCGCGCACACGCGCGCCGGGCAGCCAGGCGCGCACGGCCGCGATCATCCCGCCGCGTACGGCGTACCCCGCACTCTCGGCACCGGGCCGGCCGGCCGACTCCTCGAACTGCGAGCCGTGGCCCCACGGTCCCAAACCGGTATGCACGTCGATAGCGGCGAGCGCTTCGACCCCGCCCAGATGGGCGCGGATCCAGTCTCGATAACGGCTCGGCCCCTCCTCCAGCTGCGCGCCCCCGTAGAACAGTCCGCGCGGATAGTCGTACTGGCCGCCCGCCACCGCCTGGCGCACGGTGCCAAAGCCGTAGCGCAGGACCGCGGCCACCGCCCGCAGGTAGAAACCGTCGGGGCGGGGAGGCGAAGGCGGGTTGAGTAAGGGGTCGAGTGTACGATAGCCCGCCGGGGCGCCTCGCCAGCCGCCGTCGTCGGTCAGGCAGTTTCGGTTGAGGTCGACGTTGTGCTCGTTGGCGCGGCGCAGCCAGGCCATGCCGTAGGGATTGAGCACGTGGGCGAACACCAGGGCCTGATCCGCAGCCAGGGCCGGCGGCGCCGCGAGGATGGCCCGCTGCACGGCCGAGCCGGCAAAGCCTTCCACGCCGTGGACCCCGCTGGAATGCAGTACCAGGCGCCGGGGCGAGTCCGCCCCAAGCCAGGCGATGTCGATACCCAGCGCCTGGCCGTCGGGCCCCCGTGCCTCCAGGGGCAAGCGTTCGAGCCGGGCGCCCGCGCGCCTCGCCGCGGCGAGAAAACCTTCGCGGGCACCGGCGTAATCGTCTCTATAGAAGGGATCGGCTGACAGCACGAGCGTCCCGTGTCAGAACCGTTCGCACGGTGTGCCGGAGAACGAACGCTCCGGCGAGAGCCGGGTGAGCCTCACCGATCCGCCGCATCGGCGTCGGGCTTGCTCATGACCTGCTCCTGGACATATTTGCGCAGCGCCTCTTCGGCGGCCTCGCGGCTGCGGAAGGGCCCGTGCTCGACGCCGCCGCGGGTGGTGAAATACCAGGCGTCACCGATGTTGTGCAACCGCGCACTGCGCTTGCGGAACTCCTCGTTCTCGCCCTGTCTGCTTACACCCATAGCCGTCTCCTCTCATCAGCCGGTCGGCGGCGCCCGGTCGTCGGGGGGAGCGATTCGGTATGCCTACCAGTATTTACAGGTATACGACATGCGGACCGATCCGGCCAGTGTCACCGCGCCCCGCGAGACCGGCGAGACGGGTGAAATCACCCAGGGCGCTCAAGCCGCGCGCCACACGGCAATGCACAGCACCAGCCAGGCGACGATAAAGGCCGTCCCGCCGATCGGCGTGATGGCGCCCAACCAGCGCACGCCGCTGAGCGCCAGCGCATAGAGGCTGCCCGAGAACAACACTATGCCCGCGAGCATCAGCCAGCCCGACCACTTGACCAGCGCAGAGCCCGGCAGGTGCAGCGCGACCAGGCCCACGCCCAGCAGACCCAGGGCATGGTAGAAGTGATATTGCTCGGCGGTACGGTAGACCGCCATGAGGTCCGGCGCGACGCGCCCGCGCAGGGCATGGGCGCCGAAGGCACCGAGCAGGACCGCCAGCATGGCATTGAGGCTGCCTAGGAACAGGAACAACTTGGGCAATTGACTCATGAGCTCTCCTCTGTCGCTTGCTCGACGACGGCCGGCTCGTCAGGGCGCCGCCGGTGCCGCCGATTCGGCTTCGATGAAGACGCGCTTGACGCGCGGGAAGGCCTGCTTGATGGCCTTGTCGATACGGGCTACCGCCTCCTCCATGGCCGGTACGGTGGTCGAGTCCTGAAACTCGACACTGATGTTGGCCAGGATGTAGTTGGGGCCCATGTGCATGGTCAACACCTCGTTGACGCGCTCGACCTCCGGGAAGGTGGCGGCCACGGCCCGGATACCGTCGATGACGCGCTGGTTCGCACTCTCGCCGATGAGCAGGCCCTTCGTCTCGAAGGCCAACCACGTGGCGGTGCCTCCCAGGATGAGACCGATGACTATCGAGGCCGCGCCGTCGAAGTACGGAATGCCGGTCAACTCCCCCAGCAGGATGGCGGCAAAGGCGACGATCAGGCCGAGGATGGCCGCCGAATCCTCGAACAGGACCACGAAGGTCGAAGGGTCCTTGGCGCGGCGCACCGCCTCGATATAGCCCCACTGCCCCTTGGCGCGGGAGAACTCGCGCATCGCCATGAACCAACCGGCCCCCTCAAACAGGATTGCCAGCCCGAGGACGATGTAGTTGACCACGATGTTCTCTATCGGCGCCGGGTGGAGAATGTGAAGCACCCCCTCGTACAGGGAGATACCCGCGCCGACGGCGAAGATCAGGATGGCGACCACGAAGCTCCAGAAGTAGACCTCCTTGCCGTAGCCGAAGGGAAAACGCTCGTCGGCGGGTCGCACGGATCGGTTCAGCCCATAGAGCAGCAGGAACTGGTTGCCCGTGTCGACGACGGAATGGATCCCCTCGGAGAACATTGCGGAGCTGCCCGTGACGAAGGCAGCGATGAATTTGGTCACGGCGATAAGGGCGTTGGCCGATAGCGCGGCGTAGATGACCTTGCGGGATGAACCTGCCATGCGTTGCGTCTTTCTGGTCGCGGCCGTGCTGTTCGCCCGTTGGGAGCTCGCCCGCCTCGCCCGCCCATGCCGGGGACGAGACGGAGGGAGCAAACGGGCGGGCAGGTACGCCAATGTCAGTGAGTCGGACCCGGTGGCACCACCGCCCGCACGGGCCCGGATCGTTAGCGACTGGCGCCGTCCCAGCTTAGGACCGGCCCGTCCGGCCCCGGTTCCGCGGCCATCGCCCCGTTTCGTTCGCCGCCGCCGGCGCTGCCCAATAAATTAGTTATTCCTAATATATAGGCGAACCTATCGGCGACAGGACTCAAATATACGGCTTGATCTGGATCAAGGGCCAGAGACCACGTCATTTGTATGGTTGTTTACCGCAAGCCACAACAAAAAGGAGGTTATGAGAATGCATCCCGAAGACAAGAGCATGGCCCTGAATGTCGGCAAGACGGTGCTGGTGCTGATCGGCGTCATGTGCCTGCTGATCGCCTTCGCCAATATCATCGCCTGAGCACCGCCGGCGGGGTCCCCGGCAAGGGACCCCGGCCGATTCCCAGCCGCGTACGGCGCTGGTTTTGCGCAAACAGCGCCGAAACCTCCAAGAATTTCAGGTCTTCGCGCACCCGTGCCCCGTCCAGGGGCGAGCGGCACATCGCGAAACCTACACGGCGTCATCCACAGGGTAGTCCGCGAAACGCCGGCAACCCGAGCATCGACCGCTCCGGAAAAGTCCTTCCGGCCCATGCCTATTGTTCATTGCCACGTCCCGAATGCGGCTGCGGTCAGTGTACCGAACGGGCGCCGTGGCGCCCGCCGCCGGCGGCCGCGGGGTTGGTGTCGACGGGCGTCAGCACCGGCGCGACCGCCAGGGCAAGCACTGCCAGCAGGCCGACGATGCCCAGCGCCAAGCGCAGCCGGGCACCGGGCTGCAGGCGTGCGCCGAACAGGTTGGCGATAAACCGCCAGTGCAGCAGCAGGTGCACGGCGAGCACCGCGAAAAAGCCCAGCGCGATCCAATAGTGCACCGTACCCCAAGCGTGCCGGCTCAAGCCCCAGATCGTGGACCAACGTCCGCTGCCCGGCGGCAGCACGTAACGCATGAGCACGCCCGTGGAGGTCAGGAAGACGAAGCCGACGAACGAAACGACGTCGACAGCGGTAATCAGGCTCGCGCGGCGCATGTTCCAGGGCTCCTCACAATGGGCTGCCGAATGCGTGGACACGCGCGTTATACTTACCACAAGCCCCGGTGGCTTTCCATCTCACCGCCCGCCGAAGGAACGTCGATATGACCGATGCGACACGGACTGCCTATCTGCACCTGCAGGATGACGCCGACCAGAACACACGCCAGGCGCTGATCATGAAACTCGAGTGGGAGCGCGGTATCCACCGCGCGGTGTTCGATGCGGGAAAATCCCAGCGTCTGCGCGTCGATTACGATCCCGCCCACTTCAGCGAGCTGACGCTGCTCGACGCCGTGCGCGGCCACGGTTGGCAGGCCGAGCTCGAGAACGACTGAGCCAGATGCAATCGAGCGCGAAATTCGACTCGGCGGCTACCGGTCCGGGACCGGCGTCAGCCGGATGAACGCCTCACCGAGCGGCTTCAGTCCCGCTCGACGATGCGCTCCATCGCCCGCACGACGAACAGATTGCGAAAACCGATGAACAGCAGGCCGAACACGGCGACACCGAGAAACACGA
>DATFLL010000020.1:0-21330 GCA_035267785.1 Gammaproteobacteria bacterium | reverse complement strand
GCCCGACTCGCCGCCCGGTCGCGGCAGATTGGTGCTGACCCGACTGCCGGCCAGGAAGACGCTCACCGCACCCCATCCGCTTTTGGGTACGCTGCCGGGGCCGTAGACCAGGTCCCGAATCGCATCGACGAAATCGAAATTGTGGTTCAGCAGAATTCCGCCGTCGAGCAGCGCGATCACCGCGCCGTGGCGATCCTTGACCGGATAGACCATCCGCAGCACCAACCCGCGGACCCGATCGCCGGGGTCGGCCTGCGAGCCGTCCAGGGTGGCCCGATCGACCAGCGAGTCGTCCTCGCGTTCGAGATCCGAGCGGCTGAATACTTCGACACCCGCGCTGCCGCTGCCGGTGCGAATCGCCTTGCGCTGCAGGGGTGAGGTGCGGCTAAGGCGATGGCCGCGATCATGCGCCGCATACAACCAGTGGCCTTCGGGGTCAGTCAAGTGCAGAAAATCGAATCCGCCCGTCTCGCGCAGAACGGCCACCTGGTTGCGAAGCATGGCCGCATCGGACCGCGTCAGTGCCGTGCGAAACGTATAGGACTCGCCAAGATATTTCAGTTGGGCCAGATGGTCCTGCTGTATACGAGAGAACGCATCATGGGCGACGGCCAAATCGGTGTTCACGCGCCGCGAAAGCTGCGTGTAAGCGAACTGCTGCGTCCAGTAGGCCGCCAGCCCGAGGATGACCGGCATGAACACCAGGATCGGAAACAGCACGAGCAGCAGCAGCTTGGTACGCAGGCTCGCACTGACCGCCAGTCGTAGTCGTCTCCACACGCTCGCGCTCCACCCGGACTCGAAACCGGCTCCGTGCCCGATTCAGTGCCGCCCCGTTGTGTACACACCCCACGCCTGACACTTGCGCTCCAGGGTCTTACGCGAAACGCCGAGGCGCCGCGCCGCCTCCGACTTGTTACCGCCGACCGCCTCGAGCACGCCCAGGATATGCTCGCGCTCGACCTGCTCGAGCGTCCATTCGGAAGGATAGGTCGGCCGCTCGGCAACGGGCTCGGCGACTTCGTTCACCCCGCCCTCGGTGACGCTGCAGCAGTCTCGCGGCAATTTTCCAAGCAGCAGCGAACGCTCGATGACGTTCTTGAGCTCGCGCACGTTACCCGGCCAGTCATAGCTCTGCAGCTGCGCGAAGTCGTCGTGCGTCAAGGGAATCGGGCTGACCCCGAGACTGGAGGCCATGGAATCGGAAAAATGCTCCGCCAACGCCGGGATGTCCTCGACGCGTTCGCGCAGTGCCGGCACGTTGATGGTCAGGACGTTGAGACGGTAGTAGAGGTCGCCGCGGAACTCGCCCGATTCAACACGCTCGGCCAGGCGTTGGTTGGTCGCGGCGATCACCCGGCAGTCGACCGGCACCTCGCGATCGGAGCCCACCGGGCGCACGCTGTGCTCCTCGAGCACCCGCAGCAGCTTGGCCTGCATGGCCAGCGGCATCTCCCCGATCTCGTCGAGAAAAATCGTCCCCCCCTGGGCATAGACGAACAAGCCGTCGCGGGCGCTGTGCGCGCCGGTGAAGGCGCCGCGGGTGTGGCCGAACAGCTCGCTCTCGAGCAGCTCCGGCGAGATCGAACCGCAGTTGACCGCCACGAAGTCGCCGCTGCGACCGCTCTGCACGTGGACCGCCCGCGCAATCAGTTCCTTACCCGTGCCGGTCTCCCCCTCGATCAACACCGTCGAGGCCGTCGGCGCGACCCGCTGGACGATCGCCGACACTTCCGCCATCGCCCGGCTGTGTCCGACGATACCGTCCAGGTTCTGCAGATGGTCGACCTGACGGCGCAACAGAAAGTTCTCGCGGCGCATGCGGCGGTGTTCGAGACAGCGGCGCACCGCCTCCATCATCTGCTCGGTGCGAAACGGCTTGAGAATGAAGTCCGATGCGCCCGCCCGCAGCGCGGCGATGGCCGTATCCAGGTCGGCGTACGCAGTCATAAAGATGGCATCGGCCCGCACGCCCTGGTCGCGCAGCGCGCGCAGCCAATCCACGCCCGAAGTCCCCGGCAACCGGATATCGACCACCAGCAGATCGAAGTGACAACGCTGACGCAACGCCTCGGCCGTCTCAACGCTGTCTGCAACCTCGACCAGGGCATAACGCCTCGCCAGGGCACGGTACAGAAAATTTCGCATCCCCGGCTCGTTGTCCACGACGAGCACCGAGACAGGCTGCTTGCCGCCGGCCCCATCCGCCTCGTCGGACGATTTCGCTGGCGGCTCTACAACAGATGATACGCTGGACATGACAGTGCTTCCCTCGCTTGGGCCGTTGCGGCCCGATTCGGTCGTGCAGGCTTGCGGCCCGGGTCGGGCCGTCGATGCCACCCTCTACTGGGGTGTCGAACGACACCGGAGTGAGACAAATCTATGCATATTCCTATAGCACACTGAGACATATTGGACCAGGAAAGTGCCCCCTGGTTTCATTTCCTTCACAATATGTGATTCTATTTCCGATCATCCATCGCCTCCCCACAATAACCCGAAATTAGGAAACCCATTGAGCTGGCGCGGCATTCGGCCGGTTCGGCGCGAACGTCCCTCGCGGCACGGCCTCGCGATGGCATTCAAATTGCTACGCGGGAATACACAGCGCTGCCCGCGTTGCGCTGCAGCCGCTCAACACACGGTCCCGGCCTCGCTAACAACGGCATAAGGAAAAGCGACGATGTACCGACTGATGACTTTGGTTTTGGGCGCTGCCCTGGCTTTGACGTCCTCGATCGCGGGTGCGGTAACCCCGCTGCGCCTCGCCACGACCACCAGCACTGACAACTCCGGTCTGCTCGACGTCCTGTTGCCGAAATTCAAAAAGGCTACGGGTATCTCGGTGCACGTCATTGCGGTGGGCACGGGCAAGGCGCTGCGGCTGGGGGCCAACGGGGACGTCGACGTCCTGTTGGTTCACGCACCGCCGGCCGAGATGAAGTACATGCACGCGGGGCACGGCGTGAACCGGCGCAAGGTGATGTATAACGATTTCGTTATCGTCGGTCCCGCATCCGACCCGGCCGGTATCAAGGGCGGAAAAGATGCCGTCAAGGCCTTCGAGGCCATCGCCCAGCACCACGCGACCTTCGTCTCGCGCGGCGATGACTCGGGGACCAACAAAAAGGAGCTCATCCTCTGGAAAGATGCCCACATCAAACCGTCGGGCAAGTGGTACCGTGCCGCTGGCCAAGGCATGGGCAAAGTGCTGCAAATCGCCGGTGAGCTCAACGCCTATACGCTGACCGATCGCGGGACCTGGCTCGCCTACGAGGACAAGGTGCCGCTGAAGATTGTCGTCCAGGGCGACGCGCGCCTGTTCAACCCCTACCACGTCATCGCGGTCAACCCGAACGAGTACTCCGACGTCGACTATACAGGCGCCATGCAGTTCATCGCCTGGCTCACGTCCGTGCCAGGCCAGCGTGAGATCCGTGACTACCGCCTGCACGGCAAACAACTGTTTCACCCGACCGCGATCACGAAGCAGTGAAGGCGCGGCGGCGATAGCACGACCAGCGGGGCGCTATGCACGAACTATGGCAGGCCTCTCAACACGCGATGGTCTTGCTGTTCACCGGCAACCGGGACCTGTGGGAGATCATCGGTATCTCGTTTTCTGTCTCGCTAAAGGCCATCGTCATCGCGACACCGGCGGCCTTCGCGGCCGCCTTCGTGCTGGTCTACACGCGCTTTCGCGGACGGGGCGTGGTGATGTCGATCATGAATACATCCCTGTCCCTGCCGGCCGTGGTGGTGGGCCTGACGCTGTACCTGCTGCTCTCGCGCAGCGGTCCCTTCGGCGATCTGCGTCTGCTGTTCACACAAACGGCGATGACCATTGGCCAGGTCATACTGGCCTTTCCGCTGGTGTTCGTCATGAGCCACTCGGCCATACAGTCGGGGCAGCGCGCGGCGTGGGAGACTGCGCTGACCCTCGGCGCCTCTCCCATTCGCGCCGTTCTCACGGTGTTGTATGAGGTGCGCTTCGGGCTGATCGCCGCGGTGATCGCCGGTTTCGGGCGCATCGTGGCCGAGGTCGGGAGCTCGATGATGGTCGGCGGCAACATCGCGCACTTCACGCGCAATATTCCCACGGCGATCGCCCTCGAGACGAGCAAGGGCGAGTTCGCTCAGGGTATCGCGCTGGGCTTCGTTCTTCTGGTCCTGGCCTTCGGCCTGAATATCGGGCTGTCGTTGATGCAGCGCAAGGGGGGCGTGGCCCCATGAAACCGATACTGAGCCTAACCGGCGTACACAAGCGCTTCGGCGCACGCTGTATTCTGGACAACGTCGATGTGCATCTGGCGCCCGGCCAATGCCAGGTCCTGACGGGGCGAAACGGGGCGGGTAAAACGACATTATTGAAGATCATCGCCGGGCTCGAACGCCCCGAAGCCGCACGGGTCTCTATCGACGGCAACGAACGCGGATGGCGGCGGGCGCGCAGCGCACTGCGACGCGACGTCGTGTATCTGCATCAGTATGCCTATATGTTCGACGCCAGCGTCGAGTACAACGTCGGTTACGGCCTGCGCGCAGCGCGCCTGCCCCCCTCCCAGCGCCGGGCGCGCGTCGCCGAGGCGCTCGAGCGCATCGACCTGCTTCACCTGGCCGGGGCCAATGCACGCACGCTCTCCGGCGGCGAACGCCAGCGCGTGGCGCTGGCGCGCGCCTGGGCACTGCAACCGCGGGTGATGCTTCTGGACGAGCCGACCGCGAACATGGACCGCGAGTCGCGCGAACAGAC
The DNA here is from genome assembly GCA_035267785.1 of Gammaproteobacteria bacterium. Classification (GTDB taxonomy): domain Bacteria; phylum Pseudomonadota; class Gammaproteobacteria; order DATFLL01; family DATFLL01; genus DATFLL01. The sequence continues at coordinate 16,577 of DATFLL010000020.1, read as the reverse complement.
CTGGTTCCTGCTGCGCCGGCTCAAGAGCGATGAGCTTTGTGTCGTCGTGGCGACCCACGACGGACACGCCATCGCCACACTGCCCGACATCGAGCTACACTTGGACAATGGCAATCTGTTCCCGCATGCCGCCGATACCCACTCGCACAGACCGACGCCCAGCCCCGTCGCCACCGGGTCCGCTGCCGGCCCGCGCCTCGAGGAACAAGGATGAATGACATGCCGACACACGATGACATTACGGGCGTCATCCTCGCCGGCGGCCAGGCCCGGCGCATGGGCGGCGAAGACAAGGGATTGGTCGCCCTGGGCGGACGTCCGATGATCGAATACGCCCTCGCCGCGCTGGAGCCGCAAGTCGGCGACCTGCTCATCAACGCCAACCGCAACCACGAGCGCTATGCGGGCTACGGCTTTCCCGTACTCGCCGATCGCCAAAGCGGATATTGCGGACCGCTGGCCGGTATGGTCAGTGCCATGGCGGCAGCGTGCACGCCGTACCTGGCGACCGTGCCCTGCGACTGTCCCCAGTTGCCCGGCGATCTCGTCGAGCGTCTGGCGCATGCGCTGGGCCGAGACGACGCCGATATCGCCGTGGCCCACGACGGCGAGCGCATGCAGCCGGTCTTTGCGCTCATCAAGACCGGGCTGATCGATGATCTCGAATCGTGGCTGGACAGCGGCGAGCGCAAGATCGATCGTTGGTATGCCCGACACCGGGTCGCGTTGGCTGACTTCAGCGATTGCCCGCAGACCTTCGAGAATGTCAACACCCCCGAGGAGCGCGACGCCCTTTGGACCCGCATGAGCGCAGCAGGACGCAAGCTTCCGAGTGCGCAGGTAAGCTCGTAGGAGAACGATGTCCACAACCGCCAAATCGAGTATCCATACCGCCGCCAGTGCCGCCCCGGGTGCGGCGAGCTGCCGCAGCGGAGCGGACCCGCAATCCCTGCCGGTCGACGCCGCACGCGAAAGAATCCTTGCGGCACTGAGTCCCGTGGCAGACAACCAGATGCTGCCCCTGCGCGCGGCGCTGGGGCGGGTGCTGGCCGAAGAGGTGCTCTCGCCCATAGACGTGCCTGCCCACACCAACTCGGCCGTCGACGGCTACGCGGTGTCGGCAGCCGAGCTGCCCGCCGCGGGCACTACCGAACTGCGCGTGGTGGCTACGGCCCGCGCCGGACACCCCGTCGAACGGTCAATCGGGCCCGGTGAATGCGTGCAGATTATGACCGGCGCGCCGATGCCTCCGGGCGCGGACACCGCGCTCATGCAGGAGGATGTCCAGCGCAGCGGCGACATCATAGTGGTGAATGCGGGTCACCGGGGCGGCGAAAACGTGCGTCGGGCCGGTGAAGACCTTGCCGCAGGCCAGCCCGCCGTACACGCAGGTCAACGGCTGATGCCCGCCCAGCTCGGCCTTTTGGCGTCGCTGGGCCGCGCCGAGGTGCGCGTGCGCCGCCGCCCCCGCGTGGCGTTCTTCTCAACCGGCGATGAGCTGCGCTCGGTCGGCCAGCCGCTCGGGCCCGGCGAAATCTACGACTCCAACCGTTATTCCCTGCACGGGATGATCAGCCGCCTCGACATGGACATACTCGACCTGGGCGTGGTGACGGATCATCCAGAGCGTCTGCGCGAGGCCCTTCGCACGGCCGCCCGCGAGGCCGACGCGATCGTCACCTCGGGTGGTGTTTCGGTCGGCGAGGCCGACTACATCAAACAGATCCTGGCCGAGCTCGGCGAGGTCGACTTCTGGAAGATCGCCATGAAGCCCGGCCGGCCCTTTGCCTTCGGGCGCGTGGACGATGCCTGGTTCTTCGGGCTGCCCGGCAACCCGGTTGCCGTCATGGTGACCTTCTATCAGTTCGTGCAGCCGGCACTCGAACGCCTGGCCGGCCGGTCCCCGGGTGCGCCGCCGACTTTGCAGGCGATTGCGGCCGAGCCGCTGCGCAAGAAGCCCGGGCGCACGGAGTTCGTACGCGCCGTCCTGGAAACGGACGCCGACGGCCGGCGCCGCGTCCGACCGAGCGGACCGCAGGGCTCGGGGATCCTGCGTTCCATGAGCGAGGCCGACTGCTTCATCGTGCTCGGCCACGACAGCGGTCCCGTCGCGGACGGCGACGTCGTCGAGGTCCAGCCCTTCGCCGGGCTCGTCTGATTCGACGGCGCCCCATCGGCGATTGGGACAAATTGGCCCAGTCGGCGGTGCAAGCAGGCCATATTGAGCCATTTTGAACGAGGGCGTTGCCCGTAGAACGCCGTCGCGGGGTATCGTTCTCCCGCTGAACCCGGGAATGTTTCTTGCTACGAGAGAGTCTGATTACAGAGAGTCTGATTACAGAGAATTTGATTGAGTCGACTACGGACCATTGGAGAACCGAACCGCCCCCATGACGCGAACCGACGCCACAGACAGCCCCGCGCTGATTGACCGATTCGGCCGTCAGGTCACGTACGTTCGCATCTCCGTGACCGACCGCTGCGACTTCCGCTGTGTCTACTGCATGAGCGAGGACATGCAGTTCGTGCCGCGCGCCGAGGTGCTGAGTCTGGAGGAAATCGCCAAGGTGGCGCGCACCTTCGTCGAGCTGGGCGTGACGAAACTGCGCGTTACGGGCGGCGAGCCGCTGGTGCGCCGCAACGTGATTTGGCTGTTCCGTCAGCTCGGTGCCCTGCCCGGACTCGACGAGGTCGTGTTGACGACCAACGGCTCCCAGCTCCCCCGCTGGGCGGGCGAGCTGCGCGAAACCGGCGTACGCCGGCTCAACATCAGTCTCGACAGCCTGCAACCCGAGCGCTTCCACGCAATGACCCGCCACGGCGATCTGTCGCGTGTGCTCGACGGCATCGAGGCCGCGCGAGCCGCGGGTTTCGAGCGAATCAAGCTCAACAGCGTGGTTCTCAAGGGCTACAACCACGACGAGGTGCTCGACCTGGCGCGCTTTGCTATCGACCGCGGCCTCGACATCAGCTACATCGAGGAAATGCCTCTGGGGATGGTCGACGGTCACGATCGCGCCGACGTCTATTATTCCAGCGACCGCGTACTGGAGGACCTGGGACAGGAGCTCGAGCTGATCCCGACGACTGAATCCACGGGCGGCCCCTCGCGCTATTACCGCGTTCCAGGCACCGACTCGCGTATCGGTGTTATCTCGCCGCACAGCCACAACTTCTGCGACCACTGCAACCGCGTGCGCCTGACCACCGAGGGGCGCCTGCTGCTGTGCCTCGGACAGGAGCATTCGGTCGACCTGCGCCGCGTCCTGCGCGAACGGCCAGGCGATGACGAGGCCCTGCGCACCGCCATCGTCGACTCGATGGCGATCAAACCCAAGGGCCACGAGTTCCAGCTCCAGGGCCAACCGGTTATCTTGCGCCACATGAATGCCACGGGAGGCTAGCTCATGGACAGCCCCACCGCCGCACCTTATCGTCCGGCAATGACCGATGCGGGTCTCAAGCCCTGCCATCCCGTCGAAGTCGTCGACGAATACGGCAACACCCAAGAGGCCTTTATTGCGGGCGAACGTCCCCTCACCGTGTACGTCGACAAGCGTGAGATCGTCACCTTGATGACACTGGGCACACACCCCGAGCTTTTGACCATCGGCTACTTGCGCAATCAGGGACTCGTCCAGCGCCTGGACCAGCTGCGCTCGGTCCAGGTCGACTGGGAAACCGACTCGGTGGCAGTGACCACCGTCGACGGCGTGGACCGACTCGACGAACGGCTCAGTCGGCGCACTGTGACTACGGGCTGCGGTCAGGGAACGGTCTTTGGCGACATGCTCGATCACCTGGCCGAAGTCCGGCTCGAGCCAGCGCCGATACGCCAATCCAAGATCTACGAGCTGCTCAAGCACCTCGCCGATCACAATGAAGTCTACCGCCAGGCCGGCGCGGTCCACGGCTGCGCGCTGTGTCACGTCGACGGCGCGCAAGTCGGCATCGACATGTTCGTCGAGGACGTCGGCCGTCACAACGCCGTCGATGCGATCGCGGCGCACATGTGGCTGGAAGGCATCGACGGGCGCGGCAAAGTCTTCTACACCACGGGGCGCCTGACGTCCGAAATGGCGATCAAGGTCGCACAGATGGGCGTGCCGGTGCTGCTGTCGCGTTCCGGTGTCACCCGCATGGGACTCGACATTGCCCGCATGGTCGGCGTCACCATGATCGCCCGTGCCAAGGGCCGCCACTTCCTCGTATTCAACGGCGCCGAGCATGTCACCCTGGATGCGCCGCCCGCCGAACGCCCGTCTGCAGCGCATGCGCGCGAGGCACGCACGGCATGAAGGCGGTCGACGACACAATCAGCCCATCCACGGCGACCGAACCAGCGTCGAACCGGCCCAGTACCGAGGAGCCGCCGCGTTTCATGAGCGTGCGCCAGGTGGCCGACTACCTGCACCTGAACGAGAAGAAGATTTACGCCCTCGTCCGCGAGGGCAAGATTCCGGCCACCAAGATCACGGGCAAATGGATATTTCCGCGCGAGCTCGTCGATCGCTGGCTGCTCGAGTCCAGCCACGGCGGACTGCTCACCGATCGGCTCGTCGTCGCGGGCAGCGACGACCCGCTGCTCTATCATCTCGTGCTCCACCTCGCCGGCGAGGTCGAATCCCGTGCGCTGGTGAGCTATTCCCCAACCGGTACGCGATTGGGCCTGGGGCTGCTCGCCACCGGTCGGGCCGATATCGCCGGCGTGCACTGGGGCCCCGCCGAAGAAAGCGATATCCGTCACCCCGCACTGCTGCGCCAGTTCCGCGATCACCGGGACTGGCTCCTGGTAAGGGCCTTTCGCCGCGAGCAAGGGCTGATGGTTCATCCGGATGTGCGCCAGCGCTACGCTGATATCCCGGCACTGCTGCAGGCCCCGCTGCGCTGGGCGATGCGCCAGCAGGGCGCCGGTTCCCAACGCTTCCTGCAGGAAGCGCTCGCCGCCCATGGGATCGCCGAAGGCAGGCTCAATACCGGCGTCACCGCGCTGTCCGAGCGCGAGGCCGCCGCCGCCATCGCCACGGGCCGCGCCGATCTCGCACCCGGCGTGCGCGCCAGCGCCGCCGAATTCGGACTGGCGTTCATCCCCATGGGCTGGGAGGCCTTCGACTTCGCACTGCGCCGCGGTGTGTACTTCCGCACTCTGTTCCAGCGCCTGTTGGACAGTCTTCGCACACAAGAGGCCCACACCTTTGCCGCACACCTTGGCGGCTACGACCTCGGCTGCACCGGCGACCTCGTCTGGGGCATGGAGTAGACCTGCCCCGCCGACCTGAGCCCGCCAATTGAACCGTATCCTACGTTCCCACGACTGAACCAAAGCGGCCGGCCGCGGCGGACAAACGTGGGAGAAAATACATGCGGCGAAACACAACGCCTTGGGTCCTGTTCCTGATCCTTTCGCTGACCTGGAGCATCCAGGCCCGTGCCACCGATCCGATACCCGTCCTGTCGACAACCGATCGACAGTACCTCGACGGCCGGTACTCGCCTCAGCCCGCCACGACCGATCGCAGCGTCATCTTTTACGCCAACGGCATTGGCGCCAGCCAAGGCGATGCCATATTGGAATACGGCCGCTGGGGAGACTCGACGCCGCTCGGGCGGCTCGATGCGGCCCACATCATCGCCTGGGGCGACGACCGCGTCGTCATCGCCCTGCCACCACAGGTGAATGAGGCCGGTCAGTACTGGCTGCGTTATCGCCGCGGCACGGTCAGCAGTTCCGTGGACTTCAATGTCACTCTCGCGCGCCCGCAGATCACCAGCTACAGCGCCTCGACCGTCTGCCCCGGTGACAGCCTGACAATCCGAGGGACACACTTTACGACCCGACGCGGCGCCTGGACGCTCCTGCTCGAAACGTGGCCCGACAGCGCCGGTTCGACCCCACACAGCGTCACGCTCGACGACCACCGCACCACCCGTTGGAGCGACCGGGCGATCACCTTCACCGTGCCGACCGACCTCTCCGGCTACATCCGGGCCGGCTACCACTTCCGGCTGCGTCTGCTCGAACGCGACACGGCACGCCGCGCCTATCATCCAGTGGCGCGAGGCCCCGAAGCGCGCTTTTCCGACGACTGCCGAGCCTTTTTTGAAGCGGCCAATGCCGCGCGGTATCGCATACGCTTCGCGCTGGGCCGGCCCGTCACCCGCGTCCAACTCGGTCGACCGATTCTCTTCGGCGGGACGCTCAGTCTGCAGGACACGCCGGCTATTTTGTACGCACGCCGCCGTCCGGTCACCGTACAATGGGCCGTCAAAAAGCTGCCAGGCCACGAAACCCTTGCGCAGGGGCAGCTTCGCGTCAGATCGCGGCGCACGCCGCTGTTGGCCGCGGCGCACCCCGGCGCCACGGGACGTTACTACCTGGACCTGAAGGTGGTGGGAAACGGGCGTTTCTTCGTCGACGATTGGGACGCGGTCCGCCAGAGTGTGCAGGTATTCCGGGCCAGCAACCAACAACCCGCCCGCGTGGACTTCCAACCCGCCCCCCTGCAGCGAAGCATTCGCCTCGGTGAACACATCGTATTCGGGGGAACATTCCGGATTGCCGATCGTGACCTGCTGCGCGCCGTGCGCAGCCATCCCTTACCCGTCGACTGGAAGATCGTGCATCAAGGCAGCCGACAGGTCGTCGCCTCGGGGCACACCCTGCTGCGCAGCGCCCGGACACCGCTCCTTGCCGGCGCGACCCCCGGTCGAGCGGGCCGTTATTATCTGCGGCTGGATACGCCGCCCAGTCGGCATGACTACCGTCTGCACAGCCCCGACCTGCGCGCGCGTACCATCCAGGTCCTCGCGACCGTTCGGCTCCAAAAGCCGTTGCCGAAGCAAGGGACTCCGCTCATCGGCACGCCGCATTTACAACCGCTGCCCCGGCATTAGGCGAGGCGCGCCGGGTCAGCCGAAGGAGCCTGTCATGAACCGGTGGATTTGACGCCTTCCGCTCGCTTCAGGACATCGGGCGACAGGCAAAGGGATTCGGCCGCATCCAGGAACTCGGATGCCACGGTAACCAGCTTGCGCCGTTTCGAGCGCGCGTGAAAACGCAGCGCCTCGAAGGCGGTCTGACGCGTGAGGCGATAGCGCTCCATGATGAGCCCGATGGCCATGCTGGTCTCGCGCCCGCCCTCGAGCGCGTTGGTCAGATCGTGCTCCGTTTTGCGCAGCCGGCGCAGCTCATCGGCGCGCGCCAGCGCCGCTTCGATGGAGGGAACCAGTTGGGGTATATCGAGCGGCTTGACCAGATAGCCCAGCGCGCCCTCCTCGACCGCCAATTGCACGACTTCCTTGTCGCCGTAGGCTGACAGGAACATAAACGGCACGTCGGTCTTTTCCCGGATATAGTGTGCCGCCTCGACCCCTGTCATGCCCGGCATGCGCATGTCGAGTATTGCCAGGTCGGGCCCCTCGGACTCACACAGGCGCACCGCTGCTTCTCCGTCCGTCGCCTCGAGAATCTCGTAGCCGGCATCGCGCAAACCCTGCCCCATGGTGGCAAGCACCAACCGATCGTCGTCTGCAAGGAGAAGTCGTTTAGCCATCGTCGTCTCGTCTTATTAGCCCTAACTTTACATAGTACCGCCAAAATCGTCGACCTGAAAGGACGTTCGATTTTGCCCTGTCTTCACACGCCCTTCACAGTGGCGACGGCGCCTCATCGCTGCCTGGCGAAACCAGTACCGGGGCATTCAGCAGCACTTCGGTGATGACCCCGTCCGATGAGTCCGAGAAGGAAACGCTCAGCCCGCTGGGGGGCAGCAGGGATCGGACCAATTGCAGCCCCGTTCCGACTTCGACCTGCCGGGCAAAATCAAAACCGGGCGGCAGTCTGGAACCCCGGTTGTGAATTGTCACCGCCGCCCCATCGCCGCGGGCGGCTATGTGCACCGCGACCGGTCCCGCCGGGGGCGGGCTGTGCTTGACCGCGTTGAACAGCAGCTCGTTGAGCACGAGGGCGAACGGCACCGCCTCGTCACTGCCGAGCACGACCTGTGACGGAGCCTCCAGCTCGCACCGCACCTCGACTCCGCGACCGGTAAGGCGGCTCGCCGCCTCGCCAATGGCCTCGGTCATCTCGCACAGTGCCAACTGCCCGTCGCGGCGCTGACCCTGGAGACCGTGGACGACGGCCATGCTGTGGACCTGACCGATGGCCCCTTCCAGCGCCTCGCGCAAGGGCTCGTGGCGCGTCGCATATTGGCGCAGCAAGCCCGCCACGCCCTGCAGGCTGTTCTTTATCCGGTGGTGAACCTCGCGAACCAACGCATCGCGCTGCTTCTTCTCTCTCGCCAGACGCTGCTCTTCGGCCTGCCGGCGCGCCGTCACGTCACGAAAGATGCCGTGCGCGAGCACCGTATCACCCGCTCTGATAAACGTGCTGTTGATCTCCGCTATGAACTGTGTCCCGTCCTTGCGCACCACCGGAAGCTCTGCCAGGACGACCTCTTCGCGCGCCATTCTGTCGAAGGCATCGCGCACGGCCGGTAGCGCCTCCGTCGGGTGCAGCTTGTCGACCGTGCAGCCGACGAGTTCTTCCCGGCTGTAGCCGAGCAATTCCTCGGCCCGGCGGTTGCAGTCGCAGAGCCGTCCTTCTCGATCGGCCAGAACAATCGCGTCGCTTGCGTGCTCCATGAACAAACGATATTTGCGCTCCGATTCCTCCAGGGCCTCGGCGGCGTGCTTCTGTGCAGTGACATCCTCCGCGACGCCCGCGATGCGGTAAATTCTCCCTTGCTGATCGCGCACCGGAAATGTACGCGATCGAATCCAACGGACCATTCCATCCGGGCGCACGATCCGGTATTCCTGCCAGGAATATCCGTTCTCGCGCTGCGCCGCCAGCCCGGCCTTGACCTGTTCCCTGTCGTCGGGATGGACCGAACGGACGAAGTCCAACGGATTGTCGTACAACGCCTGCACGGGACGACCCCAGATGGCGGCGTAGGCCGGACTGACGTAACTCAGACGGTCGCTGCCCAGGTCGCGCATGAAAAAGACTTCGTGGATATTGTCCGTGATCTGTCTGAGCCGCTCCTCGGTCTCGCGCAGATGCGCCTCGGCGCGTTCTCGCTCGGAGACGTCGCGCACGATGATGATCGAGGCGGGCTGACCCCGCCACTGACCGGAAGCCGCGGAGACCTCGACCCGGATTTCGGTACCGTCCTTTCGCCGCATCACGTCGCGAAACGGACGCGGCAAACGACAGGCCGAGCAGCACTCGGTGTATCGGCACTCGGGTATGGGCGGTTCGGTCGGCGACAGCAGTTCGCCAATGCGAGTGCCGATCAATTCATCCGGGTCATAGCCGAGCATCTGCGCCATTCGGCGGTTCGCAAAGACGTGGCGCCCATTGCAATTGACCAGGATGCCGTCATAGGCGCTGTCTGCCAGGGAACGCAGATTGTTCTCGCTCTGCTCCGCGGCGGCGACCGCCTCGCGCTGTGCCCCGCTGTGTCGCAAGGCAACGAAGACACCCAGGAACAGCGAAACCGCGCCCAGGCCGATAGCGGCCGTAACCAGCTCGCGCATCTCCTGGCGGCCGCCCGCCTTGAGACGCTCGTAGACACCGAGAAGACGTTCGACCGCATCCGGTACCGCTTCGGTCCGGGCCTGGAGGCGATCAACGCTCCGGCGGGCGGCCGCCGTACGCGGCTCCGCATTGACAACGTCCACCGCGGCTTGCCGGGTCATCGCCCACCGCCGCGAGAGCTCACCGACGGCACGGTCCATCGCGCCCTCATCGCCAGTCCACCAGCCGACCGGCGAGTCGGTCCGCCGGCGCTGTCTGGCCAGACCGTTGTCGATACGGGCCATGTCCGCCAGAACACCCGCTTTGCCCGCCTGCACCCCGTGGTGGCCGTATTCGTCGGCTTCGACCATGAGGCGCTCGGCATACATGCGCAAACGCCCGATCTCTTCGACAAAAGCCGTGTCGTGCGCCGTCTGGTCGACGTAGCGATAGATATTCGCCAGTGCCAGCAATATCGCCATGACGGGCACCAGCGTCAAAAATCCCAGTTTATGTTTCAACGAGAAATGCATGGGGATCGGAAACACTCGCGTGTCGGTCAGCAAGTCGGCCGACCTCGTTCTTGCTAGTGCTATCGGCAGCAAAGGGGCGGGACTTCAGTCCCGCTGACGCCGCCGGTCGGCGTCCAGGAGCCTCCTCCAACCAACCGCAACCCACGGGGCGGCGCGCCTACTGGATAGGCGCCAGCAGTCGAGCAATGCGCACCGCCGCTCTGAACCAGAGCGGCCGACGGGCGTAGTCGTCGGTATGAACCTCGCGGGCTGCGGCGAAATCTGCCTCCAGCATCTTTGCCACTTGCGAGGCGAAGTCCGACTCGGCCACGACGACCGTGGTCTCGAAATTGAGGCGAAAAGAGCGATTGTCCAGATTGGCCGTTCCAACCGCCGCCGTATGATCGTCGATCAGCACCACCTTCTGGTGCATAAAACCCGGTTCGTAGCGGAACAGCCGCACGCCAGCCTCGTGCATCTCGTTATAATAGGAATAGGCGGACAGATAGACCAGGATGTGGTCCGGTCTGTCAGGCAAAAGAATGCGCACATCCACGCCGCGCAGCGCTGCCAACTGCAGAGCTCGCACCACCGCCTCGTCGGGTACGAAGTAAGGGCTGGTGATCCACAGGCGCTTGCGGGCCATATTGATCACATTCACGAAGAACAGTTCGCAAGTCTCCAGCGGATCGGCCGGCCCGCTCGCCAGAACCAGCACCGGCGTGCCTCCCTGTCCGCCCTCGACCTCCCAGCGCAGGGTCGGAATCGTACGGATCGCCCAATACCAATCCCGGACGAAGGAGCGCTGAAGATGCTGAACCGCTGGACCGCGAACAGCCAGATGGGTGTCGCGCCAAGCACCGAAACGCTCGGTGCGCAGCAGGTATTCATCGCCCAGATTCAATCCGCCGACAAAGGCCTCCCGCCCGTCCACCACCAGCAGCTTACGATGATTTCGGAAATTGATTTGCAGACGATTTCCGCGACCCCGGGTGCTGTCAAACTCGGTCACCGCCACATGGGAATCACGCAGCGCCTTAAGGTAGCGCGTGGAAAGCTTACGCGAGCCGACCTCGTCATAGATGAAATAGACGGGAACTCCCTCTTCGGCCTTGCGCATCAAGGCCGACTGGAACACTTTGCCGATCCGGTCGTTGTGGACGATGAAGAACTGGACCAGGACGTAATCGCGCGCCTCGTCGATGGCCTTGAGCATGCTTTCAAAGGTCTGGTCGCCGTTGATCAGCAACCGGACGTGATTGCCGCCCGTCATGGGCAGACCGCTCATGGCGACCAGCGGACGGTACCAGCGTTCCAATGAGGAAGGCGGAGTGACGCGGTGTTCGGACACAGCTTCGCGAATCTCTCGCGTGAGCTCGTCAACGTCGCGGTTGCCGCTGCGGCGCAGCTCCACATAGCCCTGGAACTTGTTGCGCCCGAACACCCAATATAAAGGGATCGCCACATATGGAAAGGTCACCAGCGACACGGCCCAGGCGATAGCGCCCTGCGCGGTACGCACATACATGACTGCGTGCACGGCATGCAGGATACCGGCGATGTGAATCAGCGGCAGCAGGAAACCGAGCAGGCCGAGGAAATCGTGCAATGTCATGAGCGTTGAGTGCGGGCCCGGAGTGAATCTGATGCCATGTTAACCCGCCAGGGCGCCGGCAACCACTGCCCCAATACCGCGCTCGCACCAGTTCAATCGAACCAGTCCCTCTGTCCGGAACGACGCTGGAGCTTATCTTGCAAGCGGCGGCGGCGCTGTAACGCGGCATCGCATGACGTGTCGGTACAATAGGCGAGCGCGGCACGCGGGTCGCGGCGCACGTGCTCGTGATATTTAGCCAGGTGCATCCGCGACTCCACACATCCGCGCGACGCGAGTTCCTCCCAGAGGGCGCAAGCCTCCGACCAGGCCCCGGCGCGGCGCTGCAGGCGCGCCAGCTCGCGCAGGCCGGCATCGTCCAGGCGGTCGCGGTGTGCCCCCAGCAGCGCTCGCGCACGTTCTTCGTCGCCGCGTTGGCGATGCGCGCGTGCGACCCCGGCCACGTCGGCACCCCAGGCGCCCGGATCGGCATGCACCTCTGCGAGCGCCGGCAGCAGCGCGGCAAGCGAGACCAGGTCCCAGTGGTTGTGGCGGGCAACCTCGGGCAGCAACCGATCGTTTCCCCGCTGGACGAACGCGAGCCAGGCCGCCGGGGCCTCGCTGCCCGGCAAATCGTTCAAGCGGCGAAAATCCAGCAGGCGCCGCTCGACCGTGGACAATCGGCAATCGTCCCAGATACGCGCGAAGGCGCGCCGCGTCGGATGCAGCAAGTCGAGATGATCGCGCCGACTGAAGGGATCGGCGATCCCGGCAAGCCGGCAGCGCGCCGCCAACAACGGCACGTCGAAGCTCTTGCCGTTGTAGCTGACCAACACCGCCCTCCCGCCGAGCCAATCGCCCGCTGCCGCCAGCATGGCAGCCTCGCCGGCAAAGGCACTGAGCACGTATTGGCGTACCACCAGCGCGTTGTCCTGCACTCGCGCCAGGCCCAGCATGAACACGGTGGTGCCGCTGCCCCCCGACAATCCGGTGGTCTCAGTATCAACGAAAATCCATTCGGACTCCGACCGCCCGGCCGCCTCGGGCAGATCCGACGGGCTGTCATCGAGCGTGCGCAGCGCGCGTGCACCGTGGCGCCCTTCGAGCGCCACGCGGTGTTCGATCAGGATCACGCCCGGGGCCAAAACTTCCCCGTCCAGACGCTCGGCCAACCGGGCGTCGCGCCGCGCGGCATCGCCTGGCGCACCGGAACCGCACGCACCCTGTCGCGTAGCTGGCGCGCTTGCCGGCACCGCCGGACGCAGGCGCCGGACCCGCTCGGCAATCTGCGTGCCGGGAGCGCACGTGCCCGCTTCGGTGTCGCGCTGCGCGCCGGCCTGGCGGCGCAGCGTCGAGAGTCGCTGCTTAAGCGCCATCGCCCTGCAGCAGGCTCAGCACCTGCACGGCGGCGGCCTTGGGCGAGTAGCCGCGCACCTCGTCGGAGGCCAGGATGGGCCCGACGCACGCCGGACAACCGCAGCGACACTCGCAGGCTTCGACCAATGCCCGGGCGCCATGCACGATCGCGGCGCGCGATTCGAACAACGGCGCCGACAGGCCCACACCGCCGGGATAGTTGTCGTAGAGGAACACCGCCGGGCGGAACCGGCCCTCCGCCTCGGGATCGAGCTCGGTACCGTCGAGCCGGCGCATCTGGCCGCGCCCGTTGGCACCGACGGTGGCGAACCACTGCGCATCGCCATCGCCGACCGCGCGGCCCAGGTCCTGCGGCTCGGACATCGACTCCAGTGCGGCCACGTGGTGCAGCGCATAGGCCGCACCGAGAAAACCATCCAGCGCCTCCTGGCGGCTGGAAAACGCCGCCGCCAGCGTCTCGGGCGCGAGCTGCCACCACAAGGCCGTGGTGTGCATTTCCTGATCCGGCAGATTGATGTTGCCGTAGCCGATGTTCTCGTGGGTGTAATAGCGGATCTTTTTGTAGCCGGGTATGCGCCGCACCAGGTGCACCTCGCCGTGCGCGCTTTGCGCCCTGTTGTCGGCCTCGCCCGAGGCGCTGCGCTCGAAGGCCTCGAGTATCTTCAAGCGCGTATAGTCGATGGCATCGGTGTAGTAATCGGCGCGGGTGCGGCGCACGAACGCCTTGCGCCCCTCCCAGTCGAGCTCCTCCACCTGGTAGGGACTGGCCTGCACCATGTAGATGGCGCCTTCGTAGATCGTCATGGGCGCACTGGTGTAATCGACCTCGGCGACGACGGTCTGAGCGCCCTCGCCGATGTCGACGACGACGAAGTTGCCTTCGGCCACCGAACGCAGGCTCACCGCATTGGCCGGATAGCTGTCGGCGGTCCAGTGCCAGCGCTCGCCCTCGCGGTGCACGACACCCTCTTCTTCCAGATAGCCCAGCATGTCGTTGAGCGACTCCCCGCCGAATCGCTCGCCCTCGCGAAACGGCAACTCGAAGGCCGCGCAGCGAACATGGTCCAGCAGAATCAATAACTGATCCGGATCGATGCGCGCATGCTCGGGCGATGCGCCGAGAAAAAAGTCCGGGTTGCGTACGATGTACTGATCCAGCGGCTGGCTGCTCGCCACCAGCACACCCAGCGCGGGCCGCTGGCGCCGACCGGCGCGCCCGAGCCGCTGCCAGGTGCCGGCAATCGTGCCGGGATAACCGTTCAACACGCACACGTCCAATGCGCCGATGTCCACGCCAAGCTCCAGTGCCGAGGTGCTGATGACGCAGTCCAGGCTACCCGCGCGCAGCTTCTGCTCCGTGGCGCGCCGCTCGGTCGGCAGGTAACCGCCGCGGTAGGCGGCGACGCGCGCCGGTTTGCGCGGGTCCTTGTCGAAGACGTCCTTGAGGTACTTGGTCAGCACTTCGACCATGAGCCGCGTCTGCGCGAACAAGATGGTCTTGAGGCCCCGCTTGACGCTCATACGCGCGATGCGCGTGGTCTGCGAACGCGCCGAGGCGCGGATACCCAGATCCGGATTGATGACCGGCGGATTCCACAACAGCAGGTATTTCGCCCCCTGCGGTGCGCCGCTTTCGGTCACCGCGACCACCTCCTCGCCGATCAGGGCCGAGGCCAACTCGGCCGGGTTGGCGATCGTCGCCGAGCAGAGAATGAACACGGGATCGGCGCCGTAGAAACGGCACACCCGGCGCAAACGGCGCAGCACGTTGGCCACGTGCGAACCGAACACGCCGCGGTAGGTGTGCATCTCGTCGATCACCACATAGCGCAGGTTCTCGAAGAACTGCGCCCACTTGGTGTGATGCGGGAGTATCCCCTGGTGCAGCATGTCGGGATTGGAGACGACGATATCGCCGCGGGTGCGCACCGCCTTGCGGGCATCGCCCGGCGTGTCGCCGTCGAAGGTATAAGCGCGCACCCCAAGCTCGCCGGCCCGATTGAGCTCCAGGATCTCGGCGACCTGATCCTGGGCCAGCGCTTTGGTCGGGAACAGATACAGGGCCTTGGCCTGCCCGTTCAGCACCGCCTGCAAAACCGGCAGGTTGTAGCACAGGGTCTTGCCCGAGGCCGTGGGCGTAACCACCACCGTGTGACGCCCCGCGCTGAGCGCCTCCCAGGCCTGGGCCTGGTGACTGAACAGGCGGTCGACGCCGCGGGCGGCCAGTGCCGCACACAACCGCGGGTCCAGCCCCGGCGGCAGCGGCGCGTACCGGCCGGGCCGGGCCGGGGTAATCAGCTCGCCCGTGATCCGCCCCCGGTACTTGGCCTTGAGCTGGTCGGCCAGGCGGGCGATCGGGTCGGGGTCCGAAAGCGACTCGCTGTCCAGGTCGGGCGGGCATCCGGCGCGGGGCATTTGTGCGGCGGGGGTGGCCATGCTATGTTCTCCATCGGTTCTCCCTATCCCGATAGTATAGAACGAATAGAGAACAAACAAGTGAGCATCGCCCCCGACCGACCCCTGACCCGGCGCCAGCAGGCCATCCTGGACTATCTGCGCGAGCACGCGCACGAGTTCGCCCAGCCGCCGACGCTGGACGAACTGTGCCGGCTCCTCGGCCTGCACTCCAAGGGTTCGCTGCACAAGCATATCCAGGCCCTGGTCGAGGCCAGCCTGGTCGAGCCTATGCACGGCCGCCAGCGGGGCGTCCGCCTGACCGAACAGGCCGCGCGCCCGGCCGGGCATCTGCCGCTGCTCGGGCGCATCGCCGCCGGCCGCCCCATCGAGGCTATCGCCGACAGCGAGACCGTCGAGGTCCCCGCCGCCCTGCATACGGCTGGCGATTGTTACGTGCTGGAGGTGCGGGGCGATTCGATGATCGAGGACGGGATCCTCGACGGCGACTGGGTGGTCATCGAGCGCCGCGACCAGGCGCGCGACGGCGAGGTCGTGGTGGCGCTCATCGATGACGAGGAGGCGACCCTCAAACGCATCGAGCAGCGATCCGACCGCGTTGTGTTGTACCCGGCCAACGCCGCACACGCACCGCAGGTCTACCCGCCAGACCGGGTTCGCATCCAGGGCGTGCTGGTCAGCCAGATGCGCCGTTACCGCTGAGCTTCAGGCGGCCGGAAAGCGCACGACGGCCTGCAGGCCGCCGCCGTCGATCCGCTCTTCCAGACGGACGTCCGCGCGGTGCAGCGCGGCAATGCGCTGCACGATCGACAAGCCCAAACCGCAGCCTTCCGCTGACGGCGTCCGCGCCCCCCGGTAGAAGCGCTCGAACAGCCGCCCCCGATCCTCCGGCGCCACACCTGACCTCGCCCACGCCAGTTCCAAGCCGTTCTGGGCCTTCACGTCGGGAGTGGTCGTCAACGTAATCCTGGGCTTCATCCTGTCCACGATTGTGTTCGCGGGGTATTGGCAGACCCTGCATCACTAAGGGGCGGGGGCACCCGTCACTCTCCGCGCTGTTGCGGCAGCGCCCTTAGGACCGGTCAGAGGAGAAAACGAACAGGGGACGGGAAACGGCCGAACAACGCCGCTGTCTCGATTGTCGCCACTTCAGGAACTC
>DATFLL010000019.1:0-11984 GCA_035267785.1 Gammaproteobacteria bacterium | reverse complement strand
CCGATGACCAAACAGTTTGCCTGGCGGCAATAGCGAGTTGGAACCACCCGATCCCATCCCGAACTCGGAAGTGAAACAGCTCAGCGCCGATGATAGTATGGGGTTTCCCTATGCGAAAGTAGGACACTGCCAGGCTTCTATCCGAAGCCCCCGGTACAGATGTATCGGGGGCTTTTTTATGCCGCGACGATATCTGCAGGGCAGCGTCCTGCTGTTTTAACGAAAGTAGGGCCATGCAGAAGCGCTTCGCGCTTCATTGCGCTGCCTCATAGAACCCCTTCGGGGTTCATATGAGTACCCTAGTCCTTCGGAATCAGGGCAAGCCTACCCACCTTCGGTGGGTCAGGGCGACTGCCAGGCTTCTATCCGAAGCCCCCGGTACGAAAGTACCGGGGGCTTTTTTATGCCTGAGTAATTGCTCGGCTCTGGAATAAGCACAGAGGACGCAGAGACGCAGAGACGCGGAGGACGCAGAGAAGAAAAATGAATGCGTGATACGGCGGTGCCTGTAGGCAGGCGAATTCAGGTCCTTTGGCGTAAGCAATGTCTGTAGTGCCAAAGTTACGAGTAGGGTGTGAGTCATAAGGCAGCCCCGTCATTGCCTCACGCCTTACACCTCACTCCTCACGAATCTCACTGCCAACTGCCAGCTCCGCCCGAAGGGCGTTGTTTCTCTGCGCCCTCTGTGTTTTTCCCTGCCGTAGGTCGGGTTAGCGCAGCGTAACCCGACATCTCAGCCAAGGCGTATGCCGGGCAGCTCACCTCACATCTCACACCTCACCAAGCATTTTCCCCGACTTGCAATCGCCGGCCGAAGGGCGGTATTTCTCCGCGCCTTTGTGTTCTCTGTGTTATTTCCAGAGCGCCTGGCCGAGCCCCTGCGCCTGCAAATCGCCGCCTTAAGGTATATCCTTTGAACGGATTCCGGCAGAAATTGGGGGATGCATGCAGGCGTATCAGCATATTGTTGTCGCGGTGGATCTGTCGCCGGAGGCGCAGCAGGTTTTGGCCCGTGCGCAGGATCTGGCTGCCCACTACGGGGCCCGGATATCGTTGGTCCACGTGGTCGAGCCGGTGGTCACGGACGTTGCCTATGACCTCATGCCGGCGGTGCCGGTGGAAATCGAGACCGATCTGGTCGAGCGGGCCCGCCAGTACCTGGAGTCTTTGGCCGAGGAGGCCGGGCTGTCGGACTCTCAGCGTCTGGTCGAGGTCGGGTCCGTGAAGGGCGAGCTGCTGCGTCTGGCCCAGGAGCAGGGAGTGGATCTCATCGTGGTCGGCACCCACGGGCGCCATGGGGTGTCCATGATGCTTGGCTCCACGGCCAATGCCGTGCTCCACGGCACGCCCTGCGATGTGCTTGCTGTGCGCGTTCAGTGATCGCCCGAGAATGGTCTCTTAATAACCTTTAGCGCCTAGATTGCGCAGGCGTTCGATGCGCCGCGAGAGCGGCGGGTGGGTGGCCATCAGGGCGCTGGCCTTCTCCGAGAAGTTGCGGAACGGATTGACGATGAACAGGTGCTGGGTGGCGCGGTTGGCACCGTCGAAGGGCTGGGCCGAGGTCTCCAGCTTCTCCAGCGCCGAGATGAGTCCCTGTGCGTTGCGGGTCAGACGCACGCTGGTGGCATCGGCCAGAAATTCGCGCTGGCGCGATATGGCCATCTGCACCAGCTTGGCGACCAGCGGTGCGAGCACGGCGAAGACCAGCAGCAGGATGGCGACCACACCGCCGCCGCGGCTGTCCCGCCGCCGCCCGCCCCCATAATAAAAGCTGCGCAGCACACCGTCGCTGACCAGGGCGATCAGGCCCACCAGCACTGTGACCGCCGTCGCGTAGCGGATATCCCAGTTGACCACGTGCCCCATCTCGTGGCCGATGACCCCCTGCAGCTCTTCGCGATTCAGCGTATCGAGCAGGCCTTGGGTGACGGCAATCGAGGCGCGCCCCGGGCTCATGCCGGTGGCGAAGGCGTTCAGCGCGGGCGTGTCGATGATATAGACCTTCGGCTTGGCCAGGCCGGCGGCGATGGCCATCTCTTCGACGACGTTGTTCAGCATGGGTGCCTCGTCCGGTCCGACTTGGCGCGCTCCGGTCATGCGCATGACGATGCGATCACCCGCCTTGAACGCCACAAAAGTCCAAACCAGGCTGACCCCGGCGAGGATGGCCGCGCCGATGGCTCCCCAGGCGCTGAAAAACCACGGCGACCAGTCTCCCGGTGCCGGCTGCCCATAGGTGTGGGCCGGCGCCTGTGCGTAGATCTGAATGTTCCAACCGATGAGATAGCCCAGCACGCAGGCAACGGCAACGAGAATCAGAACCAGGCGACGGGTGTTGGCCTGGTTGGCCCGCGCGGCGGCGAGAAAGTCCGTGCGGCGCAGGAGCTTTTTCTGCATCCGCGGGCGCTGCGCGCGTTCGGCTTTGAGCACGGCCCCGCATTGTCGGCAAACCGAGGCGCGTGCGCTGTTGTACGAGCCGCATTCGGGACAGGTGACGACCAGCGAGGAGGCCATCGCGGGCGATCTAGCGCAGGTTCACCTTCGGCACGGCGGTCTCGGCCTGCGGCACCTCGAAATACGTCGCCTCGGTGAAGCGGAACATATTGGCGACCATATTGGACGGGAAGGACTGCACGGCGTTGTTCAGCGACATGACGCTGTCGTTATAGAACTGGCGCGCAAAGGCAATCTTGTTCTCGGTGCTGCTGAGCTCTTCCATGAGATTGGCCACATTCTGGTTGGCCTTGAGGTCCGGATAGTTCTCCATCAGCGCGAACAGCTTGCCCAGGGCACCGCTGAGGACGCCTTCGGCCGCGATGGTATCGGCCGGGCCCTGCGCGTTGACGGCGGAATTGCGGGCCTCGATGACCTGGCGCAGGGTTTCCTGCTCGTAGGACATGTAATCCTTGACGACTTCGACCAGGTTCGGAATCAGATCGTGGCGGCGTTTTAGCTGGACGTCGATCTGACGCCAGGCGTTCTTGACCTGATTGCGCAGCGCCACGAGGCGGTTGTACATCGCGATCATGAACAGGATAAAGATCACGATCAGGGCAAGGATGATCCAGGCACCGGTATCCATATTTGTCCCCAATTCTTGTTATGCTTGTCATCGGGCCAAGGTGCGGGCCCGCTATCCATATTAATTCCAGTCGCCCGCGAATGGAAGGTCGGAGCGGGACCGGCGTAACGGCGGCTGTCACAAAACTATGTGCGCGGCCTGCGGCACCTTGCGGTATGGGTATGGGAGCCGGGGCCAGACGGGACGGGGCATGTCGGGATTCAAGAATTTCGCCATGGGGGTCTTGATGCTGATCCTGGCGGCCTACGGGGCGGTCAAGGCGTCGATGTATTTCCACGCCCGCTACCGCGTCAATCTCCTGCTGGCACCGCTCGCCCGCGCCGCCAAGGTCGACTACGGTGACGTGACCGTCTCGTTGTTCGGCCCCGTGGGTATCACCGACCTGTCGGTGGTCGACCGAGAAAACGGCGCGAGGTTGACCGTCGAGAAGACCGTCGTCCACGACTTCGAGTACGAGCGCCGAGAGCTGTTGCCGCGCCGCTTGTATATCACCCTCGATGGCGTCCACGTCGACGGGACCCTGTTGCGTGAGGCGCGCCGTACGCCTCCGCAGTGGATCGAGCGTTCGGGGTTCGAGACGGTCTATCGCGACGGACTGAACCTGGCGGCGCTGGGCTATAACGAACTGCTGGCCAATGTCGAGCTGGACTGGCATTACGATCCGATCGCCGGTGAGGCCAATGTGCGCTATCACCTGGATGCCGAAGATATGGGCGACCTGGAACTGAATATGGCGGTTGCCGGTGTTGCACCGGGTGACCTGCGCCGCGGTATGCCAGGGCTGAGCTTTCGATCGGCATCATTCAGATATGAGGATGCTTCGTTCGTACGGCGGCTGATGGCAAAGGAGGCCGAACGTCATCACCAGGCGACCGCGGCCTACCAGCAAGGGCTTGCGAGCGCGGTGGAGACTGACCTGGTGAACCACGAGGTCGCGCTCGATGCCGCGTCGGTCAACGCGATCAAGCAGTTTCTGGTAAAGCCCCAGCGGCTGGTGATTACGATGCAGCCTTTCAACGCCGTGCCGATGAAGAACCTGCGCTTCTACAAGGCGGGCGATATTCCCATGCTCCTCAACACGCAAGTCAGCAATTGATTGAGCGGCGGAGCGCCGATCGTTGCGTTCCCCTCACCATCCGCCAAACAGGCGACGCCACACCGGCGCATGCTCGGCCTGTGCTTCGGCCTGCAGCTTGTGGGCGATGAGCACTGCCTCGGGCACGCGCAAATTGATCGCCGTGGGTAGTTCCAGGCAGATTCCCGGTACCGCGCGCACGCTGACCCAAAGCAGATTCAACTTGAGATTGAGATCGGCGAAATAGACCGTGTTGCCGTAGGTCTGCAGCGTCTGTTCGATGTCATCGACGATACGTTGGATGCGTGTGTGCGATTGTTTGTTCAAGCCGCGAACCAGCATCATGAAATCGCTGAGCCGCCCGCCCGTGTCGTCGCGTGTCGGCACGCGTTTCCACAGGGGTTCGGCCGGCTGCAGCTCCAGTGCGGATCTGGGAAGGTTCGACTGCACGATAGCCACTTTCGGTCCCCGCTGTTCGAATCGGTCGGCCGTGGATTCGGCGCGGCGCGCCGAGGTATGGTCGATCGCGGCGGTCATAAAGCCCCGCCGAGGGTGGGAGATTGTGCGAATTTCCACTCGGTGGCATCGCACACCGCTTACACTACTATAGTAGCAAGCGCTGGCGCCGGGTACCGCCCGAAGGCAGGAGATGCGCGTGGGGCACGGCCTTGTCCGACCCATTGACGGGCATGGAGGTCAAATTCCATCCTTGAGATTCGGCATCGAAACCCGCGCTACGCCGCGGCCCAGGCCCAGGCGGCGCGCAACGCGTAAACGGGAGGAGGACCATGGACACACAGGCTCTCAATTCACGCTGCGTCGAGCTCATCCAGAGTGAGGACGTGCGCAAACGAATGTGGCACGCCCCCATGTTTTGGGAAGTCGGCAAGGACAACCCGGCGCCGGGTGAATTGACTCACCCCAAGTTCGACCTCGTGGAGCTGGAAGTCCTGCTTTCGGCGGCCGCGCTGCAGCCCTCGCAATGTGCCGAGGAGCTGAACGAGCGCGAGCCGGGGCGCGCCGATTTCATCATTCGCCAGGTCCATCGCGGCGAGCTGCCGCTGCTCAGGCGCAGCGGTAGCGCATAAGACCCCGATAGCGTTCGGCACGCCCGGCTAGGGCTCGCCCCGGCTCAGCCACGCGAGCAGAGCGTCGCGGTCGGCGTCGAGGCCCTTGTATGCCAGCGCGGCCTCGGACATCGACCGCACCGCCCCCATCAGGGCCTCGCGCTGTCCGGGCTCGCCGGCCAGCTCGGTCAGCGGGTAGTGGTAGGTGCGGATGGTGAATAACACCGGGCACGCCTCGTTCCGGACATCGATACCGGCCAGCACCTGACGTTCGACGCGCAGCCAGGCCTGCGGGTGCGCGGGATCGAACCGCCGGCCCTGCCATTGGGTGGGATCGGTCGTCGCCGGGGCCTCGGGGTGATGGTTCAGACGGTCGTCGGTCGCGATTCCCCAGGCAAAGCGCACGAAAGGCCCCGCGCCCTGGCCGATGCGCCTGAGCAGCGTGTCGGCGCCGCGATTGATGTGGTCCATCTCCGGCACCGGCGCGTGCAGCGCGGTGAAATCGCCGCCGATCTTGTCCTCGGCCGCCCAGTGATTGGGCAGGCACAGATGGAGCAAGACGAGGCGGTAGCGCCCCGCGGCATCCGGAGTGAGCAGGGCGATGTCTTCCTGCACCTGCATCGCCAGCGCATCCAGCGCGCTGACATAGCCCGCCGCATCGGATGCTCCGGCCTGGCTCGTACGCAGCTCGCCGACGGAGTCGAAACACAAGGTCTCGCCCGAGGGGCGACAGACCAGGCGCATTGTCCCGCCGCCCTCGCGATGGGCGATGAATTTCTCCGGATACTCGTGCACCAGCCTTTCCAGCACCCAACGGCCAGCCGCGCGCTCCAGGTCCTCGGTGCCCGGCACGCGGGCGAAATACTTTCCCAGGCGCTCGGTGCGTGCGGCTATTTTTGCCGCATGGTAGGCCGGGAATTGGGCATCGAGCTGGAAAATCCGCCCGTCGCGCGCACCGTTACCGAAATCGGTGCCGAGCGCGTGCAGGCCGGTCTTGACCTCATAGCGGCCGCTGCGCGGAGGAAAATAACGCGCCGGCTCGTCTGAGGCGTGCGGCTCGGCGCCGGGTGGGACATCGGCGGTTGGTGTGGTCATGGCTCTGCTCGCTTGCTCGGTTCGACCATACAACGCCGCCGGGGCGGGGGCAAAGCGCCGCGGCCGCCATGGTAGACTAACGGGCTGGACAGTGGCGCCGCGACGCGGCGCCTCAACGACGAACCGATCATGGCGCAAACGAACTCACTGCTGAGCACATTGGCCGATGGGCGCTTTCATTCCGGCGAGGATCTCGGCGCGGCGCTGGGCGTGAGCCGGGCCGCCGTCTGGAAGCAGATCAAGGCCCTGGAGCGTCAGCTCGGGCTGACCGTGCATTCGGTTCCGGGGCGGGGTTATCGGTTGGCCTCCCCCCTGGAGCTGCTCGAGCACGAGGCCATCGTGGCCAGTCTGCCAGCTCCGGTGCGCGACAAGCTGGCGGCGCTGGAGATCCATTTCAGCCTCGATTCCACCAACCGCTACCTGATGCAGCGCGCGGCCGAAGGGGCTCCGGGCGGGATGGCCTGCCTGGCGGAACGCCAGGAGGCCGGGCGCGGGCGCCACGGCCGGCGCTGGGTCTCGCCGTTCGGTACCAACCTGTATATGTCCGTGTTGTGGCGCTCGAGGCTGGGCCCGGCACAACTCGGCGGGCTGAGCCTGGCGGTGGGCGCGGCCGTGGCCGAGGGCCTGGCGGCGCTCGGTGTGGCGGACATCGGTCTGAAGTGGCCCAACGACCTGGTCTGGGCCGAGCGTAAGCTGGGCGGGGTGCTCCTTGAGGTCGTCGGCGAGTCGAACGGACCCTGCCACGTCGTCGCCGGTGTCGGGCTCAATCTTGCTATGGACGCCGGCGCGGCCGTCGAGATCGACCAGCCGTGGGTGGACCTGCGGGAGGTGGCGGGACAGGCGCTCTCGCGCAATGCGATTGCAGCCGCGGTGCTCGCCGAGCTGTTACCTGCCCTGGACGCCTTTGCCGAGGATGGGCTCGGCCCGTCCCTGTCGGCCTGGCGCGAACGCGATGCCCTGTTCGGGCAGCCGGTGCGTCTGACGCTGGGCGAGCAGGTCGTCGAAGGAGTCGCCCGCGGAGTAGATGAAGATGGCTGTCTGCTCATCGATGGGCCGACCGGGCTGCAGCGGTTTTCCGTCGGCGAGGCCAGCCTGCGCCGCCGCGAAGAACGGGCAGTCGAATCGCCGGGTCCCGCGGCGTGATCCTCCTCGTCGACGTCGGCAACAGCCGTATCAAGTGGGTGGTCCCGCAGGAGGGTCGGCTCGGCGATGCAGTCCAGCTGCTGCACACGGAGCCCGACTGGCCGTCACGTCTGGCCGAGGTCTGGGCCCCCCTGTCCGGTGTCGAGCGGATCGTCGTCAGCTGTGTGTCGGGCGAGGCGGTGCGTTCGACTCTGGCCCAGCTGGCCCGTCAGCGCTGGGGGCTTACCCCCGAGTGGGTGGTGGCCGCCCACAGCGGTTGGGGCGTACGCAACGCCTACGCCGAGCCCGAACGCCTTGGCCCGGATCGCTGGTCGGCGCTTGTGGCGGCGCGGTCTGTCATCGACGGTCCGGTTTGTGTCGTGGACTGCGGCACGGCTGTTACACTCGATGTGCTCCACGGCGACGGGCGCCACTTGGGGGGCTGGATTTTGCCGGGCCTGTCCATGATGCGCCGGGCACTGAGCGAGCAAACGGACGGACTGTCCCTGGTGGAAGCGCGCAACGAGCTGGCGCACGGCCTGGGAAGCGACACCGCTGCCTGTATTCTGCAGGGAACCCGCGCGGCCGTGGTTGGCGCCGTCGAGCGCGGTCTGCGCGAGGCCGAGGCCGCGATCGGCATCCGCCCGGTCTGCCTACTCACCGGGGGAGACGCCGAGGCGCTGCTCGGGCCGTTGAACGCGCTGACGATGCCGGCGGCGCCGGTACTGGTGCCGCAACTCGTCTTGCAGGGGCTGGCTCGTATCGCAGGCCTGGACATTGGACCGAAGGTGGGAGCAGGGACCTGAGAGACGCGGCATGAAGTGGATTGTCTATTTCCTGGTGGCCGTGAATCTGGGGTTTTTCGCCTGGAATTACCGTGCCGCGCCCTGGCGTCATACAGTCACGCAAGCCGACGTCGAGCCCGGCGACGATGTGGCGCGCCTGCGCCTGCTCAACGAGCCGGCCGGTACAGCCACCGCGCAGGGGTCCCAGGGGAACGACGCCTCGAGCGGTGCCCAGTGCGCCAGTCTCGGACCCTTCGATGAGCGCGATGAGGCCGGATCCGCCGCCAAGCGCCTGCGCGCCATGGATATTCGCAGTCGGGTACGGGTGGAACATTTGCCGGACAAGGACGGGTATTGGGTCATGATTCCACCCTCCCAGTCGCGCAGCGCTGCTCGCAAGACCATCGCGAAGCTGCGCGCGAACGGGGTGAAGGACTATTTTCTCGTCGCCACCGGCGACACCAAGAACGCCATCTCGCTCGGTGTCTACTCCAGCCGCGTCGCGGCCCGCCAGCGTGTAAGCGATATGCGCGAGCTGGGTTTCTCGCCGCAGATGCAGGGGGTACCGCTGCCTCAACGGCGCTATTGGCTGGACCTGCAGCCGCAGACCTCCGATGACAACGTCGAAGAGGCGCTCAAGGCCCTGCTGGCCGACTACCCGCACCTGCGCCGCGACCGCCATGCCTGCCAGTCCGGATAGGGGACGAACCGCTGCGACCCATCCGGCGGCGGGCGGGCAAATTGCCTTTGCGGGCCCGATTCCTTAGAATCGCCCCACTTCTTGGGGGCGGGTGGGCCGGCAGGCTGCGGTCCCCCGGCAGGGGCCGTTCGGAATCCGGAC
The DNA here is from genome assembly GCA_035267785.1 of Gammaproteobacteria bacterium. Lineage (GTDB taxonomy): Bacteria > Pseudomonadota > Gammaproteobacteria > DATFLL01 > DATFLL01 > DATFLL01. The sequence goes on along the minus strand of DATFLL010000019.1, from coordinate 2,917 downwards.
GCTCGCATCAGGGAGGCGCGTGCTGGCGTAGCTCAGTTGGTAGAGCAGCTGATTTGTAATCAGCCGGTCGGGGGTTCGAATCCTCTCGCCAGCTCCATTCTCGTCGGTCCGCCCGTGCGGTGGAGACGGCGGCACGGCACACGCCGACTGGCGTCGGCGGGTCGGGGGTGGACGAAGACCATCCCTGGTCTTTGCCCTGCGGGCGCGCTGAAGCGAGCCCCGTTTCGCTCCCGGCGAAACGGTGACTCAGGCCTTCCATGGCCTTCGCCCTACGGGCGCGCTGAAGCGCGCCCCGTTTCGCTCCCGGCGAAACGGTCAAAACCGATCGCCAGCGCCATTTTCCCTCCCGCGGCTCCCGTCCGAGTCGGCTTGGCTCCTCCCGCGCCCGATCGTCCCTAGATAACCGGATTACAAGGATATTTCGGGGCATCCGAGGTTGACACTGTCTCTGCGCTCAAGCAGAATACGGCGCTTACGTTCGCGGAGGGGTTCCCGAGCGGTCAAAGGGATCAGACTGTAAATCTGACGGCTCAGCCTTCGGTGGTTCGAATCCACCCCCCTCCACCACTACGCCAGGTACGAGGAACGAGTAACGAGTTTCTAGGGTGTGGCGCGGAACTCGCCGCAGTGATGCGGCGGTGGACAGGCGGTTACCGAAACACTCGCTGAGTCAACAAGGCGCAAGCGTGGGCCTGAGCCCTCGGCCCTCGTAACTTGGCCCTGGGTTTTGCGGGTGTAGTTCAATGGTAGAACCTCAGCCTTCCAAGCTGATGACGTGGGTTCGATTCCCATCACCCGCTCCAAAACACGGAGCGAGCTGCGAGTGACGAGGATCGAGGAGATTTGATGGCAAGCGTTGAGTGCTAGCACATTCGTTTTGCCTCGCTGCTCGTTACTCGACACTCGCTATTGATTTCGGCCCATATAGCTCAGTCGGTAGAGCACTTCCTTGGTAAGGAAGAGGTCACCGGTTCAAGTCCGGTTATGGGCTCCATAGTTTTAAATTGGCGTGCCGGCCGCGGCGCTTTGATTGTAGAACACGTTTGAGAATTTGCATCTGTTGGAGGAGACCTTCCGATGTCCAAGGGGAAATTTGAACGTACCAAGCCGCACGTAAACGTAGGCACGATTGGCCACGTGGACCATGGCAAGACGACGCTGACGGCGGCCATCACGAAGGTGATGGGCGAGAAGTACGGCGGCGAGGCGCGTGGTTACGACCAGATCGACAGTGCCCCGGAAGAGAAGGCGCGCGGGATCACGATTGCCACGGCACACGTGGAGTACGAGTCCGAGAAGCGCCACTATGCGCACGTGGACTGCCCGGGACACGCGGACTACGTGAAGAACATGATCACGGGTGCGGCGCAGATGGACGGAGCCATTTTGGTGGTTTCGGCCGCGGACGGCCCGATGCCGCAGACGCGCGAGCACATTCTGCTGTCGCGCCAGGTGGGTGTGCCGTGCATTGTGGTGTACCTGAACAAGGCGGACATGGTCGACGACGCCGAGCTGCTGGAGCTGGTGGAGATGGAAGTTCGCGAGCTGCTGAGCTCGTACGAGTTTCCGGGCGACGACGTGCCGGTGGTGACCGGTTCTGCGCTCAAGGCGCTGGAGGGTGATACCTCGGACATCGGCGTGCCCTCGATCGAGAAGCTGGTTGCGGCGATGGACGACTACATTCCCGAGCCCGAGCGAGCCATTGACGGCACGTTCCTGATGCCGGTCGAGGACGTGTTCTCGATTTCCGGACGCGGCACGGTGGTGACGGGTCGTATCGAGCGCGGCATCGTGAAGGTTGGCGACGAGGTTGAGATTGTCGGTATACGCGACACGGCCAAGACGACGGTCACGGGTGTGGAGATGTTCCGCAAGCTGCTGGACCAGGGTCAGGCGGGCGACAACGTGGGCGTGTTGCTTCGCGGCACCAAGCGCGACGAGGTCGAGCGCGGCCAGGTGCTGGCCAAGCCCGGCTCGATCACCCCGCACACGAAGTTCGAGTGCGAGGTGTACGTGCTGAGCAAGGAAGAGGGCGGACGTCACACGCCGTTTTTCAATGGTTATCGTCCGCAGTTCTACTTCCGCACGACGGACGTCACGGGAGCCTGTGACCTGCCCGAGGGCGTGGAGATGGTGATGCCGGGCGACAACGTGAAGATGACGGTGTCGCTGATTGCGCCGATTGCGATGGAAGAGGGCCTGCGCTTCGCCATTCGCGAGGGCGGCCGGACCGTCGGCGCCGGTGTCGTCGCAAAAATCATCGAGTAAATAAGTAGCAAGTTACAGGTTACAAGGTACAAGTAACCGCATTGGGTCGCTGGTCCGGTCGGCCGCCACGAGCGGCGATGGGACCGCGGCCCTTGACTTTCTACTTGGAACTTGAAGCTTGATGCTTGTAACTGTTGAAAGGCCAGTAGCTCAATTGGCAGAGCGGCGGTCTCCAAAACCGCAGGTTGGGGGTTCGATTCCCTCCTGGCCTGCCATATTCGCCAGGTGCGTACGCAAGGTCTGAACGAGGCGATGCAGGATAAAGTTAAGTTATTGGTTGCGATACTGCTGCTCGCCGGCGGTGTCGTGGGCTTTTATTATTTTGCGGACCAGTCCCTGCTGTACCGGGTGCTGGGATTGCTCGTCGTCGCTGGTGTCGCCTTGGCAGTCGGGGCGCGTACCCAGGCGGGCATGCAGACGGTGGCTTTCGGGCGCAATGCGATGATCGAAGTGCGCAAGGTCGTTTGGCCGTCGCGCAAGGAGACCACGCAGACCACGCTGATCGTGCTCGCCATGGTCATACTGGTCGGTCTGCTGCTGTGGTTGTTCGACATGTTTTTGCTGTGGGCGGTGAAGCTGCTCACCGGCCAAGGAGGCTGAAGGTATGGCGTTGCGTTGGTACGTCGTACATGCCTATTCGGGCTACGAA
>DATFLL010000018.1:0-9076 GCA_035267785.1 Gammaproteobacteria bacterium | reverse complement strand
CTTTCGCTGGCAGATGCGCACGTTCTGGTGGGGACTGCTGTGGACGGTGCTCGGTTCGATCACCGCGTTGATCGTCGTCGGCTATTACATCCTGCTCGCCAACGCAATCTGGCTGCTCTATCGCATCATCAAAGGCTGGCTGCGTTTGAGCGAAAAGAAGGAAATGTATGTAACTTGAGAGACGGCTAACGCACTGCCCGGTATGCAGTGCGTTAGCCGCGACCCGTCGGGCTCTATGCCCGGCCCTACTTAACGCTGTCCAGGATAGGCTTGAGCTTGTCGTTCGGCGGCGAGCCCTGGACCAACACCGCCTGACCGTCTTTGGCTCGGAACAGCATCGTCGGAACCGCACCGAAGCCCGTACGCGCAAGCAGGCTCTCGTTGGCCTTGAGCTTCTTTTCGATCGCCGGCCCCGCCAGCCCTTCCTCGAGTCCGCCGCCACCGCCACTGCGGCTGTAGTGGTTTTCGTTTTGATAGAAAGCCTTGAGGGGGTCCTTCGCTCCCAGCATGGCGGCGGCCTTGCCTTCGCTGGTCGTCGTCAACACGCCGACCGGGATCCAGCGCAGCTCCAGCTTGCCCTGCGATACCCACGAGCGCGTCTCTTCATAAAGCTTGTGGCAATACGGGCAATTGGGATCGAAAAAGACATAAACGACGTGCGGACCCTTGCCCTCGGCAATCCAGCTCGCCTGGGTAATGTCGGCGAGCATTGATGCGGCCAGCTGTGAGCCGGCATGCACGCCCGACGGGCCCTTGCCCGCGGCGCTGGCATCGGCGCTCCAAACGAATGCAGCCGCGAAGATGGTCAGGGCCACGGCCAGCCCGTTCACGATACGTCCCATGGTACCTCTTTCTTGTCTTTCAATAAGGTGTAGGCCTTCGACCTCCGCGCCGAGGCAAAGGTTCAACCGCCGCCAGGCGGCAAACCGCCCACGCGAGAGGTCTGCGTGCAGTATGACGGATGGAGAGGGCAAAATATTCACGCCCAGATCACGCCGCCGACGACCGCGGCGCCCGCGGGCGCGGCCCTGTCAGAAACCGCGTTCACTTTTCTTTTATTATCAGCGTGTTGTCCGCTCCAGCGGCGGCTGCCACACCGGCCATGCGCCCGCGATCCCCAATCAGAGCCGCCTCAAACACACGGCTGGCGCAGGTCGACTCCAACGGCGTTGATTTGCCTGGACGTTTCGCCTCGCGAGCCACGCACGGTGCCCGGCCACGCTTGCCCCGGTAGGCCCAACCATGCAGAATGGTGGATATCATGACACGTTGAGTTTTCGCAACGCGCCACCGGGGCCTCCTCCCGCGATACACATAGACGTTTGGCGAACGGCCCCAGACTCTCATTTGCCAGAGGATCCTCATAAGGAACCGTATGCCATCCGCCCCAATGCTGCGCTTTACGCTGCTGGCCATCCTCACCGGTCTGGTCGCGGGCGCTGGCGCGGTGGTCTTCCGGGCCCTGATCGCCCTTTTTCACAATGTCGCCTTCCTCGGCACTCTGGATACCGTCTACGACACCAGTGTGCACACCGTCGCCGGACCCTGGGGTATTTGGATCATCCTGGTGCCGGTGGTCGGTGCCCTTATCGTCGCCTTCCTGGTCAGCAAGTTCGCGCCGGAAGCCAAGGGACACGGTGTTCCCGAGGTAATAGACGCGATCTACTACGGCCGCGGCATCATTCGTCCCATCGTCGCGCTGATCAAGGCGCTGGCCTCGGCCCTGTCCATCGGCACCGGCGCGGCAATCGGCCGCGAAGGGCCGATTATCCAGATCGGCGCGGCCTTCGGCTCCTCGGTCGGCCAGTTGCTGCGCGTGCCGCACTGGCAACTCGTTACTCTAATCGCCGCCGGCGCCGGCGGCGGTATCGCCGCGACGTTCAACACCCCCATCGGCGGGCTGCTGTTCGCGGTGGAGCTGATCCTCCCCGAGATCAGCTCGCGCACCCTGATCCCCGTGGCGCTCGCCACCGGCGCGGCCACCTATGTCGGTCGCATGGCCTTCGGCGACTATCCGGCATTTACGATTCCCAATCTGGCGATGCAGGCCACGCAACACGTGACGATTACGACCGTCGGGGCCTACATTGCCTTCGGGATCGTCCTCGGTCTCGTGTCGATGATCTTCACACGCTCGATCTACGCGTTCGAAGATTTCTTCGACCGACTGCCGGGCAATTACTACACGCGTCACTCCCTCGGTATGCTGGTCGTGGGCATTATGATGTACCTATTCCTCACGCACAGCGGGCATTACTACATCCAGGGCGTCGGATACGCGACTGTTCAGGACATCCTGAGCCACACGCTGTTGAATCCGGCCTTCCTGTTGCTGCTGTTCTTCGCCAAGCTTCTCGCCACGTCCCTGACGCTCGGCTCGGGCGGCTCCGGCGGAATCTTCTCGCCCTCACTTTTTCTCGGCGCGACCCTCGGCGCCGCCTACGCCGCCGTCATCGGCAATGTGCTCCCCGGTGTCGAACTCAGCGCGCCTACCGCGGCGGTTATCGGCATGGCCGGAGTCGTGGCCGGGGCCACGGGCGCGGTGGTAACGGCGATCGTCATGATCTTCGAAATGACGCGCGACTATCACATCATCATTCCGCTGATGATCTCCGCCTCGGTCGCCTACGGCGTGCGCCGCGGGCTGATGCGCGACAACATCTACACGTTGAAGCTCTCGCGCCGCGGCCATATTATTCCCGAGGCATTGCAGACCAACCTGTACTTGATGCACAGCGTGCGCGATATCCTGGACACCCCTCTGCTGCGCCGCCCGCTGGACGACACCGCGCCACTGCGCCGGGTCATCAAGAATTCCCGCCAGCCTCCACATATCATCGCCGTGCAGGATGGTCGGGTCGCCAGCGTCGTCACCGCTGCCAAGCTGCGCCAGATAGACCCCGACCTGCCCATCAACGAGGTCTTCGAACGCCACGGGACCAATGACTTCATTCTCGTGCGCGCCGCGGAGAGCCTGCTCGACGCATTTATGCGGATGCGCGACGCCAAGCAGAATGTCGCAGTCGTTACGGAGTCCGGCGCGCTGGAAAGCGCCGACAAGGTATTGGGTGTCGTGACCTGGGATAAAATCGCCCGCACCAGCAATCTGCCGATGCGCCTGCGCCAGCGCAAAAACAGCGATACCGTTTCCACGCCCACCAAGACGCCCAATTAGACCGGGCGGCACCGCTGCAAACCTTGCGCCGACCGACCCGACGAGTCACGACCTTCGATAAGGGATGCTAACGTACTGCTCGACCGGGACGTAGGTCGTCGCCGCCTTGCGGGCCAGGTCCGCTATATTCGAAAAGCCCTCCCGGACGGCGACCTGCAGAAGAAAATCCTCGTTGCAGCTGTATTCCCGACAGGTCTGGGGCCGGCGCTCCCAGATGGAGCACAGGCACGATTCGCGGTCGAAATGTACGCAGTATCCCTCTTCGTCCTTATCCACGAAGCGTTTGGCCGGTGTGCCATCGGGAGACGGCTCCAGTTCATGTTCCTTGAGACGAACCAGCAACCGACAGCAGAAGGTGCCGCAGCCCCGGCGGCGCCCCGCATCGCAGTCGACGTCGCTGCTGCGCTCGGGTTTCGCGGTCATATGCCCCTCCCCCCAGGAAAACGCCTTCGCGGGCCCGTGCCGACCGGGCGCCGGCTCGCCGCCCATCCGCGAAGCAGCGGCTCCGCTCAGGCCGAAAGACTGCACCGTGTCCCCCGCGGCCGCTTCCCTAACCCGGATCATCGGCCGTCATCGCGTCATCTGAAGGCCCATTTGCGTGGTTCGCGACATTTGGCAGGCCGGCGAGCCGGGCCGAGCCGCCCGCTTGCTATACTTTCAGGCATCCCCTCGCCGCTGGGAGTCGCCGTGACACCTTGCCCTGCCAATCCGTCGTATCGCCCCGTGCAGCACCGCCGATGGCACAGCTGATCCCCATCTCACGGGCGGCGCGGCTGGTAGGCGTCAAGCGCGGCACGCTGCAGCGCAAGGTCCGCGACGGCGAGCTATCCACCTTCGAGGGCATGATCGACCTCAACGAGCTGCTGCGCTGCTTCCCCTACGCGCAGGTCGAAGACAACACCATGGTCGAGCGCATGGAATCCATCATCGAGCGCGCCTCCAACCGCGCCCGCTCGCGTCCTGCCGTACTGCCCGACAACGAGACGCTGGCGGCGCGCCTGGCCGCGGTCAGCCGACGCCTGGCCGCGGCCGAAACGGAATTGGACCGCTATCGATCGTTGGCCCGGAGCATCCAGCAAAAGCTAGTCGAGATCGAACACAGCCCTCGGGCCGATACCGATCCGGCGCTGGCCGAATTCCGAAACTGGTTTTACCGCACCCTGCAGACGCAGAACCCGGGCGGGGCACCCGCCGAACGCTTTTTCGTGGAGGATACCTTCTTGCGCATCATGGCCGCCCATGTAGACGTTCAACCCAGCGGACACGATTATTTCGTGGAAGGCAGCGACACACTGCTCGACGCCGGACTGCGCGCCGGTCTCGCCCTGCCCTACGGCTGCAGCAACGGCGCCTGCGGCCAGTGCAAGGCACGCGTGTTGAGCGGCGAGGTGCAAAAGGTCCGCCACCACGACTACGTCTTCACGGAGGCGGAAAAGGCGCGGGGCTATACCCTGCTGTGCTGCCACACCGCCGTGACGGACCTGGTGGTCGAGACTGACGAGGCCGCAGGTGCGGCGGACATGCCGCTGCAGACCATCGCGGCGCGGACACGCAAACTCGAGGCACTCGGTCCGGACGTCCTGCTGCTGCATGTGCGCACGCCGCGCAGTCAGCGACTGCGTTTTCTCGCCGGCCAACACGCCACGATCGCGCTCGACGATGCGCTCAAGGCGCGTCTGCCCATCGCGAGCTGCCCTTGCGACGACATGAACCTGCAATTTCATATCCCCCGCCGGCCGGGCGATCCGTTCTGCGACTACGCCTTCAATCGCCTGCGCGCCAACGAGCCCGTCACACTCACCGGGCCGATTGGCAGCTTTGTCCTGGAGGAGGACTCGCCCCGCTCGCTGCTCTTCATCGCCTGGGATGCGGGCTTTGCGCCGATCAAGAGTCTGGTCGAGCACGCCATGTCGGCCGACACTGCCGAGCGCGTTGACCTGTATTGGGCCGCCGCCCCGCCCGACGGGCATTACTTGAACAATCTCTGCCGCTCATGGTCGGACGCCATAGAGAACTTGCAATACAGCCGCCTGGAACTGCCCGCCCGCGACGGCGTCACCCGGCAGCGGACCGTTGACGACCACCTGGACCGAATCGCCGCCGAACATACCGACCTGAACGAACTCGACGTCTACATTGCCGGACCCCAGGCCCTGGTGGATGCCAGCTGCCGGCGTCTACTCGAGGCCGGACTGCCTGCGGCACAGCTTCGCATGGATATCGTCGGCTCGCCCGCCGAGTAACGGTCAAACGGACAAGCCGCCCCCCCGCACGTCACGACGGGTCGCAGATGTTGCGACACGGTGTGCTGTCGCATAACCCGGCCCGGCGTTACAATCGGCGTTGACAGTCATGAACAGCGCTTCACCCACGCCCCAGCCATCCCACGACCCCGAAGAGCCCATCACGCGCCTGCAGGCCCTGATGCGCGCGTTCAGGCACCGCAACTATCGCCTGTTCTTTTTCGGTCAGCTGACCTCGCTGATCGGCACGTGGATGCAAACCGTGGCGCAGGCGTGGCTCGTCTACCGCCTGACCGACTCGACCATTTTGCTCGGTCTGGTGAGCTTTTGCGGGCAATTCCCCGTTTTCCTGCTCGCCCCGCTGGCCGGGGCCGTCGCCGACCGCCACAACCGTCACCGCCTGCTGATCCTCACGCAGATCACCGCCATGGTCGTGGCCCTCGCGCTGGCACTGTTGACCCTGGCCGGGCACATTCGGGTGTGGGAGATCTTCCTGCTGGCCACGATGCTCGGCCTGGTGAACGCCTTCGACATACCGGCCCGCCAGTCCTTCATTGTGGAAATGGTCGGACGCAAGGACCTGGCCAATGCCATCGCCCTGAACTCCTCGATGTTCAACGCCGCCCGGATCGTCGGGCCGTCGATCGCCGGGCTCATGGTGGCCGCGGTCGGCGAGGGTTGGTGCTTCCTGGTCAACAGCGTCAGCTTTCTCGGTGTCATTGTCAGCCTGCTGTTGATGCGCATCACGCCCCGCGTCATCACCGGGCACCGCACGCCCATGCCCTCGCACATTCGCGAGGGACTGGGTTTTGCCCGGCGCAACCTGCCGATCTGCAGCATGAGCAGGCTGCGGATCGGCAGTCTGACCGGCATGCCCTATGTCGTGTTGATGCCGATCTTCGCCGACCGCGTGCTGCACGGCGGGGCCGAGACCTTGGGCGTGTTGATGGCCTGTACCGGCGTTGGCGCCCTGCTCGGGGCGCTGACCCTGGCCGCCCGGCGCTCGCTGCGCGGATTGAGCAGCCTCATCGGCTATGCCGTGCTGAGCTTCGGCTCGGCATTGATCCTGTTTTCGTTCTCGCGCAGCGTCTGGCTGTCCGCGCTGCTGCTGGTGCCGGTCGGCTTTTCGGTCATGGTACAGATGGCTTCCAGTAACACGCTGCTGCAGATGATGGTGCCGGACGACTTCCGCGGCCGGGTGATGTCGCTGTATTCGATGATGTTCATGGGGATGGGGCCGCTCGGCGCACTGCTCGCCGGCACGATCGCGCACCACATCGGGGCGCCGATGACGGTGGCCATCGGCGGCGTATGCTGCATCCTGGCGGGCCTGCTGTTTCGCACCTTCCTGCCAGCCATTCGCGGCGAGGCGCGCAAACTGGTAATCGCGCAGCAAATGGCCCCGGGCGTCCCGGCCCAGGGGACCGGAGGCGAGCCCCTCAAGGATCGCTGAGCGTAGCGCCGCGGGGCAGAAAACCCTGCTGTTGCCAGGGGAACAAGTCGTGGTAGATTGGAAGCACACTCCGATCGATACGCCGAGCCTCAGCCGGGAGCCATGCCGATGGAAACGAGGAAATGCCTGTGCGGTGCGGATGCCGAGGTGCGTGAACAGACCGAAACCCTCGCCGACGGCCGCACCGAGACGTTCTACTGGGTCACCTGTCCCATCTGCGGCCAGATCGGCCCGCGCGTGGCCGCCGACGGTCGCGACCGAGACACCGCCGTCGCCGAGGCGGTCTCGGCCTGGAACGCAATGCTCGCCCGCGCCCGGCCCCTCGAGGCTTAGACTTCGGTCCGACACCGACCGCAAAACGGTCCCCGACGCCGCCGCTTTGGATGAGCCCAGCGTCGCCGCGCTATAATTTCGCCCACGCTCAGCCGCTCGCGAATCGGAGCCCCCCTTGCCCAATGTCCCGCGCCCAGCCCGCCGTCTGACTCGGTATCTCGGCTGCGCCGCACTCGCCTGCTGTCAGGTCGGCCTGATCCCCGCGGCGCTGGGCCACGGCAGCACACCGCAGTCCGGACACGATGGCAGCACTTCAGCATCGAACGCCGGCGAAACCGCCATGCCGGCACGTCGGGCGCTGCTCAGCGACGAACCCCACGCCTTCCAATGGGGTCTGCACATCGATACCGATCTCGTCTCCAACCTCGCGGGCGGCCTGCAGCGCGGGACCGTCACGAACAGCGTGGTCCATGCCGCCGTCGCGATCGACACCGGTGCACTCGGGGCCTGGAAGGGGGGTCGTTTCGCTGCGTCCGCACTGCGCATCGCCAGCGGCGAGGCCAGCGCGAACAACATCGGCGACCTGCAGATAGCCGACAATCTCGACGCGGCCTCGAGCACGCGCGTATACCAGCTCTGGTACCGTCAGCGATACCGCGTCGGTCGGCGCGGTCCGCGCTTGAGCGTGCGGGGTGGAATCATCGACCTCAACCAGAGTTTCGCAGCGACCGACGCCGCTTCGCTGCTGCTGAACGCCTCGTTCGGGCTGGACCCGACTCTGTCCGCCAATGTACCAATCTCGACCTACCCGGAGCCCGGCCTCGGTCTCGAAGGTGCCGCGCTCGGGCGTCATTGGAAATTGCAGCTGGGCATATTTCAGCCCAATCCCGCTGAGCGCAGCCGCGGTTTCAGAGACGGTGCGTTGACCATTGGCGAGTTGCGCTATCGAACCGGGCCGCAGGACAGAGCCGCGCATTTCAAGCTGGGCCTGTGGCGCTACCGCCAGTCCGACCCGGCGCTGCGCGGTTTACCGGATCGCGACTGGGGGGCCTATGGCGCCGTGGAGGGCTCGCTGGGACACGGCCCCGACGCTCCCCGGGTATTCATGCAGCTCGGCCACGCACCCGACCCGGCCACCACCGTGCCGCATTATATCGGCCTGGGTCTGCAAATGCCGGTGCCCGGGCGGCGGCACGATATCTTCACCGCCGGTATCGCACATGCCGAGATCCGGGGCGCCGATGCCCCGGGCGAGACCAGCTACGAGCTCAGCTATCTAATCAACCTGCACCGCTTCGTGACCCTGCAGCCGGATCTGCAGTACATCCGCCATCCCAGCGGCCGCCGCGACATCAACAACGCCGTCGTCGCGCTGATGCGCCTTCACCTGGAATTCTATTGAGCGGCATGGCGCAGGCATTAAATGGCGCCCGCGCAAACGCCTCAACGCATCCGCGGTGCGAGCCCCGGATTGAGCCGCGGCGCCGGCTGAACACCGGTCTGACCCTGCGGTGCATCCGCCGCCTGTTTGGCACGCGCGATCTCGCGCTCGGCCCGCTCGATGAGTCGGATAGCCTCTTCCCGGTGCCGGGTGACTGCGCGCTGCTCGCCCGTGTATCCGGCCGCCTTGAGCAGGGCCGCCGCCTTGACCAGATGCGCGTTGGCGTTATCCAGCCGCGGGCTTGCGGCCAGGGCCGGCAGCGACATCAACGCCCCGGCCAGCGCCCACGCCGCAGCGCGACCCCGGCGCCAACCGTCATTACCACTCGATTGTGCACTCATAGTGCCTCCTCTCCGGTTCTCAACACGGTCTGCTCCGGACATTGACCCGGACCGTGCCGGCATCGGGTCCGGGGACAGCCAGGATATTGCAGCCGCACCCTCAATAGCTGTGTCGATCCGCGCCGGCATGGGGTTCACCGGCGCCGGGGG
>DATFLL010000017.1:0-10228 GCA_035267785.1 Gammaproteobacteria bacterium | reverse complement strand
TACTCTGTGTCTCTGTGGTTAATCCGGCGTTTGGGTTCGTCTATTGAATGCGGAATTCATGGCTGTGCCAGTTGGCAGCATGATTGCGTGAGGCGCGGCCGCCCTCCGGGCGGAGTTGGCAGTCGTCAGTAAAGAGAAGAGCCTGTGAGTATTCTTCTGCCAACTGCCAACTGCCAACTGCCAACTGCCAACTGCCAACTTCTGGGTCAGAAGTTATAGCCGATGCTTAGGAAGTTCACGTCCGACTCGATGACCGTGTACTCGATCTCGATGCGGTGGCCGCCGGCCAGGCGCATGCCGCCGCCCACGCCGAAGGAGAGGCCCGAATCGGAACCGTACCCTCTCAGTCCGCCGATCGACACACTGACATCCTCGAACAAATAGCCCGCCTTGGCCTTCAAGTACATTGGGCCGTTGGTGCGGAATACGCCGTACCCGGCCAGCGTCGTGATATCCCAATTGCCGGTATATCCGAAGTAATTGACGTCGCCCTTGGACAGGGTCGTGGTGAGCTCGCCCTCGACCGAGATGGTACCCTGCGGCATGTGGGAAACGGGGGCGCCGACGATGCCGCCGATGTTGATGGCATCGCCAAACCCGCCGACGTCGTTCATCATCAGACCGCCCTTGACTCCGAAATAGAGCTTGCCGATACCGGTGTTGTTGGCAGCCTGGGCGTTGGCCGCCCACATCGAGCCCAGCCCGAGGGTCAGCGCCAGCGCGGCGGTGCGGAATCCGCGTACGTAATGCTTCATGATTGGATTGCTCCCTTCGTGTGCGTTTTTATTAGGCGTCGAACCGCTGTGACAGTCTTTGCTCGACCGGAGGGCGGCGGCGAGCGACCGTGGAAGGCGGTTCCCCCGCGCGCAATCTCGCAGGAAACCCGGGCGCAGGCAAGGGTTTGGAGCACGATATGGCGGAAAGTGTGACGTTCGTCGGCGCGCTGCAGTTCCTTTCACGCGCTGAGTCTAACCACCGAGGACACAGAGGCACAGAGTTCAAAGAGGATTCGAAATACGTAAAGATCTCTGTGTCCTCTGTGTCCTCTGTGTCCTCTGTGTCCTCTGTGTCCTCTGTGTCCTCTGTGTCTCTGTGTTTAGTTGGGCGTTTGGATTCACTCCTGCGCCAGTTGACGATCGAGCAGGACGACGGGATGCACGACCTCGGGGGCGGGGCGGTCTTGTTCGCGCAGGCCGGCGGCCAGGTGCAGGGCGCAGCCGATGTTGCCGGTGACGAGCAGATCGGGCCCGCTCGCTTCGACCGCCTCGAGCTTGGGGCCGCGCAGGGCCTTGGCCATCTCCGGTTCGGTGAGCATGTAGCTGCCCGCGGCGCCGCAGCAGCGGGCGTTGCCGGCCAGCGGCTCGACCTGCAGCTCCGGGATACGCGCGAGCAGCTTGTAGACGGCGCCCGCGGCACGCATCACATTGCGCAGGCTGCAGGGGTCGTGCACGGCGGCGCGCGCCGCGAGCGGCGCGGGCGTCACCGGCCAGTCCTGGTCGGCGAGGAAGGCGCTGATGTCGACCACGCGGCCGGCGAGCGACTCGGCAGCCTCCCGCTGGCCGTCGTCGTCCCAGTCGAGGGCGGCGTATTCGGCCAGCTGCGCGCCGCAGCCGCTGGCGCAGCTGACGACGGCCTCGATGTCCTCGGCGGCGAAGGCGGCCAGGTTTTCGCCCGCCAGGCGCCGCGCCGTCTCCAAATCGCCGCCGTGCTGGTGCAGGGCGCCGCAGCAGGTCTGCGCCGGCGGAACGAGGACCTCGTAGCCCAGGCGGGTGAGCACGCGCACCGCGGCGCGCAGCGTCGGCTCGTCGACCGCCTCCGCGATGCAGCCGGTGAACAGCGCGACGGTGCCGCGCCGCTCGCCGACAGCCGCGTAGCGTGGCTGCCAGGGGTGCAGTGCGGGCAGCGGCGGGAGCTGCGCGTCCCAATCGGCCGCTCGGCCGCCCAACAGGCGCAGCAGACCGCTGGCGCGGACCAGCCGGCGCAGCCCGCTGCGCTGATACAGGCGCAGCAGCTGAGCCGCCGCCCGCAGCCGGCGCCGGTGGATGACCAGACCCAGTGCGGTGTCATGCAGACGGCGGGCGATGCCTCGCAGCGGCCGGCGTTCGGCGAGCAGGGCGCGCCCGTCGTCGAGGATGCGGCCGTATTGCACCCCCGAGGGGCAGACGTTCTCGCAGGCGCGGCAGGCCAGGCAGTGGTCGAGGTGTCCGGCGAGGCGCGCGTCGGCCGTGAGGGCGTCGCTGGCCAGGCCCTGCAGCAGGGCGATGCGCCCGCGCGGCGACTCGTTCTCGTCCAGGGTCTGCACATAGGTCGGGCAGTGAGGCAGGCACAGGCCGCATTTGACGCAGTGGTCGGCCCGCGACAGCAGCCGGGCGCGGATGTCGGTGTTGAGTTCCAAGCCGGGGGTCCCAATATTGAAAGGCTGAGGAAGCGATTGGACAGGCCGACGGGCGGTGTCTTGCCCGCGAATTAGGCCGGCGGGACGCCTTCCTATATAATCGTCCTCTTAACTATCTTCCAACGTGTCAGCGGTTACACGCAAGCCCCTCCGATGCCTTACTACCAGCGCCACATCTTTTTCTGCACGAACTGCCGCGAGGACGGTTCGGCCTGCTGTGCCAACCACGGCGCGGCCGAGATGCGCCAGTACGCCAAGGAGCGGATGAAGGCACTGGGCCTGCACGGGCCGGGGCAGACCCGCGTCAACATCTCGGGCTGTCTGGGCCGCTGCGACGAGGGCCCGATCGCCGTCGTCTATCCGGAGGGCACCTGGTACACCTACGTGGACCAGGAGGACATCGACGAGATCATCGAGGAGCATCTGATCAACGGGCGCGTGGTCGAGCGCCTGACGATCTGATCGGGAATACACTCGCGGCCGGTGCCCGTGGCCGGCCCCGCACCAAGGAACGAGGTTCATGACCAGCGATTTCGACGTCTCCGAGCTGCGCGCCAAGCACCTGTACGACGGCCTGCAGGAGTCGCCGTGCAGCGGCGAGGAGCTGATGATCCCCGGACCGGCCGGCGACATCGAGGCCCTGACCCGCTATCCCGAGGGCTGCCCCGAGGGCGGGCCCGTCGCCGTGCTGTGCCACCCGCACCCGCTGTACGGCGGCAGCATGGCCAACAAGGTCGTGCATATTCTGTCCGATACGTTCAACGAGCTCGGTGTGCCCACCGTGCGTTTCAACTTTCGCGGCGTGGGCCACTCGGTCGGACGTTTCGACCGCGGCGTGGGCGAGACGCAGGACCTGCTTGCCGTGCTGGACTGGGTGCGCGCACGCCACCCGGCCTCGCCGCTCTGGCTGGCGGGTTTTTCCTTCGGTGCCTATGTGGCGCTGCGGGCGGTGGAGCGGGCCGAGGTCCAGGGGCTGCTGCTGATCGCCCCGCCGCTGACCATCTTCGACTTCGGCGACCTGCCCGAGGTCGAGGTGCCGTGGATGGTGGTGCAGGGCGGCAAGGACGAGGTGATCTCGCCGCACGCGGTCTCGCGCTGGGTGCACGAGCGGCGCAACCGCCCGCAGTACACCTGGATGGCCGAGGCCGATCATTTCTTCCACGGACGGCTGAACCGCCTGCGCGAGGCGATCAAGCGTGACTGGCCCGGTACCGTCTCACCGGCCTGAGCCGGGCCCGACCGCCCGCACCGATCCGCCGGCATCATCGCCGGCCGTACGCGCCCGCGGGCTGCGTAAGACCTACGATGCCAGGCCCGTCGTCGACGGCATCGACCTGGACGTCCGGTCCGGCGAGTGCTTCGGCCTGCTCGGCCCCAACGGGGCCGGCAAGACCACGACGCTGCGCATGCTGCTCGGCATGACCGCCCCCGACGCGGGCGAGCTCCGCGTGCTCGGCCACGGTGTCCCCGCCGAGGCGCGGCGCCTGCGCTCGCAGATCGGCGTCGTCCCGCAGATGGACAACCTCGACCCGGACTTCACCGTGGTCGAAAACCTGCTGACCTACGCCAGCTACTTCGGCCTGTCCGGCGATGCGGTGGCGAGCCGCGTCGAGGACCTGATCGCCTTTGCCGCCCTGGAGTCCAAGCGCAAGGCCCGCATCGACGCGCTCTCGGGCGGCATGAAGCGGCGCCTGACGCTGGCGCGCGCCCTGATCAACGATCCGCGGCTGATCGTGCTCGACGAGCCCACCACGGGCCTGGACCCGCAGGCCCGCCAGCTCATCTGGGGCCGCCTGCGCGGCCTGGTGCGCGAGGGCCGCACCCTGATCCTGACCACGCATTACATGGAGGAGGCCGAGCGCCTGTGCTCGCGCGTGGCCATCATGGACCGGGGGCGCATCCTGGCCACGGGCGAGCCGCGCGAGCTCATTGCCGAGCATATCGAGCCCCATGTGCTCGAGGTTCACGGCGACGACCTGGACGCGTGGCTGGCGGGCGCGGCCGCCTCGCGCGCGGCGCGCATCGAACGCGTCGGCGAGACGGCCTTCTGCTACGTCGATGACGAGCGTCCCCTGGTCGAGGACCTGTGCCGCTGCGAGCATCTGCGTTTTCTGCACCGCCCTGCCAATCTCGAGGACGTCTTCCTGAAGCTGACCGGCCGGGAACTGCGGGACTGAGTATGACCGACCGACGAGGCAACGGCGCAGTGGCCGGTGCAGGCGGGAGTGCCCCGGCGGCGCCGGCTCCTTCCCCGGCCCCCTCGCGCGCCCGGCGCTGGCTCGCGGTCTGGGGGCGCAACTTCCGCGTCTGGCGCAAGCTCGTGGGGCCGGCCCTGCTGGGCAACATCGGCGAGCCCCTGCTGTACCTGTTCGGTCTGGGCTACGGTCTGGGGGTGTTCGTCGGCCGGGTCCAGGGCCTGGACTACATCACCTTCCTGGCCTCGGGCATCGTCTGCGCCAGCGCCATGAACACGGCCAGCTTCGAGGGCATGTACTCGGCCTACACCCGCATGGCCGTGCAGCACACCTGGATCGGGATGCTGACCACGCCGCTGAGCACCGCGGACGTGGTCGTGGGCGAGGCCCTGTGGGCGGCGACCAAGAGCCTGTTCAGCGCCGCGGCCATCCTGCTGGTCGCCGCGGCGCTGGGCGTGGTCCACGGCTGGGCCGCTCTTTGGGTGCTGCCGCTGGCCTTCCTGGTGGGGCTGTGTTTCGGGGCCATGGCGCTGGTGGTCACCGCAGTGGCCGGTAACTACGATTTCTTCCTATATTATTTCACCCTCCTGCTGACTCCCATGGTCCTGCTCTCCGGGGTCTTCTTCCCCCTGGACCAGATGCCCCGCGCCGTGCAGCTCGGCGCCGAGGTCCTGCCGCTGAGCCACGCGGTGTCCCTGGTCAGGCCCCTGATGACCGGCGGCTCCCTGCAGGGCGTGGCGCTTCACCTGCTCGTGCTGGTCGCGTACACGGGGGCCGGCTTGGCGCTGGCGACGCGATTGGTCGACCGGCGGCTGATGAGCTAGCAGGCCGTTGAAAGCCTGCCGAGCCCGTCTATCCATCTTTTATATTTCAATAACTTACAGGCGTTTCTCGCGTACAACGCCGATGCGGGTGGGGTTCATGCGGATTTGTGAAAACGTCTTGACAGTAAATTAGCCATCACTTATATTAGCCATCACTGATTTACTTCATGTGAATCTTTGACTCCTCCATCCTCCTTTGGTGGTTGTTAGGCGCGGCATCCCCCCTTAGCCGCGCCATTTTTTTGTCCGTCTCCCGCGTTCCCGGCCCTGCCCCGGACCCCGTCGAATGGGCGGAAGGTGGGCGGCGCCCCTTGTAAGATCGGGCCGCCTTTTGTACTATTCCGCTTCTTTTTCAGGAGCCTTCGCTTTCGGAGCACGCAATGAAGACCTTTAGCGCCAAACCCGAGACCGTCAAGCGTGACTGGTACGTGATCGACGCGACGGACAAGACCCTCGGCCGCCTGTCGACCGAGATCGCCCGGCGCCTGCGCGGCAAGCACAAGGCGGAGTACACGCCGCACGTCGACACCGGCGATTACATCATCGTGATCAACGCCGAGAAGGTCCGTGTGTCCGGCAACAAGGAGACCGACAAGGTCTACTACCATCACACCGGCTACCCCGGCGGCATCCGTTCCACCACGCTGGACAAGCTGCGCGCGAAGGCCCCCGAGCGCATCATCGAGACCGCGGTCAAGGGCATGCTGCCCAAGAATCCGCTGGGCCGCGCGATGTTCCGCAAGCTCAAGGTCTACAGCGGCACCGACCACAAGCACGCCGCCCAGCAGCCGATCGCGCTCGAGCTCTGATTGAAGTCGACCGGGCTCACACTAATATAGTCAACGGATACAGCAGACCATGGCACAGCAGCAATACTACAGCACGGGCCGGCGCAAGAACGGTGCCGCTCGCGTCTACCTCAAGGCCGGCACCGGCAACATCGTGATCAACAATCGTCCGATCGAGCAGTACTTCGGCCGTGAGACCGCCCGCATGCTGGTGCGCCAGCCGCTGGAAACCGCCGACATGGCCGACAAGTTCGACGTCTCCGTGTTCGTGCGCGGCGGCGGCAACAGCGGCCAGGCCGGTGCCATCCGCCACGGTATTGCGCGCGCCCTGATCGCCTATGACGAGACCCTGCGCTCGTCGCTGCGCAAGGCCGGCTTCGTCACCCGCGACGCCCGCGAGGTCGAGCGCAAGAAGATCGGTCTGCACAAGGCCCGTAAGCGGCCGCAATACTCGAAACGTTAAAGCGCGAGCCATTGAAGCGCGGAGCGCTTTAATGGCTGTTACAAGTTGCAAGTTACAAGTCCCAAGCTAGAAGCATCGATGGATGCAGGGAGGAGGGCATGGACGCCTTCGAGAACCTGGACGTATGGAAGCGTAGCTCCCGGTTATGTGTAGACCTTTATCAGGCGCTTCGTCGCTGCCGGGATAGAGGGTTCAAGGATCAGATTACCCGCGCGGCGCTTTCCGTACCGTCGAATATCGCAGAAGGTTGCGAACGCGATTCGAACAAGGAATACATTCGGTTTCTCCGAATCGCCAAAGGTTCGTGTGGTGAGCTTCGAACGCAGCTGTATATCGGTGCCGAAATCGGCTATCTGTCTCGCACGGTGATGAAGACGATGGTCAGCGAGGCGCGGGACATCAACCGCATGCTGCACGGCTTGATACGCAGCTTGGTTGAGTCGGATAACGATGCAGACCTGAAGAGTTGAAACTTGTGACTTGGAGCTTGTAACTTGTCACGGGCGCGCAAGCGCCAATTGGGGGATCGTCTAACGGCAGGACAGAGGACTCTGACTCCTCTAATCTAGGTTCGAATCCTAGTCCCCCAGCCAACAAACAAAAAGCCCCTTCCGGCGAATGCCGGAAGGGGCTTTTTGTTTGTCAGGGGCGAGTGACGAGGAGCGAGTCGCGAGGAAAAGCTTGAAGCGTTAAATCGCCTTTCCTCGCTACTCGTTACTGGACGTTCAGTAGTCGTAGGTCGGGTTAGCGCAGCGTAACCCGACGCGTCACGTTCAAACGCTCTGGAAAGAACACAGAGACGCGGAGGACGCAGAGAAGAAGAACAAATTCGTGAGCGGCAACATGAAACTGCTCGCTTGTATGAGGCACCTCTTCTTCCCCTTCGACGCAGCCTCACACCTCACACCTCACGTCCCTTTATTCTCTGTGCCTCAGTGTCCTCTGTGGTTAACATCCGCGGTGTGAATGAAACACCGTGTTGGCAGATTTAAAAATGCGATTTGCATTTACTGCCGACTGCAAACTGATAACTGCCAACTCGCCCGAAGGGCGTTTTCTCTGTGCCTCAGTGTCCTCTGTGGTTATCGCTGCGCGAAGTTCGCAGTTGGCAGATGTCAGTTGGCAGAAAGAGTGAATGCGATCAGCTTTCGCTGCCGACTCCGCTGCGAAGCAGCGGCTCTTTCACAGCTTATTAATATTTTCTAATGGACTGTGCGCCCGATCACACTCCGAAGTCCGAAAATTCGCCCAAAATGTTGCATCGGCGCAACAAAAAACCATGTTGTTGTTTTTTTGAAAAAGTTGTTGCGTCGAAGTACATGCTTGGGTATAACAGCACGTGATTTCACCCACTAACTCGAAGACTCAGTCAGGAGACGAGAATGAACAAGAAGCTTATCGCTATTGCGGTTGGCGCTGCGCTGGCCGCCCCGATGGCCGCCCAGGCCGACGTCAGCATCTACGGCCGTGCCCAGGTCGAGCTGCATAACACCAAGTTCGACGACGGCACCAATTCCTACACCAGCCGCGGCCTGATCGACAACAAGATGGGCCGTCTCGGCGTGAACGCCAGCGAGGACCTGGGCAACGGTCTGACCGGCCTGGCCCACTTCGGCTTCATCGTCGACACGAGCCCGGTGACTGGCGGTGGCGGTATCGGCACCAGCCGTCAGGCCTATGTCGGCTTCTCGGGTGGCTTCGGCACCGTGCGCTTCGGCCGCATGGCCGGCTCCTACAAGGGCACCAACCTCGACCCGTTCATCGCCACCACCCTGGAGGCCCGTTCCTTCGGTGGCGAGTCGCGCGGTAACTTCGGCCACAACGGCTTCATCAACGACGCCATCAAGTACGACAACAAGTTCGGCCAGGTGAAGATCAGCGCCCTGGTCACCGCCGGTAACAGCAACAGCCAAGGCTATCAGAAGGGCGACAACGGCGACTTCCAGCTGGCGGCCGATTACAAGGGCGGCCCGCTGCGCGTCATCCTGGCCTACTCCAAGAACAAGGACGCCTCGCTCGGCACCTCCGGCCTCGTCGCCGAGAAGCGCACCAAGCTGGCCGCGCAGTACCAGATCGGCCCGGGCAAGGCCACGCTGTCCTACGAGTCGGTGAAGGACTACAGCACGGATAACCTTGGCGGCCTGGTCCTCGACGCATTCGGCGTCGCTACGCCGGATCCCGCCGTCAGCATGGGCGACGTCCGCTTCCTCATGGCGTCCTACGACATGAACCTGGGCAGCGGCAACAGCCTGTACCTGCGCTACGGCAACGAGAAGTACAAGGACATGGGCGACATGAAGTCCAAGAGCTACGCTATCGCCGTGACCCACAAGATGTCCAAGACCATGCGCGTCTGGGCCGGTTACAGCCAGGCGAAGCTGGACGGCATCCCGGGCGCCAGCCCGAAGTTCACCAACTTCACGGTTGGTGCGCGTAAAGACTTCTAATAATAACGAGTCTGTACCGCTTGAAACGGGGCCTTCGGGCCCCGTTTTTTATTGCGCGCGTTGCGCGCGTTACAAGCTGCAAGTTTCAAGTTACAAGCTCTCGAATATCGGGCTTGCTTGCCGCCTCACACCTCACACCTCACACCTCACACCTCACACCTCACACCTCACACCTCACACCTCACACCTCACACCTCACACCTCACGCGGTCACGCTGCCAACTGAGATCTCGCCCTTCAGGCGTTTATCCCTTATCCTCATCCCATGAGTTCGAAGAAGACGCCAACGGTGGCCGCATCCGAGCCCGTGGTGGCGGGTTTCGCCCCCAGCGTCACGGTGGGTGGGCAGGAGATTGCGACCTGGCCCGAGGGCCTGGACGTCGTGCGCCTGAGCGATGAGCCCACGATCCTGATGACCTGGTTCGAGGACACCGAGGCCTATCAGGAGCGGCTGGTCGCGAGGATTCTCGAACTGGAGAACGATCCGAACTTTTCCCACCGCATGCCGATCGGCGGCTCGAAGATCCGCGACGTGCACCGCTGGGGTATTCCCGAGGCCGACCTCATACACCAGCGTGCCACGGCCTTCGTCGCCCAGGCCGTCGGCCGCGAGAAGGTCACCATGGACCTGGGATGGGGCAATGTCTCGCGCAAGGGCGAGTACCTCAGCCCGCACAGCCATGACGTCAGTCTGATCAGCGTGGTTTACTGCGTCACCGCCGGCGACCGGGACCTGAACAATGGGGGCGATCCCGAATCGGTCGACGGCCGCCTGGCCATGGTCGACCCGCGCATTCCCTACTGCTGCGACCGCCAGCCGAACTGCGTCACCCGCGAGCTCTGGCCCGACATGCGCCCCGGCGCCATGGTGCTGTTCCCCTCCGAGCTCGTGCACTTCGTGCATCCCTATTGGGGTGAGACACCGCGCATTACTATCGCTTGGAACTTCAGTCTCTGAAGTTGGCAGTCGGCAGTTTGCAGTTGGCAGAAAGAATCCGTGAGGGGTGAGGTATCCACGGCACGGGCTTTTCCCCTCACTCCTCACACCTCACCCCTCACCCCTCACCCCTCACCCCTCACCCCTCACCCCTCACCCCCCACGTCCGCCAGCTGCCA
>DATFLL010000016.1:0-5383 GCA_035267785.1 Gammaproteobacteria bacterium | reverse complement strand
TGATCGCATGAACTGACGACGCAAGTGTCCATGGAAGGAGGTCGACAATGGCCAGGATGGCTCGAGTGGTAGTGCCCGGATATCCTCATCACGTTACACAGCGGGGAAATCGCCGACAGACGACATTCTTCTGCGACGAGGACTACCGCTATTACGTTCAGTTGCTGTCAGAATATACAAAGGCGTGTGGCACCGAGGTCTGGGCCTACTGCCTGATGCCGAACCACGTCCATCTCGTGATGGTGCCCCAGGACGAAGACGGACTTCGTGCGCCCCTAGCTGAAACACATCGACGTTTTACACGGTCGGTGAATTTCCGCGAGGGCTGGCGCGGTCACCTGTGGCAGGAACGCTTCCACTCATTCGTTATGGACGAGACGCATCTCTTGGCGGCGACGCGATATGTCGAGTGCAATCCGGTCGCCGCTGGAATGTGCCGAAGCCCTCAGGAATGGAAATGGTCGAGCGCAAGGGCGCACACGACTGGCACTGACGACTCGCTCGTCACCGTCGAACCGATGCTCAGGCGTATCCGGGATTGGGCGGCGTATCTGTCCAATGATGCTGAGGGCGGCCAACTCGGACAAATTATCGAGCGTCATAGCCGGACCGGCCGCCCCCTCGGAGACAAGGCGTTCGTTGAACGGCTTGAGCGGGTTACCGGTAAAGCGTTAGCGCCGCGGAGACCCGGCCGGAGACGCGCCCGGTCGCACGAGTAGTATGGGACCGTATACTGCGCTCCTATGGGGATAATTAAAATAGGTATACTGTCCCCGGAATCGTGTGGGAAGGGCGACACCATTGCAGCCTCGTCCAGTGCGAGAAATACCTGCTGACCTGTCATCGCTATATCGAACTCAATCCTGTCAGAGCGGGCATGGTGGCGCGACCGGAAGAATATCGCTGGTCGAGCTACGGAGCGAATGCCTGGGGCGATGCCGGCTGGTTGAGTCCGCATGAAAAATACTTGAGGCTCGGAGTGGACACTGAGTCACGCTGCTATGCTTACCCGAACTTATTCGAGTGTCAGCTTAGCCAAGCCGACCTGCACCGTATTCGCAAAGCAGCGCATTACTGCCAGCCGGTGGGTGACGATCGATTTTGACAGCAAATCGAAGCGAATTATGGCATCAAACTTGGACAGGTAAAACGGGGGCGGCCGACGAAAAAGAAAGCGACAGTTGGTTAAAATTTAATCCCTCCGACACCTTTTTGCTACCGATCTCTGCGGGCCTGAGTCAATCGCTGCAACTGCAAAGACAAGGCTCCGCACCGCGGGGCCTTTTCTTATCTCAAGGCGGTCTGTGAATCTTTCGAACTGCATCACGGAACTAGTCGGTCAGTGCGCCCGGTGATGCATTTTCGCCAAAGTTTCGTAAAATCAGGGTTCAATCCAAATTCCGAGTGCAACTGATCAGGAGCGTTTCATGCGCTACTCACTATTAGGCTTTTTGCTCACTTGGTACGTGGTCTTACCTGTTTCCACTGCCGTGGCGGCGTCGTCGGACCCGGCCATAGGGCCCGCACTGCGTGGCATAGTGAATCAACAAGCCTTCGCTCTCGGTCGGCTGCATCAGAACTACCGCGAATTCAACAACGGTCTGGCGCCGGGTATCGGCGAGATACTGGACCGCGAGGACGGCAACATCACGCAGCTGAGCTACCGAGTGACGGTGTCGCAGCAGCGCATCCTCGCGAATGCGGCGGTCGATTACGCCACGGGCGATACGTTCTACGACGGGCACCTGATGAGCGGCGCGCCGGCGACGGATACGACTCATAATAGAATTCTGGCCCTGCGCGGCGAGGTGGGTTACGTCGTGTGGTCGGATGAGAAGGGCTTGCTGGCGCCGCAGGTCGAGTTCGGCTATCGCTCCTGGACCCGGCATATCAACGGCACGGGCCAGGAAGAGAGATACAGTCACCTGCTACTGGGCGTGGGCGTCAGGGGCTATTACGCGCTGAGCGAGAACCTGGTCGCGAAGGCGCTGGTGTTCACCGGTAAAACCATCAACCCCAAGATCGAGGGTACCGCAGGCTTGAACTGGGACCCCGCTTCACTGGGGACCGCTCCGTACCGGCGGGTCGGCATCGGTCTCGATTACGGTTTGAGAGACGGCTGGCACGTGGGTGCGATGATCGACTACGTGACCTGGCGTTACGGGCAGTCCGGTCTGTTCCTGGCGACCTATGATAACGGCGCCCCGGCCGGATACTTTCTTGAGCCCGAGAGCCGCACTGCGCAGACGAGCTATCTGCTGACCATCGGGCACGAATTTTAGCGTGAGGGGTGAGGAGTCAGGCGTGAGGAAAAAGCCCCAGCACCCGCCGCCTCGCGCCTCACCGGTCCGTGTAGGATGCGGTGAAGTACGAAACGTATCGCAAGACGTTGTCTTCTCTGCGCTCTTTGCGCCTCTGCGGACTCTGCGTTCACGCCGACGCCGGAAGAAAAAAGGCCCCGCTGTGCGGGGCCTTTTTTCGTCTTACTTCGACTTCGCTTTGCGTTTCTTCTCGATCATCTCGTGGATCAGCGGGGTGAGGATGAGCTCCATGGCGAAGCCCATCTTGCCGCCGGGCACGACGATGGAATTGCGCCGCGACATGAACGAGCCGTCGAGCATGCTCAGCAGGTAGGGGAAGTCCACCCCGGTCGGGTCGCGGAAGCGGATCACCACGAAGCTCTCGTCGGGCGTGGGGATGTCGCGAGCGATGAAGGGGTTGGAGGTGTCCACGGTGGGCACGCGCTGGAAGTTCACGTGCGTGCGCGAGAACTGGGGCGTGATGTATTTGACGTAATCCGGCATGCGCCGCAGCATGGTGTCGACGATGGCCTCGGCGGAGTAGCCGCGCTGGGCGTTGTCGCGGAAGATCTTCTGAATCCACTCCAGATTGACGATCGGCACCACGCCGACCAGCAGGTCCACGTGCTGGGCGACGTCAGTCTTGCCGTCGACCACGCCGCCGTGCAGGCCCTCATAGAACAGCAGGTCGGTGCCCTTGGGGCAGTCCTGCCATTCGGTGAACTCGCCCGGCTTCTGGCCGAACGGAGCGGCTTCCTCTTCGCTGTGCAGGTAGTAGCGGCGCTTGCAGGTGCCGGTCTTGCCGTAGGTCTGGAAGGTCTCCTCGAGCTTGTCGAACAGGTTCGCCTCGGGCCCGAAGTGGCTGAAGTGGTTGTTGCCCTGGTCTTCGGCCTTCTGCATGGCTTCCTTCATCGCCGCGCGGTCGTAGCGATGGAAGCTGTCGCCCTCGATGACCAGCGGGTTGATCTCCTCGCGACGGAAGATGTGCTCGAAGGCGTTCTTGACCGTGGTGGTGCCGGCGCCGGACGAGCCGGTCACCGCGACGATGGGATGTTTCGCAGACATGCGTGCGCTCCTTGTAAGGCTATAAATCTTTTTAATTCAAATGGTTAAAAATTTTAGCCGCCTATTTTAGCCGAAACGGGCCCCCAAAGTCTCGCGCTATCTGGGCCACCGTCCGGCCGGACCGCGACGGCGCCACCGCCCCGGTCGGCGTAAGTAACCGATATATATAGGACTATATGTGGGATTGTCCGCCCCGGGGCGCGGCGAGGCTCAGCCGGGCGTTTGTTCGCGGACAACGGCGCGGTGGCCGATATCCGATCGATAGAAGGCGCCCTCCCAGCCAATGCCCTTCACCCGCGCATAGGCCCGCGCCTGGGCCGCGCCCACGGTCTCGCCGAGGCCAACCACGCACAGCACGCGCCCGCCGGCCGTGACCACCTGTCCGTCGCGCTCGGCCGTGCCGGCATGAAAGACTTTGGTGTCGGTCTGCCCGCTGTCCAGCCCCCCGATGACATCGCCCTTGCGGTAGCTGCCGGGATAGCCGCCGGCGGCCATGACCACCCCGACGGCCGCGCGCGGGTCCCAATCCACACTGATCTGATCGAGGCATCCGTCCACGCCGGCCTGCACCAGCGCCACGAGGTCGGAGCGCAGGCGCATCATGATGGGCTGGGTTTCCGGGTCGCCGAACCGGCAGTTGTACTCCAGCACCTTGGGGGTGCCGTCGGGGGAGACCATCAGCCCGGCGTAGAGGAAACCGGTATAGGGGCAGCCCTCGGCCGCCATGCCGCGCACCGTGGGCTCGATGACCTCGCGCATGACGCGCTCGTGGATGGCCGGGGTGACGACCGGGGCCGGGGAGTAGGCGCCCATGCCGCCGGTGTTGGGCCCGGTGTCGCCGTCGTCGCGCGCCTTGTGGTCCTGCGAGGTGGCCAGCGGCAGGATGTGTTCGCCGTCGACCATGACGATGAAGCTCGCCTCCTCGCCGACAAGGCACTCTTCGACCACGACGCGGTGGCCGGCGTCGCCGAATTTGTTGCCGGCGAGCATGTCCTCGACCGCGGCCACCGCCTCGGCGACGTTTTGGGCGACGATGACACCTTTGCCCGCGGCGAGACCGTCGGCCTTGACCACGATCGGGGCGCCGCGCTCCTCGATGTAGGCGATGGCCTCGGCCGCGTCGACGAAGGTGCGGTACTCGGCCGTGGGGATGTTGTGCCGGGCGAGGAAATCTTTGGTGAAGGCCTTGGAGCCCTCCAGCTGAGCTGCGGCCTGACGCGGGCCGAAGATGGGCAGCCCCACCGCCTCGAAGGCATCGACCACACCGGCGACCAGCGGCGCCTCGGGGCCGACGATGGTCAGGCCGATTTGCTCACGCTGCGCGAATTCGACCAGCGCCGGTACATCCTCGGCGCCGACGGCGACGTTTTCAACGCGCGGTTCGCGCGCCGTACCGGCATTGCCCGGCGCGACGAACACCGTCTCCACCTGCGGCGACTGCGCCGCCTTCCAGGCCAGGGCATGCTCGCGGCCGCCCCCGCCGATTACCAATACCTTCATTGTTGCCTCAAACGTAGGTTACTAACACAGAGGACACAGAGGCACAGAGAAAAGACATTGTTTCTTTATTGCCTTTCCGGCTGCTCTGCACTTCTTGCATCCAGTCGCCGTATGTTTGGCGTACTGGCCAGCACCGATGTTCTCGGTGCTCTTCTCCGTGCCTCTGTGTCTCTGTGGTTATCGCCGAATTTGCTCAGTGGCGGAAGTGCCGCATGCCGGTGAAGACCATCGCGATGCCGTGTTCGTTCGCCGCGGCGATGACCTCTTCGTCGCGCATGGAGCCGCCGGGCTGGATGACGGCGGTGATGCCGACCTCGGCCGCCTGGTCCAGGCCGTCGCGGAACGGGAAAAAGGCATCGGAGGCCATGACCGAGCCTTTGACTTCCAGGCCGGCGTGCTCGGCCTTGATGGCGGCGATGCGCGCGGAGTTCACGCGGCTCATCTGGCCGGCGCCGACGCCGATGGTCATGGTGTCGCGGCCGTAGACGATGGCGTTGGACTTGACGAACTTGGCCACG
>DATFLL010000015.1:0-3584 GCA_035267785.1 Gammaproteobacteria bacterium | reverse complement strand
GAGGCCGTCGTCGAGATGCCGGCGAACAACCTGTCGGTGATTTTCAGGCACGCGGGGCCGGAGCGATAGCCCTGCCGGCGCTCAGCGCCCGGCAGCGGTTTCACAGGCGCTGGCGCCGGTGAACGTTTTTCCCGAATCCACGGCCAGTCTGCCGGCCAGAAAACTGCGGCCGACCAGCAGGGGATAGGCCATGCCGGCGCGGTCGGCGAGGGTGAACTCCGCGTCGGCGGTGCGCCCGGCGATGCAGAGTCTGAGCAAGACGACGGGGCGGGACTCCAGCCCTGTTCCCGCGCGCCGGATGTGCGCGGTGCGCAGAACGGGCGTCTCTATGGTGGCGCGCCTTTGGTTATTGCCTTTCAGGGTGAACCGCACCCATGCGCGGCCGCCGCGCGAGAAAGTTTCATAGATGCCTGCATCGAGGGAGGAGGTCGCCGCGCCGGTATCCAGCTTGGCGTCGAGGGAGAGCCCGTGATCCACGAGATATGCGGTCTCGACCCAGCCGGCGACGGGTGACGGTGCGGCATCCCCCGGTTCGGCCCGTTGCGCGGCCGCCCCCGCTATGCCGGCGGCCAGGATCGCGGCGAGGCACGCCGCCGGGGCGCGGCCGCGCATTCTAGAGCGTTTCATGTTTTGAGTGAATCGATTGGGGATTCCCAGGGGTTTTGATTTGTGATTCAAGCTGCATGCTGGGGAAGGAGGCCAGCATGCATGACCCGACCCTATTCCAACGATCTTCGTGAGCGTGTTGTTGCGGCGGTTGTGACGGGCGAGGCGACCCGTTCGGTGGCTGAGCGCTTCGGCGTTGCGGTTTCAACGGTGGTGAAGTGGCATCGGCGCTACCGGGAGAGCGGCAGCGTTGCGCCCGGCAAGATGGGCGGGCACCGCCGGCGGGTTCTGGAACCGCACCGCGCCTTCATCGTGGAGCGGATCAACCAGACGCCGCATCTGACGCTGCACCGCCTCAAGGACGAGCTGGCCGCGCGCGGCGTGAAGGTCTCGCACAATGCGGTCTGGGAGTTCCTGCGCCGCGAGGGGCTGAGCTTCAAAAAACGTATGGCCCGCCCCGTTGGCAAGTCGGTTGCGTCAGGCTTTGTTCGGTCGTGCACAAACGTATCCGGCGTAGCGACACGTTGGTCCTCGCCATGATGGAGATCCGCGCGTCCTGGTCCTCATAAAAGACCCGGCGTCGATGCGCCGTTTTTTGAACCAGGTTTCCAGGGACGCGGGTGTTCGACCCTTCCGGCCATCAGCTTCCTTCCGCCAACCTCGCCTGGCTGCGGCTCCCGTTTCGGGTGTCGCAGCAAATCCTATCGTTTCAGACTGCCACGGGCTGTCCCCATCCACGCTCGAAGCTGATGCCGCGCCGTAGACTCGCCCAGGCGACACGGGCGAGCTTGGCGGCGAGCGCGACAATGACGACGTTGCGGTGTGCTCGAGACAGAAGACCTCGAAGCCACTCGCCCAAAGGTGTCGCCTGTTTGGAAAGGCTCGGCAGCGCCGCGCGCGCCCCATGGATCAGCAGCATGCGGAGATAGGTGTTCCCACGCTTGGTGATGCTGAGCAGCCGCGGCTTACCGCCGGTCGTCATCTGCTTCGGCACGAGTCCGAGCCAGGCTGGCATGTCGCGCGCCCGACGGAACGCCTCACCGTCTCCGACGGCTGCAACCAGCGCGGTTGCTCCAAGGACGCCGATGCCGGGTATCGAGGTCAGCCGGCTCGCCGCCTCGTCGGCACGTGCATGCGCGGTCAGATCGTTGTTCAAAGCATCGATCCGCTCATCGAGTGATCGCCACTCGGCTCGCATGTCTCCGATAAGCGTCAGGATGCGCGTCGAAAGGTCCGAAGGCGGCTCGGCTAGGAACGGATCGATATCCCGTTCAAGAACCTTGCGCCCCTGCCGGAAGGTATATCCACGCTCGAGCAGGATCGCCCGAAGCTGGTTCACGAGCGCCTTGCGCGCTGCGACGAGACGCGAGCGTGCTCGATGCAGGGTCTGCAGGTCGAGCCGGTCCTGGCTCTTCAGCTCAACAAAGCGCATGGTCGGCCGCGTCGCCGCCTCGGCGATCCCCGCTGCATCGTTGTCATCGTTCTTTTGCGCACGGACGTACGGGCGGACATACTCGGGCGACATCAGCCGGACCTCATGCCCCTTCGCGGCAAAGAGACGGCCGACATGATGCGCGCCGCAGCACGCCTCCATAGCGACGGTACAGGGTGAAAGCCTGCCCGCGAGCTCGACGAGGGTCGCCCGCCTGACCCGTCGGCGCAGAACGACCTGTCCCTCCGCGTCCAAGCCCACCACGCTGTTCAGGTTCTTGCCCAGGTCTATCCCAAAGGTCACGATGGTCATTGGTTCGCTCCTTCCTTTCAAGCACACTGGCACCATAGCTCGGTGCCGCCGGGAGAGGCGGGCCATCCCATAAAACCCTGTTCGCCGTTGAGCGGGCCCGCGCCGACGTTGCCCGTCATCGCAAACGCTGGAAAGCCTGGCAGGGGCGTTTCGACCCGCGCCGGCTCGTCTTCATCGACGAGACATGGATCCGGACCAATATGGCGCCGCTCAGAGGCTGGGGGCCGAAAGGCAGGCGCTTGCGGGGCCTCGCACCGCATGGCCGCTGGCGCACGCTCACTTTCCTCGGCGCGTTGCGCTGCGATGAGCTCACCGCGCCATGCGTGTTCGATGGACCCGTGAACGGCGAAGCCTTTCGGGCCTATGTGAACCAGCAACTGGCGCCAACCCTCAAGCCCGGTGACATCGTGATCATGGACAATCTCGCCAGCCACAAATCCAAGGCCGTGCGCGACGCCATCCGCGCCGCCGGGGCAAGGCTCTTCTTCCTGCCCAAATACTCCCCCGACCTCAACCCGATCGAGCAGGCCTTCGCCAAGATCAAGCACTGGATGCGCCAGGCCCAAAAACGCAACACCGAAGAGCTATGGCGCCACCTCGGCCATCTGATCGGCACAATCAGGCCAGCCGAATGCGCCAACTTCTTCGAAAACGCAGGCTACGCTTCCGTCAAAACATGAAACGCTCTAGCGTGAATAGAACTCGATGACGAGGTTCGGCTCCATCATCGCCGGATAGGGAACGTCCGCGAGAACGGGCACCCGCGTCATAGACGTCTTCATCTTGGAATGGTCGGCATCCAGATAGTCCGGCACGTCCCGCTCCGGGCTCTGGATCGCCTCGAGCACAAGGGCGATGTCACGCGACTTGTCGCGGATCTCGATCACGTCGCCGACCTTGCAGCGGTAACTCGGGATATTGACGCGCCGGCCGTTGACGTTGATATGGCCGTGGCTGACAAACTGCCGGGCGGCGAACACGGTCGGCACGAACTTGGCACGGTAGACGATGGCGTCAAGGCGCTGCTCGAGCAGCCCGATCAGGTTTTCCGAGGTGTCGCCGCGCATCCGTTCCGCAGCGCGGTAGGTGGCCTTGAACTGTTTCTCTGTGATGTTGCCGTAATAGCCCTTCAGCTTCTGCTTGGCGCGCAGCTGGAGGCCGTAATCCGACATCTTTCCGCGGCGGCGCTGGCCGTGCTCACCGGGACCGTATTCCCGCTTGTTGACGGGGCTCT
>DATFLL010000014.1:0-4333 GCA_035267785.1 Gammaproteobacteria bacterium | reverse complement strand
GGAGAGTGCGCGACCCTGCAAGAGGCCGAAAAGGCCTATCGCAACCTTCGGGGCAAGAACCACCCAGATCGTGGCGGCGATGCCGGCCAATTCCACGCGATACAGATCGCCTGGGAACAGGCAAAGAGAGAACTGGATGGCCCGCAGGCCGCGTAGAAAACCGCGCCAGTGCCTGCGCTGCGGCACCGTCAACCCGAGCACCGAGAAGGAGTGTAAGGGCTGCGGCGAGCCGATGGTCAGAAAGCGGTTTCGCATGGACAAGGCGAAGATCCGCTATGTGCACGTACTGGCACGCAAGAAGGGGCTGATCGTCGGCGCGGACAAGGAACTGTATTACCTGCGCCTGCGGGCCGTCGGCGTCGAGACCTGCAAGCAGATGAAGCGGCGACAGTACGAAGAATTCACACGCAGCCTGCGACGGCTGCCGGATGCGGGGTGAGACCATGACAATAGCAGCGATACAGGGCAAATGCCCATACTGCGGGCGTTCTGATGAGCTTAGGGGCGGGCCAAATCCGCTGAACTTCAACCTGGTCGCGCACCTGCACCAGCAGCGCGACTGGTCTGGCCGCACATTCGGCCCAGGCGAGCGCACGGCCGGCGTGCTCGACCACATCCGCAAGGAACTGGCCGAGATCGAGGCCACGCCGCAAGACCTGGAGGAGTGGGTCGACCTGGTACTACTGGCCCTGGACGGCGCCTGGCGCGCCGGTCATTCGCCCGAGGACATCGCCATCGCCATCGCCGACAAGCAGGCGCGCAACGAGCAGCGCGAATGGCCGGACTGGCGCGACTGCGACCCCGACAAAGCCATCGAGCACTTCCGGTCATGAGCGCCCAGCCATCAGCACAGCCCGTCACCGGCGCCACCTACCACGTCCGTCTGCCGCAGCACCCGGACGACCCCGGCGACCGGGCGCGCATGTACGTGACGGTCAACGAGCGCGATGGAAAGCCCTTCGAGGTGTTCATCCGCTACGACCTGCCCGGCCCGTTCGAGTGGGTGTTCGCCGTGTCCATCCTGATCAGCCGCCTGCTGCAGGCCGGCGTCGAGCTCGAGGATATCGGCAGGGAGCTGCAGGAAATCCACAGCCCGGTGACCAACCACATCATCCCGGGCACCGCCGAGACCTGCCCCAGCACCGTCGCGCGCTTGGGTAAGACCCTGGAAGCGCACGCCAAATACATCGCGGGGAAGGGGGGTTTAGGGGAATGACTGCGATTGCGGGATTAATCGACAGCGGAAAGGTATGGATCGGCGGCGACTCTGCTGGCGTTAGCGGTCTTTCGATGCAGACCAGATCCGACCCAAAGGTGTTCAGAATTGGTGAATTTATATTCGGGTATACGTCATCGTTTCGCATGGGGCAGCTTCTTGAGCACGAGTTCGCGCCTCCTACGCCGTATGAGGGAGAACACGGAATGCCATACATGGTCAGGCGATTCATCCCAGCGGTCCGCGAACTCATGAAGAACGGAGGATATCAAGAAAACAGGAGCGGCCAGGAAATTGGCGGCACATTCTTGGTTGGATATCGCGGCAACCTGTACGAGGTCGGCGACGACTACCAAGTGGCCAGGGTAATCCAGCCTTATCATGCATGCGGCTGCGGTCGAGACTTTGCGCTGGGTAGTCTTCATGCGACTGAGCAGTTCGAACTGCCTGCGAAAGAACGAATCATCATGGCGCTGCAGGCCGCTGAGGAATTCAGCGCCGGAGTGCGAGGGCCATACACGGTTATTTGTGAATAACTGAACTGCCCCGCGAGGGGTGAAGCCTGTGGCCGCTGCGGGAGATCCAGCGGTGGGTGAGCAGCCGCCCATGAGTTGCGGAGAAACTGCGCAGAATACCGAGCCGGCGGGATAACCGGACGGCAGCCCTGGGCCACAACGGTGAGAAGCCGAAGAACGAAGGGAGCGTGCGGGAGTAAACGCAGAGCTGCCACGAATTCGAGGAGGATATTGTGCCGAAAAAGAGTCGACTGGCCATCGAGGCCGACATCGAAGTCAAACGGGCCCGCTACGCCCGCTGGGCGCCGGAGGCCTCCGCAGAGATACGCAGGGCAGCGCCGTGGGCCTGGCGCGTGCAGGCCGGAGACAACACCATCACCGGCCTGAGCCGCAGCGAGGAGGAGGCCACAAAGAACGCCCGCGCAGCAGCGCAGAAGCTCGGCGGCGGGAAACAAAAATCCAAGCGCCGCATGGGCATCGACCTGGGAACGGCGAACAGCAGGGCGACGGCGCTGTGAGTGAATTGGAGCAGCCCTGGCAGTGGAGGCGGCCGCCGCAGGTGCGCCTGCAGCTGGACCGCGAGCTGATCGTCGACAATTTCGCCGGCGGCGGCGGCGCGAGCATGGGCATCGAGCAGGCCACAGGCCGGGCCGTTGATATCGCTATCAATCACGATGCCGAGGCGCTGGCGATGCACCGCGCGAACCATCCGCAGACAGAGCACCACTGCGAGGATGTGCGCGACGTGAACCCGCGCGAGATCTGCCGCGGGCGTCCGGTCGGGCTCATGTGGCTGAGCCCGGACTGCAAACATCACAGCAAGGCCAAGGGCGGCAAGCCGGTCGACAAGAAGATCCGCGGCCTGGCCTGGGTGGCGGCGCGCTGGGCGGCCACCGTGCGCCCGCGCGTCATCGTGCTGGAGAACGTCGAGGAGTTCGAGGACTGGGGACCGCTGACGGCCGAGAACAGGCCGTGTCCGAAGCGCAAGGGCATGACCTTCCGGCGCTTCGTCAAAACGCTGCAGGGCCACGGCTATACCGTCGAGCACAGAACGCTGCGGGCTTGCGACTACGGCGCGCCGACGATACGGCGCCGGCTGTTCCTGATCGCCCGCTGCGACGGCCAGCCCATCGTCTGGCCTGAGCCGACCCACGGCGATGGGCTGCTGCCATACAACACCGCTGCCGATTGCATCGACTGGTCCATCCCGACGCGGTCCATTTTCGACCGGCCGCGCCCGTTGGCGCCGAACACGCTGCGGCGCATTGCGCGCGGCGTGCAGCGATTCGTGCTCGAGGCGGCGGAGCCGTTCATCGTGACCTACTACGGACAGAAGCGGGCTGACGAGTTCCGTGGGCAGGGATTGGGCGAGCCGCTGCGAACGCAGACGGCAGAAAACCGGCACGGCCTGGTGGTGCCGTATTTGGTGCCGCGCCACGGCGAGCGGCCGCCGGTCTTCCGCTGCCAACACTGCGGGTATAGTTTCGATATTGAGCCGACTTGTGGGTGTACGGCATGCGGAGCGGAGGATGATTTAATACAGATCGGCGGCCAGGAGCCGAGAACGCGCTCTGTATCCGCACCGCTGCCGACGGTGACGGCGACAGCCAACGGGGCCGGCCTGGTCGCCGCGTTACTGGCCAAGCACTACGGCGGTAACGAGACGCCCGGCTGGCGGCCAGAGCAGCCGCTGAGCACGGTCACCGCCAAGGACCACCACGCCGTGATCGCGGCGCACCTGCTCAACCAGAAGGGCTCCGACCAGCGCATGCGTGACCTGCGTGAGCCAGGGCCAACCGTGTGCGCTGGAGGAAATCACGCTGCCCTGGTGGCCGCCCTCATGGCGCCGTACTATGGCAGCGGCTCGGGTACGACCGGCCGTGATCTGCGCGACCCAGCGCCGACCGTCACCAGCAAGCACCGCCTGCAGCTGATCACTGTTCAAATTGACGGCCAGAGCTACATACTGACCGACATCGGCATGCGCATGCTCGCCCCGCGTGAGCTCTACCGAGCCCAGGGGTTTCCGGACAGCTACGTCATCGACCCGATCGTCAGCGGCAAGCCGCTGACCAAAACCGCCCAGGTGCGCATGTGCGGCAACAGCGTCCCGCCGCCGTTCGCCAGGGCCATCGTCAGCGCCAACCTCATGCAGGAACAGACGGCAGAGGAGGGTGCGGCGTGAGCATCACAGCCCAACAGATCCGCGCCATGATCGCCAGACGACATGGCGTCTATGCTGCCGGCAGCTCAATGCCTGGACTTCGCCCGAGGGTGTTTCTGATGTTCCCGCCTGAGCAGCGCCAAATCGACGCCAAGATACAACGCCGTGGTGCTGAGGCTGGCGTGCCCAAGCAGTTCCTGCACAGCCCGCAGATCGCAGCCACGCTCGAGCATGTGCGTAGCCATCGAGGCGCGCAGCAGGTGTGGATACTGGCCCGACCAGGGCTTGCGCCGACGAGCGATCGTCATGCGTTCGTAGCCGCGGCCAAGGCCAATGGCGCGCCGGGCGTAGCGATCGACAATATCCCACAGCGCGCGGCCGCTGGAGAAGCGACGGCCGCGCTGGGTGACGAACAGCACCGATGCCTTTCCCGGGCGC
>DATFLL010000013.1:0-55433 GCA_035267785.1 Gammaproteobacteria bacterium | reverse complement strand
GCCGGCGCCGCGATGTGACCGCCTATGGTACACGAATTCGCCAGCGCGGTCGCATCTGTCGTAGAATAACCACCGCCGACACAGGGGCTTAGCGCCGGACCGCGCCCTGGCCGGGCCCGGCCAGACCTGCTACTTTAGGCGGCCCGTCGCGGCCGGCCCGTCCGGCACGAGAACACCACAGGGACCACCAAACCACGTTATGTCCGACAAGCCACGCCGCATCCTGGTCACCAGCGCCCTGCCCTACGCCAACGGCTCTATCCACCTGGGTCATCTCGTCGAGTACATCCAGACCGATATCTGGGTGCGATTCCAGAAGCTGCGGCCACCAGTGCCTCTACGTCTGCGCCGACGATGCCCACGGCACGCCCATCATGCTGCGCGCCCAGAGCGAGAACATCACACCCGAGGCGCTCATCGAGCGGGTCTGGAAAGAGCATCGGGCCGATTTCGCCGAATTCAGCGTCGGCTTCGACAGCTACCACAGCACACACTCGCCCGAGAACCGCGAGCTGGCGGAGCTGATATACACGCGCCTGCGCGACGCCGGCCACATCACCCGCCGGGTGATCAAGCAGGCGTACGACCCCGAGCGGGAAATGTTCCTGCCCGACCGCTTCATCAAGGGCGAGTGCCCGCGCTGCGGGGCCCAAGACCAGTACGGCGACTCCTGCGAGGTCTGCGGGGCGACCTACACCCCGACCGAACTCAAGAATCCGGTCTCGGCCATCTCCGGGGCCACGCCCGTGGAGCGCGAGTCCGAGCACTATTTCTTCAAGCTCGGCGATTTCACCGACATGCTCAAGAATTGGACTCAGGGCGGCCACCTGCAGGAGCAAGTGGCCAACAAGCTGGACGAGTGGTTCGAGGCGGGCCTGCAGGAATGGGACATCTCGCGCGATGCTCCCTACTTCGGCTTCGAGATACCGGACGCCCCGGGCAAGTACTTCTACGTCTGGCTCGACGCCCCCATCGGCTACATGGCGAGCTTCAAGCACCTGTGCGAGCAGCGCCCCGGCCTGGACTTCGACACCTTCTGGGGCAAAGACAGCGACGCCGAGCTCTACCACTTCATCGGCAAGGACATCATCTACTTCCACGCCCTGTTCTGGCCGGCCATGCTCGCCGGCGCGGGCTTTCGCACACCGAGCGCCATCTACTCCCACGGCTTTCTGACCGTCAACGGCCAGAAGATGTCCAAGTCGCGCGGCACCTTCATCACCGCGCGTACCTACCTGGAGCACCTCAACCCGGAGTACCTGCGCTACTACTTCGCGGCCAAGCTCTCCGGGCGTATCGACGACCTGGATCTGAACCTCGAGGACTTCCGCCACCGGGTCAACGCCGACCTGGTGGGCAAGGTGGTCAACATCGCCAGCCGCTGCGCGGGCTTCATCAACAAGCGCTTCGGCGGCCAGCTCAGCGACACCTGCGCCGAGCCCGAGCTGTTCAACGATTTCGTCGAGGCCGGAGCGGCCATCGCCGAGCACTACGAGGGCCGCGAATTCGGCCGGGCCGTGCGCGACATCATGGCCCTGGCCGATCGGGCCAACCAGTACATCGACGAGCGAAAGCCCTGGCAGGCGATCAAGGAGCCCGGCCGCGAGGCCGAGGTCCAGGCCGTGTGCAGCGTCGGCCTGAACCTGTTCCGGGTCCTGATGGCCTACCTCAAGCCGGTCCTGCCGGCCACGGCCGAGCGCGCCGAGGCCTTCCTGAACGCCGGGCCCTTGACCTGGGACAATTTCACCACGCCCCTCACCGGGCACACTATCAACGCCTTCAAGCCGCTGATGACCCGCATCGAGCCCGATTCGCTCGACGCGCTGCTGGAGGCCTCCAAGGAGAACCTGAACGCGATGGCCAATGACAGCGCAGCCAACCCGCCGACCGGCCCGCTGGCCGAGGACCCGATCGCCGCGGAAATCGGCTACGAGGACTTCGCCAAGGTGGACCTGCGCATCGCGCGCATCGCCAAGGCCGAGCCGGTGGAAGGCGCCGACAAGCTGCTGCGCCTGACGCTGGACCTGGGCGGGGAGACCCGCAACGTCTTCGCGGGCATCAAGTCGGCCTACGACCCGGCGGACCTCGAGGGGCGCCTGACGGTGATGGTCGCCAATCTGGCGCCGCGCAAGATGCGTTTCGGCGTCTCCGAAGGGATGGTCCTGGCGGCCGGCCCGGGCGGCAAGGACCTGTGGATCCTGCAGCCCGACGCCGGGGCCGAACCGGGCCAGCGGGTCAAATAGCCCGCCGCCGGCCGCGACAGGCGGCACGCAGGGGCCGCCCCGGGGATAACCCTGGTGCCCACCGGTTGTTTGGAACCGGCAGAGGGCCTAGTATTAGCGTTTAACGATACGTTTTTCCTTGCGCGATCAAGCGCTAAGGCGCCGATCGCGTCCCGCGCGGGCGCCGCGTCGACCCCACCGGCGCCCTGAGCGACCGGCACCGAGACCCCGGAGCGATATCTGAAACCATGACCGAATACGCCCTCATCCTGGTCAGCACCGTCCTGGTCAACAACTTCGTCCTGGTCAAATTCCTCGGCCTGTGCCCGTTCATGGGCGTCTCGCGCAAGCTCGAGACGGCCACCGGGATGGCGTTGGCGACCACCTTCGTGCTCACCTTGTCATCGGTCTGCAGCTATCTCGCGAACGAGTACCTGCTGGCGCCGCTGGGACTGGAGTATCTGCGCACCATCACCTTCATCCTGGTGATCGCCGTGGTGGTGCAGTTCACCGAAATGGTCGTGCACAAGACCAGCCCCCTGCTCTATCAGGTGTTGGGCATATTCCTGCCGCTGATCACCACCAACTGCGCCGTGCTCGGCGTGGCCCTGCTCAACGTCCAGACCCAGCACGGCTTCATCGAGTCGGCCCTGTACGGCTTCGGCGCGGCCGTGGGCTTTTCCCTAGTCCTGATCCTGTTCGCCGCCATGCGCGAGCGCATCGCGGTGGCCGACGTCCCGGTGCCCTTTCGCGGACCGTCCATCGCCCTCATCACCGCCGGCCTGATGTCCGTGGCCTTCATGGGCTTCTCGGGTCTGGTCAAGGGTTGAGACGATGCTGAGCGCGATTCTGGCATTGGCCGTGCTGGCGGTGGTCTTCGGACTGCTGCTCGGCTTTGCCGCCGTGCGCTTCAAGGTCGAGGCGGACCCCGTGGTCGACCAGATCGACGCCATCCTGCCCCAGACCCAGTGCGGCCAATGCGGCTATCCCGGCTGCCGGCCCTACGCCGAGGCCATCGCCAGCGGCGAGGCGGACATCAACCAATGTCCGCCGGGCGGCGAGGCCGGAGTCCAGGCGCTGGCCGACCTGCTCGGGCGCGACCCCAAGCCGATCAACCCAGAGCACGGCGAGGTCAAGCCAAAGATGGTCGCCGTCATCGACGAGCAGCTGTGCATCGGCTGCACGCTTTGCATCCAGGCCTGCCCGGTCGATGCCATCCTCGGCGCCGCCAAGCACATGCACACCGTTATCGAGGTCGAATGCACGGGCTGCGAGCTGTGCGTGCCGCCCTGTCCGGTGGACTGCATCGCGATGGTCCCGGTCAAGACGGACATCGCCACCTGGAAGTGGCCCTACCCGGAGAGCCTGCCGGAGAACCGGCCAAGCTCCCTGGCCGACCTGCTGACCGGCAACGCCGCGGGATCGGGCGCATGAGCCGCAAGCTGTGGCACTTCCACGGCGGGCTGCGCCTGGCCGGGCACAAGGACGAGTCGATGCGCGAAGGGGTCCTGCCCACGCGCCTGCCCTCGCATCTGATCCTCCCCTTGCAACAACACATCGGCGAACCGGCCGAACCCGTGGTCGGGGTCGGCGACCATGTCCTCAAGGGCGAGGTCATCGCCCGCGCCCACGGCTACGTCAGCGCGCCGGTCCACGCGACGAGCTCGGGTACCGTGGTCGCCATCGAGGAGCGTCCTGTAGCCCATCCCTCGGGCCTGTCCGCACCCTGCATCGTCATCGAGACGGACGGGCGCGAAAAATGGCGTCACCGCGACAGTCGCATCACCGACTACACCGCGCTCGATCCCAGCGAGCTGCGCAACCGGATCCGCGAGGCCGGCGTCGTCGGGCTCGGGGGCGCGGGTTTTCCCGCCTTCATCAAGCTCAACCCCGGCACGGCCCGCGTCAGGACACTGATCCTCAACGGTGCCGAATGCGAGCCGTATATCACCTGCGACGCGGTGCTCATGCAGGAGCGCCCCCGGGAGATCGTCGAGGGTCTGCTCATCATGCGCCACGCCCTGCGGGCCGAAACCTGCCTGATCGGCATCGAGGACAACAAGCCGCACGCCATCGAGGCCCTGCGCGACACCCTGGCCGAATACGATGCCGAGGGCGTCGAGGTGGTGGCGGTGCCGACCCGCTATCCGGCCGGCGGTGAAAAACAGCTGATCAAGGTTCTCACCGGTGAAGAGGTCCCCAGCCACGGCCTGCCGCTGCACGTCGGCATCGTCTGCCACAACGTCGGCACGGCTGCGGCCGTCTATCGAGCCATTGCCGTCGGCGAGCCCCTCGTCTCGCGCATCGTAACCGTCACCGGCCGCGGCATCAGCCATCCGCGCAACCTCGAGGTACTCATTGGCACGCCCATCGCCGACCTGCTCGCCGAGTGCGGCGAGACGCGCGGCGACCTCGACCGATTGATCATGGGCGGTCCGATGATGGGCTTTGCCCTGCACACCGACGAGACGCCCGTGGTCAAGACGACCAACTGCATCCTGGCGGCAACGCACGAAGACGT
Source organism: Gammaproteobacteria bacterium (assembly GCA_035267785.1). Taxonomy (GTDB): domain Bacteria; phylum Pseudomonadota; class Gammaproteobacteria; order DATFLL01; family DATFLL01; genus DATFLL01. Next base: position 50,690 of record DATFLL010000013.1, on the reverse strand, counting down.
GGTACCCGACCAACCGGCCCTGCCGTGCATCCGCTGCGGCGAGTGCACCCGCGTCTGCCCGGTCAGCCTGCTGCCCCAGCAGCTCTACTGGCATGCCCGCGCCAAGGACTTCGACAAGGTCCAGGACTACAACCTGTTCGACTGTATCGAGTGCGGCTGCTGCGCCTACGTCTGCCCCAGTCACCTGCCGCTGGTCCAGTACTACCGCTTCGCCAAGACCGAGATCTGGGCCAAGGAACGCGAAAAGGAACGGGCCGACATTGCACGTCGGCGCCACGAATTTCGTCTGGCGCGCCTGGAGCGCGAAAAGGCCGAGCGCGAGGCCCGTCACCGCCAAAAGCGCGAGGCGCTGGCCAAGGACAAAAACAAGGGAAAGGGGGCCGACCAGGCCGCCGACGAGTCGAAGAAGGCCGCGATCAAGGAGGCTATGGAGCGCGCCAAGGCCAAACGTGCCGACGCCGGCGTCACGCCCAAGAATACCGAAAACCTCAGCGACGAGCAGCGCCGCCAGATAGCCGAGGCCGACGCACGGCGCAAGGCGACCAAGGCGCCCGCCGAAGCGAGCGCTGAAGACAGCGCCGGCGAGGCCAACAACAAGGAATCGGAATGAAGTTTCTGGACACGCCGAGCTCGCCGCACGTCCATCCCGCGGGCGGGGTTACGCAGGTCATGCTGCGGGTAATCTATGCGTTGATTCCGGGGCTCATCGCCTACGTCTATTTCTTCGGCTGGGGCGTGGCGATCAACATCGTTATTGCGGCCGTGGTCTCGCTCGGGGCCGAGGCGATCATGCTGGCCCTGCGCCGCCGGCCGCTGCGCCCCTTCCTCACCGACGCCAGCGCGCTGGTCACGGCGATGCTGCTCGGCGCTTCGCTGCCCCCGCTCGCGCCGTGGTGGCTGGTCACCGTCGCGGCCCTGTTCGCCATCGTGGTCGCCAAGCATCTATACGGCGGGCTGGGCTACAACCCGTTCAATCCCGCGATGGTTGGCTACGCCGTGGTCCTGATCTCCTTCCCGCGGGAGATGACCGCCTGGCTGCCACCGCACGTGCCCGACGTAACGACGCTGGGCTTTGTCGATACCCTGCGTTATTCCATCCTGGGGCACCTGCCCAAGGGACTGAACTTCGATGCGGTCACCATGGCCACGCCCCTGGACGCCATGAAGACGCAGCTCGGCATGGACAAGACCGTCAGTGAAATCGTCGCCGGCTCGCCCGTGTTCGGCAGCCTGGCCGGAAAGGGCTGGGAATGGGTCAATGGCCTGTACCTGCTCGGCGGGCTGTGGCTCATCCAGCGCCGCGTCATCACCTGGCACATCCCCGCCGGTATGCTCGGCAGTCTTTTCGTTCTCGCCCTGGTCTTCTACCTCGGCGACCCCGACGCCCATGGCTCACCGCTGTTCGAACTGTTCAGCGGGGCCGCCATGCTGGGCGCCTTTTTCATCGCCACCGATCCCGTCAGCGCGGCAACCACTCCGCGGGGTCGCCTCTACTACGGCGCGGGCATCGGCGCGCTGACCTTCGTGATACGCACCTGGGGCGGCTACCCCGACGGCGTCGCCTTCGCCGTACTGCTGATGAACATGGCCGCCCCCACCATCGATTATTACACCCAGCCGCGGGTGTTCGGCCACGGCAAGGACTGAGCTCATGGCCTTGATGAAAAACATGTCCGTCAGCGCGGTACTGCTCGGTCTGTTCGCGATCGTAGGCACCGCGCTCGTGGCCTACACCTACAGCGCGACGAAAGACCGCATTGCCGCCAACGAACGGGCGATCCTGCTGCGCACCCTGCACACGCTGATCCCGGCCAGCGAACAGGACAACGACATGGCGCAGGACACTGTGCAGGTCACCTCGCCGCAATACCTCGGCAGCCCGAAGCCCATGACCGTGTACCGGGCGCGCAAGCACGGCAAGCCGGTGGCGGCCGTGTTCACCGCCATCGCGCCCAACGGCTACGGCGGCCCCATCAAACTGCTGGTGGCGGTACGTTACGACGGTACCATCGCCGGTGTGCGAGTCATCAGCGACCAGGAAACACCGGGGCTCGGCGATGCCATCGAGTCCGAAAAGTCGGACTGGATCTACAGCTTCACGGGCAAATCCCTGGACAATCCCGGCAAGAAAGGCTGGGCCGTCAAACGCGACGGCGGCCAGTTCGATCAATTCACTGGCGCGACCATCAGCCCGCGGGCGGTGGTCAAGGCCGTGCACAATACCCTGTTATACTTCAAGCAACACCGCGAAGAGCTGTTCGGCGCCAAACCCACGTCCGACAAGACGGGCGGCGAACACACCAACGCCAGCGAGGGCCCCTCCGATGAGTGACTCCGGCTATCGCCAGATATTCAACGACGGCATGTGGAACAACAATGTCGCCTTCGTCCAGATTCTGGGCATGTGCCCCCTGTTGGCCGTGTCCACCACCGTGGTCAACGGCCTGGGCATGGGTCTGGCTACCATGGCGACCCTGGTGGCTTCCAACGGGCTCGTCTCGATGATCCGCCAGATCGTGCGCCCAGAAATACGCATCCCGGTATTCGTCGTCATCATCGCCTCGGTGGTCACGGTCATCGAGCTGGTCATGAACGCCTATTTCCATCAGCTCTACAAGATACTGGGGATCTTCATCCCACTCATCGTGACCAACTGCTCCATCCTGGGCCGCGCCGAGGCCTTCGCCTCGAAAAACAGCATCGGGCGCTCGCTCGCCGACGGCCTGTTCATGGGGCTGGGCTTCACCGTGGCGCTCGTGCTGCTCGGCGGACTGCGTGAGGTCGCCGGCCACGGCACCCTGTTCACCCAGATCTATCTCATGTTCGGCCATGGCGCCGACTGGCTGACCACGCAGGTGATCCCGCACTATCAGGGCTTCCTGCTGGCCGCCCTGCCCCCGGGCGCGTTCCTGGGACTGGGCCTGCTGATCGCGCTGAAAAACGTCATCGATCAGCGTCTCGCCGAGCGCGCGGCCGCCCACGAAACGACGCCGCCCGCAGCGCAACCCGCGGCCTGAGACACCGAACTAAATGGCCGGGACTGGCACGGCCAAGGCCTTTTTGCTAAGTTACGCGCGCTAAGCGTTTGCTAATATACCGATGAGCCGGCATATTTCGCCGCACGTATTCCAGGAGACCCTACACAATGGCTGGACATTTTCCCTTCAGCGGCAACGGCGGCCGCGCCTCGACGACCGCTTTCTTTGAGCGCTACGGTTTGAACGATGCCCTCCGGGAGAAGTACTACAAGTGGTGGTACGACTGGGCGAAGAGCTTCGTCACCAATGACCCCGAGCTGTCCAAGACCAAGGCCATTGCCTTCGCCGATTATCCCTACGGCCAGCATGCCCATCGCAGCTTTCATCTGAACGACAAGCACTGGGCCGTGTGCCTGACCGACCTGGGCGATTTCATCAAGGGCGCGATTTTCCCCAAGATGGACGCCGACGCCATGCACAAGCTCGAGGAGCAGCACCACAAGCTGGTCGACGAGCTCAAGCAGGAAGCCTCGGCCAATCCGCGCGAGGCGGTGCCCGAAATCGGCTATTTCCGTCATACATAATCAGTTGCGAGGATAGAGCTGCGAGTGGCGAGGGGCCAAAACGACATTGACTCCCCTCGTCACTCGCCAGCATCGAAGCGGCATGGGCAAACCCAAGCTCGCTCGTACTGACTGCGCACAACAATATGAACAAAGAAAAGCGCCGTGAGATCTTCGCGCGGCTGAAGGCGGAAAACCCGCACCCCACCACCGAGCTGCATTACTCGACGCCGTTCGAGCTGTTGATAGCCGTCATCCTCTCGGCACAGGCCACCGACAAGGGCGTCAACAAGGCGACCGAGCCGTTGTTCAAGGTTGCCAACACGCCGACGGCTATCCTCAAGCTCGGCGAGGCGGGACTTAAGCGCTACATCAAGACCATCGGCCTGTTCAACACCAAGGCCAAGAACGTCATCAAGACCTGCCGGATCCTCGTCGACGAACACGACGGCCAGGTGCCCGAGGACCGCGCCGCCCTGGAGGCACTGCCGGGCGTGGGCCGCAAGACGGCCAACGTGATTCTCAACACCGCCTTCGGTCATCCGACCATCGCCGTGGACACGCACATCTTCCGCGTGTCCAACCGCACCGGCATCGCGCCCGGCAAGAACGTCCAGGAAGTGGAAAAGAAACTGCTCAAGTTCGTGCCGGAAGAATACCTGCACGACGCCCATCACTGGCTGATCCTGCTTGGGCGCTACACCTGCATCGCGCGCCGGCCGCGCTGCGGCTCCTGCGTCATCGAGGACCTGTGCGAATACCGGCACAAGACCGTTGACTGACGTCGCGTTGCACACGTCGCCCCGATCCTGGCAGGCGACACGCGCCTCGGGTATCCTGCATGACACGCTCGCGCCGGGCCCGACTCGATACCGGGGCCTCGACGCCGACGAATCACGGGCCCAGCGCCCTTTCGACCCTTTAAGGCAGACCATGTTTGGACAGGACCGCAACGCTCTTCGCCGCGCCTTCTTCGAGGCCTGGCGCTAGCACCGGGCCGGCGAGCCGGCCGAACCGCTGGAGACGGCCATCGCCCAGATCGCCGAGCGTCATCCGGAATACCACCGGCTGCTCGAACAACCCGAGGCGAACCTCGAGCGCGACTACGGTGACGAGACCAACCCCTTCCTGCACATGGCGATGCACCTCGCACTGCACGAGCAGCTGTCCACCGGGCGTCCCGCCGGCATCCAGGAGGCCTACAAAGCCCTGCTCGTGAAGTATCAGGACGCCCACGCCGCCGAACATCAGATGATGGATTGTCTGGGCGAGGCCCTGTGGCAGGCGCAGCGCAGCGGCGGGGCGCCCGACGAGGCCGCCTACCTCGACTGCCTCAGGCACCGGGCGGGGCGCTGACGCAAATACCGGCCTCGCGGCCTATCATCACCGCCTCCGATACGTATGCACACGGGGGCGCGGCCGTGTGCAGCCGCCTCAGGCGGCCTTGGCGCCCAACAGCTCGATAGGGTAGCCGTCGGGGTCCTCGACGAAGGCGATGATCGTCGTGCCCGCGTTCATCGGACCGGGCTCACGCAGTATCTTGCCGCCGCGTTCGCGAATCGCCTCGGCCGCCTTGTAGACATCGTCGACCTCGATGGCGATGTGCCCGTAGCCGTCGCCCAGGTCGTATTTGTCCGTATCCCAGTTGTAGGTCAGCTCGATGACCGCCTCTTCGCTCTCGTCGCCATAGCCCACGAAGGCCAGCGTGAACTGGCCGTCGGGATAATCCTTGCGCCGCAGCAGCTTCATCCCGAGCACGTCGGTGTAGAATTCGATGGAACGCTCCAGGTCGCCGACGCGGAGCATGGTGTGAAGAATACGCATAGTTCGAACCTCAGCGCGTTGCGTAATGGGGTGAATGACTGAAAGAGCTATCGTTGAACGGCGGGCGAATCACACGCCGTAGTGACAGACGTAGTCGACCGGCTCGTCCGCCTCCATCTCGAAATAGGAGTTGGCGGGGACGGCGATGCTCTGGCCCGGGCCGCAGTCGACCCAGGCCTGATCCTCGGCGCGCTTGACCCGGCAATGACCGGCCGTGACCTCCAGGGTCTCGGCGGCCTGCGTGGTGAAGCGATAGTTTCCCGGCAGCACGAGACCGAGGCTTTTCATGTCGCCGTCGGCCGTGATGATGCTGCGCCGGCTGGCCCGTCCGCCGTGCAGGATTTCGGCGCGGCGCTTGACGCTCACATTGTCGAAATCCATGCCCCCTCCGACAACGTTGGCCCGCCGTCGTTTCCGTTGCCCCGGTGCGACGAGCCGCGGGTTAAGAACCTTCAGCCTTTGCGGCGGGACGCGATGCGCATGCGCAAGGCGTTGAGTTTGATGAATCCTTCGGCGTCCTTCTGATCGTAGGCCCCGGCATCTTCCTCGAAGGTCGCGATGCGTTCGTCGAACAACGAATCCGTGTCCGACTTGCGCCCGACGACGATGACGTTGCCCTTGTAGAGTTTCAGACGCACCACCCCGTTCACCGTACCCTGGGAAGCATCGATCATCTCCTGGAGCATACGCCGTTCGGGGCTCCACCAATATCCATTGTAGACCAGGGTCGCATAGCGCGGCATGAGCTCGTCCTTGAGGTGCGCGACCTCGCGGTCCAGCGTCAACGACTCCATGGCCCGGTGCGCCTTGAGCATGACGGTGCCGGCCGGCGTCTCGTAGGCGCCGCGCGACTTCATGCCGACATACCGGTTCTCGACGATATCGGCCCGGCCGATGCCGTTCTCGCCGGCCACGCGATTGAGGTATTCCATCACTTCGGCCGCGCTCATCGCCTTGCCGTCGATGGCGACGATGTCGCCCTCGCGGAACGTGAGCTCGAGATAAGTCGGACTGTCGGGGGCCTGCTCCGGCGAGACGGTCCAACGCCACATGTCCTCCTCGGGCTCGGCCCACGGGTCTTCAAGAATACCGCCCTCGTAGGAGATGTGCAGCAGGTTGGCATCCATCGAATACGGCGATTTCTTGCCCTTCTTCTTGAAGTCCACGGGGATGGCGTGCTGCTCGGCATAGGCCATGAGCTTCTCGCGCGAGTTGAGGTCCCACTCGCGCCAGGGGGCGATGATCTTCACGTCCGGTTTGAGCGCATAGGCGCCGAGCTCGAAGCGCACCTGGTCATTGCCCTTGCCCGTGGCACCGTGGGCGATGGCGTCGGCGCCGGTCTCGTTGGCGATCTCGACCAGGCGCTTGGCGATCAGCGGGCGCGCGATGGAGGTGCCCAGCAGGTACTCGCCCTCGTAGACCGTGTTGGCGCGGAACATCGGAAAGACGAAGTCGCGGGCGTACTCTTCGCGCAGGTCTTCGATGTAGATTTCCTTCACGCCCATGGCCTGCGCCTTGGCGCGGGCGGGCTCGACTTCCTCGCCCTGACCGATATCGGCGGTGAAGGTCACCACCTCGCAGCCGTAGGTATCCTGCAGCCACTTGAGGATGATCGACGTATCCAGACCGCCGGAATACGCCAACACTACTTTCTTGACCTGTGCCATTCAGGGCCTCCAAATTCGTCGTTCGCCGGAAAGGCGCCCGGCGGGCGATGACGGACGTTCGACACGACGCCGACCCAGCCGCCGCGAGGGGCGATTATACCCGAAGGCGGGCCCTCGCTCGAAAGCGCCGGCGCCATGTTAGGGCCGCTTGCGGAAACGGGGCCGGCCCGCACGGGCCGGCTCTGGGACTGGATCCCGCCGGGCAGCCTCAAGCCTTCTGCTTGGCCGCCTTGCGGGCGCTGCGCCGCAGGCGCGAGAGCAAACGCCGTGCGAGCTCGCCGAACAGCTCGGTCTGGGTGGGATGCGGATGAATGGCCTGGCCCACCTGCTCCAGCGTCAGACCGCCGGAGACCATCATCACGCCTTCGCCGATGAGGGTGTCGGCGTGATCGGCGAGATAGTGCACGCCGATAATGCGGTGCGAGGCCTTGTCGGCGACGATCTTGATGAGGCCGTGGGTCTCGTTGTTGATCATGGCCTTGGCGTCGATGCTGATCGGTACCTTGACCTCGACCGCGTCGATGTTGCGCTCCTTGGCCTGCGCCACCGACAGGCCCACGAACGCGGCCTCGGGACGCGTGAAGATGACGCCTGAGTCCTTGGCCTCGTCGTAGGTCAGGTCCTCGCCGAGGATGGCCGCCGCGGCCACCCGGCCCTGCTGGCCCGCGGTGTGCGCCAGCATCAGCCCGCCGATGACGTCGCCGACGGCGTAGATGTGACCCACGCTGGTGCGACAGCGGTTGTCGGCCTGAACCACGCCCTTGTCGACTGCGACGCCGGCGTTGTCGAGTTTGAGCGGATCGAGCACCGGGCGCTTGCCGGTGGCCATGATGACGTAGTCGCAGCTGAAGCTGTGGTCCTTGCCGTCGGCGCCTTCGTAGGTGAGCTTCATGGCGCCGGCTTTGCCCTTGATCTCCTTGACCTTGGCGGAGGTCTCGATGGTCAGGCGCGGGTCGGCGTTGAGCACCTCGGTCAACTGTTTGGCCACTTCGCCTTCGACCTCGGCCAGGATCCGATCCTGGGCCTCGACCAGCAGCACCTTGGCGCCGAAGTCCTGGAAGATCTGCGCCATCTCCACGCCGATGGCACCGCCGCCGATGACGCCCAGGCGTTTGGGAGCCTCGGTGAGGCCCCACACCGTATCGGAGGTCAGCACGCCGCCGGCCTCGACGCCTTCGCGGGCACCGGGAATCGGCGGCACGAACGGCGGTGCGCCCGCGGCGATGACGGCACAGCCGAAGGTGATGTGCTTGCCGGCCGAGCCGTCGCCCAGCGGCGCCCGGGCGTGCGGGTCCTCGCTGTTGGCCGAGGTGTCGACGAATATCCGGTGGTCGGTCTCAAAGGAGGCGAAGCCCTGGATGATATCGATCTTCACGCCCTTGTCGGTCTTGTAGGCCATCTCGCCGCGCGTCTCGAGCACGCTGCGCCGGGTCTTGTCCAGCTTGGCCCAGTTCAGGCTCGGCTTGGTCGTACCCTCGATACCCAGATGGGCGTCGTCGGCGCGGTCGCGCATGCGATCCGCCGCGGCACGCCAGGCCTTGGACGGAATACAGCCGCGCCACAGGCATTCGCCGCCCGGGAAAGGCGCGTCGTTGATCATGGCGACCTTGATGCCGTGCTCGGCGAGGTCCCGCGCGCAGTCCTCGCCGCCGGGGCCGCCGCCGATGACCACGACGTCGTAGTCCCAATCGCCCTCGGGAATGGCCGGTCCCAATGGGCCCATCCAGCGCTCGGGCTGCTCGATGGTCTCCTTGAGCGTGTTCAGGAACATCGCCACCTCGGCGCCGTTGACCACGCGGTGGTCCGCCGTGACGGTCAGCGGCATGCCGCTCGGGCCCGTGGCCGAGATGGCCAGGATGGCGGCCGTGCCCGGCGTGGGGATGGCGTCAAAGTAGGTGACTCCCAGCATGCCCATGTTGGAGACCATGAAGGTCGGGTTGGCATACTCCTCGGGCGCGAGGCGACGCTTGCGGGCGCGCTCGACCAGATCGCGCCAGTTCTCGTTGAGGGTCTCGAGGTTGCGCGACTCGCAGTGGCGCAACACCGGCACCACCAGACCACCGCCCTCGGCGGCCACGGCCATGCCGATGTCGACGTTGTCGCGCTCGACCAGCTTGTCGACGGGCTGGTAGGTCCAATTGATGGTCGGGTGTTTCTTGACCGCCAGGGCACAGGCCTTGGCGATGGCCACGGTCACCGACACGCCGGTCTTCTTCGAGGCCTTGATCAGCGCCTCGGGCCTGGCGTTGATGGAGGCCCGGAAGGTGGGCATGGTCAGGGAGGCGGTCATGGAATGGCTGACCGCCCGCTCCATGGCCGTCATCGGCCGGCCCTCGCCCGGGACCTGCACCTCGGGCATGGCGTGCGCCGGCACGACCTCGGTGATCTGGCTGGGCCGCTGGATAGGCTGGGCCCGGCGCACGTCGGCTGCGGTGATCTCACCGCTCGGCCCCGTCGCCTTGATCGTGTTCAGATTGATGTGGAGCTGGCCGGCCAGCTTGCGCGCGTAGGGAGTGGCGTGCTTGTTGTCCGGCCGGGCGGCGGGCGCGGCACCCGGGCTCACCAGGTGCGGCTCGGGGGCCTTGTGACCGGGAGCCGGATGGGCCGTGGCGTGACGGTGGCGCGGCTCCTGCGCCGAAGGACTGGTCACATCCTCCTCACCCGCGCCGACACCGACCACTCGACCCTCGTGTACCGCCTGCTCGCTCTTTTCGACCAGGTAGGCCAGGGCACCGCCGACCGGAACCACGCTGTCGACCTCGGCCAGGGGACCGGACAGGATGCCCTCGCGGAAGACCTCCACGTCCATGATGGCCTTGTCGGTCTCGACCTGCGCGACCACATCGCCGCGCTGGACCTTGTCGCCGATATTCTTCTCCCAGCTCACCACGACGCCCTCGGTCATGGTGTCGGACAGCTGGGGCATCTTGATGACGTGCTGCACGCCCTCGGGCGCGGCACCGGCGCCCGCCGGCTCGCTCGCCGGGGCTTCGGCAGGCGGTGCGGCAGGAGCGCCGGCGGCGGGCTCGGCGGCAGCCGGCTTGGCCGCATCGGCCCCCTGCGCCTGCTCGGCGCCGGCCACCAGATAGGCCATGGGTTCGCCAACGGGCACCACGGCGTCCACCGCGGCCAGCGGACCCGAGAGGTAGCCCTCGCGGAAGACCTCCACGTCCATGATGGCCTTGTCGGTCTCGACCGTGGCGACGATGTCGCCGCGCTCGACCTTGTCGCCGATGTTCTTTTCCCAGCTCACCACGACACCCTCGGTCATGGTGTCCGAGAGCTGCGGCATCTTGATTACGTACGGCTCAGACATTTGCTTCAGTTCCAAGTAGCAAGGTCCAAGTTACAAGCAGACGCGGCGAAGCGCAGTACGGCGCGCTCACACGAGTTGTCACTTGCAGCTCGTGACTCATGAACGCTTATTTGCCGAACATCTTGAGTACGGCCGCGACCACGTCGTTGGCGTTGGGAATCGCGGCCTTCTCCAGCACGTGCGCATAGGGCATGGGCACGTTGGCGGCGGAGACCCGCACCGGCGGGGCATCGAGCTCGAAGAAGCATTCCTCGTTGATGATCGCGGACACCTCGGCACCGACGCCGACGATCGGCTCGGCCTCTTCGACGACCACCGCCCGGTGAGTCTTGGACACCGACTCGGCGATACCCGCGCGGTCGATCGGGCTGAGCGCGAACAGGTCCAGGACCTCGGCCTCGATGCCGTGCTGCTGGGACAGCACCTCGGCGGCCTGCAGGCACCAGTGCACGGAGATGTTGTAGCCGATCAGCGTGACGTCGCGGCCCTCGCGGGCGACCTCCGAGCCTTCCAGGGGATGGAAGTACTCCTCGTCGGGCACCTCGCCCTTGAGGTTATACATCAGCTCGTGCTCGTTGATGAACACCGGGTCATCGCAGCGCACCGCGGATTTCAACAGACCGTAGGCCTGCCGGGGATTGGACGGAGTGACCACCCGCAGTCCACCGATACCCATGAAGACCTTCTCCATGCGCGCCGAGTGCTGCGCACCGAGCTGATGGGCGGTGCCGCCCGGGGAGCGAAACACGCAGGGCGCGGTGAGCTGACCACCCGACATGTAGCGCACCTTGGCCGCGGAGTTGAACATCTGATCCATCGCCAGCCAGGCGAAGTTGACCGACATCAGCTCGATGATCGGACGCACGCCGATGAACGAAGCGCCGATACCCAGTCCCGTATAGCCGTTTTCCGAGATGGGCGTGTCCATCACGCGCTCGGGACCGTACTTGTCGTACAGGCCCTGAGTGGCCTTGTAGGTACCGCCGGCCACACCGATATCCTCGCCCATGCAGATGACCAGCGGATCACGGGCCATCTCCTCGTCGTGCGCGCGGCGGATAGCCTCCCAATACATCATCTCAGCCATCAGTGCGCCCCTCCGTGCACATAGGGATCGTTCTCGGCCAACACGTATTTCTCCAGTTCCTCGACCTTCGGTTCCGGCGACTCCTCGGCGAACTTGATGACCTCGTTTTCGATCTCGTCGATGATGGCCTTGTCCATCGAGTCGTATTCGTCCTTCGTGAGCTCGCCGGCATCGATGAGGCGATCGCGCAGCAAATAGATTGGATCGCGCTCCTTCCACTCGCCCTCCTCGTCCTTGGAACGGTAGGCGCCGGCGTCGGACATGGAATGGCCGCGGTAGCGGTAGGTCATGAGCTCGAGGAAATACGGACCCTTGCCGGAACGAACGTGATCGACCGCCGTCTTCGCGGCGTCGAAGACCTTCTCGATGTCCTGACCGTCGGCCTGGGCCGACTCAACACCGTAGGCACAAACACGCTTGTACTGATCGACCACCGCCGTGGAGCGGTCGATGCGCGTGCCGATGCCATATAGATTGTTTTCGCAGACGAACAACACGGGCAGTTGCCACAGCGCCGCCATATTCATGGTCTCGTGGAAGGTGCCCTGATTGTTGGCGGCATCGCCCAGGAAACAGATCGCGATACGATCCTCGCCCTTGAGCTTGATGCCCTTGGCCATGCCCGCCGCCAGCGGGAAGGGACCGCCGACCAGCGCGTAACCGCCATAGAAATGGTGTTCGACGTCGAAGACGTGCATGGAGCCGCCGCGACCCTTGCTGGAGCCCGTCTCCTTGCCGTACAGCTCGGCCATCACCGCCTTGGGGTCGGCCCCGCACTTGATGGCATGGACGTGGTCGCGATAGCCTGTGATTACGTAGTCTTCACCGGGCCGGGCCGCCTCCATGACGCCATGGACACAGGCTTCCTGGCCGGGATAGAGGTGGAGAAACCCACCGATTTTGCGTTCCACGTAAGCCTCGTAGCAACGCTCCTCGAAGCGGCGCGCAAACAGCATCTCGCGCAGCAGCCGTTTTTTGTCAGCGGCGTTCATGGGGCTCCCTACATCGAATTCATAAAGTGATTATTGGTAATCGAGGATTCGGTACCTTGTCGCCGGTACCCGAACGAACACAAGCCGCGTATGATCGTGGTTTTACGACGTCAGGTCAAGAAAAAAGCCGCGATTGAGCGCCGCGCCGAGGCACGAAAAGCAAGAAAAATCAATACCTAACGCCACCGGATGCGAACCCGGTCAAACAACCGGCCACGTCGCTGTCTTCACGTGGTGCCGCGGCGCAAGCGCCCACTGCGAAGGCAGGCGAGCCCCCTGCGAGCCGCGGCGACGGGGACCGGGACCCGGCGAGCGGCGTGACAGGCCGCGGCATCCGGTTTACCCTCATGTCTTTCGCCTGCCACGGGCGTTTTGACGACAAACAACCAGACTCAACACACAGACATGGGCGAGATATCCGAGGACACGGCAACGGTCAAACACTGGCTGGATCGCATTATGCACAGCGTCGCGACGCGCGACCTCGACGGGCACATGGCGCTGGTCTCCAAGAAGGTCCAGGTCTACGGCGTTCCCGGCAACGAGGTGATCGACTACCGGGGGTGGGAGCGGCGCCGGCGCAACGAATTCAACAAGGGTCTGTTGATGCGCATCAGCTACGGCGAGCCGCAGGTCAAGATCATGGGCCTGAAGCGCATTTCCTTCAACATCGAGGAAAAGCTGCATGCGCACAACGGTCACCAGGTCGTGGTCAACAAGGACATCGTGCTCGAGCGCGAAGATGACGACCAGTGGCGGGTCGTCGAGGAGCAGGTGCGTAATTTCAACAACATCGGCCGGCGTGCCTGACGAGGCATCCAAACCGGCTCCGGCCCGGTAGCGCATCGCGCCCGGCGCCATTCACCCCGGGTGACAACGACCATGACCGACCGGCGCTTTCGTATCGAACACGACAGTCTGGGCGAGCTGCAAGTGCCGGCCGACGCCCTATACGGGGCACAGACGCAGCGGGCCGTCGACAACTTCCCCATCAGCAACCTGCGCATGCCGCGCGCCTTCATCCGCGCCCTCGGTCTGATCAAGGCCGCCTGCGCCCTGACCAACCGGGACCTCGGTCTGCTGGACGCCCCACGCGCCGAGGCGATCGCCGCCGCCGCCCGCCGGGTCGCCGAAGGGGAGCTCGACGACCAGTTCCCGGTAGACGTCTTCCAGACCGGCTCGGGGACCAGCACCAACATGAACTCCAACGAGGTGATCGCGCACCTCGCCAGCGACGCGCTAGGTCAGTCGGTCCATCCCAACGATCACGTCAACATGGGGCAAAGCTCCAACGACGTGATCCCCACGGCCATCCACGTCAGCGCGGCGCTGGAGATCGAGCAGGGCCTGCTCGGGGCGCTCGCGCATCTGCGCGAGACCATCGCCGGCCGCGCCGACGAATTCGCCGACGTGGTCAAGACCGGACGTACCCATCTGATGGACGCCATGCCCGTGCGCCTGGACCAGGAACTCGGCGCCTGGGCCGAACAGATTCGCCAGGCCGAGGCACGCATCCGCGACAGCCTGCCCCGGCTACAGGCCCTGGCGCAGGGCGGAACCGCCGTGGGCACCGGCATCAACGCCCATCCGCAGTTCGGGGCGAGCGTCAGCGCCCATCTGGCCGATGCAACGGGCGTGGACTTCCGACCCATGGACAACCGCTTCGCCGGCCTGAGCTCCCAGGACGACGCGGTGGAGATGAGTGGCCAGCTGCGGACCCTCGCGGTGGCGCTGATGAAGATCGCCAACGACCTGCGCTGGATGAACAGCGGCCCGCTCGCCGGCCTCGGCGAGATTGCCCTGCCCGCGCTGCAACCCGGCAGCTCGATCATGCCGGGCAAGGTCAATCCGGTCATCCCCGAAGCGGTCACCATGGTATGTGCGCAGGTCATGGGCAACGACGCCACTGTCGCCATCGCCGGCCAGTCAGGCAATTTCCAGCTCAACGTCATGCTGCCGGTGATCGCCTACAATCTGCTGCAGAGCATCGCCCTGCTGCGCGAAGGCGCAACGGTTCTGGCGGACAAGGCCGTCGCGGGCTTCACTGTCAATGAACGCAACATGACCGCGGCGCTGGACCGCAATCCCATTCTCGTCACGGCCCTCAACGCGGTCATCGGCTACGAGCAGGGCGCGGCCATCGCCAAGCGGGCCTACGCCGAGGGCCGCCCCCTCATCGAGGTGGCCCGCGAGATGACCGACCTGTCCGAGGCCGAGCTCGCCCGCCTGCTCGATCCCACCGCGCTCACCCACGGAGGGCTGCCCGACGGGGCCGATTGACCTCTTCGCCCGATTACGGCATAAACGGTAAGGTCTTAGCGGGAATTTAACGATTCTCCATGACTTTCACATAACGACAACCGTCATCGGGAGAGAAGCATGGAAAACGACATCAAAGAAATCGGCCAGCCCCTGTCGCAGAGCGCCTTTTGGATGAAGCTGGTCGGCGTGCTCATGATCATCTACGGCGTGTTGGTCGCGCTGAGCATCGTCGGTATCGTGATTGCCTGGCTGCCCATCTGGATGGGCGTGCTGTTGTTCCAGTCGGCCTCGTCCGCCACGCAGGCCAGCCAGTCCGGCGACAAGGACACCCTGCTGCGCTCGCTCGCCAAGCTCAAGACCTACTTCACGATCATGGGCATCACGACCCTGATTGGCCTCATCCTGGGCATCATCGGTTTCCTCATGGGCGGCATCGGCGCCATGATGCAGATGCAGGCCGGTTCCGGCCTCTAGATCCGATCGTCGACCAACGATCACGAACGCCGCCTCCGGGCGGCGTTTTCCTTTGCCCGTCAGTGCGCCTGGAAGAACATCTCATACAGTGTCAACAGGATCTCGGCGACGATCAGCAGCACGATGTACCACTCCACGCGCAGGCTGCGCCGGTTGTTGAGCAAGTCGAGCAACGTCTCGGCGGTGCGGGAAATAATCCCCAGCTTGCGCTCGAGCGCCAGGTGGCGCTCGCGGATCTCGAACTCGTCCTCCAGACGCACATAGAGCTTCTCGAGCTCGGGATACTCCCAGAGCAGCTCGGGCTTCTCGCTGACTTCCACGCGCCCGACCATCATGTGCTCGCTGAGCAGGGCGCCGCCGATATGCTGCAGCAGCTCCTTGGCCTGGCGCCCGCCCGCGCCCTTGCGCTCCAGATTGATGGCCAGGGGCTCGATGCGATCGAAGGTGCCCGCTATCTTGGCCTCGTACATGGACAGGATCACGCTCTTGGCCAGGATGTCGGCAATGAGCTGCAGACGCTCGATGCTTCCGGTCGCCAGGACAATCGCCTCGCCGCGCATGCCCTCACGAGCATCGGGATCGATGATGATATTGATGACCTCGGTCTCGGGCTGAGCGTGAGGCCCTGCAACGTACGATCCCAAGTGGCCGAGGAAGGCAGCCTCTTCGATCGGTGCGACGTCGAAGAGCACGACGAGACCGTATCGAAACAACACGGCCACCCCGCCGCCCTGGACGGGCAGACTGAGCGGATTGGCCGCCAGGCGTTCAGTGCCCTCCAGTGCACGCAGATCGATACGCTCGCCGAGCAACAGGGCCCGTGCCTTGAATTCGGTGTGCCCTTCTGTCACCGCCTGCTGCATATCGGTATCCTGTTTTATCCGCCGAGGGCCTCGGTGCCTCCCGACAAGCCTCGGTGCTATACTGGCGCCATGTCCGGCCGTCCATCCCGCCACCGATGCTCGTAAACGCCATCCGCCAATTTCTGCGCCTCGAGTCGGCCAGCGGACTGCTGCTCATCGCCGCGGCCGTGCTCGCCATGGTACTCAGCAACTCTCCGCTGTCCAAGCTCTATGACGCGCTGCTGGACACGCCGGTGGAGATTCGCATCGGCGCCCTGCACATCGCCAAACCGCTCCTGCTGTGGATCAACGACGGGCTGATGGCCCTGTTCTTTCTGCTGGTCGGCCTGGAGATCAAACGCGAGGTACTGGAAGGCGAGTTGTCCCAGCCGTCGCAGATCGTCCTGCCGGGACTGGCCGCCCTGGGCGGCATGGTGGTGCCGGCGCTCATTTACACCGGCCTGAACCAGGGCAATGGCCCGGCCCTGCAGGGCTGGGCCATCCCGACGGCCACCGACATCGCCTTCGCCCTCGGTATCCTCGGCCTGCTGGGCCGGCGTGTACCGACCTCACTGAAGCTGTTCCTGATGACCCTGGCCATCCTCGACGACCTCGGCGCCATCGTCATCATCGCCCTGTTCTACACCTCGAACCTGTCCACCCTGTCGCTGAGCGTGGCCGCGGGCGCGCTGGCCGTGCTGATTATCATGAACCGCCTGGGCGTGACGCGTATCGCCGCCTACGCCGTGGTCGGCCTGGTGCTCTGGGTCTCGGTGCTCAAGTCCGGCGTGCACGCCACGCTGGCCGGCGTCGCCCTGGCCTTTTGCATCCCGCTGCGCCGCGGCCAGCCCGACGGCGGCCCGCCGCCGCTGCGTCAGCTCGAAGAAGACCTGCACCCCCTGGTCGCCTACGGCATCCTGCCGCTGTTCGCCTTCGCCAACGCCGGCGTGTCGCTGCACGGCCTGACCCTGGACAAGCTGCTCGAGCCGATCCCCCTGGGCATCGCCGCGGGTCTGTTCATCGGGAAACAGATCGGCGTGTTCCTCTTCACCGCCGTGGCCGTCGGCCTGGGCCTGGCCCGTCTGCCGAGCGGTGCCCGCTGGCGGGACCTCTACGGCGTCGCGGTCCTGTGCGGCATCGGCTTTACCATGAGTCTGTTCATCTCCTCGCTCGCCTTCGAACCCGGCGGCCAGGCCCAGGCCGCCGCCGATCGCCTGGGCATACTCACGGGCTCCCTGCTGTCGGCTGTCTGGGGTTATCTGGTCCTGCGTTGGTCGCTCGGGCGCTCGTCCTCCGGCTGATGCCCTGACCAAACGGACCGGTTGACGGCCCCCACGCCCGTGCTACAGTTCACGCGTCGGTGCCCATCCCGGTTGCACCCCTGCGGCCCGCCCCCGGCGCCAAGGCTGCCCTCGCATGATTCGTCCGGCCACTGTTCAGGATCTAGACCGGCTGGTCGCCCTTGAGCAGCGCTGCTTCGAGACCGACCGTCTGTCGCGGCGCAGCTTTCGCTACATGCTCACCAAGGCCAACGCCGCGCTGCTGGTCGACGAGACCGGGGATTCGCTGTGCGGTTATGTCTTGGTTCTGTTCCACGCCGGCACGTCCCTGGCCCGCATGTACTCCATCGCCGTCGCGCCCGAGTCCCGCGGCGAGGGTATCGGTGCGGCACTGGTGCGCGCCGGCGAGCAGGCCGCGTTGGATCACGGCTGCGTCGAAATGCGCCTGGAGGTACGTAAAGACAACCAGGCCTCCATCGCACTGTACCGCAAACTCGGCTATCGCCAGTTCGGCGTCTACTCGGATTACTACGAAGACCATGCCGACGCGCTGCGCTTCGAAAAACTGCTGGTCGCACGCCTGCGCGCCGACCGCGTCAGCGTGCCCTATTATCGACAGACGCTGGACTTCACCTGCGGGCCGGCCAGCCTGATGATGGCCATGAAGAACCTGGACCCCCGGATGGCGCTCGACCGGGCGTTGGAGCTGCGCCTGTGGCGCGAATCCACCACCGTATTCATGACCTCGGGCCACGGCGGCTGCGGTCCCTACGGGCTCGCGCTTGCCGCCCATCATCGCGGCTTCGATGTCGAGGTCTACGTCAACGACGAGGGGGCACTGTTCATCGATTCGGTACGCAGCGATGAGAAAAAGGAGGTCATTCGTCTGGTACAGGCCGACTTTGTTCGCGAGATCGAGCAGGCCGGTATCCCGGTGCACTACACGGCCCTCAACACGGCCGAGCTCAAGAGCGAATTCGAGACCGGCGGCATTCCCATCGTGCTGATCAGCTCCTATCGTATCTATAAGGAGAAGTTCCCGCATTGGGTCGTCGTGACGGGCTTCGACGATCGCTTCATCTACGTTCACGACCCCTATGTCGACGAGGAGGCGGGAAAGACCGAGACCGACACCATCAACATGCCGATTCTGCAGAGCGACTTCGAGCGCATGGCCCGCTACGGCAAATCCGGCCAGCGTGCGGTGCTCGTCCTGCGCCGCCGCGGCTGAACGGCCGCGCTCCACTCATCCGCACATTCGGAGAATTGCGACGACACCATGACCACCCAGATCATCGTCGTGGAAAACGCCACAGACTGGAAGCTGGACATCCCCGATTGCACCGTCGTGGACGTCAACGACTACCTGCGCAATGAGGACTATCTCAACGCGCGCAATCTACAGGTTATCAACCTGTGCCGCGGCTATCGCTACCTCAGCACCGGCTATTACTGCTCGCTGCTGGCCGAGGCGCGCCGCCACCGCGTCATCCCCTCGGTCAAGACCACGCTGGATATCAGCAGCAAGGCCATGTACAGCCTGGATGCGGGCAATCTCGATGAACTCATCCACAAGAGCCTAAAGCGCCACCGCCGCGAGACGGTGGGCGCTGAATTCGAGATGGATGTGTTCTTCGGCCATTGCCGCTACCCCGAGCTCGAATATCTGGCCCGGCAAATATTCGAGACCTTCCCATGCCCGCTGCTGCGCGTGGCGTTCGAGCACGCCGAGCGCTGGCACGTCGAGTCGATCCGCCCCCTGACGCTCAAAAAACTGGACGCGCAGGGGCTGGCCGATTTTGCGCAGGCGCTGGAGCGCTATCGCAGGAAACGCTGGCGCGCACCGCGCTCGCGCCAGCCTCTGGCCTACGACCTGGCGATTCTGCACGACCCGAACGACCCCCTGCCCCCCTCGGACAAACGCGCCCTGGACAACTTCGTGCGCATCGGAAAACAGCTCGGCATCGACGTCGATCTTATCCGCAAGAAGGACTATGCCCGGCTCGCCGAGTACGACGCCCTGTTCATTCGCGACACCACGCAAATCGCGCACTACACCTACCGTTTCGCCAAAAAGGCCGAGAACGAGGGCATGGTCGTCATCGACGACCCGACCTCTATCCTGCGCTGCACCAACAAGGTCTACCTGGCCGAGCTGCTGCGCGCCAACCGTGTTCCCACACCCAGGACCGCCATCATACGCAAGGGCGATACCGACAAGCTGGCCGACGGTTTTGGGCTGCCGATCGTGCTCAAGGTGCCCGACGGCTCGTTTTCGCGCGGCGTGTTCAAGGCCGACGACCGCGACGAGCTCGAACATACGACGCGCCGGCTATTCAAGGAATCCGAGCTCATCCTCGCCCAGGAGTTCATGTACACCGAATTCGACTGGCGCGTTGGTATCCTCAACCGAAAGGCGCTGTTCGCCTGCCAGTACTACATGTCGAAAAAGCACTGGCAGATCGTCAAACACAGCGCCTCGGGGCGCTTCGTGGAGGGGGCCTTCCAAACCCTGCCGGTCGAACAGGCACCCACCGAGGTGGTTAAAGTCGCCCTGGCCGCCGCCGAGCTCATCGGCGACGGCCTTTACGGCGTCGACGTGAAACAGACGGACAAAGGCGTGTTCGTCATCGAGGTCAACGACAATCCCAATCTGGAGGCCGGCGTGGAAGACGCCGTCCTGAAAGACGAGCTCTATCGCATCGTTCTGCGCGAGTTCATCACGCGGATGGAGCGGCGCCGCGCCGTCGACTCGCACTGACACACCTCACTCCCGGGCGCTCTGGAAAGGAACACAGAGGACGCAAAGGCGCAGAGCACACAGAGAGAAATTGATTGTTGAGCGTCGTAGGTCGGGTGAGCGCAGCGTAACCCGACGCCTCAGCGAAGTTGGCAGATGTCAGTTGGCAGTTGGCAGCAAGAGGAAGCTAAAAGCTGTTTTGCCTTTAAGCTGATTACAGCCAACTGCCAACTGACGACTCCGCCCGAAGGGCGGCAGCCGCCGTAGGCCGGGTGAGCGCAGCGTAACCCGACGCCTCAGCTAAGTTGGCAGATGTCAGTTGGCAGTTTGCAGCAAGAGGAAGCCAAGAGCTGTTTTGCCTTTAAGCTGATTACTGCCAACTGCCAACTGACGACTCCGCCCGAAGGGCGGCAGCCGCCGTAGGCCGGGTGAGCGCAGCGTAACCCGACGCCTCGCCTCACGCCTCACGTCTTATTCTTTCTGCCAACTGCAGTCTGCCAACTTTCCTACCACCAGAACTTGTCGAACAGCTCCGGATGCGCCCAATAGCGGCTGTTCAGCCAGTCGGGGGTCGGTTTGTAGTCGTAGAGGTCGAAGGTGTAGACGTGCAGTGCCCGGCCGTTCACCTCATAGGCGCCGGCCCGATAGAGCCCATAGCTCAGCAGATCGCCGATCGCCCACCCGTCCGCGGCGCTGACGTACTCGCCGCGTTCGTCCATCGGCACCAGGAGCAACAGACGCTCGGCGTGCAGGTCGCGCAGCCGGGCCAGCACCATCGCGGCGCTCGCCTTGTCCAGCGTCTCCAGCATGCCGCTGACCAGGGCGAACTCGAACCGGCCCACCGGGGCGAGGCCATCGGGCAGGTCTTCGAGATCGATGACTTCGACCTGGCAGTCCGCGCAATCGGCAAGGTAATCGCTCACTATCGCCCGGCCGCCCGTACCAATCAGCAGCAGCGAGCGGGGTCGCAAGTGACTAAGCAGGGCATCGATGTCGTCGCGATAGTCCGGAGCCATCCCGTCCTCAGATTGCCGGTCGCACCCCACGCAGGTGCCGTGCTTCCAGTGTACGCGTCGGACGGTCCTGGCAAAAGAAAGGCCAGGCACGCCGGCCTGGCCCAACCGCAGCATCGCTCGGGGAAGTCGCGCGGCACCGCAAGCCCCGACCCGCCGGCGCCGCGCGAGACTCATTTCTGATTGATACCGATCGGCCCGGGTCCGTTGGCGGCCAGCATGAGCATGCCGCCCATGATCGAAACGTTCTTCATGAAATTGATCAACTGCATCTGGTAGTGCGCGGCATCGGCGGCCCAGAAATTGTGAAAAACCAGGGTCACTGGAATGATGAACAGAAACATGATTAAGGCCGCCCAGCGCGAGTACCAGCCCAACAGGAGCGCCAGGCCGCCGCCGAGCTCGACGATGATTGTGATGACCAGCAGCACATTGGTGAGCGGCAAGCCGTGCTGGGCCATGTAACCGGCGGTCCCGCCAAAATTGGTCAGCTTGCCGTAGCCGGCCCAGATGAAAAGCAGCGACAGGAGTATCCGACCGACGAGTGGCGCAAAGCGATGGGTAAAGGCGTTGTTCATCCGCGTTCTCCTTAAATAAATGGTGACTTGGATCCCGGCGATTCGGGCAACGCGGTCATGGATATCGGAAGCGTCCACAAAGGCGCGCGCTGGTCCCGCCACATTGTCCGTGGGTCAATGTTCAATCATTTCGAAACGCCAAGTCCATGCTATAGTTGGCAACCGCCGCTCTCCAGCAAAGATTTCTGATTAAGTTATTCATAATTTTTGAATATGCGACTGACCCTCGACGCCCTACTCGTGCTCGACGCCATCGACCGCCAAGGCAGCTTTGCCGCGGCGGCCGAGTCGCTGCACCGGGTGCCGTCGGCCATTACCTATACCGTCCAGAAACTGGAACAGGACCTGGATGTCGCCTTGTTCGACCGCAGCGGCCACCGCGCGCGGTTGACGCCCGCCGGCCGCCGTCTGCTCAACGACGGACGCCACCTGCTGCGCACGGCCGACAAGTTGGAACAGACCGTGCGGCACGTCGCCACCGGCTGGGAGACGCAACTGCGCATCGCCGTCTCGGATTTGATCCCGCTGACCAATCTCTTTCCCGTCCTGGACGCGTTCTATCGGGCCGAACCGGGCGGCATCCAACTGCGCTTGCAGCGGGAAGTGTTCGGCGGGGCCTGGGACGCACTAGTCAGCGGCCGGGCGGACCTGGCCATCGGCGCGAGCGGCGAAGGCCCCCCGGGCGGCACCTATATGACCCGGCTCATCGGCGAGGTGGACTTCGTGTTCGTCGTCCCGCCCCACCATCCCCTGGCCAGCCTGCCCGAGCCGCTCAGCACGGAGCATCTGCTCAAACACCGCGCCGTGGCCTCCGGCGACACCTCGCGCAACCTGCCGCCGCGTACCGCCGCCCTGCTCACCGGTCAGGATGTGCTCACCGTGCCCGACATCGAGAGCAAGCGCGACGCCCAGTGCCTGGGGCTCGGCGTTGGCTACCTGCCGCGGCGCCTGGCCGAGCCGGAAATCGCCGCAGGCCGACTGGTCATGCGCGAGGTGGAGACAGCCCCGCCGCGCCCGCAGTTGTTCCTGGCCTGGCGGCCGGACGGCGTGGGCCAGGCATTGCAGTGGTTCCTCGATCGCCTCGCCGAACCGGAGGAACTGGCCCGGCTCATCCAATAGGGTCCAGCCGTCGGCATACGTGTCGTGGCATAATGAGCGCGCCCTTCAGCCACCCGGACCCGAGAACCGAACACCGTGACCCGACTGACCCTACTGCGTCCCGATGACTGGCACCTGCACGTGCGCGACGGCCAGGCGCTGGCCTCAGTGGTTCCGGACACGGCCCGGCGCTTCGCCCGCGCCATCATCATGCCCAACCTGCGACCGCCGGTGACCACTACCGATCAGGCACTGGCCTACCGGGATCGCGTTCGCGCGGCCGTACCTGAGGGTCTCGCCTTCGAGCCGCTGATGACCCTGTATCTCACCGACGATACGCCGGCCGAGGAAATCCGCCGCGCTCACGGCAGCGGCGCCGTGCACGGCGTCAAGCTCTATCCGGCCGGCGCGACCACCAACTCGGCGTCGGGCGTGACCGACATCGAGCGTACCTACCCCGCGCTGGAGGCCATGGAGACACTGGGCCTGCCGCTGCTGGTCCACGGCGAGGTGACGGATCCGGACATCGATATTTTCGATCGGGAGGCGGTATTCATCGAGCGTCGGCTGGAGCCGCTGTTGCGCCGGTTCCCGCGCTTGCGCGTGGTGTTCGAGCACATCACCACCCGCCACGCGGTGGATTTCGTGCGCGGGGCCGGCGACAACATCGGCGCCACCATTACGGCGCATCACCTGCTCTACAACCGCAACGCGATGCTGGTCGGCGGCATCCGCCCGCACCTGTATTGCCTGCCGGTGCTCAAACGCGAGACCCACCGCGAGGCCCTGCTCCAGGCGGCCGTCAGCGGCGAGCCTCGGTTCTTCCTGGGCACCGACAGTGCCCCGCATGCGCGAGACGCCAAGGAAACGGCTTGCGGCTGCGCGGGGATCTATACCGCGCACGCCGCGATCGAGCTCTATGCCGAGGCCTTCGAACAGGCCGGCGCGCTGGACCGACTGGAGGCCTTCGCCAGCCACTTCGGCGCCGACTTCTACAAACTTCCGCGCAACATCGACACCATCACGCTGGAAAAGCGGCCGTGGGAGGTCCCGCGCGAGCACTCGCTGGGCGAGGGTACGCTCATGCCGCTGCGCGCCGGCGAAACCGTCGACTGGCAGCTGGCCGAAGCGGATTAGCCCCCGGAGCCCACCCGGCGGCATTCACGTCTCCAAGACCTCCTCAATAGACGGACTCGACCCGGTAGCCCCGCCGCGCGAGCAGTTGCAGGATGCCCTCGTCACCGGGCAGGTGCAGCGCGCCCACGGCGATGAAGGCGCCTCCTTCAACAAGCCGGGGCTGCATGCGCTCGACCATGAGCCGATTGCGCCGAGTGACGAAACGCGTCGTGAAGCGCCTGGCCAACGCGGGATCGCCGAGCCTCAGGTAACGTGTGTTGATGGCCATGAGCTCACCGAGGTCGCGAGCGAGGTAGGCGCGCAGGATCTCGTCAAACATGCGCGGCATGTCCGCGTGGTGACGGACCGTATCGCGCAGCAGGGCCACCTGGTCGGCCAATGTCATGTCGTCGAAATAGTGGATCTGCTCGTCGATGCGCTCCAGGCCGTAGACTGTCTTTCCGGCCTCGACCGCGCGGCGGTACAGCGCCAGGTCCAGGAAGGCGCCCCGCTGCGGCGGCGGCCTGCTCAAGGTGGCCACCACCACCCACGGCTTCATCGCGTGCAGGCGCTCCTCGCTCACGCCGTACGTAGCCATCAAATGCACGCAATCCCGGTACAGAGACGCCCCTATCACGGACTCCAGATCGCGTCCGTCCCGGTAGTACATCGCCTCGCTCACGCGCTGCAGGGCCCCGGCATCGAGGTCGACTTCCAGGGTCAGGCTGCGCGTGCGGTCCAGTGCCTCGCGCACGGGTGCCGGCAGCTCGAGGATTCGTGCATCCTCCGAATGCACCGTACCGAACACATAGCTCGGCGCGCTTCCGGCACGCTGGACCTTCCACAACAGACCGTGCGCAAAGGGAACCGGGGCGCCCGCCAGCGCCGATTTGGGCGGCGCGGCCCATGCCGCGCTCATCACCAGAGCCGCAATGGCCCATCTGCATCCAAGCGAGAGGCGATCCCAGCGCCGAGACCATCGCGGTGGAGTTGTCATGGGCGTGCAGTGTACCTACACCGACGACCCGATGCGATGCGCGAGTTCGGCGGCGTCGATATTTTGCCGGTCATTCGTTATCCTGTCGGCCATGAATGCTCCGCACCCCGTGCCCGACATGTCGAAGCGCTTCCGCGGTTTCCTGCCCGTGGTCGTGGACGTGGAAACCGGCGGCTTTAACGCCAAGAGCGACGCCCTGCTCGAGATCGCAGCCGTCATCATCCAAATGAACAATCAGGCACGGCTGGAGCCCGGCGAGACGATCGGCTGTCACGTCGAACCGTTCAATGGCGCGAACATGGAAGAATCGGCGCTGGCCTTCACGGGCATCGATCCCTATCACCCGTTCCGGTTTGCCGTGCCCGAGCGCATCGCCCTGGAGAACATCTTCAAGCCGGTGCGAAAGGCGGTCAAGGAAAGCGGCTGCACGCGCGCGATCCTGGTGGGTCACAATGCCTTCTTCGATCTGGGTTTTCTCAAGGCCGCGGTGGATCGCACCGGCATCAAACGTAACCCCTTTCACTCCTTCAGCACCTTCGATACCGCCACGCTCGGCGGCTTGGCCTATGGCCAGACCGTGCTGTCGCGCGCCGCCCAGGCCGCCGGCATCGCCTGGGACAACGACGAGGCGCACTCGGCAATCTACGACGCCGAGCGCACTGCGGAGTTGTTCTGCACCATCGTCAATACATGGGATACGCTGGCCGCCCAAAACGGCTGACCGCCGCCCGGTATCGACTCACTCCGAACTGGCTCTCTTGCGGCCCGTGACCATGGCGCGCACCAGATTCTCGCCGTGGCGCCAGCCCGACAGCAGCACCCCGGCCACGTGCAGACCCACCAGCGCCAGAGTCGCATTGGCAAAAAATTCGTGCGTCTCCTCGAAGAACTCCTCCCAGCCGTGGCCGGCACCGGCGAGCCAGCCGGCCAGCGGTCCCGCGCCGGGCTCGATGCCGTACACGGCAAGACCAGTGATGCCGGTAAGCAGCAGCCCGGCCAACAGCGCCAGGATCATGGCCGCCCCGGCCGGGTTGTGCCCCAAGTGGCGACGCTCGCGCCCGCGCAACATGTCGCGAAGGTACGCGCCAACGACCCGCGGACCGCGCACGAAGCTCGAAAAGCGCGCGTAGCGCGTCCCGACGATACCCCACAGCAGCCGAAAACCGACCAGGCCGAGCACCGTATACCCGGCCGCAGTGTGTACGCCCAGCCAATCGTCTTCGGTCACATAGGCGAGCGCAAAGGCGGCCACCAGCGACCAGTGGAATACGCGGACCAACGGATCCCAGACCTTGACGCTCGGGACCTCGGCCTCGGATAGCGAGGGCGCCGTCGGTGCCGTGCGAGATGGATTAGACATGACAATGACCTCCTGAAGAATCCTGGAGGTCATCGTAGGGCCGCTGGCTTAAGACAGGCTGAACGCCCCGCAGCGACGGGCCTTGACCGCGCGCATGAAAAACCCGGGCGGGGCCCGGGTCCTTCGAAACGGCGAATTCGGCCGGTCCCGGGGGACAGGCCGTAGTGAGGCTCAGCTCGCCTTGGCGACGGCCTCCTTGACCATCTTCTGCAACTCGCCGCGCTGAAACAGCTCCACCGTGATATCGCAGCCGCCGACGAGCTCCCCGTTGATATAGATCTGCGGGAAGGTCGGCCAGTTGGCGAACTGGGGCAGGTTCTGGAAGATGTCCGGATCGGCCAGGACGTTGACGTAGGCGAAGTCCTCGCCGCAGCCTTGCAGGGCCTGGGCGGCGCGGCTGGAGAAGCCGCACTGCGGCATCTGCGGGGTACCCTTCATGAAGATCACCACGGGGTGACTCTCCACCTGTTGCTTGATGCGTTCCAATACGTCCATTGCAGCTACCTCTGGTTGGAATTCGTGGCGCACGTCGAAGTGTCGGCCGTGCCCGTCTTGTGCTAGCTAGATGGAGTCTAATCGCAAAAATTCAAGCAAAAAACCCGTATCGAGTGCGGTTATGCCCGTGTCGTGCAACTGCGACGACACGGCCCGACTAGCGACGCGGCCATCACTGCCCGGCGATCGCGTCCGCATTCGCCTGCAGCCAGTATTCCAACAGCGCCAGGTGCCACAGCTTGCTGCCCTGCAGACGGGTGAAATACTGGTCCGGCGCCGCGAGCAGCTTGTCGACGTATGCCCGGTTGAACACACCGCGGCGTCGACAGGCCGTCGAGTCCAAGGTATCTCGCATGAAATCCAGGAACTCGCCGCGTACGTATTTGAGGGCCGGCATCGGAAAATAACCCTTGGGCCGGTCGATGACCGCGTCGGGCACAATCCCGCGGGCGATGGCCTTGAGCGGGTGCTTGCCGCCGCTTTTGAGTTTGACCTCAGGCGGCATACGCGCGGCCAGCTCTACGAGCTCGTGATCGAGGAAGGGCACGCGCGCCTCCAACCCCCACGCCATCGTCATGTTGTCGACGCGTTTTACGGGGTCGTCGACGATAAGCGTGGTCACGTCCAGGCGCAGCACGCGGTCCATGAAGGTCTCGGCGCCCGGCTCGGCGAGCAGTGCCTCGATGGTCCGTGAGGTATGGTCCTCGCCGCGGTAGGCACCGGTCACCGTCTCGAGGAACTCGGCATGCGGGCGATCGAAGTAGTGCTTGGCGAAACGTTCCAGCTCGGAACCCTCCGTCTCGGCCGCCATACGCGGATACCAGAAATACCCGCCGAAGACCTCGTCGGCGCCCTGGCCGCTTTGCACTACCTTGACCTCGCGCGCGACACGCTCGGCCAACAGATAGAACGCCACCGCATCCTGGCCGACCATGGGCTCGGCCATCTGGCGAATCGCCTCCGGCAGGCGCGGCAGCACGTCGGCATTGGGAATGTGGAACTTGTGGTGGCGCGTGTCGTAGCGCGCGACCACCTGGTCCGAGTACTCGAACTCGCTGCCCTTTTCCTCCGGCTGGTCCTCGAACCCGATGGAAAAGGTCAGCAAATCCTCGACCCCGGCCTCGGCCAGCAGCGCCACCAGCAGGCTCGAGTCGAGCCCGCCGGAGAGCAGCACGCCGACCGGCACATCGGCCACCGTCAGACGCTTGCGCACGGCATCGCGCAGACTCGTGTGCACGGCCTCCAGCCAATCCTGTTCCGTCCAGGACTCGCTGCCGGCGCGCTGGGCCTGCAGCTTCCAATAGCGCCGCTCCTGGACGCGGCCGTCGGCGTCGATGCTGAGGGTGGTCCCGGGCGTGAGCTTGCGCACCCCCTGCAAAATGGTGCGCGGGGCCGGCACGACCGCATGCAGCGTCAGCTGATGATGCAGCGCGACGGGATCGATGGCCGTATCCACGCCGCCCCCGGCGAGCAGGGCCTGCGTGTTGGATGCAAAGCGCACGCGCTGACCGTCGCGGCTGTAATACAGCGGCTTGATCCCCAGGCGGTCGCGCGCCAGGAACAGGCGCCGGGCGCCCCCGTCCCACAGTGCGAAGGCGAACATGCCGTGCAGTCGTTCGACACAGGCCTCGCCCCACTCGGCGAAGGCCTTGAGGATGACCTCGGTATCGCCGTTGGAGAAGAAGTGATAACCGCGGCCGTGCAGCTCGCGACGCAGCTCGCGGTAGTTGTAGATCGAACCGTTGAATACCACCGCGAGTCCGAGCTCGGGGTCGACCATCGGCTGGTTGGCGCGGGCCGAGAGGTCGATGATCGACAAGCGACGATGACCGAACGCCAGCGGTCCGTCCGACCACGTACCCTCGTGATCGGGACCGCGCCGCGCCAGTCGGTCCAGCATGCGCGACAGGCCGGCGAGATCCGGCTCGGCGCCATCGAAACGCAGCTCACCGCCGATACCGCACATAGACTATTGCCTCCTGCCGGACGTATCGGGCGAGCCCCAGCCGCCGCCGCCCGGTGTCAAAATACTCAGGCGATCGCCGGGCGCTACGGCGAGGCTGACTTTGCCCGCCAGGGCCTCGCCGTTGAGCCGGTTCTCGCCGCGCGACCCCGGTGCCCCGCCCGCCAGGCCCCAGGGCGCGTGGGTGCGCCGCTCGGTGAGCAGGGTCGCCTGCGCCGGGGCCAGAAACTCGTATTCGCGCACCACCCCGTCGCCGCCCGGGTGCCGCCCAGCGCCGCCAGAGCCTCGGCGCAGGGCATAGCGGCGCACCCGCACGGGGTAACGGGCTTCGAGCACCTCGACCGGCGTGTTACGCGTGTTGGTCATGTGCGTCTGCACCCCATGCAAGCCACCGCCGTGGGCACCGGCGCCCATACCGCCGCCGACGGTCTCGTAATAGTCCCAGGCACGTCCGCCGCCCATCTCGGCCGATGCCCCCATGGCCAGGTTGTTCATGCTGCCGTGACTGGCCGCGGGGATCGTCTCGGGCAGGGCCCGGGCCAGCGCGCCCATCACGACATCGACCACGCGGGTACTGGTCTCGACATTGCCGGCCGCGACCGCGGCCGGGCGGCGCGCGTTCAGCAGACAGCCCTCCGGCGCCTCGAGGGTAATCGGGCGAAAGGCCCCTGCACAGGCCGGAGTCTGCGGCGGCATCAGGCAGCGGAAGACGTAATACACCCCCGCCGCGGCCACCGAGAGCGGACAGTTGATGTTGCCGGGTGTCTGCGCGGCGGTACCCGTGAAGTCCACGTGCACACGTCCGCCCGCGGCGCGCACTTCGGCGGCGATCACCAGGTCGCGATGACCCAGGCCATCGTCGTCCATGACATCCTCGAAACGATACGCGCCGTCGGGGATTACCCTGAGCGCATCCAGCGCAAGGCGCTCCGCATAGTCGTTCAAACCGGCGAGCGCTCGGGCGAACTCGGCACGACCAAAGTCAGCGACGAGCTGGCCGAGGCGCTCCAGCCCGCTGCGGTTGGCGCTGAGCTGGGCGGCAAAATCGCCCCGACCCTCGTCCGGGTTGCGCGTCGCCTCGACGAGCCGGCCAAGCATCTCCTCGTCGCGCTGTCCCGCGCGCACCAGATGGGTCGGTGGGATAATCAGCCCCTCTTCGGCGAGCGAGCGCGAGATGGGCATCGAGCCGGGGCTGTGCGCACCGATATCGGCGTGATGGGCCCGATTGGCCACAAAGGCGACGAGGATGTCGTCAACGAACAGGGGCGCAATGACGGTCACGTCCGGCAGGTGCGTGCCGCCGAGGAAGGGATCGTTGACGATGACCTGGTCGCCCGGCGCCCACTCCAGCCGCGAAACAATATCGTGCATCGCGTAGGCCATGGAGCCCAGATGGACGGGAATGTGCGCGGCCTGCGCGCACAACTCGCCGCGCGCATCGAACACGGCGCAGGAGAAGTCCAGGCGGTCGCGGATGTTGGGCGAGAACGCGGCGCGCTGCAGCACCGCACCCATCTCGTCGCAAACGGCCTCGATGCGGCTGGCGAATATGCTGAGGGCGATGGGATCCATGTGTACTGTCGGGTGTACTGTCGGTTTATTTTGAAGTCGGACCCGAGCGAACGTTCCGCCGGGGCTGCGGCCGTCCCCGGCTCGAACGTTCGTCGCGGCCCACATCGGAAAGCCGGGGCGATATTATTGCATTATCGCAGGGGCTGACATATCTTTCATACCTGATAAAAAGACTCAACTAATAGAATAATGACAAAACACGCTTTTTTAGCTGCCACTGCTTTACCCCACCGTCACTCTCAATAAAGAAGGAGGAACGCAGTTATGAATCCACTCGATTCGGTCACCGGCACCATCATTTCCGGATTCGTCCTGGCCGTGGTCCTGGCCTACATCGCCGCGCAGGTCGCGGGGGCCTGAAAGACCGTACCCACCGATAACGCACAACAAGATTTTCAAAAAATGTAAGGGGGATAGACCATGGAAGCATTGCTGCCTTATGAGCGCTGGCTGCATTTTCTGGCCGGCATCACCTGGATCGGCCTGCTCTATTATTTCAACCTCATTCAGGGCCAGGCCCTGGCGGCCGCCGCGGCCGACAAGGAGGGCCCGGGCGGCGCGGCGATTACCAAGTACGTCGCCCCGCGCGCTTTGGCCTACTTCCGCTGGGCGGCGCTCGTCACTTGGCTCTCGGGCGCGGCCTATCTGGGCAAGAACTTCACCGGAGCGTTCACGCTGGGCATCGGCCAGCACAGCAGCTATCTGACCAACATCGGCTTCGGTGCCTGGCTCGGTACCATCATGCTGTTCAACGTGTGGGTGCTTATCTGGCCCAATCAGAAGAAGATTCTGGGCTTCGTGCAGGCCACGGATGAAGAGAAGGCCAAGGGCAAACGCATTGCGTTTCTCGCCTCGCGCACGAATACCATGCTGTCGATTCCGCTGTTGATGTTCATGGGTGGCGCGAGCCACGGCCTGCCTTTCTTTGCCGGCTGATCGATCCATCATCACGGGGCAAAAACCCGGCCTCTGGCCGGGTTTTTCTTGCGGAACACAGGCGAGTGCGACTGGTCTACTAAAGTGCATCCGGAGATTCCCCGACCGTCGCGCCCAACCGGGCGGCGGGCCCGGGGACCCCGTCCGCCGGTGTGGCTTGATGCAACTGGTTCAGAATGTTCTAATCCTTTTCACCCTAACGTTCCGATTCCGGAAATCCCGTTCTGAAACCGGGGGCGGCTGCGCCGAGTCGCAGGCGTCCCGCGTCAAGGCCATCCCTTTTCAACTCTGCACGAAAAAGGAGGAGCCCATGACCGCAACCGCAAAAAAGAAGGAAAGCCACATGGAGCATCAACTACCAGAACTGCCTTACGCCAAGAACGCGCTGGAGCCGCATATCTCGGCCGAGACGCTCGAGTACCACTACGGTAAGCATCACGCGACCTACGTGGCCAACCTCAACAAACTGATCCCGGGCACCGAGTTCGAAAATCTCGCGCTCGAAGACATCATCAAGAAGGCAAGCGGCGGCATCTTCAATAATGCCGCACAGGTCTGGAACCACACGTTCTACTGGAACAGCATGAGCCCGCAGGGCGGCGGCGAGCCGTCCGGCGCACTGGCCGACGCCATCAACAAGGCCTTCGGCTCTGTGGCCGACTTCAAGGACAAGTTCAGCACTTCGGCCGCCACCAACTTCGGCTCCGGCTGGACCTGGCTGGTGAAAAAGGGCGACGGCAGCCTGGATATCGTCAACACCAGCAACGCGGGCAACCCGCTTACCGAGGGCCTGACCCCGCTGCTGACCTGCGATGTCTGGGAGCACGCCTACTACATCGACTACCGCAACGCCCGACCCAAGTACCTCGAGGCGTTCTGGAATCTCGTCAACTGGGACTTCGCCGCCCAGAATCTCGGCTGAATCGAAGGCCGGTCCTCTACGGGGGCCGGTCGCCGATGTGTGAATGCCGGGGGCGGGCCGAAACGGCCCGCCCCCGGCATTCCCCTCCTGCCCACCCTCCCCCGCACAAGCCAAGTTCTTGTTTCAAGGCAAGTCTTTTCATTGCCTGGTGTCACGACAGCCTTTACAATGCGCCTTTGGTCCGGGCGGCGGCCTCCGGTGAGGCTGCCTTTTTTATTTTCACGCCCGGTCTCCGATGTCCAAAGCCGACGCGATGTCACAGACACTGATGAGTACGTACAAGCCCCTGCCGGTGACCTTCACCCATGGTGAAGGTGCCTGGCTCTGGGACGACCAGGAACACAAGTACCTCGACGCCATGAGCGGCATCGCCGTATGCGGGCTGGGCCACGCGCATCCGGCGGTCACCGCCGCGGTGTGCGAGCAGGCCGGTCGACTGGTGCACACCTCCAATCTCTATCACGTCGCCCGCCAGCAGGAACTTGCCGATCGCCTCACCGCCGTCACAGGCATGGACCGCGCCTTTTTCTGCAATTCCGGCGCCGAAGCCAACGAGGCGGCAATCAAGCTGGCGCGTCTGTGGGGCCATCGCCGGGGCGTCGCCCAACCGACCATTATCGTCATGGAAGGCAGCTTCCACGGCCGCACCCTGGCCACGCTCACCGCCACCGGCAACCGCAAGGTCCAGGCGGGCTTCGAGCCGCTCGTCCAGGGCTTCGTGCGCGCGGCCTATGACGATCTGGAGGCCATCGAAAAAATCGCCGCGCACAGCCCCGATGTGGTCGCGGTGCTGGTCGAGCCCGTCCAGGGCGAAGGCGGCATCCGGGTGCCCGGCGACGACTACCTCGCCGGACTGCGCGAGGCCTGCGACCGCCACGGCTGGCTGCTGATGTTCGACGAGATCCAAACGGGCATAGGCCGCTCCGGCCACTGGCTGGCCAGCCAGCGGGCGGAGGTGCAGGGCGATGTAGTCACCCTGGCCAAGGGCCTGGGCAACGGCGTGCCCATCGGCGCGTGCCTCGCCCGCGGCGAGGCCGCCGAGGTCTTCCAGCCCGGCAACCACGGCTCGACCTTCGGCGGCAACCCGCTGGCCAGCGCCGCGGCACTGGCCGTACTGCAGACCATCGAGGACCAACAGCTGGCCGCACGCGCGGCAAGCCTCGGCGATCGCATGCTCGACGGCCTGCGCCAGGCGCTGGGTGAGCAGCCGGGCGTGATCGATATCCGCGGCCTCGGCCTGCTCCTGGCGATCGAGCTGGCCGAGCCCTGTGCCGAGCTGGTCCCCCGCGCGCTGGAGATGGGTCTGCTGATCAATGTCACGGCCGAGCGGGTCGTGCGCCTGCTGCCGCCGCTGATCCTCACCGACGAGGAGGCCGACCACATCGTCGCGGGCGTCAGCGGCCTCATCAAGGCCTTCCTCGCCGCCGAATAGGCTCGACGGCGCACCGCGCGAGACAATCATGCGATGACTGTACGGCACTTCCTGACCCTGCTGGACCTGAGCCCCGCCGAGCTCGAGGCGTTGATTGCACGCGCAATCGAGCTCAAGGGCCTGCAGCACGCCGGAGAGATCTACGAGCCGCTGAAGAACCGTGTCCTGGGCATGGTGTTCGAGAAGTCCTCGACGCGCACCCGCGTGTCGTTCGAGACCGGCATGGCCCAGTTCGGCGGCCACGCCATCTTCCTCTCGCCGCGCGACACGCAGCTCGGCCGGGGCGAGCCCATCGAAGACACCGCGCGCGTGCTCTCGCGCATGGTCGACGTGATCATGATCCGCACGTACGAGCACGACAAGATCGAGCGCTTCGCCGCACATTCCCGCGTGCCGGTCATCAATGCCCTGACCGATCTCTATCATCCCTGTCAGCTGCTCGCCGATATCCAGACCTATGTCGAGCGCCGCGGCACCATTCGGGGCCGAACCGTCGCCTGGATCGGCGATGGCAACAACATGTGTCACTCCTATATCAATGCCGCCCGCCAGTTCGGCTTCACGCTGCGCACGGCCTGCCCCTCGGGTTATGAGCCCAATGCGTCGATCGTGCGGGCGGCCGGGAGCGCGGTCGAGCCGTCCGACAGCGCAGCGACGGCCGCGGCCGGCGCCGATCTGGTCGTCACCGACGTCTGGGCCAGCATGGGCCAGGAAGAGGAGCAGAATCGGCGCGCCCGGGCCTTCGCCGACTACCAGGTCACCGAGGCCGTCATGGCGGTCGCCTCCGATGACGCCCTGTTCATGCACTGCCTGCCCGCCCACCGCGGCGAAGAAGTGGCCGCCGAAGTCATCGACGGTCCGCAAAGCGTCGTCTGGGAAGAGGCCGAAAATCGCCTGCACGCGCAGAAGGCCCTGCTCGAATTCCTGATGGACGCCCGACAGCCGAGGCCGTGAGCCCCCGCCGGGTGTTTTCCCGCATGGACCGCACATCACTGGCTCTAATGCTTGCCGCCGGGATCGCGCTCGGCGCACCGGCCGCTGCGGCCCATGACCGTGAAGTCAATGTCGCGGTCGCCGCCAACTTCCTGTCGACCTCCCGCGCATTGGCCAGGCGGTTCATGGCCGACCACCAGGCACGCGTGCTCATCAGCAGCGGCTCGACCGGCAAGCTGTATGCGCAGATCCGCCACGGGGCGCCTTACGACCTGTTCCTCGCCGCCGACGTGCGCCGCCCGCGCAAACTCGAACAGGCCGGACTGATCGTACAAAACAGCCGCTTCACCTATGCGGTCGGCCGGCTGGTGCTGTGGAGCCGGGACCCGCGCCGGGTCGACACGGACGGCCGAAACCTCAAACACGGCCGCATCGCCCGGCTGGCCATCGCCAACCCGAAGACTGCACCCTACGGCGCGGCCGCCCGCACCGCTCTGCAGCGCCTGGGACTGTGGTCGCGGTACCGCCAGGACCTCGTGCGCGGCGAGAACGTCGGCCAGACCTTTCAGTTCGCGGTGACCGGCAATGTCGATGCGGCTTTCGTCGCGCTGTCTCAAATCAGCGATCCGCATCACCCCCAGGGCGGCAGCCGCTGGATAGTACCCGAGCGACTGTACCCGCGCATCGAACAACAGGCCGTGCTCCTGAAAAATGCCGCAGCCAATCCCGCGGCCGCGGACTTCGCCAACTTTCTCCACTCGGCGGCCGCCCGCACCATCATCGAACGCTACGGCTATGGGGTGCCGACACTGCGTGACAGGCAGGCCCAAAGACGTCAACCGACGCCCTGATCCCGACGCGATGTCCGGCAGACGGCTGTTATACTGCGCCGGTCCACTCGCCAGCCTAGGGTAAATCGCCATGCAAGACCTCGACCTCACGCCGCTGTGGCTGACGCTCGAGCTGGCCGCGGTCACAACTGTCATTCTGCTGCTGTTGGGCACACCCCTGGCCTGGTGGCTCGCGCGCACGCGCTCACGCCTGAAGACGCCCATCGAGGCCGTCATCGCCCTGCCCCTGGTCCTGCCCCCGACAGTGCTGGGCTTCTACCTGCTGATCGGACTCGGCCCCGACGGCATTGTCGGCGGCCCATGGCGCGCGATGACCGGCGGCGCGCTGGCGTTCACCTTTCCCGGGCTGGTCATCGGCTCGGTCCTGTACTCCCTGCCCTTCGTCGTCCAGCCGCTGCAGAACACCTTCGAGACGATCGGCAATCCCCTGCTCGAGGCGGCGGCCACGCTGCGCGCCGGACCGCTGGATCGTTTCTTCACCGTGGTCCTGCCGTTGGCCCGGGGCGGTTTCATCACCGGCGCCACGCTGGGCTTTGCGCACACCGTCGGCGAATTCGGCGTGGTGCTGATGATCGGCGGCAATGTGCCCGGCAAGACCCAGGTCATCTCCATCGCGATCTACGACCACGTCGAGTCCCTGGAATACGCCCAGGCCCACCTGCTGTCGGCCGGCCTGCTGGCCTTCTCGTTCGTGGTGCTGTTCCTGGTCTACTCACTCAACCGGCGCTGGCGCCCCGCCCTCGGCCGATGAACGGACTCGACGCCAGCTTTCGCCTCGCGCGCGCGGACTTCGAGCTGGTCGCGGACCTGACGATCCCCGCGCGGGGCGTCACCGCGCTGTTCGGACCCTCGGGCAGCGGCAAGACCACACTGCTGCGCTGCCTTGCCGGACTGGAGCCCGAGGCGCGCGGCCACCTGCGCCTCGACGCCGAGGTCTGGCAAGACGACGCCCGTTCGGTGTTCATCGCCCCGCATCGCCGGGCGCTGGGCTATGTGTTTCAGGACACGCGCCTGTTTCCTCACCTCAATGTGCGCGCCAATCTGGATTACGGCCGGCGGCGTGCCCACCCTATCGACACACGGCATAGCCAGCAGGAACGGTTCGAACACATCGTGGAGCTGCTGGGATTGAGCGGTTTGCTCGAGCGCTACCCGGCGCAGCTGTCCGGAGGCGAGCAGCAGCGCGCCGCCATCGGACGCGCCCTGCTCACCCAGCCCCGCCTGCTGCTCATGGACGAGCCGCTGGCCGCGCTCGACGCCGCACGCAAGCGGGACATCCTGCCCTACCTGGACGAGCTGCGCCGCGCGCTGGACATTCCGGTGGTCTACGTCACCCACGCCATCGACGAGGTCAGCCGCCTGGCCGACCACCTGGTACTGATCGAATCCGGACGGGTACAGGCCAGCGGCGACTTGATGCCCCTACTGTCGCGACTGGAATATCCGCTCGCCCACGGCGAAGGCGCCATGACTCTGATCGAGGCCCGCATCGCCGGACACGACGACGCCTATCACCTGTCCGAGCTCGCCTTCGCCGGGGGGAGCCTGACCGTGTCGCGACAGCCCGGCGCGCTCGGGGATCGCGTGCGCGTGGCGGTGCACGCCCGGGACGTCAGTATCACGCTCGCACCGACCTCGCAGAGCAGCATTCTCAACGTGCTGCCCGCAACGGTCGCGGAGATCAGTCAGGAGGACCCGGCCCGGGTCACGGTGCGGCTGCGGCTGTTACGAAAAGGGCGAAAGGGAGCCGCGGATGCTGGCTCGGAGGAAGATGTGTTCTTGCTGGCGCGTATCACACGCAAGTCCTGCGAGCGCCTGGCGTTGGCGCCCGGGCGGGAAGTGTACGCACAAGTCAAAAGCGTCGCGCTGGTCGGCTGACGCCGACGCCAGGGGCGAGTATCGAGTTTCGAGGGCCCAGGCAAGAAAGACCAGCGTCGCGCCGCACGCCATGCCCAAACGAAGCCGGTTGACCACATGGCGAAAAAACACCCCAGCAGCAGAGACGACACTAACCGCGGCGCGTTACAAGTTTCAAGGTGCAAGTTTCAAGTAAAGCGCCTACCTCACGCCTTACTCCTCACACCTCACACCCCACGTCTGCCTGCTGCCAACTGCCAACTGCAAACTCCGCCCCGCAGGGGCGGCCGCGCCTTACCCCTCACACCTCACCCTTTACGCCTCCCCGCGGGGCGTGTGGGCGCCGCGCGCTTCCTGTTCCATCTGTTCCATGCTGGTATGGCGCACATCCTTGCCCTTGACCAGGTAGATGACGTACTCGCAAATGTTGCGCGAACGGTCGCCGATACGCTCCAGGGCGCGGGCCGACCAGAGCATGTCCAACGTATGTGGAATAGAGCGCGGGTCTTCCATCATAAAGGTAATGAGTTGGCGCAGCACGCTCTCGTACTCGCTGTCGACCTTGAGGTCTTCGCGCGCCGTCCGGGCAGCCGCCTCGGGCTCCATGCGGGCAAACGCGTCCAGCGCCGAGTGCAACATCGCGCGGACCAGCTCACCCATATGTCCGATGCCGGTCAGTGCCTTGCTGCTGGCGTTGTTCTCGGTCAGGTGCAGCGCCATACGCCCGATACGCTCCGCCTCATCGCCGATGCGCTCCAGGTCGGTAATCGTCTTGATGACCGCGATAACCAGACGCAGGTCGCTGGCGGTCGGCTGACGCCGCGCGAGGATCTGCGTGCACTCCTCGTCTATCGCCACCTCCAGCGCGTTGACCTTGTAGTCGCCCGTGATGACGACCTCGGCCAGCTTGCTGTCCATATCGACCAGCGCGGTGACGGCATCGCCCAGCTGCTGCTCGACCAGGCCGCCCATCGCCAGCACGCGATTGCGAATGTCCTCCAGTTCGGTGTTGAACTGGCGGGAAATATGATGACCGATGTTCAATTTATCCATGGGCGCGCCCTCGCTGCCGGAACTTCAAATCTCGCATTAGTATCGCTCATTCCGAGCCTTGTTCCTACCGCCTGCGGCAAATTTTGCTCTCACCCGCCGTATGGCGGATCGAACCTGCCCCGTACAAAACCTCCAGGCAAAGAGACGCCCCGGCCCGGACCTCCATGGCTCGAGCCGAGGCGTTTCGCGCAAGGCCCCCCTTAGAACTTCTGGATGAAGCCCACGGAGAAGGCCTTGACCGTGTCGCCCGCAGCAGCCGGCGTGTACACGTCCGTATCGTGACCGCCCTTGATGCGGAAAACGGCATTGGGATCGTTTTTCAGGCTATTGTACATCACGTACATCGATGTGGCCTTGCCCAGCTTGTGGTCCCAACCCACGGAGTACTGCTTGCCGCCGTCGTTGCCGCCGGCCAGGTCGCTCTCGCCCGCCTTGACGTACTGCAGCTTGATCTTGTTGTCACTGTCCATCTCGAAGGCGACATTGACACCATAGGCGCTACGGTTGATGCGCCCGGCGTCGTTGTTACCGCCGTCTGTCTTTTCGTACATGGCACCGATCCGGGCCGCACCCACATCGTAGGTCGCCGCCACGCGGGTACCCTTGACGTCGTCGCCGGCAGGACCGGTCTTGGCCTTCTGCCAACCCACGTAGAAGCCAAGGTCGCCCGTGTGGTACAGGAGATTCAGGCTCATGGCGCTGTAGTCGTTGTTGTCCTGACCCGCGACGCTCTGGGCGTCCCAGGCGGTCGAGTACATGCCGTTGAACTGCAGGCCGCCGACCGTCGGGCTGGAGTACTCGATCATGTTTTTGGCGCGGATATCCAGGCTGGTGCTGGTGCTGCTGCTGGTGCCGACGAGGTTGCGGGCATCGCCCACGGTGTCGCCGAAGATATCGAACTTGCCGCGAATGTCCTTGAACGGGGTGTCCTTGTAGCCGGCCGCGATAGTACCGAAGCCACCCTTCAGGCCCGCGAAGGTATTGCGGCCCACGAAGGCACTCTTGCCACCGTTGTCGTACACGACCT
The DNA here is from genome assembly GCA_035267785.1 of Gammaproteobacteria bacterium. Lineage (GTDB taxonomy): Bacteria > Pseudomonadota > Gammaproteobacteria > DATFLL01 > DATFLL01 > DATFLL01. The sequence goes on along the minus strand of DATFLL010000013.1, from coordinate 11,462 downwards.
TGCTCTCAATCTGCCAGATGCCCTGAAGGGAGTCGCTGACGTCGTACTGGCCCTTGAAACCGAGGCGCGAGGAGTTGCTCGCCAGGCTCAGGTTCTTGTCGGCGCCGTTGTCGACCGAGTCCAGCGAAAGGTGAACCTTGCCGTAGATCTGCAGGTTCTTGCCCAGGACGTCGGCGGCGTTCGCCGCGGCCGGAACGCTCAGCGCGCCCGCGACAGCCACCGCCACAAGAGTCTTCTTCATCATTGTCTTGATTCTCCCGTTGAATTCATGAACTGCGTTGCGACCGACAACGGCGCCATGCACCGCCAATTGCTGGAAGCGTGGAGAGATTACCGGGAGAATGTGAATCGCCGATGTAACGTTTATGACGATTCAGTGAAACGCTGACACCAGGCGCTCGGTGCACGCCCGGCGATGGGGATAGCTAAGATCGGGATGGAATCGAACGTTGTCTAGGGGGCGGTAGCGCTGGGGCGACGCCGATAGATACTGGAGCGGTGAAGGATGGCCTCGGCGGGAAAATCACAGCGGAAAGTGCTGCCCTTGCCGACTTCGCTGTCGACGTACAGCTCGGCCTGGTGGCGCTTGAGCACGTGCTTGACGATGGCCAGGCCCAGGCCGGTACCTCCCTGCTCGCGCGAGCGGGCGACGTCGACGCGGTAGAAACGTTCGGTCAAACGCGGCAGGTGCTCCCTGGGAATGCCCACGCCGGTATCGCTCACCTCGAAATGCGCGCCGTCGCCGTCCTCGTACCAACGAATGCGGATGCGCCCCTCGGCCGGCGTGTAGCGCACCGCGTTGGAGACGAGATTGGCGAATGCGCTTTCCAACTCCTTGCTGTGACCGCGCAGGTACAACTCGGGGTCGGCCTCCATTTCAAACACATGCTGCTTGTCGCCGCTGAGCAGGGTCGCCTCCTCGCGCAGCGAACTGAGCATCTCGGGCACCGCAACAGGCTCGTCCGGCAGCTTCTCGCGGCCGTATTCCAGACGCGAGAGCAGCAGCAGATCCTCGACGATGTTCTGCATACGCAGCGCCTGCTGCTGCATAAGCTGCAGCGAGCGGCGCCACTGATCGGCGGTTTCGTCGTCGCCTTCACCGAGCGTCTCCAGAAAACCGTTGATGACCGTCAGGGGCGTGCGCAGCTCGTGGGAGACGTTGGCAACGAAGTCGGCCCGCATCTGCTCCAGTCGACGCATGAGTGTGATATCGCGAGCCATCAACAACTGTTGATTGTTCCCGTAGGCGACGATATACAGGGCCAGGCTGCGCTCTTCGTCGGTGGGCGAGGGGATCTCCACACTGGCGCTGTAATCGCCCCGCGCCACGTAGTCGATGAAGGCCGGATGGCGCACGAGGTTCGTGATTCGCAGGCCGACGTCCTTGGGATAACGCAGTCCGAACATTTCCTCGGCCGCATCGTTCCACCACTCGATTTCGCCCTCGGGCGTCAGGACCACCGCGCCGTCCGGCATGGCGTTGGTGGACTCACGGAAGCGGTTGAGCAGATTGACGAGGCGCTTCTTACGCTTGCGGCTGCTCTTTTGCAGGCGCTGGATGCCGTTGAACACCTCGCCCCACAGGCCCCAGGAATCCGGCGGCCGGTACGTCTTGCCCTTGCGCAGCCAGCGTTCCAGGCGCACGAGATTGACCACGTACCACGCCAGATAACCAGCCGTAACCAAAAGCAAGACGAGGGTCACGTGCCCGACTATCAGCCCAACGAAGACACCGAGCAGAGACAGCCAGAAGATGCGGGCGAGTTCGGAGGGCCAATATGCCAACGATTGTTATACCTGTTTGGAAAATCGATAGCCGGCGCCGCGGACCGTCTGCACGAAGCGGTCGTGGCCTTCCGGCGACAAGGCTTTGCGCAAGCGCCGAATATGCACGTCGATGGTGCGCTCCTCAATATACACGTTTCCGCCCCAGACGCGATCCAACAGTTGGCTTCGGCTGTAGACCCGGTCGGGATGCGTGACAAAAAAGTGCAGGAGGCGAAATTCGGTGGGGCCCATCTCCAGCGCGCGGCCCATGGCGGTGACGCGATGACCCGCGGGGTCGATCTTCAGACCGTCGAACTCGATAATCTCCTCACCGCTCTGCGGATTGGCCCGGCGCATGACAGCCTTGATACGGGCCACCAACTCGCGTGGGGAAAACGGCTTGGTGACGTAATCGTCGGCACCGACTTCCAGGCCACGGATTTTCTCCTCCTCCTCGCCGCGCGCGGTGAGCATGATGATGGGCAGGTCACGCGTCAGCTCCTCGCGCTTGAGCCGCCGCGCGAGATCGAGACCGCTGACCCCGGGCATCATCCAGTCCAGCAGCAGCAGATCGGGCAGCTCGTCGGCCACGACGGTCTGGGCCTGCTGGGCATCGGCCGCCTCCAGGACCTCGAATCCGGCTCGAGTCAGAGCGAAACTCACCATCTCCCGAATCGCCTGCTCGTCATCGACTATCAGTATCTTGTTGCTCACGACGGTATCCCGCTGTCAGTCCCAATTATAGGTGAACTCGTGGCACTGTGAGTACGCCAGATGAACACGCCATGAATTAGACCCCAACAATATGACCGCCTCGTGACAGGCGGAGCGCGGCAGGTTACATTGATCGCTAAAGTATCATCAAATGAGCCCAAAGCGCCTGCTGCCGCGCCGGGCCCGCCCGCGGCCCCGGGTTCTGTGAACGGTCGCGCAAAATGTGGTCGCCGATGCTTTAGAATACCAGGCAGCAACGGGGGATAGCCGATGCGTGGGTCTTTCACCCGGACTACCTCAGGCCAATCGGGGAAGGACGCGGTCGCCAGGGACTGGCGCGGCACAGCGCTTCAAGACCACACAACAGCGACGGGGGAGCACCGTGACAAGAGTTCTGTTCAGCCTGCTGCTACTACTGCTTGGCTGCCTGAGCGCGGTTCATGCAGCGCAGATTCGCTACGTCAGCGATGAGTTAATCATTACGCTGCGGACCGGCCAGGGCAACCAATACCAAATCATCAAGACGCTGCCCACCGGCACCCGCCTGGAACTGCTCCAGCAGACCGATGCCGGTTATTCCAAGGTACGTACGCCGGATGGGGAAGAGGGTTGGGTGCGCACCCAGTACCTGATGGACCACCCCTCCGCGGATCAGCAGCTCGCTGCGGCCCAGGCCAAGGTCAAACGACTGCAGGACGAAAACAGCCAGCTCCAGCAATCGCTGCAGGAAGCCCGCCAGACCGAGAACGACCTCAAGACCCAGGTCCAGAAGCTCAGCGACCAGAACGACAGCCAGGCCAAGGAGCTCAGCCATCTCAAAGAGGTGTCGGCCACGCCCCTCAAGCTCGACCGGGAAAACAAGGACCTCAAGGAAAAGAACATCGCGCTGCAGCGCAACCTGCAGGTCGCGACTCAGGAAAACCAATCTCTCAAGGACCGGGCCGAACGCGAATGGTTCATGGCCGGTGCCGGCGTGCTGCTCGCCGGAATCCTGCTCGGGCTCATCATCCCCAAGATCCGCTGGCGCCGAAAGGGCGGCTGGGACTTCTGAGCGCGACCGACGCGCCCGACCGCTCGCACCGGCCGGCCGCTCCGCCGACGTGGCGCGGCTGCTTGCCAAGTGCCGCGCATGCGCCCCACAATGAGCCATGCCGAGCCACCTTCCCTCCCTGACGCAGATGCTGCAGCAGCTGATCGCCACGCCGTCGGTCAGCAGCGTCAGCCCGGAATACGACCAGTCCAACCGCCCCGTTATCGAGCGCTTGGCCGAGTGGGCCGAGACCCTGGGTTTTGCCGTGGAGGTCGTGGACATCCCCGGCCACCCGGACAAGGCCAACCTCATCGCCACGCTGGGCCGCGGACCCGGCGGTCTGGTCCTCGCCGGCCACACCGATACGGTTCCCTTCGATGCCGATCTCTGGTCCCAGGATCCTTTTCGTCTGACCGAACGCGACCGGCGCCTGTACGGACTGGGTACGGCAGACATGAAGGGCTTTTTCGCTCTTGCGCTCGAGGCCGTTCGCAGCATCGATGCGGGCGCGCTGCACCAGCCGCTGATCCTGCTGGCCACCGCCGACGAAGAGAGCTCCATGCTCGGCGCCAAAACGCTGGTGGACCTCGGCCGACCGAAGGCCCGTTACGCACTCATTGGCGAGCCGACGGGACTGCGCCCGGTGAATGCGCACAAGGGCATCATGATGGAGGCGGTACGCCTGATCGGACACTCCGGACACTCCAGCGACCCGAGCCTTGGCATCAATGCCCTGGAAGGCATGCACGCCGTGCTGGGCGCCATTCTCGCCTGGCGAGGCGAGTTGCAGGCGCGCCATCGCGACCCGCGCTTTCACGTTCCGGTACCGACGCTCAACCTCGGACACATCCACGGCGGCGACAATCCCAACCGAATCTGCGGCGCCTGCGAGTTGCATTTCGATCTGCGCCCGCTTCCCGGTATGGGCAGCGCCGAGCTGCGTGAAGCGCTGCGCGAGCGTCTCACCGAGACGCTCGCCGGCAGCCCCCTGCAGTGGGAGCTGCTCCCGCTGATCGAAGCCACCGAGCCCATGCATACCGACGCCGACTCGGCGATCGTGCGCGCCGCCGAGGCACTGACGGGCCACCCCGCCGAGGCCGCCGCGTACTGCACGGAGGGCCCCTACCTCAATGCCCTGGGTATGGAGACCATCATCCTCGGGCCAGGCTATATCGATCAGGCCCATCAGCCCGACGAGTACCTGCCGCTGGAGAACATCCAGCCCATGCTCGACCACCTCGCCCACCTCATCGACCGCTTCTGCCTGCAACCGACCGGCTGAGGACGACGCGCCATCGCCCGTCGGGCCGACGCCCGAACAATGACGGGTGACACAGACACGGGCCGGCGCCGCGGGTTAAGAAGATAATGCATCCGGCACATCCAATCCGGCCATCGCCCCGCGCCGGACGCAACATTGGCCACCGCCCGCTGTCTCACTAAGGTATGAGATTCAACGCACAGACACTTTCTCGACACCATCGCGGGCGCGGTCCGCAAACGGCTCTCCTGTTGGCTTCGCTGCTGATGCTGAGCGCCTGCGCGAGCACCATCCCCAAACCCATTCGCCAGCCGGTTGGCGGCGATCCCGGCGTCGCCGCGGTGCGCAGCGAACCCGAAACGGCCTATCGCGGTCAGGCCGTGCGCTGGGGCGGCAGCATCATCGAGACCGAGAACCACGCCCAGCAGACCCGCATCACGGTGCTTGCCCAGACCCTCGACAGCGACGGACGCCCGGACGGGGAACAGAGCGGCGGTCGTTTCATCGCGCTCGTCAACGGCTTTCTAGACCCCGCGGTATATCAGGCGGGACGTCTGATCACCGTCGCCGGTCACATCGCCGGGACCGAGACCCACTTGATCGGCAAGTACCCCTATCGCTACCCGGTGGTGCAGGTCGATACCTATTACCTGTGGCCGCCCCTGAGGCATTACGACTGGCGGGATGCGCCGCCGTACTGGTATGACCCCTACTGGGGTCCGTACTGGTACGACCCATGGTATCCTTACCACGGGCCCGGCTGGCCTTATCCTTATTGGTAACATTGCAACGACACGCTCCGGCAACGCCCCGGCCGATGAGCGCGGGAGCACACGGCATGCGCACCACGCCAGATAAGATCCAATCGACGACCCGGCCCCGACATGCGCGCTTACGCTGTCGGCCGGCACTGGTGGCGGCCGCTCTGTTGAGCCTCGCGCTCGGAGGCTGTGCCAGTGGACCGGCCTTTGACACCAAGCAGGTCGATCGCAGCATCACACCCAGTGCAGCCAAAACCCATCCGGCACAGGTTCGCGGCAAGACTGTCCTGTGGGGCGGTGTCATCGTCGCCACGACCAACCTCAAAGACGCAACTCAGCTGGAAGTGCTGGCCTACCCGCTCGACAGCGACGAGCGCCCCGATCCCGGTGCCAAGCCGCTGGGGCGTATCCTCATCGAGAAGTCCGGCTACCTGGAGCCCGTGGACTATGCGCAGGGGCGATTCGTCACCGCGCTGGGCTCCGTCCAAGGCACCAGGGACGGGCGCGTGGGTCAGAGCAGCTACACCTACCCGGTCCTGCAGGCCAAGCAGGTGTATCTGTGGCCCCGCCGCGGCGGCGAAACGCAGACGCGTTTTCACTTCGGCATCGGCGTCATCTTCCACTGATCCTTTCCCCGCCCCCCGAACGCCTATATGATTCGGCGATATGATAAGGTGTTGATAACCGACGGCATCCACTGACATCCGGGAAATGCGCCTTGGCCCCGAAAAAGAATCAAAATGACGCGGCCTTCGTCCGCTGGTTCCGCGACTCCTCACCCTACATCAACGCCTTCCGCGGCCGTACCTTCGTCGTCGCCTTCGGCGGCGAAGTTCTGGAGGATCGTCAGTTCGCGACCCTGGTCCACGATATCGCCCTGCTCAACAGCCTGGGTGTTCAACTCGTGCTCGTCCACGGTGCGCGCCCGCAGATCGAGCGTCGCCTGCGCGAGCGCGGCGCCGAGCTTCGCTACGTCAACGGACTGCGTGTCACCGACGACACCGCCCTGGCCTGCGTCAAGGACGCCGCCGGCAGTGTGCGCGTGGAAATCGAGGCCCTGCTGTCGATGGGGCTGGCCAACTCTCCGATGGCCGGTGCGCGCATTCGCGTGGCCTCGGGCAATTTCGTCACCGCCCAACCCTTGGGCGTACGCGAGGGCGTGGACTATTGTCACACCGGCGAGGTGCGCCGCATCGACACCGAGGCGGTACGCGACAATCTCAACGATGGCGCCATCGTCCTGCTGGGCCCGCTCGGCTATTCCCCGACCGGAGAAGTCTTCAACCTCAGCGCCGAGGATGTCGCCTGCGCGGCGGCCTCGCATCTGCGCGCGGACAAGCTCATCCACCTGGTCGACGGCGACGGAGTCAAGGACGGACGGCGGCGCCTGCTGCGCGAGCTGGGCCTGGCGGAAGCCGACGCTATCCTGGGCTCGCGCCGCACGCTGCCCGAGGACATCGGCCGGGCCCTGAGCGGTGCCCTGCGTGCCTGTCGCAACGGTGTAAACCGCGCTCACTTGATCAATCGCCACGTCGACGGGGCACTGCTGTTGGAGTTGTTCACGCGCAACGGCATCGGCACGCTGGTCACGGCGCACAACTTCGAGGACATGCGCCAGGCCAGCATCAACGACATCGCCGGTCTGCTGGAGCTGCTCGCCCCCCTGGAACAGGAAGGCGTACTCGTGCGCCGCTCGCGCGAGCTGCTGGAGATCGAGATCGACCAGTTCACCGTACTCGAGCGAGACGGCATGATCGTGGGCTGCGCCGCGCTGTATCCCTTTTCCGACGAGCGCGTCGCGGAGCTCGCCTGCCTCGTCGTCCACCCGGACTACCGCGCCGAGGGACGGGGCGATGCCCTGTTGAGCTATATCGAGCGCAAGGCGCACATTACCGGGATTACCCGCTTGTTCGTGCTCACCACGCGGACCGCGCACTGGTTCCGCGAGCGCGGCTTTCGCCCCGGCGAGATCCGCGATCTGCCGATCAAGCGCCAGGCCATGTACAACTATCAGCGCAACTCCAAGGTATTCATCAAGGAGATTTGAGCGGTGCGCGCGCCCGCCCGGCCCGCCCGCGAGTACACCATGGCCCAGCCCAATCCCAAAGTGCGGCGCAACCCGACAACGCCGCGCCTTCGCCCCTTTCTCAAGTGGGCGGGCAACAAATACCGGATTATCGATCGGATTCTCGAGGTACTGCCTGCGGGCGGCCGGCTGATCGAACCCTTTGCGGGCTCGGCTGCGGTGTTTCTCAACACCGACTATGAGCGCTACCTGCTGGCCGACACCAACGCGGATCTGATCAACCTGTACAAGACGCTCAAGCGCGAGGGACAGCGCTTCATCGACGAATGCGCACCGCTGTTCGTCGATCGCAACAACCGGCCTGAGCGCTACTACCGCCTGCGCGAGGAATTCAATCGCTGCGAGGAACCGCGGCGGCGGGCGGCGTTGTTCGTCTACCTCAATCGCCACGGTTACAACGGGTTGTGCCGCTATAACGCCAGCGGGGGCTTCAACGTGCCCTTCGGGCGCTACAAACGGCCCTACTTCCCGGCCGCGGAGATGCTCGCCTTCCACCGTAAGGCCAAGGCGGCACGAGCCGTGTTCCGCCAATGGGATTTTGCCCGTGCCATCGGACAGGCCGAGGCGGGCGACGTCGTCTATTGCGATCCACCCTACGTGCCGTTGTCACTGTCGGCCAACTTCACCGCCTACAGCCCGGGCGGCTTCGATCTGGAACGCCAGCGCTCGCTGGCGGAGATCGCGGCAACGGCCGCGCAACGCGGCATCCCCGTGCTGATCTCCAACCACAACACCGACTTCACCTTGAACGCCTATCGCGGTGCGAGGCAGGTCAGCCAGTTCGAGGTACAGCGCTTCATCAGCTGTAACGGGCATCGGCGCGAACACGCGGGCGAGCTGCTGGCGCTATTCGCCTGAGCAAAGCCGCGCTAATTTTCGGGCGAGAGCGACTCGGCTCGATCGCCGACCAGTCGATACAGGCGCCACGGCCCTCCTCGCTGCGCCTGACAGGTGCCGAAACGAAACGGCGAGCGGATGCCGTCGAGGGCAAAACGCAGGTCGAAAAACCAGGCGCAGGTTCCGATGCTGCGCTGGTCGACCTCGTACAAGGCGGGATATTCCATGAAGCGTTTCAGCCCGGCGGGGAATCCCGACCAGGCCCGTTCCGCCAACGCGCTCTGGGCCCCGCCCTCACCCCAGCGATGGCGCACGAGCCACTGCAGCTGACCGGGTGGGCGGTACAGCGCCGCCACGCGCGCGAACAGGCCGGCATCGGGCGGCGGCGGCGAAGGAACGCGGTCGGCGACGAGGTCGACGTAGGCGACGTGGTAGCGACCGCCGTCGCGTACCACCACCTTCCAGTTGAATGGCGACAGCGGCTGGGGCAGCGCCTCGCTGCGGGCATGTGCCAGTCCGTGCGCCTGGGCGTAGCGCTGACCGATGGCCACGGCGCGCTCGTGCAACACGGCCTGGAAACCGACGTAGCCGGCCAGGGCTATCAACCCCACCGAGGCCACGGCCCGCCCCCGGCGGCGCCACAGCGCCGCGCCGATGAGACCGAGCACGATAATACCGGTGAAGAAGGGGTCGATAATGAACGTGGTCGGATAACTGAAACGCACGTAGGAGATCGGCGCCAGGATCATCGTCCCGAACGAGGTGATCACGTCGCCGGCGATGTGGATGCCGATTCCCATGGCGCACACACCGACGAACTCGCGCCAGTGGTGTCGGCCGCGCGAGAGCAGCATGAAGATCACTGCCAGGCTCAGCGCCCAGACGGGTAGCATGACGATGGAGTGTGTGACACCGCGATGCGACTCAAGATAAGGCAGGGTCCCGAACACACGCATTACGAAATCGCCGTCGGGAAAGGCCGCGGCCAGCGCGCCGATACCCACGCGTGCCCACGTCGCCAGCGGTCCCTCACCGTTCGGTCCGCGGCGCGGCGTTGTGGGGGCTGTGGCCCGCGCCAGCAGGGCCCCGCTCAAGGCATGCGTCAACGTATCCATATTGCCTCTTCTTACCCGAGTTGCAGGGCTATATGCCCGCTCGCACCAGGCCGCCCAGCCCGGCCTGCTCGAGCGCGGCGTTGAGATGCTGGCGAATGGCCTTGACGTCTTCCATCTCCAGCACCTCGTCCAGGAGCTGACGCGCACGCTTGCTCGAGAAATTCCGTATTACCCATTTGACGCGCGGCAGACCCGAGACGCTCATACTCAGGCTGTCCATCCCCATGCCGAGCAGCAGCAGGGCGGCGACCGGGTCACCGGCCATCTCGCCGCAGACACTGACGGGTTTGCCGTAGCGATGGGCCGCCTCGACGACCTGCAGAAGGGCACGCAGCACGGCCGGGTGCAGGGATTCGTACAGGTCGGCCACGCGCGCGTTGTTGCGGTCGACCGCCAACAGGTACTGCGTCAGGTCGTTGGTACCGACCGAGAGGAAATCGACCCGGCGGGCGATGTTGCCCGCCTGGTAGACCGCCGAGGGCACCTCCACCATGACACCGATGCGCGGCATGTCGACCGCCTCGCCCTCCTCGCGCAACTCGCTGTGCGCACGGTGCACCAGCACGAGAGCCTCGTCGAGTTCGGTGACGTGGGTGATCATCGGCAGCAGCAAGTGCAGATTGTCCAGGCCGACGCTGGCGCGGAGCATGGCGCGCAGCTGGACCAGGAAGATCTCCGGATGGTCCAGCGTGATACGGATGCCGCGCCAGCCGAGGAAGGGATTGTCCTCGTGGATGGGGAAATACGGCAGCGCCTTGTCGCCCCCGACGTCCAACGTGCGCAGCGTCACCGGCCGCGGGGCGAAACCCTCGAGGACCTTGCGATAGATAACACGCTGCTCCTCTTCGCCGGGGAACTGTTGGCGAATCATGAAGGGGAACTCGGTGCGATACAAACCGATGCCCTCGGCGCCGCTGTTCAATGACGGCGTAATATCGGACAGCAGACCGGTGTTGACGTACAGGGGAACGCGCACGCCGTCGGGCGTCTGCGCCGGCAGATCGCGCAGCCCGGTCAGCTCCTCGGACAGCTGGCGTTCCTCGCCCGCCAGACGCTCGAACTCCTTACGCACGATCTCCGAGGGCGAGACATAAACGCGCCCGCAGTAGCCGTAGGCGATCACCTCCGCGCCGTCGACTCGTCCGACCGGCATATCGGTGGTACCCATAACCGCCGGAATGCCCAAGGCCCGGGCCAGGATGGCCGTATGCGAGGTTCGCGAGCCGCGCACCGAGACCACACCCGCCAGCTTCTCCGGCGGTACCTCGGCGAGCACCGAGGCCGATATCTCCTCGCCGACCAGAATGGTGTGCTCGGGATAGTCGCGGCTGTCGCGGGCGTCGCGCTGCATACGCATCAGAATGCGCCGGCCAAGATCGCGCAGATCGTGGCCCCGCTCGCGCAGATACGGGTCGTCCATTTCCTCGAACACCCGGATATGCTCGGCAATGGTCTCGCGCAGGGCCGCGGGCGCCCACGAGCCGGCGCGGATGCGGGCCTCGGTGGGCTCGATGAGCGTGCTCGACTCGAGAATCATCTGATAGGCGTCGAACAGTGCCCGATCCTCGGCGGGCACCAGCTTGGTCAGGCGTTTGGACAGCACCTTGATGTCGCTCTTGACCTGCTTGATGGCATGGCGAAAGGCAGCCAGCTCGGCCTCGATGTCCTCGACATTGCGATCGGGAATGGCGTTGATGTCCGCGTAGGGATAGACCACCACGGCCGTGCCCACGGCGACGCCAGGGGCGCCGGGCTGGCCGCGCAGCGGACGCCCGTCACTGGGTACCTGACCGGCTCCACGCAGCCCGTCAATGCCGCCGCTGGCCTCGGCATGGGCAATGGCGCCGGCCAGTTGCGCGGCTATGGTAACCAGGAAGGTGACCGTATCCTC
>DATFLL010000012.1:0-36070 GCA_035267785.1 Gammaproteobacteria bacterium | reverse complement strand
TGATCGTCCACCTCCATCTCGGCAACGTTCTCGGGAAACTCGATGAAACTGGCACCGGTCTTGTCGGTTTGCGCCAGCTTGAAGGCCTTGCGCACCACTTCGGGAATAATGTTTGGCGACAACAGACGGGAGGAGTACTTGGTGATCGTCTGGAACATCAGCTCCAGGTCGAGCACCTGGTGCGACTCCTTGTGCAGGCGGTGGGTGCTGGCCTGGCCCGCGATGGCAACGAGTGGCGCATGGTCCAGGTTGGCGTCGGCCACGCCGGTGAACAGGTTGGTGGCACCCGGGCCTAGCGTCGAAAGACAGACCCCCGCCTTGCCGGTCAGCCGGCCGTAGACATCGGCCATGAAGGCGGCGCCCTGTTCGTGGCGGGTGGTGATAAATCGAATGGAGGAGTCGAGCAGGGCGTCCATCAGATCGAGGTTCTCTTCGCCTGGGATCCCGAAGATGTACTCGACACCCTCGTTTTCCAGGCACCTGACGAACAGTTCAGCCGCCTTCATGTCCTCCTCCCTAGTGGGTAAATTGGCCCTGGCGGGCATGTGCAGGGCCTCGTCCGAGCCCGGTCGGGCTCGGCAACGCTATATCCAGTGTACGCCAAACGCGCCAGCCCTGCCCGCCGGCGGTCGGTGTGGGCGGCGCCTCGAGAACCGACGCTCAGTGTCCGGCGCCCTGGTGAGCGGCGCGTTCCTTTTTGACCAGAAAACTGACCACCTGGAGCATCTTTTCCTGGCCGCCGGCCAGGTCGCCGTCCACGCGATACTTGCCGTCGACGATCATCGACGGTACGCCCGTGATCTGGTAGCGGCGGCTGAGGTCGGCGGCACGGCGAACCTTCGTGTAGACCGCGAAGGAATTGAAGGTCTCGTCGAATTCCTTGGCCGAGACACCGTGCTTGACGAAGAAGGCCCTCAGTTCCTTCTCGTTGTCCATTCGCCGGCCGTCGACGTGGATGGCGTTGAACAGGGCCTCATGGGTCTTGGACAGCACGCCGAGCACCTTGGCGGTGTAGAAGGCCCGCGCATGAATCTCCCAGATCTGCCGGCCGGGGAAGACGGCGGGAATACGGATGAATTCCACGTCCTTGGGCTTGGTCTTGAGCCAGTTCAACAGCTTAGGCTCGAAATGGAAGCAGTGGGGGCAGCCGTACCAGAACATCTCGACGACTTCGATCTTGCCCGCCGGCGCGGTGGTGGGCTGGGGCGGCTCGATCTTCTTGTAGTCGATACCCTCGTCGAAGCCGGCGTATGCCGCCGAAGGGGCTATCAACGGCACGCAAAGCGCCAGGAGCAGCGACAGCCACAGGACTCGTTTTTTCATACTCCCTCTCCGAATTTTCGTTTCGTTCCAGACTATTGAATCGGCCCGGGGACCGCAAGCGCCGCGGGTCACGCTTTGGCAAGATGGCCGAGTTGATATATTCTAAGCCGGCAGCATCCGAAGGAGACCCGCATGCCCACCGACAAGATCGACCTGGCCGAATTCCTCAACCAGCAGTACCTATGCGAGTCGCTGACCGTCAAGGAGGTCAAGACGCTGCTCGAGTACACCGAGCTGGTCACCTTCAAGAAGGGTGAGGTCATCGCCGATGTGGGTGAGGTCGGTGAAGCGCTGTTTTTCGTGGTCAAAGGCGAGGCGGCGCTGTTCTACGACGACGCGGGCAACGAGATCGAGATCGGCCGCATGCAGGAAGGCGAGCTGATGGGCGAGATGTCCTTCTTCGACCGCGAACCTCGCCTGGTCCGGATGCGCGCCATGCGCCCCGATACCCGGCTGCTCAAGCTCAGCCGCAGCATGTACAAGCGCATGCGGGTCGAACACCCGTACATCGCTGTCAACCTGCTCGAGCATGCCATCATCAGCCTGGACCACCTGTTTCGCCGGGTCAGCTCGGACGTGGCGACCTTCAACCAGTACATCTACGGCACCGGCAAGAAATAGCCGGAGCTGGTCCCTCAGCGACAAGACCCGGCGGCACAGGGCCGACCGGGTCTTGTTCTTTGGGGATGTGCCTCACGCCGGCTACAACGTGCCGTAGGAATGCAGCCCCGACAGGAACATATTGACGCCCAGGAAGGCAAACGCGGTCACGAACAGGCCGATCAGGGCCCACCAGGCCATCGGGGCGCCGCGCCAGCCCTTGGTCAGGCGCATGTGCAACCAAGCGGCATAGTTCAGCCAGACGATGAGCGCCCAGGTCTCCTTCGGGTCCCACGACCAGTAGCCGCCCCATGCTTCGTAGGCCCACAGGGACCCCAACACGGTGGCGATGGTAAAGAAGGCGAAGCCCAGGGCAATGGACTTGTACATCACGTCATCGAGCATCTCGCGCTTGGGCAGTCCCTCGACCACCCGCGGCTTCATGACCATGACACCAAAGCCCCACATGATCGCCGCAGTCACCGCGCCGTAAAGCAGCGACCAACCGAACACCGAAGCGGTCACCCCGACCGACAGGAAGCCGATGATCACGGCCGCAACCACCGTCAGGCCCAGGATGGAATAGCCCAGCAGCGGCTTTCGGTTGCCGGCGTAGTCGATGAGCAGATAGAGGGTGCCGACCATCGCCGCCAGCGCAAACGAGCCGTAGCCGATGAAGTTGGCCGGCACGTGGATCTTCATCCAGTAGCTCTTGAGCGCCGGGACGAGAGGCTCGATCTCGTTGGCATGGCGTGAGAACTGGTACCACAGGAGGAAGGCGATGGCCGCACTGATGACCAGGAGCACGAACCCGCCCATGGCGCGGGTCCGATAGCGCGCCTCGTAATGCAGGTACAGCAGCGCCGTGATGATCGAGAACAGGATGAAGACTTCGTAGAGATTACTGACCGGGATATGGCCGATATCCGGGCTCAGCAGGTACGACTCGCGCCAGCGCACCATCATGCCGATGAGGCCCATGGCGGTGGCCGACCAGGTCAGCCCCGTGCCGACCTTGGCCGAGAACTCCGAGCGCAGGAAGGTGCCGCCGAGATAGGCCACGGTGGCCATCACGTACAGGGCGCTCATCCACATGATCGCGGACTTGCTGGAGATCAGGTACTTGAGGAAGAACTCCTGCTCGCCGCGGGCCAGGTCCGTGCCATACAGATCGATGGCGAACAGACTTACAGCGGCCACCACGGCGATGAGCCAGCGGGTGGCCTTCCAGTAGGTACTGAGCGCGATGGCGCCGCCGGTCACGCCGATGAGGATGCCGACTTGGAAGGTGTTCATCGCGCTGCCGTAGCGCGTGTAACCGATGGCGGCGGCGGCGATCAGGACCGCCGCCCAGATCCAATCGGTCGGCTTGAGCTGCTGTAGCCAGCTCTGCTTACCGAATCCTGCGTGTAATACATCGTTGGGTACGGACATGTCTTTATTCTCGCTCGTTGGTTGGCGACGACCGCGCATCGGCCCTTTAAATGTCGGCCCGGGTTCAAACGGGCCCGCTCGAGCCCGTTTGAAGGCTAACTGCGGAGGTGCTCGTCGAGTCGTTCGCCCATGGCGGCGAAGTCCCGGCTGAAGTCGCGCTGGTGACGGCTGCCGCTGCCCGCGAACAGCACCCGGGTGGTGTTGCCCTCCCTGCGCACGACCGCCCACAGACGGCGGTGGACAATGTAGAACATCATGAAGATGCCGACGATGAGCATCAGGGTTCCGAAGAACACGATATTCTTAGCCGGGGCACGCGCGATTTGCAAGCCCGAGGCCTGCACCTCCTTGAAGCCGGTCATCTGCAGATAGAACGGGGAGTCATATTCCCCCATTCCCGCCAGGGCATTAACGGCGTCCTGGTAGAACGTCGCGTCCTGCTGACTCACACCCTTGCTGGTATCGACCCCCTCGTCGTGCAGGAGTTCAACGTAGACCGCTTCCAGGATGCTTTGCAGGACCTTGAGATAGGCCTCGGCCACCTGGGGGCGGCGCGCGGCGGGCACGTTCGCCTTGATGTGCTCGCTGATGGCCTGGAAGCCGCCCTTGTCGAACAGCTTGACCAGACGCACCATCGACTCGGCGACGTTCTGGCGCAGCTTCGGATCGCTGAGCTTGGCCTCGGCGAGGGCCTCGCCGGCATGGCGCAGAGCAATCTTACGCACCCGCGCGGTGTTCTCGAGCAGCTCCCGGAAGCGCAGAAAGCGCATGGGCGTACCCTTCGGGTCGGCCGGAATGTGCAGGTAGTTGTATTGCTCGGCAGGGCTGTTGCGCACACCGCTGAGATAGAACAGTCGGCCCTGCTGGAGCACCGGCGACATGTAGTTGACGTATTCCTTGGCCTGGCCGCTGGCATCGCGCAGCTTGTAGATGAAGCTCGGCCCGAAGTTGACGAACTTCTTGTCCGAGCCCTTGGGCGCGGGGAAGACGTTGTACATCTTGAAGTTGGTGAACTCCAGGGTCATAGGCCCTTTGGACGTGGAGACCTTGAGGTGCTTGTTGACCGTCCCTTCGAGCTTGGTCGGGTCGAGGCTCGACTTGTCGAGCGGCCAGGCCTTGAGGTGCAGATGGCTGCCGCCGTCACCGAAGCTGGACTGATATATGGTATAGCCGCGATAGGTCAGCGGATGGTTGACCTTGATGGTGGCGGCCAGAGGCTTTTTGAGCTTGTCGTCGTGAATGATGAGATCGCTCTCGAACTCCTTGGGCTGGCCCGAGGGGTAGTGCTGGATACGAAAGTCCTTGAGCTCGACCGAGAAGGGCAGCTGCTGGACCAAGTAGCCATTGCGCAAATCGAGGAACACGATATTGGTCGAGGTGTGCTCGGGAATGGTCACGCTGCCGCGAAACGAAGAGATTTCGCCCGGTGTCAGGGTGCTGTCGGCCGGCACCTGCGAGGCGGGTATGTCGCGGGTCTCGATCTTGAGCTGGCCGAGCAAGACGCGAAGCTTCAGCCCGGCACTGCCGTCGACCAGGGCACCGATGCAGATGACCACGATGCCCAGGTGCGTGAACAGATAGCCCAGCCTGTTCAGTCCGCCCCGCATGGCCGCGAGCGTGGTATGGCCGTCGTTCCGTTTGCTGCGAACGCGGTAACCCTCGGCGCGCATGAAGGCGTCGAATGTGGCCTCGACCTCCTCGGGCGGGCGCTCGAGCGTCCACTCGCGCGAGTTTTGCATCGTGCGCAGGGTCTTTTCCTGCGCGTTCTCGCGATAGCGGCGCATGTCGCGCAGCATCGTCGGGGTGTTGCGATAGATGCACACGCTGGTGGAAACCAGCAAGAAGCCGAGCAGACCGAGGAACCACGCCGTGCTGTACACGTCGTACAGCCCCATGTCCTTGAAGACCTGGTGCCAGAACGGACCGAATTTGATCAGGTAGTCGGTATAGGGCTGGTTCTGTTTCAGGACGGTGCCGATGACCGCCGCGATGGCGACCGCCACCAATATGGTGATCGCCAGGTTCATCGACCCGAGGAATTCCAGCAGGATGCTGCGTCGGGTACGGGGGCTGGAAGTCTCGCCGCTCAAGAATCAACTACCTTGCGCAGGCGCCGCAGTGCGGCGGGCCAGAAGGGAATCCGGTACGGTACCCGGAGGCGACAAAGGGTGGCCCGAAAACCACCCTTTGTCGTGAGGGTCAACGCTGGGATTTACTTGGCCGCGTGAAGGCCTTCGATATACGAGGCCACGGCCTTGATTTCGTCGTCGGTCATCTTGCTGGCAATGTTACGCATCATCTTGCCGGCATCGTTGCTGCGAGCGCCGGACTTGAAGGCCTCCAGCTGCGCGACGACGTACGGTGCATGCTGGCCGCCCAGGCGCGGGAACTTGGCGGCCGGATTGCCGGCGCCGTCCGGACCGTGGCAGGCCATGCAGGCGGCAACGCCCGTGGCGGAGTTACCGCCGCGGTAAATCTTCTCGCCCTTGGCCACCAGCGACTTGTCGGCCTTGCCGATGGACATGGTCTGCTGGGAAAAATAGGCCGCCAGGTTGTTGATGTCGTCGTCACTGAGCGGCTTGGCCATCGGGCTCATGGTCGGGTTCGTACGGGCACCCGACTTGAAGTCGTGCAGCTCCTTTTCGATGTAGGACGCATGCTGACCGGCCAGCTTGGGCCACTGGGGATTGACGCTGTTGCCGTCGGCGCCGTGGCAGGCGGCACAAGTGGCGGACTTCGCCTTGCCGGCGACAGGGTCGCCCGCGGCGTGAGCGGCGGACATGGCAGTCAGCAGCGCGGCGGCTGCAATCGCAACTTTATACTTCATTCGGATACCTTAAAAGTTCTATCTGATTGACAACGATTTGCGAAAAAATTCAATCCAGCCGCGCACGCCGGGCCGGTGCGTTTATTTGGCCTGGGACACCATGTAGGCCACCGCGGCCTTGACGTCCTCGTCGCTCAGGTCCATACGCCCGCCCTTGGGCGGCATGAAGCCGCTGTTGCCCTTGAAACCATGCAGGGCGTGGTCGTCCAGCGTGTCCATACCCTTGGCGATGCGGTCGCTCCAGGCGGCCTTGTCGCCGAGCTTGGGCGCGCCGGCGACACCGGCCCCGTGGCAGGCGATACAGGCGTTCTTGAAGACCTCTTCGCCCTTGGACAACTCGTCGGCCTGGGCCGGAGCCAGGGCACCGAACAGGGCGCCGGTGGCGGCAACAACGATCAGCTTATTCATGACGGCCTACTCCAGTACTAGGTGGGGGATAGGGACTCGCTGCACTCATCGTTCGTCGGCCACCGCGCGGAGGGCTGTGTCTGGTGGCGCTAAACCCGCGCCGCGCCCAATGTTACACTGGACCCGCCTTCGGCCGGAAACGGAAAATCGGGGCACTTGTATACCAAGTGCGCTGTCCCCGGTCAAGCAGAGCCGCCCAGGGCGCCCGCGGGCCCCGGGCCCCCGAACAGCCCGCTACCGGTGCCAATCCACCATGCAACAGACCTCGACGCCAAAATCGCGCAATCCGGCCTACGCCCGCGCCGCCTTTCTGACCAGTGCGCCGGACCTGCGCCGCTGCCCCCCGGACGAGGGTCTCGAGGTAGCCTTCGCCGGGCGGTCCAACGCGGGCAAATCGAGCGCCATCAACGCCCTGACGCGCCGGCGCGCCCTGGCACGCACCAGCAAGACCCCCGGGCGCACCCAGCTCATCAACTTTTTCACCCTGGACGAGACCCGCCGGCTGGTCGACCTGCCCGGCTACGGCTACGCCAAGGTACCGGAGTCGGTGCGCCGACACTGGCAGCAGGCCATGCAGGGCTACTTCGAGCGCCGAGGCTCGCTGCGGGGCCTGGTCCTGGTCATGGACGTGCGCCACCCGCTGACCGACTTCGACGAACAGATGCTGGCCTGGTGCCGCCACCGGGGCATGGCGGTACACATCCTGCTGACCAAGGCCGACAAGCTCAAGCGGGGCGCGGCCAAGAATACGCTGCTCGGGGTGCGCCAGGCGCTGGGCGGCGGGGATTTTGCGGTGAGCGTCCAGCTGTTCTCGGCGACCACGGGCACCGGCGTGGCCGAGCTCGAGGCGGTGCTCGACGGCTGGCTGGGCTACACCGAGGCGCTGGCCGGGGACGAACCCAAAGCAGAATGAGATAGGCAAAAAGAAGCCCCGGCCTAAGTGGGGGGGAGGTTCCGGGGCTCAAGGTCAGTCCGGCTTGGGGGATCCGGACCTAGCAGATTCCCGCCAGGGAGAGAAGGCGGGAAGGGTGAAAACACCTTACTTTCATTGACCCGGCAGCTCAGCGATAGTTCCGGACACTTTCAAAATTCCTCCGGTCCGGCCCCATCGACCAAAACCCCAACGAATCGATGAAAATAAAGGCGACGCGGCTGCGGGGGGTACACCGGGCGGCTCGTCGTCCGGTGGGACAGCCGCGTCATATTCGTAGACTGCAGGCACCCGGAGAAGTTCAAGCCCGGCAGAGGATCGATCCGGGCACAGTTCACACGGCCGGAAATCGGACGGTTTCATTCGAAGCCGCGCGGCCGGCTCCGTACACGCGGCGTATCAGTGTGCCTCGTCCCAGTTGGCCCCGACACCGACATCGACCACGAGGGGTACGTTCAGCTCGGCGGCGCCGACCATGGTGTTGACGATGACGTCGGCGACGTCCTGCACGAGCGAGTCGACGACCTCGAAGATCAGTTCGTCGTGGACCTGCAGGATCATGCGCGCGTCGACCCCGGTCTCGCGCAGCGTCTGGTCCATGCGAATCATGGCGCGCTTGATGATATCGGCCGCCGTCCCCTGCATGGGCGCGTTGATGGCCGTGCGCTCGGCGTACTGGCGGCGCTGCGCGTTGCTGGCGTTGATCTCCGGCAGGTACAGCCGCCGACCGAACACGGTTTCGACATAGCCCTGCTCGCGCGCCTGCGCGCGAGTGCGCTCCATGTAGTCCTTCACACCGGGATAGCGCGCAAAGTAACGGTCGACGTAGGCCTGCGCCTCGCCACGATCGATGCCGAGCTGGCGACCGAGGCCGAAGGCCGACATGCCGTAGATAAGACCGAAGTTGATCGCCTTGGCCGCGCGGCGCTGCTCGCCGGTCACGTCCTCGGGCATCGTTGCGAACACCTCGGCCGCGGTGGCGCGGTGAATGTCCTCGCCGGCGGCGAATGCGCGCAGCAGTCCCTCGTCGCCGGACAGGTGCGCCATGATGCGCAGCTCGATCTGCGAATAGTCGGCAGCGACCATACGATAGCCAGGCGCCGCAATGAAGGCCTGGCGAATGCGCCGGCCCTCCTCGCTGCGAATCGGGATGTTCTGCAGATTGGGGTCCGAGGAGGACAAGCGGCCGGTGGCCGCCACCGCCTGGTGAAACGAGGTGTGCACGCGCCCGGTGACGGGGCTGACCTGCTCGGGGAGCTTGTCCGTATAGGTCGATTTGAGCTTGGCCATGGCGCGGTAGTCGAGGATCAGACGCGGCAGGGGATACTCCAGGGCAAGCTCGGCGAGCACCGACTCGGCCGTCGAGGGCTGGCCCTTGGGGGTCTTGGCCAACACCGGCAGCTTGAGCTGATCGAACAGGATGGCCTGGATCTGTTTGGGCGAGCTGAGATTGAACGGCGCGCCCGCCTCGTCGTGAGCCGCCTGCTCGATCTCCGCCATGCGTTCGGCGAGTTGCGCACTCTGCTCGCGCAGGCGCTCGACATCGATAAGGACCCCGTGGCGCTCCATGCGCGAGAGCACCGGCACCAGAGGCATCTCGATCTCGTTGAACACGCGCCGGAGACCGGGCAGCTCGCCCAGCCGCGGCCACAGGTGTTCGTGCAGACGCAGCGCGATATCGGCATCCTCGGCGGCGTAGGGCGCGGCCTCTTCCAGGGCGACCTCGTTGAAACCGATCTGCTTGGCGCCCTTGCCGGCGACATCCTCGTAGCTGATGTTCTTGTGGCCAAGGTATTTCAAGGCCAACGAGTCCATGTCGTGGCGGCTCGCCGTCGAATCCAACACATAGGACTCGAGCATGGTATCGAAACGGATCCCGCGCAGCTCGATACCGTAACTGGCCAGGACACTCATGTCGTATTTGAGGTTGTGGCCAAGCTTGGCGCATGCCTCGTCTTCGAGCAGCGGTCGCAGGCGCTCGAGCACGGTGTCGCGGTCCAGCTGTTCGGGCGCGCCGGGATAGTCGTGGGCCAGCGGCACGTAGGCGGCCTCGCCGGTATTTACGGCAAAGGAGCAGCCCACGATCTGCGCCTCCATATAATCCAGGCTCGTCGTCTCCAGATCGAAGGCGAAGACCTCGGCCTCGCGCAGGCGCTGGAGCCACGCATCGAACTCGTTCGCATCGAGCACGGTATGATAATCGCCGCTCGGCGGCGCACCGCGGCGCTCGCCCCCTTCGGCTGACTCCGGTGCGCTGGCCGCGTCCCCAAGCACCTCGGAGAGCCAAGTCCTGAATTCCAGGCGCGCGTAATACTCGCGCAGGCGCTCGGTATCGGCATCGCCGCGGTGCAGGTCCTCCGGTGCCAGATCCAGCGCGACGTCGGACTTGACCGTGACCAGCTCGCGCGACAGGGCGAGCTGGTCGAGCGCGGCGCGCAGGTTCTCCCCCGCCTTGCCCTTGATCTCGTCGGCGTGCTCGATGATCGCGTCGAGCGAGCCGTATTGCCGCAGCCACTTGACCGCCGTCTTGGGGCCGACACCCGGTACGCCGGGCACGTTGTCCGAGGTGTCGCCGATGAGGGCGAGGTAGTCGACAATGCGCTCGGCCGGCACACCGAATTTGTCTACCACGCCCTCGCCATCCATCACCGTGTCATTCATCGTGTTGATGAGCGTGACGTGCTCGTCGACGAGCTGAGCGAGGTCCTTGTCGCCGGTAGAGACGATCGTCGCCACGCCCTCAGCGCTGGCCTGGCGCGCGAGCGTGGCGATCACGTCATCGGCCTCCACCCCGTCGACGACCAGAATCGGCAGGCCCATGGCCCGCACGATGCCGTGGATATCTTCGATCTGGCCGCGTAGCTCGTCCGGCATCGGCGGGCGATTGGCCTTGTATTGGTCGTAGAGCTCGTCGCGAAAGGTCTTGCCCTTGGCATCGAAGACCACCGCGACGTGCTCGGGGTCGTAGTCCTTGAGCAGCCGGCGCAGCATGTTGATCACGCCGTAAGTGGCCCCGGTGGGCTCGCCCTTGGAGTTGGTGAGCTTGGGCATCGCGTGGAAGGCGCGGTACAAATAGGACGAACCGTCGACCAGGACGAGGGGCTTGGTTGTGGGCGGGGTCATGGCTTCGAGGCGCTCGCTTCGTTGTCGATAGTGGCTTGTGCGGCGTACAAGTGCGAAAATGAAAGCCTGCGTCGGGGCGAGGCTTCAACACCGGGCGCGGGCCGGGGCATCGGCATCGCCGGCGTCATTATGTCCTATCCGGGCAGACCGCGCTAAAGGGTTCCTTCGCGCCGCACCAATGGGACAGGCGGCGCAGGCGCCGCTAATCGTGGCCAACCACCGATTGATTGAATTCTATGAGCGATCACTACAAATCCGAGCATCCGGGGATGCACCCGATTGACGACTCCATGCTCACGCGCGAGTCATGGAAGATATTCCAGATCATGGCCGAGTTCGTCGAGGGCTTCGAGCGCCTGGCGCGAATCAAGCCGTCGGTCAGCATCTTCGGCTCGGCGCGCGTCAAACCGGGCCATCCATACTACACGCTGACCGAGGAGATCGCGCACCTGTTGTCCGATGCCGGTTTCTCGGTGGTCAGCGGCGGCGGTCCCGGCATCATGGAGGCGGCCAATAAGGGCGCCTACGCCGGCAAGTCTCCCAGTATCGGTCTCAACATCCAGCTGCCCCACGAGCAGGGCGGCAATCCGTACCAGGACATCTCGCTGAGCTTTCGTCACTTCTTCTCGCGCAAGGTGATGTTCGTCAAATACGCCGCCGCCTACGTGGTGCTGCCCGGCGGCTTCGGCACCCTGGACGAGCTGGCCGAGATCCTGACCCTCGTGCAAACGGGCAAGACGCGGCGCATTCCCATCATCCTGGTGCACTCTCCGTTTTGGACCGCACTCGTGGACTGGTTCCGCGACACGCTGGTCGAAGAAGGCACGATCGACGCGGCGGACCTCGACCTGTTCAAGGTGCTCGACGAGCCCCAGGACGTCGTCGATGCTATCTTTAGTCATTATGAGCACCGCGGCTTCGAGCCTTCCGCCGAGGAAGAAGCCATCCTGCTCGATCTCTAGCTTCTCTATCCGGAAAGGCTGTCATGCGTATTCTGTTGTTGCTCTGCCTGCTTGCCGCCGTCCCTGCCTGGGCGGCCGACGCATCCGATTCGGCTGCGGGGCTGCCGGATGCGCCGCCTCCGCCGCCCCCGCCGCCGGCGTCCGCCCCGGGTACGCAACCGAACACGAACCCCGGTCCGCCGGCGCCGTCGGTGGGCGCGGACCAGCAGGACTCGCTGGAGCCCGAGGTGACCATCATCCAGCGCCAGCACACTACCATCGAGGAATACCGGGTCCACGGTCGTCTGCAGTACGTGAAGATCACCCCGGACAAGGGTTTCCCCTATTACCTGATCGACACCAACGGCGACGGCATTCTGGACACGCGCAGCGACAACCTCGACAACCCGCCCATCAACCAGTGGATCCTGTTCCAATGGTGATGTCGGCGACGCCGCGCAAGCCACATTTCTGAATCCCTGATTGCCGATGGCTGTCTATACCCGCGTTGAGCGCGACGAGCTCGAGGTCTTTCTGCGCGACTATTCGCTCGGCTCGCCCCTCACCCTGGAGGGGATCGCCGACGGTATCGAAAACAGCAACTACTGGTTGACGACCTCCACGGGCGAGCACGTGCTCACTGTCTTCGAGCGGGTTGAGACGAACGATGTCGACTACTTCCTCGACCTGATGGCCTACCTGGCCGAGCATGGCATCCCCTGTCCGGCGCCCGTGGCCAACCGGGCGGGGCAGCGTTTTGACCAGCTGCAAGGGCGCCCGGCCGCCATATGTGCCCGCCTGCCCGGCGCACCGGTGGACACGCCCGGACCCGCCCACTGCGCGGCCGTCGGCCAAGCGCTCGGGCGCTGGCACCGAGTCGGCGCCGACTTCGATCGGCACCGCGACAATTCACGCGGCCTGCGCTGGTGGCGCGAGCTCGGCGAGCGCGTGCGGCCCCGGCTGGACGCGGACGCCGCGGCCCTGCTCGACGCCGAGCTGCACTTCCAGTCGCTGTTCCGGCTCAACGACCTGCCCCGCGGCCCCATCCACGCCGACCTGTTTCGCGACAATGTCCTGTTCGAAGGGGAAGAACTCACCGGGCTGCTCGACTGCTACGACGCCTGCGACGACGTCCTGCTCTACGACCTGGCCATTGCCGCCAACGACTGGTGCGTACAGCCCGACGGCTCGCTCGACGGCCAGCGCCTGGCCGCTCTCACCGGCGCCTATCACCGTGAGCGGCCGATCAGCGCCATCGAACGGGGCGCTTGGCCGACCCTCCTGCGAGCCGCGGCCCTACGGTTCTGGGTCTCGCGCCTGCACGACGCCGAGTTTCCGCGGCCGGGGAGTCTGACCCAGACCAAGGATCCCGCCGTGTTCCAGCGTATCCTCGAACAGCGGGTCGCCAGGCGCGAGCCGCTACCCTTGAATTGAGCAAAGGCCTGTGGATAACTTTGTGGACGAATGAGCCAGTGGGTAAAATCCCCCAGTCTCCGCTGGGGGCTGCTCGGCAGGCCGCCGCCAAACAGGCCAAAAATAGCAAATAAAAACCATTGCTTACGTAAGGCAGCCGCTAAAATACCGGGATTTCAGCATCCTTCCAACATAACCGGTTGATTTTTGGGCCTGTGCATAAGCCAGTCGCAGGGGGTGCGACAAGCGCCGCGATATCCGGCAATGGGCCCCCGCGTACAGACCCGGAAATCGGGTCCTGCGGGCGGGAAAATAGCGAGCTCCGACACCCCAAAATCCGCTCACTCCCCACTCCCTAGGCTCTAGGGGCGAGTATCGAGCCGCGAGGAAAGCGGCCTCGGCCGCCGGGCCCGTTTCGCCCCGACGCCGCTGACAACGCAGAGGTCGCAGAGGCGCGGAGCACGCAGAGCCGTGTGATTCACAATAACTCTGTGTCCTCCGTGTCTCTGTGGTTACCCCCTCTCGCTCTTGCTGCCCACCGCAAACTGCCGACTGCCAACTTCCTAGTCAGGTTCGAGGGGCGAGTATCGAGCCGCGAGGAAAGCGGTCTCAGCCGCCGGGCCTGCCCGCGACGCCGCTGATAACGCAGAGATCGCAGAGCTGTGTAATTCACGATAGCTCTGTGCCCTCTGTGTTTATCCCCCTCTTGCTCTTGCTGCCTGCTGCGAACTGCCGACTGCCAACTTCACTAGCCGCTTTCCTCGGCGTCGGCCGCAAGCCGCTCGGCGATCGGCCGGTACTGAAGCCCATAGAACATCTCGAGGTACCTCCTGGTCTCGTCACGCTCCAGATTGGTCACGTATTTCCAGAATCCGTAGATGCGCGACAGCGTCATCATGCGCTCGGCATAAAGGTCCCAGGTGTAACGGCTTTGGATCCGGTTGATGGACCCTTGGGAGAGACGCTCCCAGTGCTCCGGTTCCTGATTGCAGCGCTCGAAGAACGCGGCCATGATATCGGCCGCCTCGGCGCCGTGGTTGGGATCGATGTGAAATCCCGATCGTCCGTCCTCGATGATCTCCAGCGGACCGCCGTAGCGGGTGGCGAAGGTCGGCAGGCCCGAGGTCATCGCCTCGATCACGGTCAGACCGAAGGCCTCGAACAGGGCCGGCTGTACGAACGCGCCGCGCCGATCGGCCACGAAACGATAGAGCTCGCCCGCGAAGTTCTTGTCGAGCTGGACGCCGAGCCAGCGCACCTCGCCGTCGAGCTTGTAGTCGTTCATCAACTCGTGCATGCGGGCGATTTGCGCCTGTTCCTCGCGATCATCCGAACGCGCGGCGTCGACGTGGCCGGCGATAACGAGCAGGTTGGCCGCCTTGCGCAGACGGTCGCTGGCACCGAACCATTCGACGAGGCCGGTGATGTTCTTGATGTGGTCCAGGCGCGCCATGGTGAACAGCAGCGGCTTGCCCGGATTGGCGAAGGCACCGCGGGCCTCCTCGCCGTCGTCGCCGTAGACCAGCTCCTGTATTTCCTCTTCGAGGCCGCGCAGCCGCCGCCCCTCCTCGGAGTAGGGGAAGTACACGTTGGCGTCGGCGCCGGGCGAGACGATGTTGAATTTCGGATCGAACACGTCGATCCCTTTGACCACCCGGTACAGGCCCGGCATCGTGAACGCCTGATAACTCTCGTACTGACCCGCGCTTTCGGCCCGCCCGGCGATCTCCTGATACGTGCTGGTGATGATAAAGTCGGCCGCATTCATCGCAATGAGATCGGCGGTGAACTGCGCGGAGAAATGGTACTGATCCTCGTTCTCACGCCAGTACAGATCCGAGTACAGGTACTTGGTCTTCTCCAGGGCGTGCGCGATGTTGCACTGGGTAATGTGCAGGCGCTGGGATATCAAGGTGGCCACGAGGTTTCCGTCGGAGTAGTTGCCGATGATGAGATCGGGTCGGGTACCGAGCTCGGCCAGGACCTCCTTGATGGTGTCGTCGGCGAAGCGCTCCAGGTACGGCCAGACCTCGAAGCGCGAAATCCAGTGCGGCACGGTCTCGCCCTTGTCGGTGCGAAATGGCACGCGGAGAATGCGGGCGCGCTCGGTACCGATAATGTGCTCGATACGCTCGTCGCAGGTGGTCCCGCGTGCCTCGGGGATCAGGCGCGTGACCACGAGGATATTGGGTTCGATATCCAGGCCCTGTTCGTAGATACGCCCGCGCATTTCCTTCTCTATAGCGCGCACCTGGTCGAGGATGTAGACGACCTGACCGCCGGTATCGGGCATGCCCAGCACCTTGGCCTGACCGAAAAAGCCGTGGGGAGAGAGGATGACCAGGTTGAAGATCATCGGAATGCGCCCGAGGAAGCGCTCCAGCGTCCCGGGCTCGGGTGCCTCCAGGATGTCGGAGAGCAGATGCAGGGTGTCGATCATGCGCTCGACGGTGCGCCCCCAGCCCGGCTCGAAGCCCAGGGCCTGAAGGCGGTGGCCTACCGCCTCCCACTCGGCCTCGGGCGACTGCGTGCGCAGATAGTCATCGGCCCTGCGCAGGGCCTGGCGCAGCGCGGACAGGCTGTCGATGCGCTGGTTGAGCATGAGCTGCACGCCCTGGACTTGGTGGACCCGCAGAAAATCCAACAGGCGCCGACCGCCCGTACCCAGCTCCTGAAACAGCTGGCTGGACAACCTCCGGTTTAAAAACTCGACACCGCGCCCGATGGAGCGCGACTCCTGCAGCTTGTAGAAATCACGGTTGAAGGGTTCGAGGTCCACCTCCAGGGTCCAGGTATCGGCACCGCTGCGCCCGTCGACCTGATGCTCCTTGAAGGCCAGAAACTCGGTGACGTCGACCTCCTCGAAGTGCATGGCCTCGACCTGAAAACGCAGGTAATGCCAGCGCGCCACGCGCGGGCGCACCGCCAGGTACAGCCACGGTTCCTCGAGGACGGCCTCCTGCGAGACGGCGATGGTGTGGGCAAGCGGACTGTCGCACAAACCCTCGCGGTCGCCGGTGGCGCAAAAGGACCGAAACTCGTCGCGCAGATCGGAGTGCAGCAGAAAAGGCCGACCGAGCGAGAAATAATGACGCAGCAGGAGATAGGCCTCCTCGCGGTGCTCATTGAGGTACTCGAACAACCCCTCGCTTAACACTAGTCTGACTCCTCTTCCGGAATGCGAATTTGGCCGAGAAAATCGTAGTACTCGATGCCCTCGAGTACCCCCCAGGCATGCTCGGCCTTGGCGAAATAGATGCGCGAGCGCCCGCGCAGGCGGTCCAGCTCGCTGCTGTAGTTGCCGACCACGACGCCCAGCGTATTCCCGCTGAGCATTTCCTCGTCGTTGCCCGAATCGCCGGCGACCAGCAGGGCTTCGGCAGCCAGGCCCCATTTCATGGCGAGATAGCGTATGGCGAGGCCCTTCGATGCACGGATCGGCAGCAGGTCCAGATAGGCGTTGTGCGAATAGATCAGCTTGCCGTGCAGGTCCAGGCGGCGCAGATGACGCCGGATTTCGTTGACGTTCGGTATGCGCTTCGGGTCGACGTAATAGCTGAGCTTGAAGCGCCGCTGTTCGCTCTTGGGCTGTATCTTCAGGCCCGGGATGTCCTTGAGCGCCTCACGCAGGGCGTCGGGCTCCCACCGGTAATCGATGTGACGCCACCAGCCCGTATCGTCGACCATGCCGTGGCCGTAGTGGATCTCGCTGCCAACGGCGGTAATCAACAGATCAGGCACCGGTACTTTCCAGTCCTTGAGTACTTTCAGCGTACTCTCGAGACGCCTGCCCGTTGCCACGCCGAACCCGACCTTGCCCTCGGTCTCGTGCACTTTCTCCATAAGCACCCGCAGGCCTTCGGCATCGCCGATGAGGGTATTGTCGATATCGCACACCAGGACGCGGTCCACGCTGGGCAGGCGGCTGCGCTCGCCGCGCCCGCGGCGGGTGGCACGCCGGCGCCGGCGCTTGCACAACTTGTCGAGCTGGCGCAGATATTTAACGACATGGCCCTCCCAGGAGTAATGCTCGCGCGCGCCGCGCGCCCCATTTCGCGACCAGCGCTGCCAGCGCGCGCGTTGAGTGACCGCCTGCAGCAGGGCCTCGCCCATGGCGTCGGCATCCAGGGGATCGATTAGCACGCCGTTCTTGCAGTGCGCGATGATGTCGCGCGGGCCGCCGTCCTCGGTCGCGACCAGGGGCAGACCACTGGCGGACGCCTCGATCAGCGTCAACCCGAAGGGTTCGGTGAGCGCGGGATTGACGAACACGCCGCGCCGGCGCGCGGCCAGGCGGTATAAGTCGGGCACGTCGTTGGATTCATGATGTTTGGGGTAGGCAACCGATCCGTAAATATCGTACCGATCGATGAGCATGAGCAGCTCGGAGAGTACCTCGCGCGGGCCCTTTTCCATGGTCTGCAAATCGTCGCGATTGCCGGCGATGATGACCAGATTGGCCTGGTCGCGAAGGTCGGGGTTTTCCCCGTAGGCGCGCACGAGGGTGGCGATGTTCTTGCGCGGGTCCGGGCGGGACAAGGCGAGGATCATCGGTTTTTTAGGGTCGCGCAAAAAACGGTCGACCTCGGCGGTGATGTGCGGCAGCTTTTCGTTGCGCTTGGCCGGATGGAATCGCTTTAAGTCCACGCCCGGCGGGATGACCACCATGCGCTGTGGGTGATAATTCTCGTATTGGCTGTACTGTTCCTCGACTTCCTGAGTGGTGGAGGCGACCACGAGTGAGGCGTTGCCCAGCGCGATCTCCTCGGCCTCGATGCGCTGGCTCATGTTGTATTGCGATTCGACGTTGGCCTCGCGCACGCCATTGTCGAGCAGGCGCTGGCGCTTGACCCGCCCGAGCGAATGACCGGTGTGCACCAACGGCACGCCCAACAGCTGCGACAGGCGGGCCCCGACGTGACCGGCGTCGGCATAGTGACTGTGGACGACGTCCGGCGTGCGCCCGACCCGGCGCACGTGCTGCAGGGCGTTGTCGATGAACCCGTCCAGGTGCGGCCACAGTACCTCCTTGCGCAGGTAGCGCCGAGGCCCGCAGCCAAGGCGCACGATGTGCGCGCCGGGTGCGATCTCCTCGAGGGGCTCGGCGTAATCGGCATCGACCTTCGGGTCGATCACCTGCCGTGTGAGCAGGTCGACTCGGTCGACGTCGGGATGAGCGGCCAGGGCACGGGCGAGCTCCACGACGTACAGGGTCTGGCCGCCGGTGTCGGCATCGCGGCCGAGTTCCAGGTTGTGGCCGCGGATCAGGCCGTGGACACTGATCAGGACGATATACCAACCACTGTTGCCGCTCTTAGCCATCACCCCAGCTTTCTAAAAAGGATTGATAGAGTTCGGGATTCGCCGCAGTGGCGCCGCGTTGGGCGCAAATGCGGGCTGCAAAGGCGAGCGCCCGCGGCAGCGTGGTCTCCAGTGACCAACCGCGCATCAAACCGAGCAGCGTGACGGCGCTGAAGGCATCGCCCGCGCCGACGGTGTCGACCAGTGTCTCGACCGGCGCCGGTTCGCCGAATCGGCGCCCCTCCGGCGTGATGAACCAGGCCCCGTCCGCCCCGAGCGTCACCACCAGCAGGTCGAGGTCGTGGCGGGCACGCAGGTCCTCGCCGGCATCGGCGATCGCCTCGTGCCCCAGGCGCCGGCCCAGGACCGCACCGAGTTCCTCGTCGTTGAGCTTCACCCAGCGCGCCCCGCGCAGGACCGTGGCGAGGATGGTGTCGTCCCACCAGGGCGCCCGCAAATTGATGTCCACGAACGTCGGCAGCTCGCACTGGGAACGCAGTGCCACCATGGCCTCGCGTGAAATCAGGGCGCGATTGGCCAGCGTCCCCAGGTACAGCAGCGCCAGAGGCTCGCCCGCAAGGGCGGCGCCGGCCTGGACGCCGTCGATGTAATCATAGGCCTGCTCGGGCAGGATATTGAAGCTCGGCTGGCCGGCACTGAGGCGCACCTGCACGGCGCCGGTGGGCCGCTCCGGGTCGCGCTGGACCCCCGCTGTGTCCATGCCCCAGTCGGACATGGTCATGAACACGTCATCGCCCTCCGGGTCCTGGCCCACACGGCTGACAAACAACGGGCGCAGCCCGAAGCCCTGCAGGTGCCAGGCGACGTTGAACGGCGCGCCGCCGAGCACGGCACCGTCGGGCAGGCGGTCGAACAGCACTTCGCCGAAGATCACGGGCCGGGCATCGTCGCTCTGATTGCTGGAGTCACTCATGGTGTTTGACCAAACTCGGGCCGGGACGACGGGCGCTCCCTGTTGCAGGGGCTAGTACGGGACGTGCATCGCGGCGCCGCCCGGCGCATGTGCCAACGGGGAAGACCGGGGCGCAGCGCCGCGCCGGATGCGGGTCTACCTGTCCATCATTCCCCATACGCGGACAGACATCAACCAGTCCTGCGTGCTTCCCCCCGATTTTCAACCCCTCTATAATCATGGCCTTCATGAACTCTAACGACACATTCCTACCCCAACGGGCGGACACTCACCGGCCTCCGAGGACTCTGCCATGAGCACCGACGCACGCCCACCGAGGCACCCCGTGGTACGCGTCATCGGCTGGTGCGAGCAGGTCAGCGAGTGGACCGGGCGCGTCGTGTCCTGGCTGACGCTGCTGATGGTATTGGTCACCTTTGCCATCGTAGTGCTGCGCTACGGGTTCAATCTGGGCTGGATCGGTATGCAGGAGTCGGTGACTTACCTGCACGCCATGGTCTTCATGATCGGCGCGGCCTATACCCTGAAACACGATGGGCACGTGCGCGTCGACATATTCTATCGTGACATGAGCGAGCGCAAACGTGCCTGGGTGGACATGCTGGGCGCGATCTTCCTGCTGCTGCCGGTGTGCATCTTCATTGCGTGGACGAGCTGGGACTACGTCGCCGAGTCGTGGCGCCTGCGCGAGAGCTCACCCGACGCCGGCGGCCTGCCCTGGGTCTACATCCTCAAGACCAACATCCTGATCATGTGCGCCCTGTTCATCGTGCAGGGCATCGCGCAAGCGCTGCACGGTCTGGCCACGCTGGCGGGCTGGCACCCACCGCCGGAGGTTGACGCGGGCCTGGAGCAGGAGCTGTAGCATGAACGAACTGATGCCCCTGCTCATGTTCGTCGGCGTCTGCGCCGTGCTGCTCGCCGGCTATCCCGTGGCCTTCTCCCTGGGCGGGACTGCGCTGGTATTCGCCCTCATCGGCTTCGTAACCGGCACCTTCGACACCGCTTTCCTGGAGGCCATGCCCAACCGCCTCTACGGCATCATGACCAACGTCACGCTCATCGCGGTGCCGCTGTTCGTATTCATGGGCGTGATGCTGGAGCGCTCAAAAGTCGCCGAAAATCTATTGGATACGATGGCCATGCTGTTCGGGCCGCTGCGCGGCGGCCTGGGTATCTCGGTCACCATCGTGGGTATGTTGCTTGCCGCCAGCACCGGCATCGTCGGCGCGACCGTGGTCACCATGGGACTGCTGTCGCTGCCCACGATGATCAAGCGCGGCTATGACCCCGGCCTGGCCACCGGCACCATCTGCGCCTCGGGTACGCTGGGCCAGATCATCCCGCCCTCGATTATCCTGGTACTGCTGGGCGACGTGCTCTCCTCGGCCTACCAGCAGGCCCAGCTCGACATGGGCATCTTCTCGCCCAAGACCGTCTCGGTCGGCGACCTGTTCGTGGGCGCCATCTTCCCCGGCCTGCTGCTGGTCGGGCTGTACATTCTTTATCTGGTCGGCGTGGCATTCTTCCGCCCCGCAGCCGCCCCGGCGATCCCGGTCGAAGAGCGTCAGGTCGACCGCGCCACCCTGTTCAAGCGCACGGTCTACGTCCTGATCCCGCCCCTGCTGCTCATCGCCGCCGTGCTCGGCTCCATCATCAAGGGCGTGGCCACACCCACCGAGGCCGCATCCGTCGGTGCCGTGGGGGCCATCGCGCTGGCGATCAGTCAGCGCCAGTTCACTCTGGATATGCTGCGCGACGTGGTTCAGACCACCACGCGCGTGACCAGCATGGTCTTCATCATCTTTGTCGGCGCATCGATCTTCTCGTTGGTCTTTCGGGGCTTCGGGGGCGACGACGCGGTGCGCGAGATACTGACCAACATGCCCGGCGGCGAGGTTGGGGCGATGATTGTCGTCATGCTGGTGATGTTCCTGCTGGGCTTCATCCTCGACTTTATCGAGATAACCTTCGTGGTCGTGCCCATCGTCGGGCCGATCCTGCTCAGCATGGGCCTGGACCCGGTCTGGCTGGGGATCATGATCGCCATCAACCTCCAGACCTCCTTCCT
Organism: Gammaproteobacteria bacterium; assembly: GCA_035267785.1. Lineage (GTDB taxonomy): Bacteria > Pseudomonadota > Gammaproteobacteria > DATFLL01 > DATFLL01 > DATFLL01. Next base: position 14,764 of record DATFLL010000012.1, on the reverse strand, counting down.
GACTCCGCCGTTCGGCTTCGCCCTGTTCTACCTGCGCGGGGTCGCGCCCGCCTCGGTCACCACCGGCCAGATCTACCGGGGCGTAGTGCCCTTCATCGTCATCCAGGTCATTGCCCTCGGCCTGCTCGCCCTGTGGCCGCAGCTGGCAACGTGGTTGCCGGAGCATATCTACACCGGCTGACACGCCCTCGAACATCCACCGTGGAGCGCTCGGCGCGCTGCCTATCCAACTGATATAAAACAGCTGTCCGGACGGGGTCGCTGCGTGACCGGGGCCCGACGGGCCCGTCTGCCCCGTATGTGTTCGGTCCCGTTACGATTTTGACGCGCTTGCGCGTTGCCAACAGCCAGGCGGCCCCAAATCCACCCAACCGCGATCTTGATCCCGGTCATTTTCCTCGCACCCGCCGGTGCCTATACTGCGTCCCAGACTCGACATCCCCGCCGGGGCTGCACGCAAGGAGGAACTGAATCATGAACCTGAATGTTGGTACGACCGACCGCGTCGTGCGTGTCATCGTCGGACTGGCGATTATCGCCGTGGGCTTTTACTACCAGAGCTGGTGGGGCGCTATCGGCCTGATCCCGCTGCTGACGGGCGCCTTCGGCTGGTGTCCGGCCTACTGGCCGTTCAAGATATCCACCATCGGTAAGCGCGGCCAAGCCCACTAGCCGGGCGCCGCTGCGCCTCCCCTGCCAAATTATAAGGGGGCGGAAGGCCTCGGCCTTCCGCCCCCTTCCTTGCCTCCCTCGCGAACTCAGAGCGCGCGCGCGTTGAGATAGGCCCGCTCGGAGATATCGCTCCAGGGCACCACCCGGTCGAGAAACTTCTTGAAGGAGGTATAGACCTTCTTGGACGTGGCGTCCTTGGAGGCAATCTCGGCGACGACCTCATCGGAAAGCGAATGGAGCTTTTTGAGCACGTCCTTCGGGAACTCCCGCAGCGTCACGTGATGGTCCTTGATCAGGGTCTGCAGGGCGTCGTTGTTCAAGGCCACATATTCGGAAAGCACATCGAGGTTGGCGACCTTGCACGCATTGATCACGATGGACTGCAGATCCTTGGGCAGTTTATTGAATGCCTTTTCGTTGATCATGCACTCCAGGGTCGTGCCCGGCTCGTGCCAGCCCGGATAGTAGTAGTATTTGGCCGCCTTATAGAACCCGAAGGCCAGGTCATTGTAGGGACCGACCCACTCGGTGGCATCGATGGCGCCCGACTGGAGCGACGTGAAGATCTCGCCGCCGGGCAGGCTGACCGGTGTGCCGCCGGCTCGCTTGAGCACCTCGCCGCCGAGGCCCGGGATACGCATCTTCAGGCCCTTTAGGTCGTCCAGGGAGTTAATCTCCTTGTTGAACCATCCGCCCATCTGCACGCCGGTGTTGGCGGCGGCGGTCGGGATCAGGCCGAACGGCTTGTAGACCTCCTGCCACAGCTCCATGCCACCGCCGTGGTAGAGCCAGGCGTTCATTTCCTGGGCCGTAAAACCATAAGGCACCGCCGCAAAGAACTGGGCGGCTTCGCTCTTGCCTTTCCAATAATAGGAAGCCCCGTGGCCCATTTCGGCGGTGCCGCGCGAGACGGCGTCGAACACCTCGAAGGCCGGTACCAGCTCCTTGGAGCCGTAGACCTTGACCTCGATGCGCCCGCCACTCATTTCGCCGATGAGTTTGGCGAGATTGTTGGCCCCGGTGCCCATGCCCGGAAAGTTCTTCGGCCAAGTCGTGACCATCTTCCATTTGAACTGCGGTTTGGCGTTCGCGACACGCGCCCCGGCCAGCATACTGCCTGCCAGCAGCGAACCCGTGCCCACCTGCTTTACGAAATCGCGGCGTTTCATGACAGCTCTCCCTTCTTGTTGGCGGCCCGGCAAACAACCAGACCTGTCTGACCATATTAGGCAAGGCCGGGGGAAAAATCAGCCTGGGGCCGGCCGCGTCACCGGGTTCTCAGCCGCTGCGGGGCACGCCGGCGCAGGGGGTGGGTGTAGCGACCCGCCCGTGATTCTGTCATGATGATCCGAGCGTTACTCAGCCGGCCCGGAGCGGTTCGGTCAAAAATCAAGGCGGAATGACCCGCCGTATAACAACAACGAGAACACCCTCGAGGATGGAAACCGACCTCAAGCGGATCCAGCGGCGCCTGAGCGTCGTTCTGACGCTCAGCGTCGCCGTGGCGCCCCTGGCCGGCTACGGCATCGCCGTCGTGTTCGGCATGCTCCAGCCGCGCATCCTGCTCGCCAATCCGGCCGGCGCGCTCCTGCTGGCCATCTATCTGGCGCTGGTCGCGTGGGCCTGGCTGTATTTTCGCCGCTTCCTGAAACCCATCGTGGCATGGGCTGACCGCGCCTCCTCGGAAGTGCGCGCGCTGCCGCCCGAGCTCAACGAGCGCCTGTGCGGGTTTTCCGGTAGTTATTGGTCATTCTTTCTCATCTACATCCTGGTGCTGCCCACCGTGCAGCACTGGGCGGGCGCCGTGGAGCCCGGCACGGCCCGCGCCGATAGCCTGCTCAACTTCATACTGCTTCAGTTGGTCATCGCGATCTTGGTCGGGCTGCCGGGCTATCTCCATTCGCTCGATCTTATCGGACGACTGAGCCGGCATGTCGGCCTGGCCACGGTCCAGGTCTCCATGAAGTCCAAGCTGCTGCTGGTCGGCGGCTATGTGCCGCTGCTGACCACCACGCTGCTGCTCAAATACTATTGGTGGCGCACCGGCTTTCTTCACCCGGAAACGTTCATGGTGTGGACCCTCCTGGGACTGATCGCCTTCACCATCACGGTGATGTCGATCCGCAGCCTCGATCAGGCCCTGGCACCCGTCGCGCAGGTTATCGACGGACGCGGCGGGTCGAGCTACACCGACTTGGCTAAACGCCTGCATCCACAATCGACCGACGAGATCGGCTACCTCATCCAGACACTGGGCCGACTGTTCCGCCGGCTCGGCGAACAGGAGTCGCACGTGCAGGCCGTGGTCGACGCCGCGGCCGAGGGGATTTTGGTGGTCGACGCCCAGGGCCGGCTCGAGAGCTTCAACCCGGCCGCCGAGCAGCTGTTCGGCTACCGCGCCGACGAGATGCGGGGCCGTCCATTGTCCTGGCTGCTGCCGTCGCTCGTTACGCAAGAGGGCTGCCCGCGCGTGACCGACAGCGAACAGGAGGTCGAGGGCCGCCACTGCAGCGGTCGGCCCGTCCCGATGTCGGTGCGCGTCAGTCGTATGCGCATGGACGAGCGGACGTTGTACGCCTGCCTGGTGGCGGACATCTCCGAGCGCAAAGCGACCGAACAGAAACTGATCGAGGCCGAGGCGCGCTACCGCGACCTGGTCGAGACGGCCCATGACCTGGTATGGAGCGTCGATATGGAGGGGCGTTGGACCTACCTCAACAACGCCTCGCGCGACATCTACGGATACGCGCCCGAACAGATGCTCGGGCGCTACTTCACGGAATTTCAGGCGCCCGAGGCGGCGGCACGGGACGCTGCCGCCTTGACCAACATCCTGGCGGGACGGGAGCTGGTGCATTACGAAACACTGCACCTGGACGCCGAGGGACGGCCGCGGCACTTGAGCTTCAACGCCAAGCCCTTGTGCGACGAACACGGCAAGGTGCTGCACATCTCCGGTACGGCGCGCGACATCACCGAACAGAAGGCCTTCGAGCGAGAGCTGACCTATCAGGCCCAGCACGACACGCTCACCGGCCTGTACAACCGGCACTATTTCCAAATCGAACTCGAGCGCGTGGTCTCTCACGTAATGCGAAGCGGGGCCGAGGGCGCGCTGGTGTACCTGGATCTCGACCAGTTCAAGTACATCAACGACACGTTGGGCCACGCCGCGGGCGATCGCCTGCTGCTCGATTGCACCGAGCTGCTGCGCGGCCACACCCGGAACAGCGATCTACTGGCACGCTTCGGCGGCGACGAGTTCACGCTGTTGCTGCACGACATCGATAGCGACCGCGCCCAACGCGTGGCGGAGCACCTGCGCGAGATCGTCGAGTCCTATCGCTTTCTCGAAGACGGCAAGACCTTCAACATCACCTGCAGCATCGGACTATCGATCATCAACAGCGCTGTCCTGTCGGCGGACGATGCGCTGGCCCAGGCGGACCTCGCCTGCAACCTCGCAAAGAGCCGTGGGCGCAACCGCGTCCATGTGTACGACCCAAAGGATCGCAACAAGGACGGCATGGCCGAAGACATGGGCTGGGCGGTCCGCGTGCGCGAGGCGTTCGAGACAGATCGCTTTCAGCTCGTCTACCAGCCCATCGTGTCCGTCGCGGACGGCAAGGTTCACGACTACGAAGTGCTGCTGCGTATGGCCCTGGAAAATGGCGAGCTCATCCTCCCCGGGGGGTTCATGCCCGCGGCTGAGCGCTTTGGGCTGGTCCACAGCGTGGACCGTTGGGCGGTGCGCAACGCCATCGAGTACCTGACCGAGCTGCACGCCGGGGGCCAGCCCGTGCATTTCGCCATCAACCTGTCCGGGCGCGCCTTCGAGGACAGGGAGCTGCTGCCCCTGATCAGCGCGAGCCTTCGCGAGTCGGGACTGGAGCCCTCGGCGCTGACCTTCGAGATCACGGAGACGGCGGCCATCGCCAACCTCAGCGCAGCCATGACCTTCATCGGCAAGCTCAAGGACATGGGCTGCCAGTTCGCCTTGGACGACTTCGGCTCGGGATTCTGCTCGTTCACCTACCTCAAGCACCTGCCGGTGGACAAGCTCAAGATCGACGGCTCCTTCGTCCAGGGACTGGCCCATACCAACGTCGATCAGGCCATGGTCCAATCCATGAACCAGATCGCCCACGCCCTGGGCAAGGTGACCATTGCCGAGTTCGTCCAGGACGAAACCACGCTCGACCTGCTGCGCTCCTACGGCGTGGATTTCGCGCAAGGGCATTACGTCGGCCGACCGCGCGCCTGCCTGAAACGTCCGGTGCTGCACAGCGTTCCGAACGATGACAATGACTGCGCGGCGGGCCCGGGCCAAGGGGCCTAAACAGGCGCGTCAAAACGTCAGGGAGAAATACAATATGGCATGGGCAATAATGATTCTGGGCATAATCGTCTCGGCGGTCGGCGGGATCTGGCTTCTTGTGCTGGCCTTCAAGCGAAGCATCGTCTGGGGGCTGGTCGTGCTGTTCGTACCCTTTGCGTCATTGGTCTTTGTGGTCAAGTATTGGAATGAGACCAAGACTGCCTTCCTGGTGAGTTTGGGCGGATATGTAGTATACGCAGGCATGTTTTACGGGATGATCAAACCCAGGATAGAAAACAGCCTGGTCGCAATGCAGCGCGCCCAAGCGATGCATGAGCGCTCGCGCCACGAGAATGACGCCACCGCGGACGATCTGGATGCAATCAGATCCAACGCGCCAAAAAATGCCGGGCCGGAAAACACCGCTGCGGCGGCGGCAGGGGCGGCCAGCCCTGCAGCGATATCGAAAGCTCCGTCGAAGAGTCGGACAACAGACAAGGCACCTGAGGTAGCAAGCGCCAACGCGGCTTCATCCGTAAAACCAAGTGTCATCCGCGTTAGGAATGCCAAGAACTACATTGGCCAGCCGATGCGCGTGACCGGCACCAACCACGTTGTCCGCGAGGGCACCTTGCGGGACGTGGAGGGAGATGCGCTGCTGTTCGAACGCCGCCTGCAGGGCGGCAGCATGACCTTCCGTATGCGCTCCACGGACATCGCGCGCCTGGAGTCGTTGCGCCGATAGGCACCAAGCCGCCCGAAACCGGTGCGCAGCGCGCCTGCCGCGGCGAACGGCGCGACAGAGACGGCACGATGAAGCTGGACAGCCAGCTGGCGATGAACGACAAGACCAGATCGGTCAGGAAACGGCCGTAGAAGACAGGGCTCGAAAGGAACGATGCCGACGCGTCAGCGCCCAACCCGCGACCGTTCCCCTGCGACCATCACCGCGTCGTAGGCCTGGCGCGCAAAGGCAAAGGAGATGGCCGCACTAACCGACAGGCTGACTGCCAACGCCCGAAATGCGGTTTTCTTGATGGCCTTCCTCTAAGCGCCGACAGGGCACTAGACCTGAATCAGCCGTGCGTACTCCACGACCAACCACTTCGGCCCTTCGGTTTCGAAATTGACTTGCACGCGCGCGTGGCGGCCCTGGCCCTCGTAATTCAGCACCACCCCCTCGCCGAATTTCTCATGGGCAACGCGCTGGCCGAGCTGGAGCTCGGGCGGCGGGGTATCCCGGGCAGTGTCGGTGGCAGTATGGAAAGGACGGGTGACGCTGCCGCGCAGGCGCACTTCCTCGATCAGCTCGCGTGGGATCTCGCTGATGAAACGCGAGGGACGCGTATAGCTTTCCTCGCCGCGCAGACGGCGCAGCTCCGCGTAGGTGAGAAACAAACGCTGCATTGCGCGTGTCATGGCGACATAGCACAGGCGCCGCTCCTCCTCCAGACGGCCGGGCTCGTCGATTGACAGCTGGTGCGGAAAGAGCCCCTCTTCCATGCCGCAGATGAAGACCTGCGGAAATTCCAGACCCTTGGCCGAATGCATCGTCATCAGTTGAACGCAGTCCTGCCAGGCGTCGGCCTGGGCCTCGCCCGCCTCGAGGGCGGCGTGGGCGAGAAACGCGGTCAGCGGGTCCATGGGCGGCTGCTCGTCCTGCTCGCCCGCCGCCTCATCCTCCATGGTGAACTGGCGAGCGGCGTTGACGAGCTCCTCTAGGTTTTCGATGCGGGCGCGGCCGCGGTCGCCGCGTTCCTTTTCGAAATGCTCGACGAGGCCGCTGTGCGCAATGGCGTGCTCGAACTGTTCGTGCAGATCCACACCGCACACGTCCGCCGCCATACGCTCGATGAGATCGACAAATCCGCGCAGGGCGTTGGTGGCCCTCGCGGCCAGCGATTTTTCCTCGACGATCGCGTGCGCGGCCTGCCACAGCGACACGCCGTTGACACGAGCGTACTCGCGCACCGCCGCCACGGTGCGCTCTCCGATTCCCCGCGGTGGCGTATTCACGACGCGCTCGAAGGCCGCGTCGTCGGCCCGGCTTGCAATCAAACGCAGATAGCCCAGGGCATCCTTGATCTCGGCGCGTTCGAAAAAGCGCAGACCACCGTACACCCGATAAGGCACGCCTGCATGGATCAGCGCCTCTTCGAACACGCGCGACTGCGCATTGGATCGATACAGAATGGCGCATTCGCTGCGCATCCCGCCCTGATCGACCCATTGGCGGATCTGGTCGACGACGAAGTGCGCCTCGTCGAGCTCGTTGAAAGCCGCATAGAGCCGGATGGGTTCGCCTTCGGCGCCGGCCGTCCAAAGTTGCTTGCCCAGTCGTTCGTTGTTGCAGGCGATGAGCGCGTTCGCCGCGGACAGGATATTGCCCGTAGAGCGATAGTTCTGTTCCAGGCGAATGGTGAGCGTGTTGGGGTAGTCGCGCGTAAACTGGTGGATGTTCTCCACGCGGGCGCCGCGCCAGCCGTAGATGGATTGGTCATCGTCGCCGACGACGAACATGCGTCCGGTTGCCGGGCGCGCCTCGCCGGGTGTGCCCGCCAACATACGCAGCCAGGCGTATTGGATGGTGTTGGTGTCCTGGAATTCGTCGACGAGGATATGGCGGAAACGCTCGCGGTAATGGGACAGCACGTCCGGGCGCTTGAGCCAGAGTTCGTGGGCGCGCAGCAGGAGCTCGGCGAAATCGACCAGGCCGGCGCGCTGGCACATCGCGTCGTAATGGCGGTAGATGTCGATCATGTGGCGCAGATAGGGATCGCCGTGGTGTTCCAGGTGCTCGGGCCGCTGGCCTTCGTCCTTGCGCGCGTTGATGTACCACTGCGCCTGCTTGGGCTGCCACTGGGCCTCGTCCAGGCCAAGCTCGCGGACCGTGCGCTTGACCGCGCGCAGTTGATCCTCGCTGTCGAGGATCTGGAAGCCCTCGACCAGACCGGCCTCGCGCCAGTGCGTGCGCAGCAGGCGATGGGCGATGCCGTGGAAAGTCCCCACCCACATGTGCCCCACCGGCAGTCCGAGCAGCTGCTCGATACGCGCGCGCATCTCGCCGGCCGCCTTGTTGGTAAAGGTCACGGCGAGGATGCCGTAGGGCGAGACGTCCTCGACCTGGATCAGCCAGGCGATGCGGTGTACCAGCACGCGCGTCTTGCCGCTGCCCGCCCCGGCGAGCACCAGGACGTTGCCGTCGGGCGCGCACACGGCCTCGCGCTGGGCCGCGTTGAGGGGATCGACGATGGGGGAGATATCCATCGGCGTATTCTAACAGGCCGGCGACCGACTGGTGCGCGGGGCCCGGCAGCCCCGCTCGGGCGGGGCGGGCGTACGCGGTGGCCGGACGAGGGTGAACGCCGCCGCGCGGGCGTTGCTCCGGGTCGCCACCCCGGCCGAGGCACTTGCCTGGGGCGGGTGTGGCGCTACACTGAGTGAAGAGGTCACGCATGGAAAAACAGTCACTTGAGGGACCGCACGGGGCGGGCGAGTTGGAACGACGGGGCGCGCTCGACGGTGCTCGACGCGTTCTGTTGGTCAGTGGCGACGAAGTGCTGCGCCGCCAACTGGGCGGTCAACTGACGCGGTTCGGTCTGATCGTGAGCACGCGGGCGACGGGAGAGGGTATCGCGGCAGCCGTCGTCGAAACGCGGCCCGATGCGCTGGTTGTCGATATCGATACGCTCGGCCCGCACTCCTGGCCCGCACTGGAGGCGGTGCACACCGGCGACGCGCCGCACCCGGCGTTGATCGTGCTGTCGGCCGATTCGGGCCTCCCCCGACGCCTGACCGCTGTCCGCGCGGGCGCCGACGCCTATCTGACCAAGCCGCTGGACCTAACGCGCCTGCTCGACAGCATCGAATCGCTCACCGCCGATCACCAGGCCGAGCCCTTCCGCATCCTCGTCATCGACGACTCGGCCGAGCTCGGCGAGTTGCACGCGCAGATTCTCAAGAAGGCCGGGATGGACACGCGTGTTGTGAGCGACCCCACCGAGGTCATCGCGGCGATGGACGAGTTCAACCCCGAGCTCATCCTGATGGGTGTGTACATGGGCGAGGTCGGGGGCCCCGAGCTGGCTTCCGTGATCCGGCAATACGACAACTATATCGGCACGCCGATCGTGTTCCTGTCCCCGGAGACGAACAAGGACAAGCAGCTCTCGGCCCTGGGCCGCGGCGGCGATAACTTTCTCACGATGCCGATCGCCGCGGCGCACCTGGTCGCGGCGGTCCGCACCCGCGCCGAGCGCTATCGCGCGCTGCGCTCGTTCATGGTGCGCGACAGTCTGACCGGGCTGCTCAACCACACCAGCCTCAAGGAGCGTCTGGAGGTCGAGCTCGCCCGGGCCTCGCGCCAGGGCACGCCGCTGAGCTTCGCCATGATCGATCTGGACCATTTCAAGCAGGTTAACGACCGGTTCGGGCATCCGACCGGCGACCGCGTCCTCAAGAGCCTGGCCCGGTTGATTCGCCAGCGCCTGCGGCGCACCGACATTGTGGGGCGCTACGGCGGCGAGGAGTTTGCAGTGATACTGCCTGACACCGGTCTCGACGCCGCGGCGGTCATACTCGATGACCTGCGCGCCGACTTTGCCGCACTGCACCATCGGGCCGAGGGCGTGGAGTTCCAAATCACCTTCAGCTGCGGCGTCGCGGCCTATCCCGGCTTCGACGACGCGATCGCGCTCAACGACGCCGCAGACAAAGCGCTCTACCAAGCCAAGCACGAGGGGCGCGATCGCATCGCGCTTGCTGCACCCTAAGGGCCGGCGCGGGTGCCCAAAGTGCGCGCGGCGGGCTACAATGGACGCGCACTATCCGAGCCGAAACCCGACGATGACCCAAGCCACTCCCTATGAACGCCTCGGCGGCGAAGCGGCGGTGCGCCGTCTGGTCGACCGCTTCTACGATTCGATGGACAGCGAGCCGGAGGCCTACGGCATCCGCAAGCTGCATCCGGCCGACCTGACCGGCTCACGCCAGAAGCTGTTTGAATTCCTGTCCGGCTGGCTCGGCGGCCCGTCGCTGTACATCGAAAAATACGGCCATCCGCGCCTGCGCGCCCGCCACCTGCCGTTCGCCATCGGCGCGGCCGAGCGCGACGCCTGGATGCGCTGTATGGATCAGGCGATGCTCGATAACGGGCTCGACGATGCCCTGCGCAGCGAGCTGCACGCGGCCTTTTACAAGACGGCCGACTTCATGCGCAACCAGCCCGAGGTGGGCGAGGCCAACGTCCTGCGCATCCAGCCCTAGCCACCGCGGCCGTTTCACCGGGGCCCGCGGCTATGGTTTAATGCCTGCGAAGTGCCCTCGAGCCTCGCCACGAAAAAGATCCTATGCGCGCGACCCGTTTCCGCCCTTCGGGCACATGGTGCCTCTCCCGGTGCATGTGGCTATCCGCCCTGGCTATGCTGTTGGCGGCCGCAAGCGGCGGCGCGGCGCTGGCAGCAAACCCGCAGCCCCGCGACGCCTCGGTCACGACGGGCGACGGCACCGACATCCCCTATACCGCGTACGCCGGCTCGGGCGGTCGCCTGTTCATCTGGCTGCCCTCGGAGGCCGGGCTGCAGCCCTCCGAGCAACAGGCCGCCCGGCTCCTGGCCGCCGCCGGCGTAACGGTGTGGCTGATCGATCCGCTCTCGGGGCGTTTCCTGCCGCTGGAGCAGAGCAGCATGGACAAGGTGCCCGGCGGTGACATCGCCGCACTCATCAAGGCGGCCGGCGCCACCGGCAAACGGGTCTACCTCGTCACGACGGGCCGGGGCGCGATCCCGATGCTGCGCGGGGCCCGCGCCTGGCAGCAGGCCCATCCCTCGCTGTCACCCCTGGCCGGTGTCATCCTGCTCAGCCCCAAGCTCTTCGTCGCGACACCCGACCCCGGTCAGGCCGCCAGGCTCATGCCCGTCGTGCAGGCGACCAATGTGCCCGTCTTCGTCATCCAGGCCGGCAACTCGCCCTGGCGCTGGAAGCTGGATCGCACCATTCCCGCCCTGGAACGCGGCGGTGCGGACGTGTTCTTACGTTTGCTGCCGGGCGTGCGCGATCGCTTCAATTTCCGCCCCGACGCCACGCCTGCCGAACAGGCGCTGGGACGACGCCTGCCGCAGCTCGTCGCTGGCGCCGCCGAGCTCCTCGATACCGTACCGGCGCGCGAACGCCCGGCCGCCGCGCTGTCCGAACCGCCGCCCAAGCCCGTGGGACGCAAGGCGCACGAGCTCAAGCCCTTCGCGGGCGATCCGACACCGCCGCCGCTGTCGCTGGGTTCAATCGACGGCAAGCACCGCTCGCTCAGCGACTATCGCGGGAAGGTCGTACTCGTGAACTTCTGGGCCAGCTGGTGTCCGCCGTGCGTCCACGAAATGCCGTCCATGCAGCGCCTCCAGGGGCACATGCGCGGCAGGCCGTTCGCCATACTCGCGGTCAACATGGCCGAGGAGCCACAGACCGTGCGCCGTTTCCTGGATACCAAGGTCAACGTCGATTTTCCGATCCTGCTCGACCGCGAGGGCAAGGCCCTGCAGTCCTGGGGCGTCTTTGCCTTTCCGACGAGCTACGTAATCGATCGCGCCGGCAAGATCCGCTACGCCCTGTTCGGCGCCTTCGAATGGGACGACCCGGCGGTCATCAAGACGCTCGACGCACTGATGCAGGAGCACTGACATCGGGCACCGGCCGATGCACCGACCAGAGGGCGTCGCCTGCAGCCAACCAACGAGGAGCCGCCATGTCTGAAGCTGATTTAACCGATATCGGTGCCTGCGTCTTCGACGCCTACGGCACGCTGTTCGACGTACACTCCGCCGTCGGGGCGCTGCGCCCGCGCCTGGAGCCCAAGGCCGACGCCGTCTCGGCGACGTGGCGCGACAAACAGGTGCAGTACACCTGGCTGCGCAGTCTGATGGGGCGCCATGCGGATTTTTGGACCGTCACGGGCGACGCGCTGGACTTCGCGCTCGAACAGCAGGGTGTCGGCGACCCGCCGCTGCGCGATGCGCTGATGCAGGCCTACCTGGAGCTATCCCCCTATGCGGAAGTGCCGGCGACGCTCGCCGCGCTGCGCGAGCGGGGGCTCAAGCTGGCGATCCTGTCCAACGGCACGCCCGCGATGCTGGCGTCGGCCGTGACCAACGCCTCGCTCGGCGAGGCATTCGATGCGGTGCTGTCGGTCGAGTCGGTCGGTATCTACAAGCCCGACCCGCGCGTATATCAAATCGCGGTCGACCAGCTCGGCGTTGCCCGCGAGCGCATTGCCTTTATGTCTTCCAATGCCTGGGACGCGGCGGGCGCGGCGAGCTTCGGCTTTCGGGTGGTCTGGGTCAATCGCTTCGGCCAGCCCAAGGAGCGCCTGCCCGACGGACCGGCGGCGGAGCTCAAAGATCTGGCCGGCCTGCCGGCGCTGTTGGGGGCCTAGGCCGCGAGCCAGTCGCGGGGCTTCAGGTAATAGTCGTAGAGTCGCGCTTCGGGGGTGCCCGGCTCGGGCGACCAGTTATAGCGCCACTTCACCAGCGGCGGCAGCGACATCAGGATCGATTCGGTGCGCCCGCCTGTCTGCAGTCCGAACAGGGTGCCGCGGTCGTAGACCAGATTGAATTCGACGTAGCGCCCGCGCCGGTAGAGCTGAAAATCGCGCTCGCGCTCGCCGTAGTCGTTCCTGCGCCGGCGCTGGACGATGGGCACGTAGGCCGGCAGGTAATGATCGCCCACGCTGCGCATGAATTCGAAGCTGCGCTCGAAGTCCCATTCGTTCAGGTCGTCGAAGAACAACCCGCCCACGCCGCGCGGCTCGTTGCGGTGTTTGATGAAGAAATACTCGTCGCACCAGTGCTTATAGCGCGGGTAGACATCCTCGCCGAACGGGTCGCAGGCCGCCTTGGCCGTACGGTGCCAATGCACGACGTCCTCTTTCTCGGCGTAATACGGCGTCAGGTCGAAGCCGCCACCGAACCACCAGACCGGATCGGCATCGGGCTTTTCCGCAATGAAGAAACGCACGTTGGCGTGCGAGGTCGGTACGTATGGATTGTGCGGATGGATCACCAGCGACACGCCAAGTGCCTCGAAGCTGCGCCCGGCGAGCTCGGGGCGGTGAGCCGTGGCCGAGGCGGGCAGGCCCGGTCCATGCACGTGTGAGAAATTGATACCGGCCTGCTCGAACACCGCACCACCGGCCATGACGCGCGAACGCCCACCGCCGCCGCCCGCCTCGCGCTCCCAGGCGTCTTCGGCAAAAGTGGCCTGTCCGTCCTCGGCCTCCAGGGCCGAGCAGATGCGGTCTTGCAGGTCCAATAGATAGGCCTTGACGGCCTGCACGTCGGGTTCGCTCACAATCTCGATTTCCGGTTGGTATATATTCAGGCGGGGCGCAGCACGCGCCCCGTAGCGGCATCGCGGATCTCGCTGGGACGCTCCCGCCCGCCGACGGGCGCATCGATGATGAAATCAACACCGTCGCCGAAGGCAGCGGCCACATCGGCGGCGCTGCGCGCTGGCGGCTCGCCGCTGCGGTTGGCGCTGGTGGACACCAACGCACCGCCGAAGGCCCGGCACAACGCGGCCGACGCGGCGTGGTCGGTCACGCGCACGGCCACGCTGGGGTGCTCGCCGCGGATCCATTCGGGGACCTCGGGGCGGGCGGCGACCACCCAGGTGATCGGACCCGGCCAGCTGGCGCGCAGACGCTCGGCGGTCGCAGTGTCGACGTCGATGTAGGAGGCGATCTGCTCGAAGTCCGCGGCGATCAGGATCATGCCCTGCGCACGACCGCGCCCCTTGAGGTCGAGGATGCGCTGTACGGCCGCCTCATTGTGCGGGTCGCAGCCGAGGCCGTACACGGCCTCGGTGGGGTAGGCCACCACGCCGCCGGAACGCAGGACATCGGCGGCCTGCCCGACCGCACGGGCGACGGCGGGCGCCAACGGGGGCGTCTGGCCCGCCGCTTCGTTCATGCGAAGCCGAACTCCCCGGTCCATTCGCCCGCACGGTAATCGATACGCAGCCAGTGCGGCACGTAGGCCTCGGGACGGGCGATGGGAAAGTCGGTCAGCGGCGGCGCCTCACCGCCCTCGGCCACCGAGCAGCCGCGGGTCATCACCGGGCGAAAACGCACGTACAGACCGTCCGCCACCGCGACGGCATCGTCGGGCTGCTCGCCGCGGTGAAAGCGCACCTGCTTGCGAATGAGGCAGCTGAAATACAGTTCCATCTCGGCGACGAGCGGTGCCGCTTCGCCGCGCAAGGCGCGCTCGGCCGCGGCGCTCACGCGCACGGCCACGGACCGGTTGTTCACGTTGACGGTGGTTTCCATGCGATCACCTTTTCAATGCCGGCTTCAATCGAAATCCAAGCGGCCGGCGCCGCACCTGCGAATACGGCGCTGCCGGCGCGCGGCCCGCAACCGATTCGGCCCGGTGCGTGGGACCAGACACGGCGGCGTAGCTTGCCGCCCGCATCCTAGTCGTCGGATTCGGATTCGGGTTCAGCTTCCATCGGCTCGGAGAAGTTGCAGTCCTTTTGCGGACAGACCTTCTCGGTGCCGCGGCGCTTCGTGGTCTTGATGGTAAGCATGGGCCAGGCACACTTCGGGCAGGACTCGGCAATCGGCTGGTTCCACACCGCGTACTTGCAGTCGGGGTAACGCGAACAGGAATAGAACACCTTGCCATAGCGCGACTTGCGCTTGAGCATGCTGCCCTGATGGCATTCGGGGCATTCGACGCCCATATCCTCGGGCTTTTCCAGCGGCTCGATGTATTTGCAGTCCGG
>DATFLL010000011.1:0-2848 GCA_035267785.1 Gammaproteobacteria bacterium | reverse complement strand
GGCTCGCCGATGGAAATCCGAAGCTACGAACCGATGATACGGCCGAGGCGAGCGCCTGGCCTGCAGTCGAAATGTTGGATCGCAAGACCTGACCGCGTCCGCTTCCCGATCCAAAAATTGGGGTCTGTCCCCGATTGTTCCCTCGATTGTTCCACCACTTATTCGGCTCAAGACGACCGCAGCCGGGCGCGGCGGAAGACCGCGAAGGCGGCGAGCGTGGCGAACAGCAGGAGGTAGACAGGCCCGATCGCGCCGCTACCGCCCGAAGAACCGAGTTCATTCTCCAGGCGGGTCACCTGGTTCTCCAACGCCGTCACCTGGGCCTCGAGTGCGTCGGCCGTAGCCTCACGTCCGCCCAGTCCGCCCTCGTCCAGCTGGTGTTTTATGAGCGCCTCGGTGTCCGACAACGCCTTGGCCACGTGCACGAGGCGGCGCAGTATGCCCGCGCTGCCGACGGACACGGTGTCGTTGACGAGCTCGCTGTTCATTCCGATTGCGGTGCTGTTCGCGGCGGCGACACCGGTGCGGAGCACGTGCGTGGGTGGCAGATCGTCGGGCACGCTCGGGTCCGTGTCGATCGGCTGAAGCGCGAAGCTGAAGAATGAGGCTCCGCCGTTGATCGACTCGTTCGCCATCAGCGACCAGGTTTGGCCCGGCGTGCCCGTCGCGGTCGTGTCGATGAGCCGCAGGCGGAGATTGTTTTCCTTGAGTTTCAATTCGCTGGTGGAGAAGAACGATTCGCCGTCGGCGCAGTCGACGCCGATGCAGGTGTTGCCGGTGACGATCAGGTCGTCGTTGACCAGTTGGTCCGCGCGTGTGTTGGCAGCCGGCACCAGCACCAATGCGGCTGCGAGTCCGGCGACCCGCAGCCAGGCAGTCGAAAGGCGGTTCATGTCACTGCCCCTGGATCTGTGCGGCGAGATCGTTGACACGCGTGGCCAGGTTGTCGATCCGCACCTGCAGGTTGTTGAGGCGTTGATCGAACGCAGCGGCGTCGGCGCCAAGCGAGGCCGTGACACTGTCCTGGAAGGCCTGGAACTGGCGAAGATTGACCGCATCCGTGTCGTTGACCGCATCGGCGACGTGGATGATCGGCCGCTCGTTGCCTATGGACCCGACGGAAACGGCGCCGTTGACGACCTCCGCGCCGGCACCGAGCGCGACGGCGCCGTCCACGTCGAGGTACAGCATACGCGTGCCGGTGACCGCGTCATTCACGAACAGGTGGCTCGGGCCGCCCATGCCGTCGTCGGTGATGCCGAGCCGCCAGTCGGCGGTCGGAAAGGATGAACTCGAACTGGTGTCCTGCAGGTCAAGGACTGGATCGGGTCCCTTGATCCGCACCGTGTCGACAGCGAAGAACTCGCCGTCGGCGCACCCGGGACCGGTGCACAGGCTTCCCGGGGTGACTACGAGGTCGTCACTGATGACCTGGTCTGCCCGGACGCTGGTCGCACCGAGCGCCAGCAGCCCGACCAGTAGGACGCGTCGCCCTTTCTTGTTGCGGGTCATGATTTTCCCCCGAACCTGGATGGGTAGGTTCGTCGCCTTGCTTTGCGCATGCCCTCTGGGGAGTATAGGTGCTCAATCGTATCGACAGGCGAGCACACCGTGGGTTTCTCGCCGAGGGCGCGCGCCGGAGGTCGTAACCGCCATCCGGAGAAAATTGTGACAGGCCACGAATCGCGGGGAGTCGCGGCCGGATTCGTGGTCTGTCCCCTATTTGTCCGTGTTTGGGGGATGAATCAAGGTTGGGGGATCGGGGAGCGGCCGTATGGTGACCGGGTTGAATGTCGGGCTAAAGCCCGACCCACAGGGATTCGGTTTGTAGGGAGGTGGGCGTTCCGCGTGTCGTGACCGGGAGTCAGGCTGCCACCCGGCGCGCGGCTACATCTTCTTTTTCGGCACGTACAGTTCCGTGATGGTGCCCGTACCCCTTGATTCGAGCCACCTGGTATGTGGGAACGGGGTCATGTCAGGCCACCTCTCGGGCGTGCACGGCGGGTGGCTTGTGGCCGAAGAATTGGGGTCTGTCCCCTATTGCTCCGTGTCCCCTATTGCTCCGAATCGCGGGGAGTCGCGGCCAGATTCGTGGTCTGTCCCCTATTTGTTCACTTGTCTTGAAAGTGGACGTCGGCGGCGTCTCCGGATGCGAGCGAGAACTCTGTGACGCCGACCGGCGTACTCGCCGGTAGCCCGATAACCGTAGGGTTTTTTGAGACATACATTTTGAGGCGTTTGTGCGCTTCGCTTTCGCCGCCGCCGCCGAAGGAGGCGGCCTTCCTGATTTGGGCAGAGAAGTCTGACTCGACCGGTTGCAGCGAGAGGACAGATAGAACCTCGTGCCACCTTCCAAAGGAGAACACATGCTGTAGCTCTGCCTCAACGATGGCACGCTGCTGACGCCTATTGAGCGAGGAGAATTTCTCTTTCTTTACACGAAACCAGCCGATGCCTTCTCCAGGCAGGCCGGTGTTTTTGTTCACGACTAGACACTGAATTGGCGGAACCTTTTGCTTCCATGCTTTTGAGAGGTTCTCCAGAGTGGTGCCAATGCTGCCAAGAACGTAGTTGAGGTTTCTTGGATTCGGGATTCCAATTTCCTCTGCCAGTGCTGAATAGAAGATTGGTGTGCCAGCTTCTGCTTGACGAACCAAGATAGGAAGCACCACCCGAGCACGGGTCTGGTACAGCTTGTCTCCCGAAATGGGCGCTGCAATTTTCGCTGTGTCCACGACCTCTCCTCGAAATGGCTAACGGTTTGGTGAGGCGCGCCGCTCGGAGCGCCCGATTACATGGCGCCACGTGTGCCGGCGTCGCCTCAACCAACTTGTTAGCCGAAAAACGT
>DATFLL010000010.1:0-13215 GCA_035267785.1 Gammaproteobacteria bacterium | reverse complement strand
AGGGGATCTTGTACTCGCCGTCCTCGTTCTTGTCGTTGAGCATATCGCGCACCTGCGCGGTGTTCATGGTCGAGTTCCAGGCCATGTTCGCCATGAAGATGAGCAGGGTGTCGATGGGATAGGGGTCGCCGCGCCAGGCGTTGGTGATGACGTTGTGCATCAGGCCGTGGGCGGCCAGCGGGTATTCCCAGGAGAAGGCCTTGTCGATGCGCACCGGCTTGTTGTTCTCGTCGACGAACAGGTCGTCGGGGTCGGCCGGCCAGCCCAGCGGCATGCCGTTGAGCGGGGTGTTGGGCTTGATGTCGTCCGGGCTCTTCGGGGTCTTGGCGCAGGGCGGGATCGGGCGCGGGAACGGCGCCTTGTGGCGAAAGCCGCCCGGGCGGTCGATGGTGCCGAGCACGGTCATCAGGATGGACAGGCCGCGGATGGTCTGGAAGCCGTTGGAGTGGGCGGCCAGGCCGCGCATGGCATGGAAGGCCACGGGGTTGCCGGTGACCGTCTCGTGCTCGCGGCCCCAGGTGTCGGTCCAGGCGATGGGCAGCTCGATCTTCTCGTCGCGCGCGGTAATGCCCATCTCGTAGGCCAGGCGCTTGATGGTCTCGACCGGAATACCGGTGATCTTGGCGGCCCATTCCGGGGTGTACTCGGCCACGCGCTCCTTGAGCAGCTCGAAGGCCGGCTTGACCGGCGTGCCGTCGGACAGCTTGAACTCGCCGAGCAGGTAGGGGTCGGCGCCTTCGGTATGGGTGCGGACCGGCTGATCGCTCAGGCGGTCCCACCACAGCTGGTTCTGCGGGTCGAAGCAGCCCTTCTCGACCTCCACGCTCGGGTCGCGCACGAACAGGCCGAACTCGTCCGAGGCCTCGTCCAGATTGATCAGCTCGGCGGCGTTGGTGTACTGCACGAGGAAGTCGCGGTCGTAGAGGCCCTGATTGATGAGCTCGTGAATGAGGGCCAGGAACAGGGCGCCGTCGGTGCCGGGCTTGATGGGCACCCACTCGTCGGCGATGGCCGAGTAGCCCGTGCGCACCGGGTTGACCGAAATGAAGCGCCCGCCCTGGCGCTTGAATTTGGACAGGGCCATCTTCAGCGGATTGGAGTGATGGTCCTCGGCGGTGCCGATCATCACGAACAGCTTGGCACGGTCCAGGTCCGGGCCGCCGAACTCCCAGAACGAGCCGCCCATGGTGTAGATCATACCGGTGGCCATGTTCACCGAGCAGAAGCCGCCGTGGGCGGCGTAGTTCGGCGTCCCGAACTGCTTGGCGAACATGCCGGTCAGGGCCTGCATCTGGTCGCGGCCGGTGAACAGCGCGAACTTGCTGGGGTCGGTGGCCCGCAGCTTCTTCAGTCGCTCCTCCATGACCTGGAAGGCCTCGTCCCAGCTGACCTCGACGAAGTCGGCGTCGCCGCGCGCGGCGCCGGGGCGGCGCATCAGCGGTTTGGTCAGGCGCGCCGGGGAGTACTGCTTCATGATCCCGGAGGCGCCCTTGGCGCAGATCACGCCCTTGTTCAGCGGATGCTCGGGATTACCCTGGATGTAGCGGACCTCGCCGTCCTTCAGGGTGACGCGAATGCCGCAGCGGCAGGCGCACATGTAGCACGTGGTATTCTTGGTTTCGATGCGACCGTCGTCGGCCGCCAGCGTCGCGGTATTGGTTGCCATGGTGTCTCGGGATTCCGGGTTGCGATTCCAGCAGCGGCCCCCGGCGACCACCCCCGATGAACGACTGGGGATGCGATCGGGGGAACGTGCGCGAAGGGCGCTAATAGTAGGTGTTTAGACTGAGTTTAGCTAATTAGCATTTCTGAATTCATGATAAAATATAATAATATTCTAAATAACGAATTATTGGCGTGCCAACGTGGGTGTTATTGTATTAAAAACATACAGTTGTAATCCACGGCGGACATGTTCACCCTAATAAAGCCTGTTTATAGAGAGGAAAGATAAAACTGTTTGGACTTCGGGGGGCGGATCGCTAAGGTATTGGCTCCCAAATTATAAGCCCTGGCCGATTTCCACGCGAAACGGGTGCCGGGGCCGGCCACCAGCCACACACTTCTAGTACGCGAGGAAACCCATGTCCAATCTAGTCAGGCCGCACGGCGGCGGGGAACTCAAGCCCCTATTGCTCCAAGGTACGGCGTTGGAGGACGAGAAGGCACGTGCCCAGTCGCTCCCGCAGATCCGCATCTCATCCCGTGAGGCAGGCGACCTCATCATGTTGGGCATCGGCGGTTTCACCCCGCTGGACGGCTTTATGACCCACGCCGACTGGAAGGGCGTGTGCGACAATTATCAGATGGCCGACGGTCTGTTCTGGCCCATCCCCATTACCCTGTCGACCGACAAGGACACCGCCAACGGCATCCACGAGAACTCCGATATCGCGCTGGTCAGCGACGAGACCGGCGAGGTCATGGCCACCATGACGGTGACCGAGAAGTACGGCATCGACAAGGAGCACGAGTGCAAGCAGGTCTACAAGACCACCGACCTGGAGCACCCGGGCGTGAAGATGGTCATGGCCCAGGGCGACGTGAACCTGGCCGGTCCGGGCAAGGTCCTGTCCACGGGCGACTTCGAAACCAAGTACGCCGACCTCTTCCTTACCCCGGCCCAGACCCGCGCCCTGTTCGAGTCCAAGGGCTGGAGCACGGTTGCCGCGTTCCAGACGCGCAACCCGATGCACCGCTCCCACGAGTACCTGGCCAAGATCGCCATCGAGATCTGCGACGGTGTGCTGATCCACTCGTTGCTCGGCAAGCTCAAGCCCGGAGACATCCCGGCTGACGTGCGCGCCAAGGCCATCGGCACCTTGACCGAGAAGTACTTCGTCAAGGACACCGTGGTGCAGGCCGGTTATCCGCTGGACATGCGCTATGCCGGTCCGCGCGAGGCGCTGTTGCACGCCCTGTTCCGCCAGAACTACGGCTGCTCGCACCTCATCGTCGGCCGTGACCACGCCGGCGTCGGCGACTATTACGGTCCCTTCGACGCCCACGCCATCTTCGATGAGATCCCGGCCGGTTCCCTGGAGACCCAGGCGCTGAAGATCGACTGGACCTTCTGGTGCAACAAGTGCGAGGGCATGGCCTCCATGAAGACCTGCCCGCACGGCGCCGAGGACCGCCTGCTGTTGTCCGGCACCAAGCTGCGCAAGGCCCTGTCCGAAGGCACCGAGGTGCCGGATCACTTCAGCCGCCCCGAGGTCCTGGAGATCCTGCGCGCCTATTACGGCGGCCTGGCCGACGACCAGAAGGTCGAGGTCAAGCTCAGCGGCCACTCGGCCCGCTAGGCGAGGCGCTCGACGCTTCTTATATATTCTTATATATAAGGCAGAAGCTCGGGACGTCGAATCCCGCTACGAAAAAGCCCGCCGTCAGGCGGGCTTCTTCTTTCACGGGCTGGCGCAACGGTCTACAGGCCCGCTGCCGTGGCCCTTTTGTATTGATCCAACTGCTTCATGACCAGTGGCAGCGCATCGGCATAGGGCACCGTGCCCGTGCGCCGAATGATGGCCTTGCCCTCGGGGCTCAGCGCAAAGTCGATGAACGCCTTGACCCGCGGGTCGTGATTGGTGCGGTTGGTGACCAGATACAGCGGCCGATACAGCACGTAATCGCCATTCTTGATGTTCTCGTAGCTCGGTTCCTTGCCGTTGAGCTTGAGGATCTTCACGTCGCGCTTGTGGGCGCTGCTCACGCCCGTGGTGCCCATGGCATCGGGTTCGGAGACGACCGCCTTTTCCAGCGGCCCCGAGGAGCGCACATAGGTCGCGCGCGAGGTGAAATCCTGGTCGTAGTCGGCGAACACCAATTCGCGCAGCGTGCGTCCGACGCCGGAGATCTTGCCCTTGCGTGCGTAGAGATGGATCGGCTCGTCGCGCCCGCCCAGCTCCTTCCAGTTGGTGATCTTGCCCAGGTAAATGTTGCGAAGCTGCTTGAACGTGATGTTGTCGACCGGGTTGCCCTTGTGCACGATGACGACCAGCGCGTCCCAGGCGACCGGGATCTGAAAGGCGTTGCGCTCGAGGGGGTTGTGATCCATCGTCGCGCGGCAGGCGCCGCCGATGTCGATCTCACCCTTTGCCGCCTGGCGAATGCCCTTGGTGGCGCCGCCGCCGTGCAGTTCGATCTTGATCCCGGCCTTCTTGTAATACGCCTTGGCCAGCTCGGCCATGAAGGCCTTCTTGGTGATACCGCAGCCCGCCCATATCAGCGTCTTCGACGAAAGGCTGGGTGTCGGGTTGGCGGCGGCTCCAGCCGACGTTGCCGTCAACGCCAGGACCGCGCCCATTAGCGTGAAAAACGCCCCTCGGGCCGCTTCGGAGATAAATCCTTTGATATGCGCTGCCATCGAACTTCCCTCCAGCACAGGCGAACGTTACCAAATTCGCACAGTGGTTATAGGTGTCGGCTGTTCGCCCTATAACTAAAGACCTTTCCAGGTCCGTTAATATTCCATAAAAATCATATGCGCGCACAGTAATATAGCAAACTGCTAATGGTCTGGGCGGAGGGCCGCGAGGACGGGCAAAACCCGCGACCCGCGATGCCAGCCGTCGGCGATTGCAGTGCACAGAATGAGTCTAAAACACGAGGGGGCGCTCTGAACGCGGGCGAGCTCGCAGTCGTCCGTTGGCAGCCAGAAAAAAGCGGCCAAGATTTGCTGCCAACTGCCAACTGCCAACTTGTAACTTGAACCTTGTAACGCGCGCCTGCGTTGCGCGCAGGCGCGCAAAAAAAAGCGCACCGGGGGGCGGTGCGCCAAAGTAGGGAGGTGGGTGTGTACCTCCCGGGGGAGTGGACTGTTTTCTACCGCTTTAGGCGGCGTGCGCTTCCTTGGCCTCGCGGGCGGCCTGCGCCTGCTCGGGGTCGTAGGCCTGGCCCGACCACAGCATTTCGTAGGCGATCTCCTCGTTGCCGTTCTCGCACAGCTCCAGCACGCGCTGGAACAGAGGCTGGAAGGTCTCGCTGCGGTGCGAGGCCTCGTGCTCCTCGAAGCTGCGCCAGAAGGTGACGATCAGGGCCTCCTTTTCCTTGAGCGGACTCTCCACGGCCTGGCCGATGCTCGAGCCCTCGTTGGAGATCGCCCCGCTGTTCAGACTGACGAATCCGCCCACGAAGCCCGTATCCGAGTGATACGTCTTGACGTTCTCGCACAGCTCGGCGACGCGCTCCTGCAGGTCGTCGACGGTGTACTCGGGGCGCAGGATCACGCGGTTGACGGTAACTACGCCGTTCATCGGAAAGCCTGGAATAAGTCCTGTCATAAGGCACCTCCTAAATTCAGTGCTTGGTTATGAACTAATATAGATTCCTGACTAAAAAAGTCAAGTATTCCCGTGTGATGGGTATGGGCATTCAGCATCGGCATAGGGGGTCGGTAAGTGCACGCTTACAATCTGGCTCAGACGTGAGCTGCGCGGCGATTGCTGCGGACTCAGATGTGCCCTGGAAGGGAACGCAGAGGACGCAGAGACGACACAAAGTTGGCAGATGTCAGTTGGCAGTTTGCAGCAGGAGGAATCTAAGAGCCGATTTGCCTTTAAGCTGATTTACTGTTAACTGCCACTGATGACTCCGCCCGACCTACGGCTGCCGCCCTTCGGGCGGAGTCTTCGGTCGGCAGTCCGCAGTAATCAGAAAGAGAAAAGCACTTAAGATTCTTATTGCCAACCGCCAACCGCCAACCGCCAACCGCCAACCGCCAACCGCCAACCGCCAACCGCCAACCGCCAACTTGTAACTTGGACCTTGTCACTTGCAACGCGCGCCCGCGTTCTTTGCGGGCGCGAAAAAAAAGCGGCCGGGGGACGGCCGCTAAACGGAGATGAGCAAGAACAACGAAGTTGGCGGAAGTCAGTGTGCAGTCGGCAGTAAGAAGTGCTCAGCCTTTAAGTCGTTTGCTTGTAACTTGCACCTTGTAACGGGCGCGGCCCGCCCGCCGCTGGCGGGCGGGCCTGTGTCCTATTGCAGATAGAGGAACAGCGCTCCGTCACCGCGCTGGATGTTCAGCAGCAGGCTGCCTTCGCGTTTGACGGCGCTGCGCAGCTCGGCGATGTTCTTCACCGGTTTGCGGTTGGCCGAGACGATCACGTCGCCCGGGCGCAGACCGGCCTGCCAGGCGGGCGAGCCGCCGGCGACGCCCTGCACCAGAACGCCCTGCACCTTGCCGTAGAGCTGCGAGCCCTGGGTGATGTCGGCAAGCTTGGCGCCCGCAAGATACTTATTGATCTTCCCGCCGGAGGCGCTGGTCATCTTCGGCGCGGTCAGACGCGCATTGATTTCATGCGTCTTGCCGTCGCGCACGACCTTAAGCTTTACCTCTTGGCCGACGCGCAGCAGGCCGATGGTCAGGCGCAGCATGGAGGCGTCGCGCACCGGCTGACCGTTGACCTCGGTGACGACATCGCCCTGTTTGAGGCCGGCCTTGGCCGCGGCCGAGCCGGGTGAGACCTGGGTGATGACCGCGCCGCGGTGGCGGCTGGTGATGCCGAAGGCCTTGGCCAGGCTCGGGTTGAGATCCTGGGCCTGCACGCCGAGGCGCCCGCGGTGCACCTCACCGTATTTGATGAGCTGTTCCATGACGCTGTGCGCCATGTCGATGGGGATGGCAAAGCCGATGCCGATGTTGCCGCCGCTTTGCGACAGGATGGCGGTGTTGATGCCGATGAGCTTGCCGTTGAGGTTGACCAGCGCGCCGCCGGAGTTACCCGGGTTGATGGAGGCGTCGGTCTGGATGAAGTCCTCGTAGCCCTCGATGCCGAGGCCTGTGCGGCCCAGGGCGCTGACGATGCCCGAGGTCACGGTCTGTCCCAGTCCGAACGGGTTGCCGATGGCGACCACGAAGTCGCCGACGCGCAGGTCCTCGGAGTTGCCCAGCTGCAGGGCGGTCAGGTCCTTGGCCTTGATCTGAATGACCGCGATGTCGGTGTCCTTGTCGTCGCCGATGACCTTGGCCTTGAACTGGCGCCCGTCGCGCAGCGTGACCATGATCTTGTTCGCGTGGGCGATGACGTGGTGGTTGGTGAGAATGTAGCCGTGCTTGGCGTCGACGATGACCCCGGAGCCGAGACTTTCGGTCTTACGCTCCTGCGGTTGTTCGGGCACGTTGAAGAAGTGACGGAAGAACGGGTCCTGCAGCAGCGGGTTTTGCTGGACCTGCACTTTGCCCGTGCTGGCAATATTGACCACCGCCGGGGTGACCTTCTGCAGCATCGGCGCCAGCGACGGCACCGGATGACCCTGGCTGTCTACGGTGGGCAGCGAGGCGCGCGCGGGGATCGTCACCACCGCCGCGCCAACGAACAGAGTCAAAATCAGCGGGGCGCTGGCGAATATCCGGGAAAGACGTTTCATTTGTTATCCAATCTCCACGTTGATGCGACGCCGGGCGCTCGCGGCGCGCTTCGGCAGGGTGACGGTCAGAACGCCGCGGCGGTAGCCGGCCTGCGCCTTGTTGTCTTCGACGGGTGCGGGCAGCGGCACGGCCCGCTCGAAGCGACCGTACGCGCATTCCATGATGTGATAACGATAACCGCCCACCGTCGGCTTGCTCTCGCGGTGCACGCGTTTTTCACCGCGAACCACGAGGGTGTCGTCGACCACGGCGATATCGAAATCCTCGCGATCCATGCCCGGGGCCTCCAGGCGCACGACAATCTCCTTGTCGCGCTCCTCGACCTCGGCGGCCAGCAGAGCCCAGCGCGGGGCACGCTGCACGACCTGTTCCTCGGCGGTCTGCAGCCCGCCCTCGTGATGCACAGGGCTGAAGCGGGTCAGGGCGTGAGCGGCGCGTTCGCGCAGCTGTTGCCAGCCCTCGGCCAGCGACTCCCAGGCGTGACCGAACCCGCGGCGGATTTGATCGAGTGTGCTCATCGGCGGCCTCCTTTCGATAGGGGGACCCGCCCGCACATTTACACAGACAGGTCCGAAGCTATGAAAGTTCAAAAAAATGGTTGTTTTCCCCCCGGCCCGCCAAAGGCGGGCCGGGGGGAAAACAGTCGGCAGACGTCAGTTGGCAGTTGGCAGAAAGAACGCCCCTTCAGGGCGGCGTCCTCAGTCGGCAGTGGTCAGTTGGCAGTACAGGAATGACTGCTTTTTCTTTCTGCGAACTGCCAACTGATGACTGCCTACTCCGCCCGAGGGGCGGCCTAGTCCAGCAGCCGTTCCAGTACCCTGACCCGCGCCCGCAGGGCCTGCATCTCGTCCAGCATTTCCAGGGCCAGGGCGACGCCGGCGAGGTTCACCCCGAGGTCGCGCTGCAGGCGCAGCGCGGTGTGCACGCGGCGCAGGTCGGCGGCGGGAAAGCGCCAGTCGCTCGGGCTGGCCCCGCGCGGAGCGAGCACCCCTTCTTCCACCATGGCGATCAGATCTTCGGCGGCCAGGTCGCAGCTGCGCGAGAGCTCGCGCAGAGTGAACACCAATTCCTCGTCGAGCATCAGCACGGTCGTCTTCTCGGCGGGCATCTCAGCTTCCCCCTCCCACGCCGAGGCTGGCGCGCGGGTTGAATTTCATCTTCTTTGCCATGGTCTCGTAGAGCTCACGGTCTTCATCGTTGCGCGCCGGCGGCGTGCGCACCTGCAGGACCAGGTACTGGTCGCCGCCCGCATCGCCGGGTTTCTTGCCGGGCAGGCCGCGGCCCTTGAGGCGCAGCTTCTGACCGGATTGGGCCCCGGCCGGGATCTTCATCTCCACCGGCCCGCCGAGCGTGGGGACCTGGAGCTTGGCGCCGAGCGCCGCCTCCCAGGGCGCGATCGGCAGCGTGAGGTATACGTCGCGGCCCTCGACCTGGTACAGGGGGTGGGGCGCGAACTGTACCTCCAGATAGAGATCGCCGCGCTCGCCGCCGCCCATGCCGGGGGCGCCCTGGCCGGCGAGGCGAATCTGCTGACCCTCGGTGATGCCGGTGGGGATCTTGACGTTCAGGCTGTGCTGCTTGGTGTGCACGCGGCCCTGGGCGTCGACCTCGGGCACCTGCAGGGTCACCGTGCGGGTCACGCCGCGGAACGCATCCTCCAGGCCGATCTGAATGCGCGCATGGTGGTCCTGGCCGCGCATGGAAAAGCCCGCGCCGCCCGCCCGGGCGCCGGCGCCGTGAAAACCCGCGCCGCGGCTCCCCGGCCCAAAGGGGCTGCCCGCCCCGAACAGGGACTCGAAGAAATCGGAAAAGCCGGCCGCGTCGGCGGCGGTGAACCCGCCGCCGGAGAACTCGAACCCGGCGTCCCAGCCGGGCGGCGGATGGAATTCCTGGCCGGATTGGTAACCGCCCTTGCGCAGGTTGTCATAGGCCGCGCGCTTCTCCGGGTCCTTGAGGACCTCGTAGGCCTCGCCGACCTCCTTGAAGTGCGCCTCGGCGTCGGCCTCCTTGCTCACGTCGGGATGATACTTGCGCGCCAGCTTGCGATACGCGCGCTTGATCTCATCCTGCGTGGCGTCCTCGGCCACGCCCATGACTTTGTAATAGTCCTTGAATTCCATAGCACTCCAGTGGCGAGTTGCGAGTGTCGAGTGACGAGGTCCAAACGAGGAACGGCCAGACTTGGTGAACGGGCCTAGCCATTCGTTCCTCGTACCTCGTTACTCGCAGCTCGGACCTGCGCTGCACAGCCGGCGGCGCCGGCTGTGCAGGGCGTTTTATCCTTCGACCTTGATCTTGCGCGACTGGACCTTCTCGTGCTTGGGTACGATGACCTCCAGCACGCCGTTCTTGGCCTTGGCGCTGATCTTCTCGGCGTCGACCGTGTCGGGCAGGCTGAAGCGGCGGAAGAAGCTGCCGCGGATGCGCTCGATGCGCTTGTAGCCCTCGCGCTCGTCCTTTTTCTCCGAGTCGCGCTCGCCCTTGATGGTCAGCACGCCGCCTTCCATGCCGACCTCGATGTCCTTGGGGTCGACCCCGGGTATGTCGGCGTGGATGATGTAGCGGTCCTGTTCCTCTTTGATGTCCACCGCCGGCGTCCAGTCGCTGGTCGCGGCGATCGCCCCGCCCTCGCCGTTGTCGCGGCCCAGGCGGTTCTCGAACACGCTGTCGATGTCGCGTTGAAGCTGATTCAGCAGGTTCCAGGGTTCGTAGCGTACGATGCTCATCGCTATACCTCCGTGAGTGGTTGGTTCGCGCCACCAGTGGCGCCCTCTTGTTAGCGAATATGTGTACGTTGGCGACGTTATCAAGTCCCGGGTCGCGGGTTGTTGCCCGGGATCAAGTCGGGACGCAATTGCGGCTCGCCGGCGGCGGATGGGGTGGCTTGCAAAACCGGCTCGCCCCCTCAATCAATACAAAGAGATAGCGCCCCGGCCCGCGGGGCAGGGGCGTTATCCGGCGGGATCGGCGAATATTAGCACCACTATATGTTGTGGTAGGCCTGCGAGAGGCGTAACATGGCGCCCCCTTCGGCCCCTCAGGGATCACGTTGGCATGATTTTGCAAGTCGTTGATTTACTGCGACTTATATATGGTCAAAAAATTGTCAATGAAGGTTGACAGGGCCCCGGTGAGTGCCTAACTTATATCGATATCACAATATCTTGTGTCGGTAGTTTTCAGCGCTCACCCACCGGCACGAGATGTGGTAAGCCGGTTTTCGAATCAAAAACAGCGACGCCGTTAGCCGCCTCTTCCAAGCAGTGAAGAAGAACGAGGGAGGAACCTTATTCCATGAAGCCAGCCCACCTGAAGCCCGTTACCGAGCACGACACCGATATTCCCATCCAGGAGGCCTCGGCCGACATCTGGGACAAGAAATACCGCCTCAAGGCGAAAGACGGGACGATCATCGACGCCACCGTCGACGATACCTATAAACGGGTGGCCCGGGCCCTGGCCGACGTGGAAGAGGAAGACAAACGCGAACACTGGTACGAGCGTTTTCTGTGGGCGCTGCGCCGCGGGGCCATCCCCGCCGGGCGCATCACCTCCAACGCCGGCGCCCTGGCGCACAAGCCGGCCACCTCCACCATCAACTGCACGGTCTCGGGCACCGTGGGCGACTCCATGAACGACATCCTGGAGAAGGTCCACGAGGCGGGTCTGACGCTCAAGGCCGGCTGCGTCGCGCCCAACACGACGGTGGTCACCGAACACGGTGTCGTCACGGCTCAGCGTGCGGTCGAGGAGCGCCACGAGCAGATGCTGTGCTATGACCGCGAACAAGGCCGATTCGAGATGCGCCGTATCGAGCGGCACATGACCACGCACGTGCCGCGCGAGGAAAACATCGAGATCGTCTCCAGCGGCACTGCCCTGAAGACCTCCATCAAACATCCCGTGCTCGTCTACCGCGCCGGGCGTTTGACATACGTGCGTGCCGATGAGATCCGCGCCGACGACGGCCTGGTCCAGCATACGTTTGCCTGGCAGGCCGATCCGTCCGAGGCGCTGCGGGCCTGGTTCGCTGGCGCGCATTTGGGCGATGGCAGTGCCTACGAGAAGCGTCATGCCTACAAGCCCAGCCGCAAGGTCTGGGCCGATAAGGCGCGCGCTGCCGGCCGGCGTCTGGTATTCAAGATCCGCGCCGCCGAGCGCGAGGTCGTGGAACGCTATGCCGCCTTCTTCCGCGCTTTCTGCAATTCACAGGCGCGTGTCACGGCCGCCGCCACCCCCACCGGCACACCGGTGTGGGATTACACCGTAGCCAGCTTCGATGCCAGTCGTGCCGCCGAGCTCATCGACCACCAGGTTGGTAAGAAGACCGACACGTTGCGGGTGCCGGCCTGGGTCGCCGAACATCCCGAGCGTCATTTTCTGCCCTTCCTGGCCGGCCTGATCGACACCGATGGGACGGTCGGCACCGAGCGCGGCAGCGCCAGTATCGCGACGCAAAGCCATGCCTTTGCCGAACAGCTCAAGGGTCTGCTCGGCCTGTTCGGCGTCCACGGCGCCATCACCGTGCGCCGCTCGCGCGAGCATCTCTACCAGGGCAACGTCATCCGCGACTGCGGCGGCGCCATGCTCAATATCTCCGACTCGGCCTTCCTCGCCCGCGTCGCCGAGCACATGGCCGACAGCGGCAAGCGCGCGCGCATCCGCAAACATGCCAGTCAGCCGGGGCAGTACGATCGCTATGTCCTGCCCGAGGCGCTGCGCGAGGCGCTGGCCGCCGAATGCGAGCGGCTGGATCACACCGAGCGTCAGAGCCTCGGTTTCTATCACGGCTATCACCGCCGCGAGGTCATCAGCCGCGTCTGGCTCGATCGCTGGCAGGCGCGTTTCCCGCACCTGGGCGAGCTGATCGACTTTGCGCGCACCCTGCGACCGGTGGAAGCGGTGCGCCGCGGCCTGGACATCGGTGAGACCTTCTACGACTTCACCGTCGAGAAGCACCACAACTACCTCGCCGGCGAAAACGGCCTGATGGTCATCCACAACTGCGGCATCGGCTACGAGTTCTCCACGCTGCGCCCCAAGGGTGCCTACGTCTCCGGCGCCGGCGCCTACACCTCCGGGCCGCTGTCGTTCATGGATATCTACGACAAGATGTGCTTTACGGTCTCCTCGGCCGGCGGTCGGCGCGGCGCGCAGATGGCCACCTTCGAGGTCGGCCATCCCGACGTCATGGACTTCATCCGCGCCAAGCGCGAAAACGGCCGGTTGCGCCAGTTCAACCTGTCCCTGCTGATCACCGCCGAGTTCATGGAGGCGGTCAAGAACGACACCGAGTGGCAGCTCGCCTTCCCGATGAGCGAGAAGGAGGCCGCCGACGTCGATCTCGCCGACGCCTCCCAGGTCGTGTGGCGCGAGTGGCCCAAGAAGGACGGTTATCTGACCAACGGTGCCGGCCTGGTCGCCTGCAAGGTCTACCGCACCCTCAAGGCCCGTCACCTGTGGAACATGATCATGACGGCCACCTACGACTTCGCCGAGCCGGGCTTCATCCTCATCGACAAGGTCAATGAGATGAACAACAACTGGTTCTGCGAGAACATCCGCGCCACCAACCCCTGCGGAGAGCAGCCATTGCCCCCGTACGGCTCCTGCCTGCTGGGCTCGGTCAACCTGACCAAATTCGTGCGCGAGCCCTTCACTGACAAGGCCCACTTCGACTGGGACGAGTACCGCGAGGTGGTCGCCGTGTTCACGCGCATGCTCGACAACGTCGTGGAGATCAACGGCCTGCCGCTGGAAGAGCAGCGCAACGAGATCATGAGCAAGCGCCGCCACGGCATGGGCTTCCTCGGCCTGGGCTCGACGCTCACCATGCTGCGCATGAA
>DATFLL010000009.1:0-49138 GCA_035267785.1 Gammaproteobacteria bacterium | reverse complement strand
CTGCGAACCGGTGCTGCGCACCGCCAGCGTGCCGTCGGCCTCGCGCGTCAGGATGCCGCGCTGGAAATCGACCCGCCCCGGGCGCTTTTTCAGACGCTCGGCGCAGGGAACGGTCAGACTGACCGGTTGGGTGTGCTCCTGGCCCATCAGGCGGCGCAGCGCCGGCAGGACCAGCTCGTAGAAGGTCGCCATGACGGAGACCGGGTTGCCCGGCAGGCCGAAGAAGTAGGCGCGGCCCACCCGACCGAAGGCCAGCGGTCGTCCGGGTTTCATGGCGATCTTCCAAAAGCCCACTTGGCCGAGGCGCTCGAGCGTGTCCTTGACGTAGTCGGCCTCGCCGACCGAAACGCCGCCGGAGGTGATCACTGCGTCCGCAGTACCGGCGGCCTGCTCGAAGGCCGCCTCGACGTCCTCGCGGCGGTCGCGCACCACACCCATGTCGATGAGCTCGACGCCGAGCTCGCTGAGCAGCCCGTGCAGGGTGTAGCGGTTGGAATCGTAGATCTGCCCTTCCTCGAGCGGCTCGCCCAGCGAGCGCAGCTCGTCGCCGGTGGAAAAGAAGGCCACGCGCAGGCGGCGTTTGACGCGTACCTCGGGGACGCCGAGGGAGGCGAGCAGGCCGATGTCGGCGGGGCCGAGGCGCTTGCCCCGCGAGAGCACCGGTTTGCCGCGCGCGAGATCCTCGCCCGCGGCACGCACGTTCTGACCCGGTCGATGACCGCTGCCGATGCGCACGGTATTGTCCTCGCGCTCGGTGTGCTCCTGCATCACGACGGTGTCGGCGCCCTCGGGCATCTTGGCGCCGGTCATGATGCGCACGCATTGGCCGGCGCCGACGCCGCTCTCGAAGGGCTGACCGGCCAGCGCCGTGCCGACGACCTGCAGGCGAGCCTCCCCCTGGTCGGGCAGGTCCGTGCCGCGCAGTGCATAACCGTCCATCGCCGAATTGGTATACGGCGGTACGTCGATGGGGGAGAGCACGTCCTCGTCCAGGGTGCGCCCCAGCGCGGCGCGCAGTGCGACCGATTCGGTGCCGTCGATGGGCTCGACCGACTCGGCGATGCGGCGCATCGCCTGCTCAACGGTCAGGGAGTTCGGGTCGTAGTCGTCGCAGCCCGGCTGCGGGATGGGTTTGTCCTGTGTCATGGCGATGGCGTCGGTCCGTTTCAGTGGATCGCGGCCCGCGGCTGCGGCCCGGCAGGATCGCCATTATGCCGAATCGCACGGCCGCCGATCCAGGCGCGGCCGGCAGCCGTTCAATGACGCGCGACGTGCTCGACGATGAAGTCGGCGATGGCCTCGGGGTCGTTGACGTCGAGCAGCGGCACCGATACCGCGGTATCTGTCAGCGGGGCATCGGTGGCCACGGCGATGATGCTGTCGTCACTCGCGGCGAGCAGGGGATGGCCCAGGCTCGGGCGGTGCAGCTCGATCTTGGGAAAGTGCACGTGTTTGAAGCCCTCGACCAGGATGAGGTCCAGGGTCGAGGTATCCAGGTGCGCGATCAACTCGGACAGCTCGGGATCGCCGCTGCGCTCGGGGGTCTCGCGCATCAGGGCCCAGCGCCGGCGCGAGGCGACCAGCATCTGCTCGGCCCCGGCCTTGCGCAGCTCGTAGCTGTCCTTGCCGGGGTGGTCGATGTCGAAGCTGTGATGGGCGTGCTTGACCATGCCGATGCGCAGGCCCCGCGCGTGCAGCACCGGCAGCAGCCGGGTCAGCAGGGTGGTCTTGCCCGTGCCGCTGAAGGCGGCAAAACCGACAATCGGGCAGTCGGCGTTTGGCGTCATCGGGCGCTCGAGCGTCTCGAGCCGCGAACGCGCGGCCCGTGGGTGCCGAAAGACCGGAGTTCGCTCTCGGTATTGAGGTTCAGAAAGGCATCGGCGTCCGTAAAGTCGGCCACCGCCGCGTCTTCGTGCGTCAGCCATTCGGCTACCTTGCGCCCCCCGCCGGCCAGGAAGGCATCGAGCGATTCGGCGAGCCCCCGGTGCAGCAGGCACCAGACCGGCTGCAGGCCGTCTGCGGTACGGGCCACGCAGGCGCGGTGCCGACCACCTTCGCTGGCCACGGCCAGGCGCGCGACAAGATCGGGGGCGATGCGTGGGGCATCGCAGGGCACAATGACCGCCCAGTCGGTCTCGACGCGGCGCAGAGCCGCAGCCATGCCCGCGAGCGGCCCTGCATAGCCGGGACAGGTGTCGGCGAACACGGGTACGCCGAGCCGCGCGTAGTCATCCCGGTGGCGATTGGCGTTGATGAGCAGCATGCCGACCTGGGGGCGAAGCGCGTCGAGCACGTGGGCCACGAGGGGGCGCCCGGCGAGCGGGACGAGGCCCTTGTCGCGGCCCTGCATGCGCCGCGCGCGACCGCCGGCCAGGACCACGGCGGTGATGTTCTCGGGCGAGGGGGCTTGCAGGGCGGGCGAGCGGCTCGGAGTTGGCATGAGGGGATTCTACCATCGGCGCGGCGGGCGGTGTGGCTCCGTGCGTGCCGGACGGCAGGCGGGCGAAGCGGGTGGTCCGGTTGCATCGCCACGGGGCGCGCGGCAAAGTGGCCCGATGGACGAGCCGCGCATCGAGATCGTGTCCGAAGACCTGGCCTACGAGGGTTTCTTTCGCCTCTACCGGTATCGGCTGCGCCATCGGCTGTTCGCCGGCGGCTGGAGTCCGGTCATCAGCCGCGAGCTGTTCGAGCGCGGCCACGCCGCCGCCATCCTGCCCTACGACCCGGGCCTTGATGCCGTGGTCCTGATCGAACAGTTTCGCATCGGTGCGCTGGAAGAGACGGGCGGGCCGTGGCTCATGGAGATCGTCGCGGGCATCATCGAGCCCGCGGAGGACGGCGAGGCGGTCGTGCGCCGCGAGGCCGAGGAAGAGGCGGGGTGCGTCATCGGTGAGGTCGAGCGCATCTGCCGGTATCTGGTCAGCCCGGGCGGCACCTCGGAGACCATGGATCTGTTTTGCGGGCGCGTCGATGCCGCGGGCGTGGGCGGGATTTACGGTCTCGATGCCGAGGACGAGGATATCCGCGCCGTGGTTGTACCCTTCCAGGAGGCCTGGGCGATGCTCGGGCGGGGTCGGTTGAATTCGGCCGCGCCCATCATCGCCCTGCAGTGGCTGCAGCTCAACCGCGCGCGTCTTCGCGCGGCCTGGGGGACCGCCGGTACCTGAGCTCGGGTGGCACCACTTATAAATAGGCGTTGTGCTCGCCCGTCGGTCAGGCGCTATTGGTCGAACTCGAGGGCCTCGCGAATCGCGTCGATGCCGACGCGGGCGCAGGCCTCATCCTGATCGCCCGTGACCTTTTTCGCCGGCGCCCCGGATACCCCCACCGCCCCGTAGAAATAGCCACCGACCCGCACTGGCACGCCGCCGCCGACGAGCAGCACGCCGGGGGCCGCCTGCAGCGCCTCGCGTCCTCGCATCTGGGAGGTGGGCGTCTGAAAGGTCGCCGCGGAGTAGGCCTTGGCCTGGCTGACCGCGATGGTGTGCGGACCGGCGAGCGGGTCGCGGGCGAAGGCCAGCA
This sequence comes from Gammaproteobacteria bacterium, assembly GCA_035267785.1. GTDB lineage: Bacteria > Pseudomonadota > Gammaproteobacteria > DATFLL01 > DATFLL01 > DATFLL01. Next base: position 45,616 of record DATFLL010000009.1, on the reverse strand, counting down.
GCTGGCCGTTGCGATCCACCACGGCGACCGCCACCTGGAAGCCCTGGCGGCGGCAGGCCCGGGCCGCGCTCAGCGCGAGCTGCTGGGCCGTCTCGAAGGACAGGACGCGAACCTCGACCGAAGCCGGTGCCTTCGTCTCGGCCGCGACCGGGCAGATGCCAGCGACGATCAGGATCAGCAGGGAAAGGCGAAGTGCGGTATGCATCGCGATGTCTCCTGGAGAGGGTTTCCTAATCTTGTCCTCAATCGTTCGGGGTGTCCACGGCCTCGCCGGCGCTCGACGTTTGTCCCAGTCCTTCCAGGCCGGGCAGGCCGCACTTGCGCCCGGCCAGGGCCACCGCGGCCTGCAGGGCCGCGTCCATATCGGCGCCGCGAACGCGTGCGTCGATGATGCCGGCGTTGAAGACGTCGCCCGCACCGATCGTGTCGATGGTGCGCGCCGGCGGGCGCGCCGCGCAGTGGCGAATACGCCCGTCGCTACCCAGGGCGAAGGCGCCGGCCTTGCCCCAGGCGAGGTAGAGCTCGGCCTGCGGTGCCCGCATGCGCGCCCAGTCCAGCAGCGCCTGCGGGTCATCGCGGCCCACGGTGCGGGCATAGGCACGCGAGAACATCAGCACATCGGCCAGCGGCAGCAGCGACTCGATACCGGGGCGTGCCTTTTCCACTTCGAGCGAGAGCGGCAGCGACGGGCGCGCGCGGCGCGCGGTCTCCAGCATGCAGCGCGTGGCGTCCACGGCGCGGCCTTCGAAGTGCAGCCAGTCGAACCTGTCGAGTTCGACGGCGCGAAAGTCCTCGCAGTCGAACTCGGGCAGGTCGCGGTAGTGCACGATGCTGCGCGAGCCGTTGCGCCGGTTCAGCAGGATGTAGGAGGTGGGGACCTTGCCTTGCGCGACGCGTCGGCAGGCATCCAGATCGATGCCATGGCGCTGGAGATCGGCCACGATGCGATCGGCGTCGGGTTCCTCGGCGAGCATGCCGGCCCAGGCGCAGCGATGGCCGAGCTGGCTCAGCGCAACGAGGGTGTTGGTGGCGTTGCCGCCGCGGCGCAGGTGTTGGGCAACCGCGCGGACTTCGCTGTCCTCGGGGGGATAGCCGTCGACCTCGTTGACGATGTCGAGCGTGGCGATGCCAACGGCAAGGATCCGGGCCACGACCGGCCGCCTCAGGCGCCCGAGCTGTCGGTGTGGCCCTGGGTGAGCGCCCAGGCGACGTGTTCGCGCACCAGCGCCGAGGGGTGGCCGGCACGGGCGCGCAGCGCCGCGACGATGGCCTCGCGCTGCGTCCCGTCGACCGTGTTGCCCGCCAGCGTGTTGCCGAGCGCCACGGCGATATTACGCAGCCAGGCCTCGTAGCCGATGCGCCGGATCGCCGATCCTTCGGTGCGCGCGAGAAAGGTCGCCTCGTCCCAGGCGAAGAGCTCCAGCAGCGGCGGGGCGTCCAGGCCGTGGCGGGGAGCGAAGTCGCTCTCCGCACTCGGTTGGGCGAAGCGGTTCCAGGGGCAGACCAGCTGACAGTCGTCGCAGCCGTAGATGCGGTTGCCGATGAGCGGGCGCAGCGGCTCGGGAATGGCACCGCGCAGCTCGATGGTCAGATAGGAGATGCAGCGCCGCGCATCGACTTCGTACGGGCCGACAATGGCCTGCGTCGGACACACGTCGATGCAGGCCCGGCAGGTGCCGCAGTGATCGTCGGCGGGCGCGTCGGTCGGCAGCGGCAGGTCGGTGTATATCTCGCCCAGAAAGAACCACGAACCGGTGCGCTCCTGCAGGAGATTGGAGTGCTTGCCGATCCAACCGAGTCCGGCCTTCTCGGCGATCGCCTTCTCCAACACCGGCGCGCTGTCGACGAAGACGCGATAGCCGAACTCTCCTACCGCCTCGACGATACGGTCAGCCAGCTGCTGCAGACGCTTTCGCAGCACCTTGTGGTAATCGCGCCCCAGCGCATAGCGGGAGACGTATCCCCGCGTCTCGTCTTCGAGCACGGCCCGCGGCTCCGACCCGCTCGGCGGCAGGTAGTCCATGCGCGCGCTTATCACGCGCACGGTACCCGGCAGCAGGTCGGCCGGGCGGCTGCGCTTGGTGCCGTGGCGTGCCATGTATTGCATCTCGCCGTGGCGACCCGCCTGGAGCCAGCGCTCCAGGTGCCCTTCGGCCTCGTGGAGATCGGTATCGGCGATCCCCACCGCCTGGAAGCCGAGCGCCGCGCCCCAGCGTTTGATGGACTCGGCCAGGCGCTCGAGCTGCGGGGCGTCGAGTGCGACGGCGGGTCTGTGCAATGGTTCCTGAAGAGGCGGCATGAGGCTATGATACCGCCATGTCATCACTACCCCACAACCTCTACCGGGCCGATCAGGTCCGGGCCCTGGATCGCGCGGCCATCGAGCAGCACAACCTGCCCGGCAGCGTGCTCATGGAACGCGCCGGCGCGGCCGCCTTCCTCGCCATGCAGGAGGCCTGGCCACAGGCACGGCGTATCGTTGTTCTGTGTGGCACCGGCAACAACGGCGGCGATGGATTCGTTCTCGCGCGTCACGCCCATCAGGACGGGCTCGAGGTCACCGCCTACCAGGTCGGCGATGGCGGTTCGATCGCCGGCGAGGCGTTCGCCGCCCTCCAGCGTCTGCAAGGCGCGGGCGTCGACCCGAGCCCGTGGGAGAGCCCCACGGTCACCGAGGATCTGGCGCGGGCCGACGTCGTGGTCGATGCCCTGCTGGGCACGGGGTTGAACGGGGTCGTCGAGGGCCAGTGGCGCGAGGTCATCGAGGCGGTGACGGCCGCGGGACGGCCGGTGCTGGCGCTGGATATTCCCTCGGGTCTGGAGGCCGATACCGGACAGGTGCTGGGCGTGGCCGTTCGTGCGGCGCTGACCGTGACCTTCATCGGCCTCAAGCGCGGGCTGTCGACCGGGGCCGGTCCCGAATACTGCGGCGTGCTCCGTTTCGACGATTTGCGGGTCCCCGCCGATGTCTACGCCCAGCAGTCTCCGGCCGCCGCGCGCCTCGATCTGGCCCATCTGCAGCGGGCCCTGGCGCGGCGGCGGCGTGATGCCCACAAGGGCGATTTCGGTCACGTGCTCGTAATCGGCGGCGACCACGGTATGAACGGTGCAGCGCGCATGGCGGCCGAAGCGGCGCTGCGTGTCGGGGCGGGACGGGTCAGCGTGGCCACACGGGGCACCCATGCCGCCCTGCTCAGCACCGTGCGCCCCGAGATCATGAGCCACGGTATCGAAAGCGCCAAGGCCCTCGGCCCCTTGCTCGAGCGTGCCAGCGTGATCGCGATAGGCCCCGGCCTGGGACAGTCTTCCTGGGCTCGGGAACTGCTCGGTCGGGTGCTGGAGCAGACGGTGCCCCTCGTTGTCGATGCCGACGGACTCAATTTGCTGGCCGAGGAGCCGGCCCGGCGCGAACAGTGGGTACTCACGCCCCATCCCGGCGAGGCGGCGCGTCTGCTCGGTTGTACCGTGGGCGCGGTCCAGGACGACCGCTTTGCGGCCGCGGCTTCGTTGGCCGAGAGCTTCGGCGGCGTGTGCGTGCTCAAGGGGGCCGGGACGCTGGTCCACGGTCGCTCGGACGCCCAGCCGGACGGCCCGCCGGTCGGCGTATGTATGGCCGGCAATCCCGGCATGGCGACCGGCGGGATGGGCGACGTGCTCACCGGTATCATCGCCGGACTGTTGGCCCAGGGCCTGAGCCCGGTCGAGGCGGCCCGCCTGGGGGTGTGCCTGCACGCCGCGGCCGGCGACGCGGCCGCCAAGGCCGGCGAACGCGGCCTGCTCGCCGGCGATCTCATGTCCTGGGTGCGCCGCCTCGCCAATCCGGGCGACCAAAGCGCACCGTTCGCCCCGGCCGGCTGAGGGCCCGGCCGTCTCCTTGCCACCGCACGTCTGGCCGTGACCTCCGAATCCCCCCGCGCCGTTCTCGAACTGCAGTTGCCTGACGAGCAGTCCACTCTGGATCTCGGGGCGGCCCTGGCGCGGGCGTGCACCGGGCCGCTGCGCGTCTATCTCCACGGCGAGCTGGGGGCGGGCAAGACGACGCTGGTGCGCGGCCTGCTCACGGCGTTGGGTCATCGCGGAGCGGTCAAGAGTCCGACCTATACCCTGGTCGAGCCCTATCAGCTGGGCGGCCGCGACGTCTATCACTTCGACCTGTACCGCCTCGGCGATCCCGAGGAGCTGGAATACCTGGGCGGGCGCGATTACTTCGACGCCGGGGCTCTGTGCCTGGTCGAATGGGCCGAACGGGGCGGCGGTTGGCTGCCCGCTCCCGATCTGGAGGTCAGCCTGACATACGCGGCGGCGCGCGCCGGGGAAGAACGCACGGCGCGTCTGGTCGCACGGTCGGCAGCGGGGCAGGCCGTGCTCGAGACCCTGGAGCGGTGACCGCTGCAGGCTGCCAGGTTAGCACCCACTTCTCGAATTATTTAGAGGTTTTGGCCGTATCTGATTAAGAAATATAATAAAATTGCTTGAAAATCCGGGCGAACTCTGCACAATAAACGGTAACGGGGAAGTCCGGAGGATAACAATGCGAATCACGGCGGCCCTGCTGCTCCTGATCCTGACCACTGCGCTGTGCCAGGCCGCCGCGCCCGTGGAGATCAAGGGTGTGCGCATGTGGCCCGCCCCGGATAGCACGCGGCTGGTTTTCGACCTGACCGGCCCGGTCGAGCATACGCTGTTCAGCCTGCGCCACCCCGACCGCATCGTCATCGATTTGCAGAAGACCGAGCTCAAGGGCGGCCTGCCCAAGCTCGACTACGCCGACAGTTTCATCAAACGGATTCGCTACGCCCCGCGCCACGGCGACGACCTGCGCGTCGTGCTGGACCTGCGCCACGCGGTGCGGCCCAAGAGCTTCCTGCTCAAACCCAATCGAGAATACGGCAATCGCCTGGTGATCGACCTGGACGATGCATCGAGCAAGCCCGCTCCCAAGACCGAGCGCAGCGTGACCGAGGCCAACGGCCGGCCGCGCGACGTCGTCGTCGCCATCGATCCGGGCCACGGCGGTGAGGACCCGGGCGCGACCGGCCCGCACGGGACGCACGAAAAGAACGTGGTGCTGGCCATCGGCAAGCGCCTGGCTGAGCTGGTGCGCAAGACGCCGGGCATGCGTCCGGTCATGATTCGCAAGGGCGACTACTACATCGGCCTGCGCCAGCGCATCGAGAAGGCACGCAAGGCGCGCGCCGACCTGTTCGTTTCGATTCACGCCGATTCGTTTCCCGATCGCCGTGCCCGCGGCTCTTCGGTCTATACGCTGTCGACCAGCGGCGCCAGCAGTGAGGCGGCGCGCTGGCTGGCCGACAAGGAAAACTCCTCCGACCTGATCGGCGGCGTGAGCCTGGACGACAAGGACGACGTCCTGGCCCGGGTGCTGCTCGACCTGTCCCAGAACGCGACCATTGAAGCCAGCCACCAGGTCGCGGCCGACGTGCTGCACGACCTGAGGCGGGTCGGCCCCCTGCACAAGCGCCACGTCGAGCGCGCCGCCTTCGTGGTCCTCAAGTCGCCGGATATCCCTTCGATCCTGGTCGAGACGGCCTTCATCTCCAATCCGCGCGAGGAGCGCAAGCTGCGCAATCATCGCCACCAGGAGAAGATCGCCCAGGCCATCATGCGCGGTATCCGCGACTATTTCCGGCGCAACCCGCCGCCGGGTACCGTGCTCGCCGTGCACGAGCGCAAGCACGTCATCACGCGTGGCGAGACGCTGACGGCCATTGCCCACCAATATCAGGTCAGCCTCGACGCCCTGCGCCACACCAACGACCTGCACAGCGACACCCTGCGCGTTGGCGACGTGCTGAGGATCCCCGGCGGCAACAGCTGAACTGTCGGCCCCCGCCTGCCGGGGCGCCATGTGCGCGACCCGATTCCAACCGCATGCCCATTGCGTCAGCAGGCTGTTGAAAAACCTCGCGAGTCCGAACGGATCCGCGGGCCGATGCAGATTCCTCCTCCGCAGTAGTTTTTCGACAGTCTGTTAAGCTTGGCACATGGAGTCATCGCCCCCGCGTGCCGCGCGCATCCGCGCCCTGCCTTTGCCCCTGGCCAACCAGATCGCCGCGGGCGAGGTGGTCGAGCGCCCCGCGTCCGTGGTTAAGGAACTGCTCGAGAACAGCCTGGACGCAGGGGCCCGGCGTATCGAGGTGGAAATCGAGGCCGGCGGCACGCGTCTGATTCGCGTGCGAGACGATGGCCACGGCATTCACCGCCAGGACCTGCCGCTCGCCGTCGGCCGGCATGCGACCAGCAAGATCGCCCGCCCCGAGGATTTGGCCGCCATCGCCAGTCTGGGCTTTCGCGGCGAGGCCCTGGCGAGCATCGCCGCGGTCTCGCGTCTGTCGATCAGCTCGGCGCTCGCCGACGAGCGCGGCGGCTGGACGCTGAGCGTGGACGCGGCCAGCGCCATGCCCGATGACGTGCAGCCTGTCGCTCACCCACCGGGTACCACGGTCGAGGTTCGCGACCTTTTTCACAATACGCCCGCGCGGCGCAAGTTCCTGCGTACCGACAAGACCGAGTTCGGCCACATCGACGAGCTGATGCGGCGCGTCGCCTTGAGTCACTTCGATACGGCCCTGGCGCTGCAGCACAACCGGCGCGAGGTGCACCAGCTGCCGGCGGCCATGGACGCAGCGGCGCGCGAGCGGCGCCTGGTTCGCCTGTGCGGCCGTGCCTTCGTCGAGGCTGCCCGGCGCATCGATTTTCACGCGCCCGGTCTGCAACTTTGGGGCTGGATCGGCGGCCCCGACTACAGCCGTGGCCAGGCCGACCTGCAGTACTTCTACGTCAACGGGCGCATTATCCGCGACCGCGTCGTCGCCCATGCCCTGCGCCAGGCCTACCAGCCGCACCTCTACCCGGGGCGCCACCCCGCTTATGTGCTGCACCTGGTCGTCGACGCCGGCGCGGTGGACGTCAATGTCCATCCCACCAAACACGAGGTGCGTTTTCGCGAAGCGCGGCGCGTGCACGACTTTCTGGTTCACAGCGTCGGCGAGGCGCTGCGCGGCGCGCCGGACGCACCGCGGGACCCCCGGCGTGCGGATGCTGGCGGGGCCGTGCACGATTGTGCGCCGGCCGCGGGGGAGACGGCTGGCGTGTATCGCATGCCGCGCGGCGCGGCGGCAGACGCCGGGCGTGCGGTAACCGCGGGTGATACGGGCCGCCTCGGCCAAGCGGTCGCGGTGCTCCACGATACGTACTTGCTCGCCCACGCCTCTGAAGGGCCGCTGCTGGTGGATATCGGCGCGGCCCAGAGCTTTATCGCCCGCCGTGCGCTGCGCGCTGCCCTGGCCGACGGTCCGGTGCCCTCACGGCCTCTGCTCGTGCCCTGCCGGGTATCGCTGAGCGCGGAGCAGGCCGATGCCGCGGAGGCCCATTGCGACACGCTCGCGGGGCTGGGTGTGGCGCTCGATCGCATCGGCCCGCAGACGCTGCTCGTGCGCGCACTCCCCACGGCGCTGGAGGCGAGCGCGGTGCGTGCCGAGGCGCGGGTCGAGTCGCTGGTGCGCGCGCTGTTCGCCGCGCTCGAGGGCTCGGCGCCGGAAGACGAGGCCGCGACCCGCGAGGCGATGTTGTCCGTGCTGGCCGAACACGCCCGCCGGCCGGCGGGCGAGTTGAGTTCGGGCGAGCGCCAGCGCCTGCTGCGCGCGTTGGAGGCACAGCTGCCGGGTACGCCGCAGGCGGGGTCCGACGACGTGCCGGTGGTGCGCGACGAGACCGGACATGTGCTGTCGGCGGTGCTGCCAGCGCACTGGCTCGCCCGGTTGTTCGATTGAAGGGAACGGGGTCGATGAGCGTCCATCCACCCAGGCCGAGTGGCAACGCGGTGCGGGAGCGCCCGCCGGTGGTCCTGCTGATGGGGCCGACGGCCTCGGGCAAGACCGATCTTGCCGTCGAGTTCGTTGAGCGCCTGGGGCTGGAGATTGTCAGCGTCGACTCCGCGATGGTCTACCGCGGCATGGATATCGGCACGGCCAAACCGGATGCCGGGGTCCTCGCGCGCGCCCCGCACCGGCTGATTGATTTTCTCGACCCGGCCGAGGCCTATTCGGCGGCCCGATTCCGCACCGATGCCCTGCGTGAGATCGACGACATCCTCTCCGCCGGCCGTATCCCCCTGTTGGTCGGCGGTACCATGCTCTATTTCCGTGCGCTGCAGGCCGGACTGGCCGAGCTGCCCGAGGCCGATGCGGCGGTGCGTGCGGAACTCGAGGCCCAAGCGCGTGCCAAAGGGTGGGAGGCCATGCACGCGCGCCTGGCCGAGGTGGATCCCGAGGCCGCCGCGCGTATCCACCCCAACGACCCCCAGCGGATCCAGCGCGCCCTGGAAGTCTACGTCATCACGGGTGAGCCGCTGTCGGTCTGGCTGCGCCAGACACCCGCGGCAGACTTCCCGTACCGCGCCGTCAAGCTTGCCGTCGCCCCCGCCGAGCGCGATGTGTTGCGCCAGCGCATCGCCGTGCGCTTCGAGGCGATGCTGGAGGCGGGGTTGCTGGCCGAGGTGGAGGCCTTGATGGCGCGGGGCGATCTCGATCCGAGCCTGCCGTCGATACGCGCGGTCGGGTATCGACAGGCCTGGGCCTACCTGGCGGGCGATTGCGACCGCGAGACGATGGTGAGCCAGGCGCTCGCGGCCACGCGACAGCTGGCCAAACGTCAAATGACCTGGCTGCGTCGCGAGCCCGATCTGGTGTGGTTCGACAGTTTGGATAGAAAATTACGCGATCGGGCCTTGAATTTGCTCGAAAGGAACTTCATACATTCAAACTAGTCATATGTGCTACAATATTTACCAATATTTACCAATATTTTGACGAAAATTAGGCTTTTAGCGGAGGCGCACCGCTTTGGTGCAGCGGCCTTCGGGAGCCACCGAACAACTATGAGCGATAATAAAGATAAAGGAGAAACGACATGAGCAAAGGGCAAGCGCTTCAGGATCCTTTTCTCAATGCCCTGCGGAAGGAACGAGTGCCGGTGTCCATCTATCTGGTCAATGGCATCAAGCTGCAAGGACAGATCGAGTCGTTCGATCAGTTCGTGGTGTTGCTCAAGAACACGGTCAGTCAGATGGTCTACAAGCACGCCATCTCGACGGTGGTGCCGGCGCGTAATGTCAAGATGCCGGTTCACGATGAGACAGCGGGTAATGCGTAATTTCTTTGCCGGTGCCCGCGCCGACGGGAGCGGTACGTTTGTTTGAAAGACCCAAGAGCGGCGAACGCGCCGTCCTCGTCCACATCGATTTCTCTCCGGGAACCCATCAAGAAGACCTGCAGGAATTCGAGTCCCTGGCCCTGTCGGCCGGCGCCCGGCCGGTCGAAGTGATTACCGGTACGCGCAGCGTCCCCGATCCCAAGTATTTTGTCGGCAGTGGCAAGGCCGAGGAGATCCGCGCCGTGGTCGAGGCCACCGGCGCGGAGCTCGTCTTGTTCAATCACGCCCTCTCGCCCGCCCAGGAGCGCAACCTGGAACGCGTGTTCAAGTGCCGGGTGCTGGATCGAACGGGCCTGATCCTCGACATCTTCGCCCAGCGCGCGCGCTCTCACGAAGGTAAGCTTCAGGTCGAGCTGGCGCAGCTGCAGCATTTGTCGACGCGTCTGGTGCGCGGCTGGACCCACCTTGAGCGTCAGAAGGGCGGTATCGGACTGCGCGGCCCGGGTGAGACTCAGCTCGAGTCCGACCGCCGTTTGCTCGGTGAGCGTATCAAGCAGCTGCACCGGCGGCTGGCCAAGGTCAACCGCCAGCGCGACCAGGGGCGCCGGGCGCGCCGTCGCGCCGAATTGCCCACCGTCTCGCTGGTCGGCTACACCAATGCCGGCAAGTCCACACTGTTCAATCGCCTGACCGAGGCGACGGTCTACGCCGCGGACCAGCTGTTTGCGACGCTGGACCCCACCTTGCGCCGGCTCGATCTCCCCCACGGCGACGCCGTCGTTCTGGCCGATACGGTCGGTTTTATCCGCGAGCTGCCGCACGATCTGGTCGCCGCGTTCCGCTCGACACTGCAGGAGACGCGCGATGCCGATCTGCTGGTGCACGTGATCGACGCCGCTGACGAGCACCGCGCCGACAATATCGAGCACGTCAATGCAGTGCTGCGCGAAATCGACGCCGACGAGGTGGCCCAGCTCGAGGTGTTCAACAAGATCGACCAGATACCGGGGGCCGAGCCGCGCATCGAATACGACGCCGACGGCCGCGCCTCACGGGTGTGGATTTCCGCGGCGACGGGTGCCGGTCTGGACCTGCTGCGCGAGGCCGTCGACAGTCACTTCGGGCGCGAGCGCGTGCGCCGCTGGCTGCGCCTGCCGCCCAGCGCGGGCCGTCTGCGCGCCCGTTTGTACAGCCTGGGCCGCGTCTATGCCGAGCACGTCGAGGCGGACGGCAGCTGGGCCATGGACGTGGAGCTGCGGCGTAAAGAACTGGAGGCCCTGCGCAAGCACGAGCCGGGTCTCGACGCCATGCTCATGCCCGAGGAGGAGCCGCTACGCCTTGCGGCTGGCGGGCAAGCCCCCTAGAATTCCATTTCGCGCTGCGGCCTAAGGGCTGCTCGGCTCTCTTATCAATCCGCTGCATCCAGCGACACTTTGGAGTAAACATGGCCTGGAACGAACCGGGTGGTTCTGGGAACAAGGACCCTTGGGGCAATCGAAACTCGGATCAGGGTCCCCCCGATCTGGACGAAGTCTTCAAGAAGGTGCAGGACAAGCTCTCCGGGCTGTTCGGAGGCCGTGGTGGCGGTCGTTCGGGCGGTGGCGGCGGGGGCGGTACCCTGGGTGCGGGTATCATAGCAGCGGTACTGCTGGTGATTTGGGCCCTGTCCGGTATCTACATCGTCGACGAGGGCAAGGAGGCCGTGGTGCTGCGCTTTGGTGCCTTCGAGCACATCGAGGGGCCCGGACCGCACTGGTATCCCCGCTTCATCGAGCGTGTGGAGATCGTGGACGTCTCGCAGGTGCGCAGCGTCAATATCGGCCAGGCCTCGGAAGAGGCGCGGATGCTCACGCAGGACGAGAACATCGTCAACCTCACGCTTGCGGTGCAGTACAAGGTCAACGATCCCAAGGAATATCTGTTCAGCGTCAACGACCCTGAGGGCACCCTGCGCGAGGCGACCGAGAGCGCGGTACGCGAGGTCGTCGGCCGCAAGAGCATGGATGACATCATTACCGTGGGGCGCAGCGAGGTGGCGACCAGCGTTCGAGACTTGGCCCAGCAGATTCTCGATCATTACAAGACCGGCCTGCGCGTGACCAAGGTCAATATCAAGGAGGCCCAGCCGCCGGCCGAGGTCAAGCCCGCTTTCGTCGATGCCATTAACGCGCGAGAGGATCGGGAAAAGGTCATCAACGAGGCCAAGGCCTACGCCAACGACGTCTTACCGCGCGCCCGAGGCAAGGCCGCACGTATGGAGCAGGAGGCGAGCGGTTACCGCGACAGCGTCGTTGCCCGCGCGCAGGGTGAATCGGATCGCTTCCGCCAGCTGCTGAGCGCCTACGAAAAGGCGCCGAAGGTCACGCGCGAGCGCATGTACCTCGAGACCATGCAGTCGGTGTTGGCCAAATCGAGCAAGGTCCTGGTTGACGTGCCCCACGGCAGCAATCTGATGTATCTGCCGCTGGATAAATTGATGGAACGCGCGGCGCACCAGCCGGGTGGCTCGTCCAAGCAGAGTTCTTCGTCTTCTTCGTCCTCCTCGAGCTCGGGATCCGGTTCCGGCTCGAGCTCCAGTTCCAGCGACAGTCAGTCGCAGACGGGTGGTTTCCTACGCGATCGCCTGCGCAACCGGGAGATGCGCCGATGAGTAACACCAAGATCGCGGTCATCGTGCTTGCGGTCATCGCCGCAATGGTCGCCTGGGGCTCCGTCTTTACCGTGGACCAGCGCCAGCTCGTGCTGAAGTTTCGGCTGGGCGAAATCGTCGGCGCCAACTACAAGCCGGGCCTGCATTTCAAATGGCCGATTGTCAACAACGTGCGCAAGTTCGACGGGCGCATCCTGACGCTGGATACGCGCCCGGCCGAGTATCTGACCAAGGAGAAGAAGAACGTCATCGTCGACTTCTACGCCAAATGGCGTATCTCGGACGTTGCGAACTTCTACAAGAGCATGTCGGGCGGCAGTGAACGCACGGCCCGCGAGCGTTTGTTCAATATCATGAACGACGGCTTGAAGAGCGAATTCTCCAATCGCACCATCCAGGAGGTGGTCTCCGGCGAGCGCAACCAGATCATGGCCAACATCTCCAAGCGCGCCAACGAACAGGCCAAGCAGTTCGGGATCCAGGTCGTCGATGTGCGCATTAAGCGCATCGAGCTGCCCAAGGAAGTCAGCGCGCACGTCTATCAGCGCATGGCCGCCGAGCGCAAGCGGGTGGCCAACCAGCTGCGCGCCAGCGGCGAGGAGGAAGCCGAGAAGATCCGCGCCGAGGCCGAGCGCCAGCGTACGGTGCTCCTGGCCGAGGCCTACAAGAAGGCGCAGGAGATCCGCGGCGTGGGCGACGCCAAGGCGGCCGCGGTCTATGCCGCGGAATACAAGAAGGACCCGGAGTTCTACGCGTTCTATCGCAGTCTGGAGGCCTACCGGGATACGTTCAACAACCAGGGCGACGTGCTGGTGTTGCAGCCGGATTCCCAGTTCTTCAAATATTTCTCGCAAGGAAACGCCAAGCATAAGTGACGTCGAGCTGCGGCGGCCGGGCGCGCCAACTCGGGAAGGTCCCTTCCAATGTGGCAACAACTGCTGATCGGGCTCGGATTGGTGCTGGTCATCGAGGGCATATTGCCCGCCCTGAACCCCCGCGGCTTTCGCCAGGCGATGTTAATGGTCGCGCAGCTCGACGAGCGCGCGCTGCGCATCTTCGGCGTGGTCAGCATGGCGGTGGGCGCCGTGCTCATCTACTGGCTGACGGGTGCGGCGAATTGACAGGCCCGTGATGGCATTGGGCAGAGCTAGTTCGGATAGGTAGACAAACGATGGCAAAGACAGACCGGTGGTTGCTGCCCGAGGGTATCGACGAGGTGCTGCCGCCGGAGGCGCAGCGCCTGGAAACGCTGCGCCGTCAGTTGCTGGATTTTTACCGCGGTTGGGGTTACGAGTTGGTGATTCCGCCGTTTATCGAGTTCGTCGACTCGCTGCTGACGGGCACGGGCAACGATCTCGATCTGCAGACCTTCAAGCTGACCGATCAGCTCAGCGGCAAGCTCATGGGCGTGCGGGCGGACATCACGCCGCAGGTCGCGCGCATTGACGCCCATCAGCTCAAGCGCGACGTCCCCACACGCCTGTGTTACATCGGCACCGTGCTACACACGCGCCCGGACGGCTTTGCCGGTTCGCGCAGCCCGCTGCAGGTCGGTCTGGAGCTCTACGGGCACAGCGGTATCGACAGCGATGTGGAGGTCCTGCAGTTGATGGTCGAGACCCTCGCGCTGACTGGCGTCTCGCCCGTGCACATCGATCTCGGCCATGTGGGTATCTATCGGGCCCTGGCACGAGAGGCCGGGCTCGACGGTGCGCAGGAAGCGGAACTGTTCGATGCGCTGCAGCGCAAGGCGCGTCCCGAGATAGAGGACATGCAGCGTCGCGGACTGCTCGGCGACCTCCCGGGGACCATGCTCTGCGATCTTGTCGAACTCAACGGCGGTGCCGAGGTGCTGGACCAGGCGCGCCGACGTCTGGCGAGCGCGGGCAGTGAGGTCCAGGCGGCGCTCGACGACCTCGAACGACTTGCCACCGTCCTGGCCGAGCGCCGCCCGGAGATCACGCTGCATTACGATCTCGCCGAGCTGCGCGGCTATCACTACCATACTGGGGTGGTCTTCGCCGCCTTCGTTCCTGGGCATGGGCAGGCAATCGCTCAGGGTGGACGCTACGACGATATCGGTCGGGTGTTCGGCCGCGCCCGTCCGGCGACGGGATTCAGCACCGACCTCAAGACGCTGGTCGCGCTGGCGCCGGGCTCGGCAGCGCCGGCCGTTGGTGGTATCTTCGCGCCCTGCAGTGAAGACGCCGCGCTGCGCGCGCGCGTGGCCGAGCTGCGTGCCCAGGGGGAGCGGGTCGTGTGCGCCCTGCCGGGCCAAAGCGGCGGCGCCGAGCAGATGGGCTGCGACCGTGCGCTCGTCGAGCGTGACGGTCGCTGGGAGGTCGTTGGCGGGGAAGCGGCACACTAGTTGGGGGCCGTGGTCGACCGGGGCGGGCAGAATCCCGACGGCGACGGACCCGGTATTCGGATTGCGAATTGAGAACACAACACGAGAACTGACATGGGCAAGAACGTCGTCGTCATCGGGACGCAATGGGGGGATGAGGGCAAGGGCAAGGTCGTTGACCTGCTCACCGACCGGGCCGCGGCCGTGGTCCGCTTCCAGGGGGGCCACAACGCCGGCCATACGCTGGTCATCGAGGACCAGAAGACCGTGCTGCACCTTATCCCATCGGGCATCCTGCGCGAAGGTGTCCAGTGCCTTATCGGCAACGGCGTGGTGCTCTCGCCTTCGGCCCTGCTCGAGGAGTTGGCCATGCTGGAGGCGAACGGGGTGCCGGCCCGCGAACGCCTGCGCATCAGCGAGGCCTGTCCGCTGATCCTGCCCTATCATGTGGCGCTGGATCACGCCCGCGAGCTGGCCCGCGGCAAGGCCGCCATCGGCACCACCGGCCGCGGTATCGGGCCGGCCTACGAGGACAAGATCTCGCGTCGCGGCCTGCGCCTGGGTGACCTGTTCCACCGCGAGCGCTTCGCCGCCAAGCTTGGCGAGGTGCTCGACTACCACAATTTCGCCTTGCAGCACTATTTCAAGGTCGAGCCGCTCGATTTTCAGCAGGTGCTCGACGAGACGCTGGCTATGGCCGATCAGCTGCGCCCGCTTGTTGGCGACGTGCCGGAGCTGTTGTACCGGCACAAGGCGCAGGGCAACAGCATCATGTTCGAGGGCGCCCAGGGCACGCTGCTCGACATCGACCACGGCACCTACCCCTACGTGACCTCCTCGAACACGACCGCCGGAGGCGCCTGCACCGGCAGCGGCATGGGCCCGCGGGATCTGGACTACGTGCTGGGTATCACCAAGGCCTACACGACCCGCGTCGGTTCCGGGCCCTTCCCGACGGAGCTGTTCGACCAGATGGGCGAGCACCTGGCGAGCCGCGGCCACGAGTTCGGCTCCACGACCGGGCGCGCCCGGCGCTGCGGCTGGTTCGACGCCGTGGCTCTGCGCCGCGCCATCCAGATCAGCAGTGTCTCGGGGCTGTGCATCACCAAGCTGGACGTGCTCGACGGGCTGGATACCATCCGAATCTGCGTGGGCTATCGCTGCGGCGGTGTCGAGCAGATCACGCCGCCGGTCGGGGCCGAGGCCTTTGCGGGCTGTGAGCCCGTCTACGAAGACATGCCGGGCTGGAAGGAATCGACGGTGGGTATCAAGTCCTACGACGATCTGCCGGCCAATGCGCGAGCCTATCTCAAACGCATCGAAGAGGTCACCGAGGCGCCGGTCGATATCATCTCGACGGGGCCGGAGCGCTCGGAGACCATTATCTTGCGCCACCCGTTCGACTGAGGGCGGTGCAGTGTCGGAACGCGAACAAGGCCCGCCGGTGCCGCCGGCGGGCCTTGTCTTGCATCATCGATCGAAATTGTTCGGCCGCTGCGGCTGGGAGTGAATCGGCCCGAGACAACGATACAGACAGTCGCTCATAAAGTTCGCAGACCACAGCCGGTCCTGGGTTTTTCGGCGCGACCAACGACTTCCTCGCCCATGCAGGCAGCTTCCGTGCGGGCCGGTGCGGATGGTCCAACGCCAGGGCACAGCACACAGGGTAGACAGGCTTGGGATTCCAGGTGCCGCCCTGTGCTCGAAGACTACCGACATCCTTACAGACGCCCCATCGTGGGGGTGTCTCGACCCGACCCGTGAGCGCTTCAACGAGTTGGACAGCCCGGACCGTCCAGTCCACCGGTTGCCTATAGCACGCGCTCTCTGAAAATCCGGCACAGGCGCAGCCGCGCCGTCAATCCGAAGCCCTCCTTTAGATCGCTGATCGCCTCTCGCTCGGCGGGCGGCTTCGAAGCGTTCTTTCGACCAGATCCTTTATCGCCCGATTCGCGTGCGCCGGGTCCGCGTACACGGCGCTTGAGCTCCGACGCACGCACGCCGCCGTATCGTCTTCCAGTTGCGGGAGGTCGCAATAGATATCCCGTGCCTGCGGCACACCCCATTCGCTTCCATGCCCGCAGCAGCTTCGTTGTGGATTTCGACGACACGCGTCTCGGCAAATTGTCATTTTTGATGTCAGCCTCAGGTCATCGTGCCAGCCAGCGCTGTTTATGACCCGCCTACCATACCGGGATGCCGCGCGCTACCCGGGATATGAATAAAGTCGCATTTTGAGAGGGGTGTCACGTTTTTCGTTTCAGGGTTTTTTCATTTGTCCGATAGTTCGCATCATCAGTATTTTTAAATGCTTAAAATGGATTCTTGAGCAGGCACTTCGTTTCTTGCAGCCGTTGAGGGCGCGAGACGGCCTTTTTCGGACATATGCCAGCTGGGGGGCAAAATGAAACGGGAGATCATATTCGGGCTTCTTGTGGTGCTCAGTATGTTGAGTGGCTCACTCCATGCGGAGAAGTTGAACAAGCAGCAAATCAAAGGCCTGGATGAACAGGTCCAGGGCATTAAACGTGATGTGCTGAGTATTTCGACGCAGCTCAATCTATTGGAGGAAAAACTGCTCTATCCATCCAATACCTATATGGCATTTTTCGTGTCAATGGATAAAGGCGCCGATTTTTCACCCGATTCGATCAAGCTTACCCTGGATGACAAAAACGTCGCGAACTACATCTACTCCTATAAGGAAGTACAGGCACTCAAAGAGGGTGGGGTCCAGCGGGTCTTTACCACGAACGTTACGACTGGTGAGCACAATCTGAAGATCAGCGTTATCGGCAAGGAAAGTGGCAGCAAGGTTACCAACTCAGGGACGCATAACCTCAAAAAAGGCGTCGGTCCGCAGTTTGTCGAAATCCATTTGTCCGCCACGGGTGTTGATTTCAGGGACTGGTAAACCGTGTCGACATTGGTGCGTATCCTAATCCTTGCCACTGGCCTGTGTTATGCCGCCTGCGTCTGCGCGGCAGAGCAGGACAGGAATGGTCTGAAGGACTTGTACTTCGGCGAGGCGCTGTACTACGCCGATCAAGCTGACTATTTTTCTGCTATCTCCCGCCTGGATACCGAACTCGCCCAATACTATGGGCTGGATGAGCCGGAGAAGAATTCCTTTCATTTTTATCAAGACAACGCCGAATTCGACGTCGGCGACTTCGAGTTGTATTACCGCATGTATGGCCGGGCCGGACGCGCCATTAAGGCGGTGATCGAAGGCAATGTACCGGAACGTACCCGCAACGGTGCGATTTACCGCCTCGCGAAAATATATTACGAGACCCAGCAACCGCTCGAGGCCCTGTCCACCATCAAGAAACTCAAGGGAGAAGTGCCCGAGAAGATCCGTTACGAAGAACCTTTCCTGCGCGCACAGATCGATATAGAAACCGGCCGCTTCAGTGAAGCGATTCGCTTATTGCGAAAGATCGAAAATGCGCCCGGAATGGTGGGCTTTGCGGGTTACAACCTGGGTGTCGCCCTGATAAGAAGCGGCAAGGAGCGACAAGGTATTGCAGAGCTGGACAAGGTCGGTCAATTGGCCTCCGATGACCGAGCGGTGCAGGCCATCCGTGACAAGGCGAACCTGGTGCTGGGTTTCCGATTGCTGGAGAACAAGCAGTCCACCTTGGCGAAGAAATACCTGGACCGGGTAAGGATCAGCGGGCCTTTCTCCAACAAAGCCTTGCTGGGTGCGGGCTGGGCGGCGGCAGCCAGTGGGAAATACGACCGCGCCCTGGTGCCCTGGAGCATACTGTCCAAGCGTAATGTTACGAACAGGGCGGTCCAGGAAGCGATGTTGGGCTTGCCATACGCCTATAGCAAGCTGGGTGTTTACGGTAAGGCGGCACTTTTGTACGGCCATGCCCTGCAGAGCTTTAGTCAGGAGATCTCGCGCCTGGATGCATCCATTAAAAGTATACGTGAGGGACGATTTCTGGCGGCCTTGATTCGGGAGGAAATCAAAAAGGACAAATACTGGGTCGTTCATCTGCGAAAGCTGCCCAAGACACCGGAAACCTATTACCTGCTGGATCTGCTTGCGTCGAACGATTTTCAGTCCTCGCTCAAGAATTATTTCGATTTGGCGGAGTTGCACAGAAAGCTCCAGCACTGGGAGACATACGTCGCCGCTTACAAACAAATGGTCCAGATCCGCGCCGCGTATTACGAACCCCTGTTACCCACCATCGAGGCCAAATTCCGCAAGCTGGACTCGAAAATGAAATTGCGTGTGGAGCAGCGCGATCGTCTGGATAACCGTTTAAAGAAAATGTTGATAACGCCTCGCCCCGAGTTTCTCGAGACGGCTGATGAACGGCGGACTTTGCTGCAACTTGATCGGATGGAAAAGAGTCTGCCGCCCGGGGGCAATGCGAAGATCCGGGCCCGAATCGCACGGCTAAGAGGTGTCATCATGTGGCACGTCAAGACCGAATACCAGGATCGTTTCAGCAAAGCCACCAAGCATTTGCACGAACTGGATGCTGACGTCAAAAGACTGCGGCGTATTTACCATTCCTTCGTTCGCACCCGCCAGGCAGCCACCCAGAGCTACCAGGGGTATGACAGTCAACTCACTCACCTGCGCATTAAAATGCAGCAGGCCGATGACACGATAAAACAACTCATGGCCAGACAGGGGCACATGATCGAGGTCATGGCGATCAATGAACTGGAGCGGCGGCGTAAGCGCCTGGAGCAGTATCAGGTGAAAGCCCGATTCGCCATGGCGGAGAGTTACGACCGTGCCACCAAGGCACAACAGGAAAAGGTCATCCAGCGCTCGGAAAAGAAAGACCAGGACAAGGAGGCAGATCAACCCGACAAGGCGGACAAGCCCCAGAAGGCGACTAAATGAAGTTCAGGCAGTTGTTGGTGTTGTCTGTCGGTCTGACTATCGCTGCCTGTGCGAGCCAGGGCGAGCGGGGGACAATATCGCAACTTGATAATGTCCACATTCCGATCAAGGACGTCAGTGTCAAGGGTGGCCTGGACAAGGCGATGCAAAGCTATCAGAAATTTCTGGAGGAAACCCCGAATAGTAAATTGACTCCGGAGGCGATGCGCCGCATGGCTGACCTCAAGATAGAGAAGGAATACGGCATCGACACTAATGCCGATACGTCTGCCGGTGGCGCGCAAGCGGCGCCGACTCGACCCGAGTCTAACGCCGGTAATCCGCCCGAGCCGGAGCATGTGGACACCGCTGTCACGGCGACAAGCAGAACCAGGAAGCGGAATGCCAAGATTGACGCCATTGCCGACCTGAGTGAGTCCCAGAAGGCGTTCGAGAAACGTGCTACCCGTGCGGAACATATTCCATCCGCCAGAAGCAGCAAGCAGCTAGCCAATCACACGGGCCAGGTTGGTTCGGATCTGAAGAACGCCAATGCCGAACAGGCTATTGCCTTGTACAAGAAGCTGCTGGCCAAGTATCCCAATTATGAGAGCAATGACCAGGTGCTCTACCAGTTATCCCGGGCATATGAGGAAATAGGGGAGCCCAAGAAGGCCATGTCGGTTATGAATCGTCTGATCAAGCGATATCCTCAATCGCGCTACATCGATGAAGTTCAATTCCGTCGCGGCGAGTATTTTTTTATGCATAAAAAATATCTCGATGCGGAAGACGCATACGGCGCCGTACTGACAAAGGGGATCGGATCGGTCTATTACTCGCACGCGCTGTTCAAAAAGGGATGGACGTATTACAAGGAGCAAATGTACGAGGATTCGCTTGACGAATTTATCAAATTACTGGACTACAAGGTTTCGCAAGGCTATGACTTCGACCAAACAAGTAATGAAATCGAGAAAAAGCGGACCGATGACACATTCCGGGTAATAAGCCTCGCCTTTTCCAACCTCGGCGGCGCGACATCTGTCCAGGATTATTTCAAAAAGATTGGGCCACGCAGCTACGAAGACGGCGTCTATAGCCACCTGGCGGAGTTCTATTTCGGCAAGCGCCGTTATAGCGATGCGGCGGAGACTTATAACGCGTTCGTCAAACGCAATCCCTTCAACAAGAAATCACCGGTCTTCAGCATGCGGGTGATTGAGATTTATAAGAAAGGTGGATTCCCTCGGCTGGTTATTCGGGCGAAAAAGCAATACGCGTCGACCTACGGGGTGAAGGCGGCGTTTTGGGACCATTTCAATCAAAGCGACTTTCCGCAGGTGCTAAATAACGTCAAGACGAATATATTCGATCTGGCCAAGTACTATCATTCCTTATATCAGAACAAGACACTCAAAAAGGACAGCGGGAAGAATTTCGCTGAGGCTTCCCATTGGTACCGGGAGTTCCTGGACTCGTTCCCCAAGGACAAACTGGCGCCGACCATCAACTACTCGCTGGCGGACTTGTTGCTGGAGAACAAGGATTACGATCAGGCTGCAAAGGAATTCGAGCGTACTGCGTACGACTATCCGCGTAACGACAAGTCGGGCAAGGCGGCGTACGCCGCGGTTTACGCCTACCGTGAGTATCTAAAGCAGGTCCCCGAGATCCAGCAGGCCGCGGTGAAGCGGAACATCATCCGCAGCTCAATTCGCCTCGTTAACAACTTCCCGCATCACGAAAAGGCTCCCGTGGTACTCGGCGCGGCGGTGGACGATTTATATGAGATGCGTGACTATGGTCAGGCCGTTACGTTCGGTCGCCGCCTGATCAAGGAATACCCCCATACGACGCATGCTATACGACGTGGGGCCTGGTTGGTGGTGGCACATTCGCTGTTCTCCCTCAAATCGTATCCCGAGGCCGAGAAGGCCTATACGGAAGTCTTGGCGATGACGGCCAAGGACGATAAGAGTCGGCCCGGCCTGGTGGACGATCTAGCCGCCTCTATCTATCAGCAGGGCGTAGCGGCCAAGGCGAAGGAAGATTATAAAGATGCCGTCAGGCACTTTTTGCGTATCGCTAAGGTAGCCCCCACTTCGAAGATACGTCCCACCGCGGAGTATGACGCAGCCGCGGTTCTTATCCAGACGATGGATCTGGATCGGGCCGTGAAGGTGCTGTTGGCGTTCCGACACAATTATCCCGGAAGCAAGCTACAGCACGACGTAACGAAGAAGATCGCGTACGCCTACAAGGAGATGGGGCATTACAGCCAGGCTGGCAGGGAGTTCGAGCGGGTAGCCGCCGAATCCAAAGATGAGGAAATCACCCGTGAGGCGATGCTCTCTGCCGCAACAATGTACGACAAGGCCAACGATACCGACAATTCCCTGCGGGTCTACAAGCAATTTGTAGCGAAGTTCCCCAAGCCTTTGGAATTCGCGCTGGATACCTATTACAAAATCGCGATGTTGTACAAGTCGCGTGATGATTTATTCCATTACCGTAAGACGCTTCAGCATATCATCACGGCGGATGCGCAGGCGGGCGCCGAACGTACCGACCGCACTCGTTACCTGGCGGCAGAGGCATCGCTGGTAATTATCGAACCGGAATATGACAAGTACGTCGCCATAAAGCTCGTCAACCCACTTAAGGTTACTATGCACCGCAAGCAGGCGGCCATGAAGAGCCTGATCGCCAGGTACAGCAAACTCGTCGACTATCACGTCGCGGATGTTACGGCGGCTGCCACCTATTACCTCGCGGAAATCTATTACAACTTCGATCGCGCGTTGCTGAACTCGGAGGTCCCCAAGGGTCTCAGCAAGCTCGAGCTTGAACAGTTCAAGTTGGCACTAGAAGACCAGGCAGACCCGTTTGAGGAAAAGGCCATCTCAGTGCACGAGAAGAACGTGGAGTTGTTGAAGCGGGGCATCTACAGCCCCTGGATCGACCGGAGCATCGCAAAACTAGCAAAACTGGTGCCGGCGACCTTCGACAAGCCGGAGGCGATTCCGCCCTACATCGACAATATTGCCAAATATCGATATACCCCGCCGGCCTATATTCGCGAGGAGGCCCGACCGGTTTTCGTCGAGCATCTCCAATATTTCGGGTATCCATCACAAAAACGGGATGCTACGCAAATGGATCGGGGCCATTCGGCCGAAAATACCAGTCTGAAAGCCGGCGAAACGGCAGGCTCCGCCTCGCCTGCTGCCGCAGACGGCGTTTCGGATCGGACAGATAAGGCCGATGGCGCCACCAGTCCCCCAGGCGGACAAGCGCCGTTGTTAGGGCCGCCGGACGCGGAAGGGCGCGCTTCACAGGGGCGGCCCGGTGGGTAACAAAGCCGATGGTGGGGCAGGTTACAAAGTTCGAAACGCGTCCTCGCAGGCGGGGGCTCGCCAGGATGTGAAGCCTTATGGCGGGCAGAGCGCGGCGGAGACGAGTCTGCCGCATGATGAGATTAAAACGACCGGGGAAATTCAGTGAACAGCACACGAGACACTCTCCCTAATCTTGCGAGCACCACTAAGCGCAGGATATTCCGTTTGACGATACCGGTCTTACTGTGCCTCTTGGCCGCTGCCTGTGCTAGCCCGGGAGGCTCCGGTGATGAGGCCGACAACGCCACCCAGGCAAACACATCGCAATGCGCGCCAGGTAGTAAGGGGCAAGGAAGCGCGTCGGACCAGGGCGCCGGCGCACGGCGAACTTGTGTGCACACAGGGCCTATCGTCATCGAGGAAAAGCACCCTGTGGACCCTGAAATTAAGGCCGAATTCCAGCAGGCGATCGTATTGCTCAAGAAGGGAAACTATTCCGATGCGATTCGGATGCTCAAAACCGTAACCGGCAAAACCACCAAATTTTCGGGTCCTTTCATCGACCTCGGGATCGCCTACGAGCAGACCAAGGAATACCAAAAGGCTGAACAAAGCCTGAAAAAGGCGCTGACTATCTACCCCATGCACCCGGCCGCGCTCAATGAGCTCGGTATTGTCTATCGCAAGACGGGTCGCTACAGCGATGCACGCAAGGTCTATGAAAAGCTGTTGCATGCATATCCGAATTATATGCCGGCGCACAAAAATCTCGGTGTGCTATGCGATATCTATATTCAGGATCTGGATTGCGCATTGAAGCAATATGAGACGTATTTAAAGTTCGAGCCAGACGACAAGAAGGTAAAAATCTGGGTGGCTGACGTAAAGAGACGGATGTAATCGCCGGTGAGCATGATGAATATCTCAAAAAAGATCGCAATTGTGCTGTTGCTCGGACTCTTGGCGCTGAATGTATCGGCAGCCGATAAGAGTAAAAAGCATTCCGGTAAGTCGAAAGAAGACGTTAAAGAGTTGTCTGGTATCTCGGTTATTGGCAACAAGGAGGCGCCAAAGTCATTGTTTATCGTCCCATGGAAGAGCTCCGAAGTGGGTGTTGAAACAGGGCTGGCTTCGAGTTTGTTGAACGAGAAGATGAAGCCTGTGGACAAAGATGTGTTTATGCGGGAGCTCAATTTCTACGACATTACTGTGGGCAAGAAACCGTGAAGTGTGCGGGTAAACCTGAACCCAAAAGACGTCGAATACTGGTCGTCCCATATCGGAATCGATAGGCAGTACGCTAAATAGAGCTGAAACAGAAGGGGTAAGTGATGGAAGCCATTATTAAATTTATTCAAACAGGTGGGTTTTTTATGTACCCCATTTTGTTTGTGCTTGCATTTGGAATCGCGATCTCCATAGAGCGTTACACGAAGCTTACGCTGGTGCGCAACCAAAACCGGAGTATGTGGGACAAGTTGTATCCCGTCTTGGCCAAAGGCGATTTCGATAAGGCCCGTGAGATGACGGAAAAGAATAAATCCACTATCAGTCGGCTCCTGAATGCCGGTCTGGAAATTCAGGGCGCCGTTCGCAGGCGGGACGATATCGAGATAGTCATGGAAGAGACCATGATGGAAATAATTCCACAATTGGAGAAACGCACGCCTTATGTGGCGTTGTGTTCGAACATCTCCACCCTGTTGGGGCTTTTGGGAACCATTATGGGTCTTATTCAGGCGTTCACCGCGGTGGCCAATGCAAACCCGGCGGACAAGGCCGATCTGTTGTCCGGCAGTATTTCGGTTGCCATGAACACAACGGCGCTGGGCCTGATGGCAGGTATCCCGTTACTGATTATTTACGTTGTCTTGACGACGAAGACGGGCGAGATCGTCGACAGCCTTGAGATGGCGTCGGTGAAGACACTAAGCGTCATTACGAAGATGGCAAGACGTCAGCACGCGGAAACGCCAGAACCGACGCCTCAGATGGGCGCGGGTCCCGCTCCGGCAACAGCGCCGGCATCGCCGGCCGAATAGCAGGTACGTTATGGCACGCAGACATCATTATCGGGCTAAGGACAAGACTCCACCGGAGTTGGACGTCACCACTTTTATGAATTTGATGGTGGTGCTGGTGCCGTTTCTGTTGATTACGGCCGTATTTTCGCGCATTACCATTTTGCAGCTGAAGTTACCCGAGGGGGCCGGCGGTTCGACGGACAAGGAGGTCGTCAATATCGAGGTTATTGTGCGAAATAAAATGCTGCAGATCGGGAACGGCAAAGGTGTAATCGCCAATATACCTAAAGTGGACGGTCAGTACGACTATCAGAAGCTCAGCGAGTATCTTTTGAAAATTAAGAAGAACTACCCCAAGAAGACCGATGCGACGATCCTGATGGAGCCAAACATCGAATACAACTATTTGGTCGAAACCATGGATGCCGTGCGCAGCATAGAAATGAAAGAGCCAGGGCAGGCTGAACCGGTTAGAGCGGAGTTGTTTCCGGATATATCGATAGGGCAGGCGCCATGAAGAACAGCCGACGTATTAAACGGATGTCGAGAAATCATAAGAAGAAAATACCTTCGATGAGCCTGACCTCGTTGATGGACGTGTTTACGATCCTAGTGTTTTTTCTTTTGGTGAATAGTGCCAATGGCCCCGTGCTGAATCCGCCCAAAAAGGTCAAACTGCCGGACTCTGTATCGGACACAAAACCCGCGGAAACCGCAGTCGTAATCGTAACGAAAGACAATGTCCTCGTGCAGGGCCGGGTCGTCGTGTCCATGAAGGATTTGGTGGCATCCAAGAAGGAAAACATACCTCAAATCGTAGATAGCCTGAAAGACATCAAAAGACATGTTATCGGCGTGAGTACAAAGGCGATCGCGGAAAGCAGGAAGGTGACGATTCTGTCCCACAAGACGATCCCTTACAGGATACTTCAGAAAGTCATGTCGAGTTGCACAATGGCTGGGTATGACACGATTAATCTTGCAGTAATGCAGAAGTCCACGCAAAGCTGACGGCTATTGCCGGAGTTAACGACCATTTAAGTGTTGATGCCATGAATGCGATAGCCTCGGAACAAGAAGATATTTACTCGCAGATCCAGCGCTGTCAGGGCCGGATCGAGCTCTATCAGGCTGAGATTCGAAAGCTTGAGGAGCAATTGCGGGGCGTCGAGCAACAACTCGAAGAGTTCGCGGACGAGCGCCGCAAGTACGAGTTGCTTAGCACGTTGAGTGACAAACTCGAACAGTTGGCCGAGATGGGAGCCAACGAGTTGTTCTGGGACGGGTTGGTCGAAGGTGCCCAGGTTGATGCCAAACTCGAGCAACTGCGAAACAAAGCGGCGATCTTCGAGCGCGGTATCAAAACGGTAACCGACAAGCGCGAGAATATTGTCAGCCAAATCGCGACCAAGAAGGCGTCAATTGCCTATCTGCTCGACGAGATCGAAGAACTCAGAGAACGCGAAGAGGAGTCGAAAGATCTCTACGTCATCGAACGGGAAATTAAACAGCTCCCGGTTCGCGTCATGGTCATGCCATGGACGAAGAAGGATGAGGACGAAAAAAGGTACCGAAAAATTCTGCTGCTGTGCCTGTTGATCTGCATCTTCGTCACTCTGGTCATCCCCCAAATCAAATTGGCAATCCCGAAACGACCGGAAGATCAGCCGATCCCCGATCGCTTTGCAAAACTGATCAAGAAACAACCGCCGCCGAAACCAAAACCGAAGCCTAAACCGAAAGAAGCGAAACCGGAAAAGCCGGAAAAGACTCAGAAGAAGCCGACCAAAACGGAGCGGCAAAATGCGCGAAAGAGGGTGGCGCACAAGGGTGTCTTGGCCTTCAGGAATAACCTCGCGAATCTCCTGAAAGACGAACCTGAGGCGAAGTTGGGCGCGAGTGCGAACCTGAACAACAAGGGCGCGAGCTCATCGCATGTCTCGCGGCATATTTTGACCAGTCAGGCGAAAAGCGGGAGCGGCGGCATCCGTACGTCGTCACTAAGTCACGATGTCTCCGGTACCGGCAAGAAGATGGCGGCGGTGGCATTCACGCGGGTCCAGAGCGACATCGGAACCGCGGCTGCGGATGACCGGCCGTTGAGCGACAGTCCGGGGCCGACACGCACGGACGAGGAAATCCAGATCGTGTTCGACCGTTACAAGGCCGCGCTGTACCGGATATATAACCGCGAGTTACGCGTCAATCCGACTCTTCAGGGCAAGCTGGTGATGCGTATTACCATTGATCCCGATGGCAGTGTCTCACAATGTAAGATGGTATCCACGGACCTTGCCTCCAGTAAGCTGGTTAAGAAAATACTCGCTCGCGTCCGGATGTTTAATTTTGGGAAAAAGGCCGGTGTGCCGAGAATTACGATTTTGTACCCGATCGATTTCCTTCCGGCGTCGTAGCTATCGTCTGCCCGAGCCAGGCTGGTGTGAGGCGCGTTTAGTGACAGAGTTTGCGATCCGGGCAAATAATTTTAGACAGGCGTTAAGAACCAAGGAATCATTCAAACCCATTGTGCCCTGTCCACGCGCAATGAAGGCTAACAAGAACGGGAAGTTTATTGCCGGTGCGGGTGGCGCGGCATAAAGGCGCGACGGTTTCGAACCGAAGCGCGTGTCTCAAGAAAAACGATTTGATAAATGATGTGGTATTGGCAGTATGCAAAAAAAATCGAAAATCTTGGGGGAGTTCTGCCCAACACGAGGTGCGCATGCTGTCGCGTGGTTATCAAGTCGAATTGCGCTCAGATTGGCATGCATGCAATTGGGAAACGTCACTCGCATTCGTCGGTGCCGCGCCATGGCGGCTTGGGACGGGACTGCGTTAGCGTTTCGTCGTAAGCCCGCTTTCACTCAGGCCGGATATTGTCTGGTGGACTGCTGTGGCTGGGACTGCGGTTGGGAGTAGGGCGTGTCTGTGGGTTTCAATTCTCCCTCCGCGGCTAAGAGAATGCGTTCTTTGGCGTTACGAACCATTGGCGCCGTGCGGGCGTGTGCCATCAATCGTAAGGGGATGGCAAAACACGTGCGTGTGGCCGATAGCAGGGAGGCTGCGGCGACGGTAGAACACAGAGCAAAGGCGGCGATTGCGCGAAGGCGGGTCATGCGAGCGCTTGGCATTCTGCTTTTGTTGGGCGCAGCCCAAGCAGCGCATGCAGGCACGGTGTTTTGCAGCCAATTTCCGTTGGTTGGCCAATTTCATGTTATCGATGGTAACGATCCGTCTCTGACTCCGGCCACGCTGCCATCTTCCATTACCATCGATCAGAGCTGTTATTTCAAGAATTTTCCTATTTCGAGTAAGTGGCCGAACGGCCTGACGTCAACGGTCAATTTCAAGCAGTATCCATATCCCACGCTGGCAATTTTCGAGAACGTCTATTACGGCGGTAATATGGCGTGTTCGAATACGGATACCAAGATCTGGTTCGTCAATAATGCCACTTACGCCGCGAACAACAGCTGCCAGTCTCTGTTCATCCCGGTCGAGACTATCGGTAAAGCGACGCCCGGTCCGACCGCGACCGTCGGGGTACCGTTTACCTACACGCTCACCGTGCCGGTCATGTACGACCCGTCGACGAACACGTACTACGACAATCCGTCGGCGAACACCCTAAGCAATGCCACTATCTATGACGACCTAACGACGACCGGGGCGGACATGACGTATGTCAGCAATACCGCTTATACGGTCGACACCAGCGGTGTAAAAACTGCGATCGGTCCGCTCAATCTCTTTATCGGAACCAAAGACCTGGGAACCGAGACGGTCACGGGTGATAACACCAAGCATCTGATATTCGATTATTCCAATAATTCCTCGTTACGGAATATTCCGGCCGGCACCCAGGTGGTGGTCGAACTGACGGTCGTGCTCGATAACACGTCGAACAATGTGGCCGGAACGCAGTTTATCAATACGGCCAAATGGTGGTTCGGGCGTGTTATCGACGGGGTAGCGTATGCGCCTTTGCCCGGCCAGTCAGGGGTATCGGCGCCGATGACGGTGGCCGAGCCGGATTTCGTCGTCAACAAGACGGCGACGACGTCCAACCTGAACGTGGGTACGTCGGACACATTCACGGTCGATGCCCAGAATGTCGGGGGCAGCGACGCCTGGTACGCAACGGTTAGCGATAACATTCCCGCGGGTATGTGTATCTATGACCCTAGGCCCACGGTAACTGCCAGTATCGTTCATGCCGATGGGACGACGACGGCGCTTTCGCCAAGCGCGGATTATACGATGAGCTGGAACGGGGGGGCGGCAACCAGCCCGTGCACGCTCAGTCTGACCATGAACACTGCCAAAGGCACGATTGGCCCCAACGAACATCTGATCGTTACCTACGATGGAAAGCTGGATGCCGGCACGAGCGCAGGTTCGACCTTCGCTAATGTGGCGGGCGTCACGCAATGGTTCGGCGGCGATACCAGTACTTACACAAGTGGTTTACGTGCCTACACCAGGACCTTGCAGGATGCCGCGACCGCGGCCGCAAGCCCGGATTACGAGGATTCGTTTACCGTCACCTCCGTAACCACCGGATATTATTTCCTGAAGACGGCGGAGGACGTGACCACCGGTGTTCTGGAGGACTCGACCAACGGGTTGAGTGCATTCCCTGGCGATACCATCCGTTATACGTTGCAGATCCAGAATTTTAACGTCCCCATACTGGACAACATCTCCATCACCGATGACCTGGGTGATGTGACGCTGAATCCCACAACGGCATTCCAGCCCGGGAGTCTGTCCCTGGTCTCCACGAACCTCCCGGGCGGGACCTACGCCATTTCCCCGAATGGCGGTACTGGCGGGGTGGGCCAGGTCAGTATCAACGGCTTGACGCTGCCATCGGACACCCAGTACTACATTACGTTCGATATCAAGCTGTCCTCAGCGTTGACGAAGGGGACGGTGGTGAAGAACCAGGCCACGTTGAATGCCAGTGGCTACTCGAACAGCGCCAGTGACGACCCTTTTGTAAACGGTCCGGCCTTGCTCCAGGACAACGTGGCAGGCGACCCGACGCCGCTGACGATTCAGACCCCCGCCGCTCTGAGCAAGACGAACCCGACCAAGGCTTGGGCCACGATCGGCGATACGTTCACCTACCAGGTCAAAGTGCCCGCGACACCGGTCAACGTGCCGTTGTACGACGTCAAAATATTCGATCAGTTGACGAGCTCTAATGCCGACTTGTCCTACGTAGGCGCCAGCGTGGTCTCGGGTGGTACCTGGAGCCTGGTCAATACGGGCACGGCGACCTCACCGGTCATCGAAGACCAGGCCACCGGCATCGATATACCCGCGGGCGGTCAGGCGGTTGTCAATGTGACGGTGCAGATGAAAAACACCACCAAGAACGTTGATGGTCTGACCTTTAACAACACCGCCTATTACACCTATGACAAGGTCAACGGCGACACTACCACTCAGGCCACCGGAGGATCCGCGACAACCGCCAATATGACGGTGTATGAACCGGACCTCAGCGCAACCAAAACAGTGAGCTATGCCTCTCCGTCCGGTAAGGCGACGAGTTCGCCGGCCGCGGTGGGCGACGTGCTGCAGTATACCGTTACCGTTAAGAATAACAGCTCCCACGCGACGGCGTACGACGCCGACATACTGGACAGTCTGCCATCCAATCTGTCGCTGGTGGCAAATTCGGCCAGTGTCACTATCAACGGCACGACCGTTTCCGGTTTCGTGGCGACGCCTACGACCTTGTCCAGCGGCGCATTGGTGTGGGGTTATCAGAACGGCGACGGCAGTCTGGATATTCCCGCAAACGGCACATTGGTACTGACGTATCAGGCCCAGGTATTGGCGGCAAACGGGACAACAATCAGCAACAGCGCCTATGTGGACTGGAGCTCCATCAACGGGACCAACACCGAAGAGCGTAACGGTAACGGCTGTCCCACTACTACCGCACCGAATACGTACTGCTTTGGTCCGGTCAGCACGAGCGTGGGTTCGGTCGACCCGACAGCGCTTGCCAAATCGGTCGTGTCGGATACCTGGACCACCTCGCCGAGTAACGCCACCGACAGTACCGTGCGTATTGGCGATACCGTTGTGTATAACCTGGCGGTCACGCTGCGTGAGGGCACGACAAACAATGTCGTGGTCACGGACGCATTGCCCGCGGGCCTGGCCTTTGATGGCACGATCAGTATCACGCCCGCCTCGGGGAGCAGTGTCTTCACCTATAGCGTGGCGTCCCAGCCCACCGTCGGCGATACCGGGACCGTTAGCTGGAATCTGGGAACCGTCGATAATGCGGTCGACAACGATCTGACGAACAACACCCTAATCATTCAGTTCCGTGCGCGCGTGATGAACAACACGTTGCCGACGGCGCCGACACCCCAAACACTCAATAACGCGGCCACCCTCACGTACAACATTGGCGGAACGGCAGGGACCGCCAAGACGTCAAGTGCAGACATTTACGTGTGGCAGCCCAGCCTGACAATAACAAAGAGCGCGGCGCCGGCCGGCGGAAACAATGTCATCGGTGCCGGAGAGGGCGTCAGCTACACGGTCAGGATTACGAATAACGGTACGGCCACGGCCTACGACCCGGTGTTGCAGGATACGCTGCCCGTCGGTATGCGGGCCGCCGGTGTCAGCATGGGCAGCATTTATCTGACTGACGGCACGACGACGACCGCACTGACGGCGCGCGCACCGACGTATGATCCTGCGACCGGCGTCGCGACCTGGGACCTTGATA
Organism: Gammaproteobacteria bacterium; assembly: GCA_035267785.1. GTDB lineage: Bacteria > Pseudomonadota > Gammaproteobacteria > DATFLL01 > DATFLL01 > DATFLL01. The sequence continues at coordinate 14,462 of DATFLL010000009.1, read as the reverse complement.
CCGGTACCGCCAACGAGTATGCGATACCGCCGAACTACACCCTGGTAGTTCAATACAAGGTGACGGCTGATTCGACCCTGGGTACGGGAATGACGCTCACCAACCAGGCTCAGGTCACTCATTATTACTCGTTCGATAGCGCGGACATACCGACAGGGAGCGCGCTAAACGATCGCCAGGACTACGGCCAGACGAGTGCGGCCAAGACGACACTCACCACGGCGGCTGCGTTGGCGTTGTCCAAACAGGCGCTGGTGAGCCAGGCGGCCATCGGTCAACCCTTTACCTATCGGATTACCGTTCCAGCCTCGGCCCAAACCACGGCATTGTACGACGTCCATGTGCTGGACGACATCAGTCAAGCCGCCACCGGCGTAAGCCTGAGTTATGTCAGTGCGAGCGCGCACCTTGCGTCAAACACAAAGAGCTGGTCCAGTCTGACCAATATCGGCTCCGCAACGAATCTGGAATTGGTAGACAACGCGAGCGGCGGTCTCGATATACCCGCGAACGATCAACTCATTGTCGATATCACGGTAGTGCTTACGGATGACACTACCAACAACACGCCGGGCAAGAGTTTCACGAATACGGCGAACTATACGTACGACGTAATTAACGACGACACTGGCACCGTTACAAACGGCGCGGCCGGCGCGAGCGGTGCCGTTACAATTGTTGCCCCCAACCTGATTATGACCAAGAGCGGGCCGGCGAACATGCGTCTCGGTGTCGCCGGCGCGTTCACACTCGATATCCAAAACAATGGCGGCGCTGATGCGTGGGATACGGTCATCACGGATGTCCTGCCTTACGTGACCACGTCCCCGTCCGGCGGGATGTGCAGCGCCGCGCCCAATATTGTCAGTGCCGGGATCTACGATTCGACCGGAACGACGTTAGTCAAATCGTTGACCAACGGCACGGATTTCAACGTCAACTTTGTCGGCGCTCCGACCTGTACCTATACGATTACGATGACATCGACCGGGGTCATTCCGGCCGGCGATCATCTGATCATTAATTACAGCACCTCTCTCGATCCAGGTACTGCCACCAATATGTCCCTGACCAATATAGCGGGGGCTACGCAGTACAAGAGCGCGGATCCAAGTGGCTCGGGTTTCGTCCACACGTATAGCAACACCCTGGGCACGGCGACCGAGGCGACGGCGAGTAACACCGATTTTCAAGATGCATTCACGGTGGTGACGACGGCGCCGACGCTGGTCTTTACGAAGGACGTTTATGATGTAACCAGGAGTTCGCCCGGCACCAGCGCGCACCCCGGCGATACCTTGCGCTACACCCTCACCATCAACAACACGGGGACCGTAGACGCGAACAATTTCAACCTGACCGATGATCTCGACAATCTGAATAGTACTGCGATGTTCGCGCCCGGTAGCCTGGTGGTCACATCCATACCGTCAGGCGCGACCGACGCATCAAACGCAGGGGGCGGAAGCAAGGGCACTGGTTACGTATCGATCAGCGGTCTGACGGTCCCGGCGGGCGCCAGCATCACGATTGAGTATACGGTTCAACTGGTGCCTGTCATTGACAATGGCACAGTGGTGCTCAATCAGGCCCAAATCGCTGCGCCGACGATTGTCACTCAGCTTAGCGACGATCCCAACACCACGACTGCGGATGACCCGACACATACGACGATCAACTCGGCGCCCAAATTCCAGATATATAAAACGTCTGCGGATCTGACCGGGTCGTCGACAATCCTCCTGGCGGGCGACACTCTGCGTTACACCATTACGGTGAACAATGTCGGTGATGAAAACGCCATTAATGCGTTGTTGAAAGACCAGATACCAGCCAGTACGACATACGTGACCGGCAGTACCACGTTGAATGGCAAGAAGGTCTCGGATGTCAGTGGTGCATCGCCACTTCAAGACGGCATGCTCATCAATTCGCTAGCGGACACTACTCCCGGCCATATGCCGGCTGACGCCAGCGCAAGTACTGCGAATGTGGCCAGGATTACCTTCGATGTCACTATCAACGCGGGCGTGGTCAGCGGTACCGTAATCTCCAATCAGGGCTTCCTGACCGGCAGCGGGGCGGGCAGCGGCGCATTCAACGAACAACCGTCCGATGATCCGAATACGGCGACTCTGAACGACCCCACGCTGGATGTGATCGGCAACGTGCCGTTGATCGACGCCGTAAAAACGGTCAGCCTCAAAACCGATGTCAACGGAAATGGCTACGTCGATGCAGGCGACGTCCTCGAGTACACCATTAAGGTCACTAACTATGGCAAGGTCCAGGCGAGCGGCGTAACCCTGACCGACGCGGTGCCTGCCAATACCACCTATTACCCCAACTCGACGACCCTCAATACACTTGCGGTGGCCGAACCAACGCCGGGCGTTTCACCGCTGGCCGCGGGCATCTCTATCAACTCGTCCGATACGACAATCCCGGGCGAGCTGTCGCCGGGCGGAACTGCCACGATCGTTTTTGATGTCACGGTAAACAGTACAGTCGGCTCGGGAGTAGTGATCAGCAACCAGGGTTATGTGGCGTCCAACGAGCAGGCCACAGAACCGACAGACGCCGACGGGAACGACAGCAACGGTGACCAACCGACCGTGGTGGTGACCGGCAACGCGCAGCAACTGTCCATTACGAAGGCGGTGAGCGTTGTAGGCGGTGGTACGGCGGTCGCCGGTGGGAAACTCGAGTATCTGGTAACGATTACCAACGTCGGCTCGGTTCCGGCGACCAACGTCAGCATCAGGGACAACCTGGATGAGGCAACGCCAGGTTACATGACCTATGACAGTACCGTGCCTGCCACCCTCAACGGTGCGAGCCTCGGAGTCACGACCACCGCGACGACGGTCAACGCGGACTATTCGACAACCTACGGCAATCTACAACCCGGCCAGAGTGCAACTCTGCGCTTTCGTGTCGATCTGAACGCCACGTTGGCGATTGGAACTACGGTCACCAATATCGCCCATACCGACTGGAACCTCGGTTCTCAGACCGACCAGGCGAGTGTCTCGATTACTATCGGTGGTACGCCTGGCAGCGCGGCTCTAAACGGCCGAGCCTGGCACGACGAGAACTTCAACAAGACCTACGACAGCGGCGAAACCAGTCTCGGCAACTGGAGTGTGGAGCTGTACTTCAAAGGCAATTTGCTGGCCACCGCCCGGACCGATACCAACGGCAATTATCAATTCACGGGCCTTGCACCGAATAATACGAGCACAGACCGGTACGAACTTCGTTTCCTTGCCCCGGGTGCGGGCGCCAATACCGCCAAGCTCGGCGCGGCGGATTCGAGCTCTACGAACAGCACGTATACCTTTACCGACGGGCTGCAGCGCATCGGCGACATCATCGTCAATTCCGGCGATAGCTTGCAGAACCTCAATCTGCCGATTACCCCGAACGGCGTGGTCTATGACTCCATAGTGCGCCAGCCGGTGGCCGGCGCAACGGTTAGCCTGCTGTCGGCCAGCACCAGCCAGCCGCTATCGTCGGCCTGTTTCGACGATCCGGGTCAGCAGAACCAGGTGACGCTGGCCAACGGCTATTACAAATTCAATCTCAATTTCAGTCAGGCGGACTGCCCGAGCGGCGTTGACTACCTGATCAAGGTGACGCCACCCAGCAGTTACAACAGCGGCGAGTCAGTGGCGATCCCGGCCCAGACCGATGCGGGGACGGGAGCGTTCTCGGTGCCCGACTGTGTCACAACCGGCAACGGTGATGCCGTCCCTTCGACCGCGGATGAGTGCGAAGTACAGCCCTTTTCGGGCGCTCCGGCCATGTCGATAAGCGCAGGTTCGGCGCAAACCAATTACTACCTGAAGCTGACCCTGGGCACTGGCACGCCCGGCGAGCAGGGCCAAATCTTTAACAACCCGATCCCGATCGATCCGAATCTGACCAATGCGCTGGCGATCAGTAAGACGTCGGCCAAGGTCAACGTGACCCGCGGCGAGCTTGTGCCGTATACCATTACCATCAACAACACGCTGGTGGCAGCGCTTAACAACGTTACCATTTACGACGATTTCCCGCCCGGCTTCAAGTACGTGAAGGGTTCGGCGCGGGTCAACGGCGTAGCCGAGGACCCCACGGAAGTCGGAAACGAACTGAGCTGGCCGGCCAACATTCCGTCGAACAGTACCTACACGATTAAGTTATTGCTGGTGGTCGGTGCGGGCGTGCACGAAGGCAAATACGTCAATCGCGCGCACATCTACAGCAACGTAACCAATAGCGATGCCTCCAGCGAGGCCACTGCTACCGTGCGGGTTGTACCGGACCCCACCTTTGACTGTTCCGATATCGTTGGCAAGGTATTTGATGACAAGAATCTGAACGGCCATCAGGATAAAGGAGAAAAGGGCCTCGGCGGTGTCCGTCTGGCCACGGTGCGGGGCAACTTGATTACCACCGACCCGCACGGCCGCTTCCACCTCAGCTGCGCCGCCGTGCCCAATGAGCAGCGTGGCAGCAACTTCATTCTCAAGCTTGACGAGCGCAGCCTGCCCACTGGTTATCGCGTTACCACCGAGAATCCACGGGTCGAGCGGCTGACGCGAGGCAAGGCGATCAAATTTGACTTTGGCGCCGCACTCCAACACGTCGTCACCCTGGATCTCGCTGACGGCGTGTTCAAAGACAATTCCAGCGAGATGCGCAGCCAGTGGGTGCCGAGGTTGGCGCTGTTGATTACGCAATTGCGCAAGCATCCGTCGTTGCTTCGCCTGACCTACCTTGCTGACGTAGAGAGCAAGTCTCTGGTCAATGCCCGGATAGACGCTGTCAAGGATCGCATCAAGAAACGCTGGAAACAGGTGGGCGCCTATTCGCTGACTATCGAGACGGAGGTGTTTTGGCGCCACGGCGGCCCGGTCGACAGGGAAGGGCTCAGGCAATGATGCGCGCGTGCCTGAGCCACATGACAATGCTGTCGCTGTTGCTATTGGCGATGGCTGCGCCGGCCCTGGCCGATGGCCCGGCACCGTCCAGTCCGAGCGTCGGGGGTGACCTCTGGAATACGCTGATGCTGGGGCCGAACACTGAACTTCAATTGGACACCGATTCCACGTTTACCAGGTGGGAGCAGGATGACAGCGCCTACCTGCAAAAACACAAGGCAAAAGTGGCGGTTAAGAAGGTCATCAAGAAACATGTTGTGACCAAAAAGCTGACCAACGTTGTGCCGCCAATTCATTTTGCTTCCGGTCAGGCGAAAATACCGCAGGAGTACATCGAGAAGCTGCGCACAATCCTGAATAGCATGCGCGATCGCACTAACGTGCGTCTTCATTTTGTCGGTTACACGGACAACGTCCCGTTGTTTGGCGAAGCCAAGAAAAAATACGGCGACAATATGGGGCTGTCCAAGGAGCGCGCCGGTACGGCGGCCGAGTACTTCAAGAAGGCTCTGGATCTCCCGCCGGAGGCGATTTCGTATGAAGGCTTGGGTGACAGCAAACCGATCGCGAGCAATCAGACGGAAGCGGGGAGGGCCGAAAACCGCCGGGTTGAAATCGAGGTGTGGTACGACGAAGTCAGCGAGAAAACAGTGGACAAAGAAGTGAAGCTTGATCGAAAAATCAAGCGGATCAAGGTCTGCCGTGTGGAAACGATGTGTTTGTTGCATTACAAGGAAGGCCATTCGCGGCGCGCAGTGTTGAAAAATCTGGTGCCGCCGCTGCACTATGACGAAACCGTAGGGGAAATTCCGCAAAGATTCCTGAACCAATTACGCCAGGCCCTTCAGAATCTCAAGGACAAGAATAACGTTCAAATACGGTTTATCGGATATACCGACGATACGCCGCTCAGTGGTCGGGACGCGCGTATCTACGGCGATAACGTCGGCATCTCGAAGGCGAACGCGCGCCGCGTTGCGCTGGCGGTTCAGGATGCGCTTCACCTGCCGTCTCAGGCGGTTGCCAGTACGGGGAAGGGTGCGGCATATCCGATCGCGTCGAACAGCTCGGACAGGGGGCGGGCGCTGAACCGCCGTGTCGAGGTGGAGTTCTGGTATGACGACCCCATGGAGGATTTGCCCGATACACCGCAGATTTGTCCCGAGGCAGCCGCCGCCGAGACCGTGGAACGGATTTACAATCCACCGGACGGGGAGCTCAAACCCATCTACTTCAAAGGCGGCAAGCCGGTGATACCGCCGGGGTACGTGGATCGGCTCAAGCGCGGCATGGCAGCTGTCGCCGACAAAGGCAACGTGCGCCTGCGCTTTATCGGTTACACGGGTAACAGGCGGCTGGACCGTCGTACCGCCAGAGTGTATGGCGATGACGTTGGGCTGTCGACCTCGCGCGCACGTCGGGCCATGGAGGCGATTAAGCATCGAATGGGGTTGGCGGATAAACAAACCGAATACGAAGGGCACGGTTATGTGCAATCCAATGATGTCGTCAACTCCGGTTTTGTTACCAGCGACAAATCCAAGGTGGTTGTGCAGATTGTTTACGATGAACTGGCCATGCTGGAAAATGACGATGGCGTACTGATTAAACGCGTCACGCGCGATGTCCATGTCCGGAACCCGTATTCCCTCAACCTGATGCGCATATCGGTCGACGGACAGCCGCTCAACGATCCGGGCAAGAATATCGAGGACGTGGAACGCTGTACTGACGTCGCGCTCGACAAGGCCAAGGTGCAATTCAAATTCGATGACCTCGCATTAAAGCCGCGCCTTAATATTACCGCCTGGCCCAATGTGATCAGTGAGCGGGATAATCCCAGCACCCCGTTTATTGAAAATCAGGCTTGGTTCAGGCTGTACAGCAATTTCCCCGCCTTTATCAAGCGTGCCGAGGTGCGGATCTTTGCCGATGGCGAGTCCACTCGCGGTAAGCCGTTGGCGGTCATCCCGCTGGACAGTCATGGTGAAGGAAAGTGGCAGTTTAGGCCGGACGGGAAAGGTATGACATACCATGCCCCGCGCACGAAATATCAATATTTGGTGCGTGTCTACGGTAAACACGATGCCTTCGATGAGACCAAAGCGCAGACCCTGTGGGTGGTAGACCAAACGAATACCGATCACAGCAAGCAGGACCCTGACAAAGAGCTGCTGGTAGGTTATGGCGAAAACCGTCTTGGCCTCAGCAATATCGTTATCCCCGGGAACGGTGGTACGGTTTCGGTGTTTGGCAAGGACGTGCCCGAGGGTTATCAGGCCTGGTTTGGCGGATATCCGATACCGGTGAACGATCAGGGGGAGTTCGGTGCAGAACTGATTCTGCCGGCTGGTCTGCAGACTGTCGAGGTGTCCATCACAGACAAGGAAGGCAATGGTGATGTGTATCTGCGGGACCTTAAGCTAAAGCACAACGACTGGTTCTACGTGGGTATCGCGGATCTGACTTTTGCCCGTGACAAGACCAACGGTCCGGCGAAACTGGTGACGGGGGACACGACCCATTACGACAACGACCTGTCTGTAGACGGCCGATTGGCATTTTATACCAAGGGGAAGTTCAGCGCGGGCACCAAGTTGACGGCCAGCGCCGATACGCGCGAAGGGCCTGTCAAGGAACTGTTCACGAACTTCGTAGAGAAAACGCCGGATGCCGTCTTTCGCCGCTTGGATTCCAAGTACGCCTATCCCACATTCGGCGATGACAGCACGCTGCACGAGGACGCACCGACCTCCGGCAAGTTTTATGTCAAAGTAGAAAAAGACGACAATTACGGAATGTGGGGCAACTTCAACGTTGCTTACACCGACAACTATTTGGCCCATATCGATCGGGCGCTGTACGGTGCCAATACCAATCTGGAGAGCGATGCCACTACCTCGTTTGGCGAAAAACGCTTCGGCATCAACGCCTTCGCGGCCGAGCCGGGCACGCTGGGAGCCCGCGATGAATTACGCGGTACGGGGGGTTCCCTGTATTACCTGCGTCATCAGGATATTCTCACCGGTTCCGATCGTATAAGGGTCGAAATACGCGACGGCATCTCGGGCGAAGTCGTTGGCGTTAAAAACCTGGTTTCGGGCCTCGATTACGATATCGACTATATCCAAGGTCGCGTATTGCTTCGCCAGCCGCTATCGTCGTTTGCAGCCAGCACGCAGTTGATCAATGGCGGTGACCTTAGTGCATACCAGAGCTACCTGGTTGCGCGTTACGAATATACGCCCGGTTTTACCGACCTAAAGGATATTGCCAAGGGTGGTCGCGCTCATTATTGGTTCGGAGACCACGTAAAGTTGGGTTTGACTGCGGAAAACCTGAACAGCGACAGCAGCCGGGCCAGTCTTAACGGTGCCGACGTCACTTTGCGGAAGAACACGGGCACGTGGCTACGCATAGAGCAGTCCGCTAGCGAGGGTACGGTGTCCACCTCGCTGATGTCGAACGACGGCGGGTTCAATTACACTCAGGGAGCGAGTGCGGCCAGCCCTGATGTGCGGGCGATGGGCCGGCGTGTGGATGGCAGCCTGGATCTTGCGGATGTGACCAAGGTGGTGAAGGGCAAGGTCACCATGTATCGCCAGCAACTGGATGCCGGTTACTCGTCACCCGGGCTGAGCGCACCGACCGATACCACGATCAACGGGGGCACGGCGCAGGTCGATGTGACGCCGGCGACCAAAGTCAAGTTGCATGTGGTCTCCAAGAAGCAGCAGGACGCCCTGTCACAGAGCGCGGCGGAAGTGGACGTTATGCAGCAACTGACGCGCAACTGGAGTATCGAAGGCGGCTTGCGCCACGACAATCGCCAGGATCATTCGCCCATTGTTCCGGCGACGCAGGTGCAGGGTAAGCGTAACGACGCAGCGGTGAAACTGAACTACGACTCGCTGGAACGCTGGAGCAGCTACGGCTACCTGCAGCAAACCGTCAGCAGCGATGGGAACCGTGAGAGAAATGGTCGCGTTGGTGTCGGAGGCAGGTACCGTTCCACGGATCGCTTGAGCCTCAATGGTGAGGTCTCCGGCGGTGACATGGGGACGGCGGCGAAGATGGGTACCGAATACAAGATTACCGACAAGACCAATATCTACAGTGCCTATACGTTGGAAAACGGCCGCACCGACAACGGAGTGCGCGCGCGTCGCGGTAATCTGTCTGCGGGTTTCAAGACCCACTACTCAGACTCGGCCAGTGTCTACATGGAGGAACGTTACACTTACGGTGATGTTCCGACAGGTCTGACCCACAGCATGGGTTTCGATTTGGCCGCGACCGACAGCCTGAATTTTGGTGGCAGCGTGGATGTGGGGACATTACGTGACAATGTCACTGCTGCGAAGATCGAGCGCAAAGCCGCTGCCCTGCGAGTCGGTTACCACGTCGACAACTTCACGTATGCGGGCGCGCTGGAATACCGCAAGGACGATACCCAGGCGAGCGATCTGAGCACCTCCACACGAACCACCTGGTTGACTAAGAACAGCATCAAGTATCAGCTCAACCCGAACTGGCGGCTGCTGGGCAAGCTGAATCACTCAACCAGTCACAGCACCTTGGGCGAATTCTACGATGGCAATTTCACAGAAGCCGTTATGGGTTATGCATATCGTCCTGTTGACAACGACGCCTTGAACACATTGTTCAAGTACACGTATTTCTATAATTTACCGTCCAGCGACCAACTCACCGTCAGCAATACAGCGGCTGCGTACATTCAGAAAAGTCATATCCTGTCCCTGGATGTCATGTATGACGTCACACGGCATTGGTCCTTGGGTGGCAAGTATGCCTACCGCATGGGCGAACTGGCGCAAGATCGAACCGATCCGGTATTCTTCAAGAGCAACGCCGTGCTCTATATATTGCGCGCCGACTGGCACGTTATCCGTAAATGGGACGTGATGCTGGAAGGGCGCATGCTCAAACTTCCTCAGGCCGGTGACCGCCGCAGCGGCTTTTTGACCGGCATTTACCGCCATATCGGCAATCATCTCAAACTCGGAATGGGCTATAACTTTACCGACTTCTCCGACGATTTGACCGACCTGAGCTATGACAGTAAAGGTGCCTTTATCAACGTCATTGGCAAGTTCTAGAAATCGGGCAGGTTCTGCCGCTTGCCACGTGATTAGGTTTTGCGAGCGGGGAAGGTTGCGTTAGAGCCGGGCTGTCATTATGGCTCAGGAGACATCTCGGACGACGGCGTCGTATGGGCGGATATCAGTCGGTGGCAGTCGCCATTCGGGGGGGCATGGACGCGCGCGAGGCTGTCAAAGAACAGCGTGAGGATCCCACTCGCGCACATCGGATTCGTTCCGGCCTCTTGCCCGTAACTTTCGTTATCCCGTTCAATAAGGAGCGCACCTCGCGTGAGACGCCCGGATCGTCTATGATGTGGTCTTCGAAGCATATGACGCGTTGTAAAACGGTACGCTCGAATTCCTCGAATATGGATTTGCCCCCCCTCTGTTGGATGATGTTGCGGCGTTCACATCCACATCGGACTTGAAGAGCAGTGCTTTTAATTTCTCCCGGGTCCGCATCGACAAACCGATCACGGAACGGTTGGGAAGACAGGGGCGTTCGGCTTGGGGGGCGGGCGGTGTTCGTAATACCGGACGTTGCGGTACGTGAGGTTGTCAGGCAGCGGGCGACTTAGTGCCTGTACCACCGGCTGAACTATCAGGTGTAGGGCAGTTTGTGGTACAAATGCGCCAGTTGACGCCTCCCGCACCGGGACCGAAGGGATTTATGGCTTGAAAAACAGTGAGTTAGAAGGTTCTGAGAAGTGGTGCCGAGGAGAGGACTTGAACCTCCACGGGGTTTCCCCCACTAGCACCTGAAGCTAGCGCGTCTACCAATTTCGCCACCTCGGCTTTCAGGGGCCGGCGCACTGCGCAGGCCCTGAGAGCCGCGCACTTTACCGGGAGTCTGGAATATTGTCAATCTCGACACGAAGGAGCCAAACGGCACCAATGTTGTTAGCCAATTTATCGTTCAACGCGGGCCCGGGCCCGGGGCGGGTCATTGATGGCCAAGCGTAAATCCGACCGCGATCCCTTCGCCGAGCGCGAGGCCGCCAAATACGACCATCCCGTCCCCAGCCGCGAGTTCATCCTGGCCCTGCTCGAGCGCGAAGCGGTGCCCATGAGCCACAAGGAGATCGCCAAGGCCATGGAAGTGCGCGGCGAGCGCGATACCGAGGCGCTGCGCCGCCGGCTCAAGGCGATGGAGCGCGACGGCCAGGTGATTCGAAACCGCCGCGGCGGCTATGGCCTGGTCCAGAAGATGGACCTGGTGCGCGGCCGCGTAGTCGGTCACCCCGACGGCTTCGGTTTCCTGATTCCTGACGAAGGCGGGGGCGACCTGTTCCTCTCGGCGCGTGAGATGCGAGCCTGCATGCACGGCGACCGTATCGTTGCGCACGTCAGCGGCATCGACAAGCGCGGCCGCCGCGAGGGCGAGATGGTCGAGGTCCTGGAGCGGGCCAACCAGCAGGTCGTCGGGCGGCTGGTCCTGGAGGCCGGGGTGGGTTTCGTCGACCCGGACAACAAGCGCATCACCCAGCAGGTGCTGGTCCCCGGAGAGCAGCTCTACGGTGCCAAACACGGCCAGATCGTTGTCGTGGAAATGCTCGAGCCGCCGACGCGCCACCGCCAGGCGATTGGGCGCGTCGTTGAAATCCTCGGCGAGCACATGGCGCCGGGCATGGAGGTGGACATCGCCGTACGGGCCTTCAGCCTGCCGCTGGTCTGGTCGCCCCTGGTGGAGACTGAGATCGAGGGTCTGACCGATGTGGTGCCCGAGGCCGCGAAGTCCGGCCGCGAGGACCTGCGCGCGCTGCCCCTGGTGACCATCGACGGCGAGGACGCGCGGGATTTCGACGATGCTGTCTACTGCGAGCGCCAGGGGCGAGGTTGGCGCCTGTTGGTGGCCATCGCCGATGTCTCGCACTACGTCAAGCCGGCCACGGCCCTGGACGCCGAGGCGCGCGAACGCGGCAACTCGGTGTATTTCCCCGGGCAGGTCATCCCGATGCTGCCGGAGATCCTCTCCAACGGCCTGTGTTCGCTGAACCCGCAGGTCGACCGCCTGTGCATGGTGTGCGAGCTGCATGTGGGCGCCAACGGCGAGCTGCGCGACTACCGCTTCTTCGAGGGCTTGATGCGCTCTCACGCCCGCCTGACGTACACCAAGGTGGCCGCCATGCTCGTGGACGGCGAGCCGGCGCTGCGTGAGCAGTATACCGAGCTGGTACCGCATCTGGAGAACCTGCACGGATTGTACGAAGCGCTGCACAAGGCGCGCGTCAAGCGCGGGGCGATCGATTTCGACACGACCGAGACGAAGATCGTGTTCGGTGAAGAGCGCAAGATCGAGCAGATCGTGCCGGTCGCACGCAACGACGCCCACCGCCTCATCGAGGAATGCATGCTGCTGGCGAACGTGGCCACGGCCGATTATCTGCTCAAGGCAGAGATTCCGACGCTGTTTCGTATCCACGAAGGGCCCTCGAGCGACAAGCTCACCGATCTGCACGCCTTCCTGGCCGAGCTCGGTCTGAGCCTCGGCGGCGGCGACAAGCCCCAGCCGCGCCACTACGCTGAGCTGCTCGACAGCGTGCGCGAGCGTCCCGACGCGCACCTGATTCAGACCGTCATGCTGCGCAGCCTGTCCCAGGCCATGTACAGTCCGAACAACATCGGTCACTTCGGTCTGGCCTATGACGCCTATGCGCATTTCACCTCGCCCATTCGCCGCTACCCCGACCTCCTGGTGCACCGCGCCATCCGCCACCTGTTGGCGGGCAAGTCGCCCGAGCGCTTCGGTTACAGTGAGGACGACATGGTCGCACTGGGCGAGCACTGCTCGCTGACCGACCGTCGGGCCGACGAGGCCACGCGCGACGCCACGGACTGGCTCAAGTGCGAGTACATGCTCGACAAGGTCGGCGAGGAATTCGAGGGCCTGGTCACCGCCGTGACCAGCTTCGGTCTGTTCGTGGAACTCAAGGACATCTACGTCGAGGGCCTGGTACACGTCACCGCCTTGAGCAACGACTACTATCACTTCGACCCGGTCAAGCACCGCCTGCTGGGTGAGCGCACCAACCGCATGTATCGTCTGGCCGACCCGTTGCGCGTGCGTGTCGTGCGGGTCGATCTCGACGATCGGAAAATCGACTTCGAGCTGGCCGAGTCCGAGCAGGCGCCCGCCGGCGGCGAGTCCAAGCGCGGCCCGGGAAAACGCAGGGGCAAGCGAAAGACTCAGGCCACGGGAGGCGAGCAGGAGACCGGCCAGGGCGAGAAACGTCCGGCGCGCTCGCCGCGGCGTCGGCGGCGCTCGGGCGGCAGGAAGAAGGAATGACGTCGTCGCCCGCTCCGCAGGCGAGTTGGCAGTTTGCAGTTGGCAGTTGGCAGTCGGCAGAAAGAGTAATACCTGAGGGGTGAGGAGTGAGGCGTCAGTCTTTGAGGTTACAAGGTCCGGGAGTCTTCCTCGTCACTCGCCACGCGAACCTCGAAACTGAGGCTATGCGTGTCTGACAACGAAGAACTGATCTACGGTCTGCACGCCGTGCTGGCGGCGCTGCAGCAGCATCCCGAGGCGGTGGCCGAGGTGTGGATCGACCGCGCCCGGCGCGACCCGCGGGCCCAGAAGATCCGCCAGGCCGCCGCCGCGGCCGGGGTGGCGCTGCACGAGGTCTCGGCGCGGGTACTGGCCGAGCGGGCCGGTGACGTGCGCCACCAGGGGGTGGCCGCGCGCGGACGGGCGCCGCGGGTGCGCGACGAGGCCGACCTCGAGGCCCTGCTGGGAGCCGTTGAGGGCCCACCGCTGCTGCTGGTCCTGGACGGAGTGACCGACCCGCACAATCTCGGCGCCTGTCTGCGCAGTGCCGACGGTGCCGGCACCCATGCGGTGATCGCCCCGCGGGACCGGGCCTGCGGCCTGACGCCGGTGGCGCGCAAGGTGGCGAGCGGGGCGGCCGAGTCGGTGCCGTTCATCCAGGTGACCAACCTCGCCCGGACACTGCGTTGGCTGAAAGAGCAGGGGATCTGGCTGATCGGGGCCGATGGGACGGCGGAGGGTGAGCTGTTCGACGTCGACCTGAGCGGCCCGATCGCGCTCGTCCTTGGCGCGGAGGGGGCGGGGCTGCGCCGGCTGACCCGCGAACACTGCGATATCCTGGCCCGCCTGCCCATGCGAGGGCGGGTGGACAGCCTGAATGTGTCGGTCAGCGCGGGGATTTTCCTCTATGAAGCCCTGCGCCAACGCCGTCACCGCCCCTGAGTCTGGGCCTTCGGCGTTGCAATGGTCCCAAAACCCCTTTAAAATTCCCGCCCTTAACACTTGGGGTCGGAGACCGGCCCCGGCCGACAATTCGATACTCCTTGCCTCACCGCATGACGGGAGGCTGCCAATCCGAGAGGAGCGCAATGAGACACTACGAGATCGTGTTTCTGGTCCATCCTGACCAGAGCGAGCAGGTTCCCGCGATGGTGGAACGCTATC
>DATFLL010000008.1:0-28693 GCA_035267785.1 Gammaproteobacteria bacterium | reverse complement strand
GGCCAGGGGAGGAAATGGATCGCGCGCTTCTCGGTGGGGAGCGATCGCTACATGTCGGCCTTCGAGCCGATCGAGGACGACTCGGGCCAGCGCGTCGGTATGCTCAGCACAGCCTATCTCGAAGAGCCCGTGCAGGCCGCGTACCTGCGGGCGCTCGGTTGGCTGGGGGTGGTGTCGCTGTTGAGCATGGTGTTCGCCGCGGCAGTGGCCTTTCGCGGGGCCGGCTCGATCTTTCGCCCCATCGAGGCCATGGCGGCGGTCGTGCGCGCCCAGCAGGACGGGCAACCGCGGCGCATCGGGCCGCTCGCCTCGAATGACGAGATCGGCGCACTCGCACGCCAGTTCGATACCATGCTCGACCTGCTCGACGAGCGACATCGGGAGCTCGAACGTGCGGCCGAGCAGCTCGAAGAGAAGGTGGCCGACCGTACCTGCGAGCTGCAGGAAAAGAATGCGCGCCTGGAGGAGACCATACAGCTGCTGCATCAGACGCGTCGACAGCTTGTTACGGCGGAGAAGCTGGCGGCCATTGGCGAGCTGACCGCGGGCGTGGCGCATGAGATCAACAATCCGGTGGCCGTGATCCTCGGCAACATGGAGGTGATTATCAGCGAGCTCGGCGAGCAGACCGGACCTATCGAGACTGAGATCACGCTCATCATGGAACAGATCGCCCGTATCCGGGTAATCGTCGATCAACTGCTGAGTTACGCCCGACCCGGTGAGTACGCCGGCGGGGTCGAGGAGGTCGACGTCAACGCCATGGTCGACAACACGCTGGTTCTGGTGCGCCATGAGTTCAAGGACAAGCACATCGATGTCAAGACCGATCTGCGCGCCACCCGCCCGGTGCGCATCGTCGCCCAGGAGCTGCAACAGGTGCTGGTCAATCTCCTGGTCAACGCAGCCCATGCCATCGACAGCGAAGGGACCATCGATATTGATACGGCGGATTGGGAGGGCGACGCCGTCGTCATCAGGGTGACGGACAACGGCCGGGGTATCCAGCCGGAACATCTCAACCGCATCTTCGACCCGTTCTACACCACGGACCAGACCCACGGCACCGGTCTGGGTCTGTCAGTGAGTTACGGGCTGGTGCAGCGCTACGGAGGCCACATCGGTGTCCACTCGCGGCCGGGCGAGGGGACGTGCTTCGAGGTGTTTCTCTACCAGGAACCGTCGCTGCGCGACGCAGAGGTCGGCTCGGACGTGCGTGGACAGATCGTTCAGTCGTGACATCCGCGCGAATTGATGCACCTACCACAACAGGGGGCCAGCGATGGATGAAGAAGTGTTCAACATGCAGGTGCGTAAGTTTCTCAAGAAAGTCGGGATTACGGCACAACAGGAGATCGAACGGGCGGTTCGCGCGGCGCTGGAGGCCGGTGAGTTGGGCGGCGACGAGACGCTGCAGGCGAGCGTTACCCTCGATGTGCCGTCCCTGGCATTGCGAGTGGAGATCGGCGATGCCATTCGACTCGAATAGTTTCGGTCGACGAGCGTCGTCGCCGCCGACAAATACCAGCGACAAAATGTCCCGGTCGCCGAAGCCCTAGGTCAAAATGGCTCACTAAGGCTGGCCGACCACCTCCGTATCCGCTCACCGCGGGCGTCTTGCCACCGCTTCAGGCTGGTATGGGTTTTGCTCTCTTGTCTGGAGCAGCGGAGGTATGCCCATGTCAGCAGCCGACAGCCCGCCGAATCCGCGGGCCCTTGTTACCGAAGACGCGTTTCCCGTATCGCTCATCCTGGCGCGCGAAGAGGTCCAGGTGGGGCGCTGGCGTGCGCCGAGCTGGCGCGTGCTCGGCGTGCTTGCCGGAGCCCCGGCGGGCGTTGACGATGCGGCCGATGCCACGACTCATCACGGCGAGGCTGTTGGAGACGCTCCGGCGCCCTCGTGCCGGCACATCCTCTCTGAGGAAGGCCGGCCCGCCTATCTGTGGAGCGGGTTCACGCTCCGACTCTATCGCGACAGCACCGAAAGCTACTGGCACAACCTGCTGGGGCGTCAGCCCTCGCTGTTCGTCATCTGCCGCACGGACGAGGAGACGGGCGAATTCGAGCCGTGTGCCGTCAGTGCGAACTACGACGAGGCCGGGGCGTATATGGAAGCGGACGACACCGTGTTGTCGGCGCCGATTCCCCCCGAGATCTACCGCTGGATCGAGGAGTACGTCGTGAAGTATTTCCGCCCCGTCGAGCGCAAGGTGCGCAAGCGCCGGGACTGGTGGCTCGAGGAAAAGGACCATGACGCAGGACCCAAAGTCGGCCGTTCGTCCTGACATAACGCCGGGGTCGGAGGAGGCCGAGGCGGGGACGGGCGACGAGAGCTTCCTGGACCGTTGGTCGCGGCGCAAGCAGCGTGCGCGCCGTGGCGAGGCGCAGCTACCCGAGTCCCTGGCGGGGCGCACCGACCAGGACAGCCCCGCCGCGCCGACAGGCGATCGGAGTGTCGCCCCCGATACGGATTCCGAGCCCCCGCCGCTGGAATCCCTGGACGCCGAGAGTGATTACAGCGCGTTCTTCTCGCCGAAGGTCAGTGAGGAGCTGCGCCGAATTGCCCTGCGCAAGCTGTTTGGCAGCGGCAAATTCAATCTGCGCGACGGACTGGATGATTACGACGACGACTATCGCACCTTCGAGGCCCTCGGAGACTGGGTGACCTCCGACATGCGCAGCCAACTGGAGCGCGAGGCGCGAAACGCCAAAGACCAGACCGCGCGCGAGACGGCCGGGGACGAGAGTGACCGTGTCTCGGCCGTATCCGGCCAAGGCGACGAGGCGCGAGAGGTCGAGGCGCAAGCGCCGACGGCGGCCGGGCAAGACGCTGAAGACGATGGCCGGACGGCGAGTGAGGAACCGGAGGAGCGGGACGTATGAGCGAGGTGATGGAGTTGACGACAAACGGTGCTGCGGATGCGACCGGTCCGGCGCTGCCGGCCAGCGGGCGGGACGGGCAGGCGCGGGCGGCCGCCCTGCAGAGGGCGTCTTCCGCACCTGTGCCGACATCCCTGATCGGATACGAGTCGCGAGGCCGGCTTCTGGTGATCGGTCCGCGCGAACGGGCGCTGGCGGCGGCGCAGACGCTGGGCAAGCGCCTGCAGTGCGTGGTGCTTGCGACCGGGTCTGCCGAGGGTGCGTCAGCCGGCCGGCCGGCCGGCGAAGGGGCCCCGCTGCTGATCGAGGGCCGCCTGCACAGTCTGGCGGGACATCTCGGCGCGTTCAGCGCCAGTGTCGAACGCAACGGGCAGGTCATCGACCTGGCAGCCGTGGTCGGGGACCAGGGTCCGGCACCGTTCGATCTGGTATTGAACCTTGCAGCCGAGCCGCCTCGGGGCGAGTCAGTCGAACCACAGTTCGGGGCGGAGGTCGCTCCCCTCGGCTATTTCGCGCCGCAGGACGAGACGGCGCTGACGCACGCTTTGGACGAGCTCGGCGAGCTGGTCGGTGAGTTCGAGAAGCCGAAGTTTTTCGATTACAACCCGGACATCTGCGCGCACGGTGCCGCCGGCCTGACGGGATGCCGGCGCTGCATCCAGGCCTGCCCGACGCTGGCCATCCACTCGCTGGGCGAGCGCATCGAGGTCGACCCCTACCTGTGTCAGGGTGGGGGCAGCTGTGCGGCGGCCTGTCCGAGCGGCGCCATTACCTACGCCTATCCCGCGGCCAACGATCTCCTGGATCGGCTGCGCGAGATGCTGCGCACCTACCGCGAGGCGGGCGGGGAGTCCCCCGCGGTCGCGTTCTATGGCGGTGACGACGTGACGCGGTGGATCGGCCAGGGACTTGCGCAGGCGCCCGAATCGGTGCTGCCCGTGCCGGTTGAGGAAATCGGTTCGGTCGGTATGGACGTGTGGCTGACCGCCCTGGCCTACGGCGCGCACCATGTGGTGTTGTGCGTGCCGCCGACGACACCGGAATTGGTGGCTCGCGAGTTGGCGCGGCAGACCGATTATGCCCGGGCGATCCTGGAAGGTATGGGCTATCCGCGGGATCGCCTGGCGGTGGTGACCGCCAATGACGCCGCATCGCTCGCATCCGAGCTGCACGCGCTGCCAGTCGTTGCGGGAAACGCCCCGGCGGCCTATGCCACCTTCAACGAAAAGCGCAAGACCGTGCGATTCGCCGTGGAGCACCTGTACGAGCTGAGTGAACAGCGTCCGGTCAGCGCACCGCTGCCGCCCGGCGCTCCGTTCGGCGAGGTTCAGGTCGACAGGGACGCGTGCACGCTGTGTATGGCCTGCGTGTCGGTGTGTCCGGAGTCGGCCCTGAACGACGGCGGGGAGCTGCCTCAGCTCAAGTTCGTCGAGGCCAACTGTGTACAGTGCGGTCTTTGCTCCAACGCATGTCCCGAGCGCGCCATTACCCTGTCTTCGCGTATGGCCTACCAGCAGGAGCTGTGGCGTACCAGCCGGGTGCTCAACGAGGAGGAGCCCTTTGCGTGCATCGTGTGCGGCAAGCCCTTTGCCACGCGCGCCATGATGCAGCGTATGACCGAGAAGCTCAGCGGGCACTGGATGTTCCAGAACGAGACAGCCCGGCGGCGCCTGCAGATGTGCGAGGACTGCCGCGTCGCGGACCTGTATGCCAACGAGAGCGACATCCAGGTGCATCGATGAGCGGCGCCAATGGATTGCATCGGGGCGCATATATTCTCGGTCGGCGGATGCCCCTTCGCGTCCCAGACGCGTCAAATTGTCGCAGCCCGCGGAGCCCGTACGACCCGGCAGGCCTTGAGATGCATCCGAATCGGCCATCCTGGGACATTGTGTTGCAGCCGAATCGGGCATAGCGATTGCTGCCAATCAGAGGAGATTCATCGGTGGAGCCCATGCAGCCTAGTACGCAGATCAACACTCTGGCCAACGACGAGCCCGGCGATGTGTTAGGCGGGGCCGGCCAGACCGGCAGCGAGTCCGATGTCGATGGGCTGCGGGCTCACACGTACGGCCTGTTGGCCGCGCTGCTGGCCCATCCGCCGGTGCAGGAACTGGTCGATATGCTCGCCGCAATAGAAGAGCCGGACGAGGAAGTCGACGATATCGCCACCGCCTGGCGCATGCTCAAGCTCGCGGCGCAGCGAAGCGAAGTACCTGCGTTGGACGACGAGTTTCACGATCTGTTCATCGGCGTCGGGCGGGGCGAGCTGGTGCCGTACGGCTCCTGGTATTTGACCGGTTATCTCATGGACCGGCCACTGGCCGAGCTTCGCGGCGACCTTGAGGCACTGGGCATCGAGCGCAGCGAAGACACAAACGAGCCCGAGGACCATGCGGCTGCGCTGTGCGAGACCATGGCACTGTTGATCACCAGCGAGGACACGGGCCTCGAGCACGAACAGCGTTTTTTTGCACAGCACATGGAGCCCTGGCTCGGCGTGTTCTTCCGGGATATGCAGACGGCGAATGCGGCGTGCTTCTACCGCGCAGTGGGTCGGTTGGGACAGGCCTTCGTCGAATTGGAGAGCCGTTATCTGGCCATGGCGGTCTGAGTGGGCCGGCTGGTGCATTCGGTGACCGTATTTAACCGTATTGATGTGACAGGAGGAGAGGGCGATGAAGCGACAAAAGGGCACAACGCCTCGGGTCAATAACGAGGGTCGGCGCAACTTCATGCGCACCTTGGCGATTGGCGGCGGTGCCGCCGGCCTGGTGGCTGCAACCGCGCGCTTCGCCACCGAGGACGAGACGCCGTCGCGGCAGGGCGCTGAGGCAGGCACGCAGCCGGCGACGTCCAAGGGCTACCACGTCACGCCTCATATCGAGGAATACTACCGCAAGGCCGCGCTATAGGCGCCGCCGCGCGGACAGGGGTTCTGACCCCGCAGACGACCCAGACTAGCGGGCCCCGCGCAGGGGGCTGGGATAACGGGAGATCGAGTCATGAAACTGATCAGGAAGCGCGATACCGTCCTGGACGCCACTACGGTGTCGAACCACACGCCATCCGTCTTCCGCGGAGCGGCCATCGACCGGCGCACCTTCCTGCGTCGTTCGGGGCTGGCTTTGGGCGGTGCGGCCGTTGCCGGCGCGCTGCCTCTGGGCATGATGCGCAAGGCGCATGCCGCGGACGACCGGATGAAATACGCGCCCAAGGCGAACGTCAAGACCGAGGTCAAGCGCAGTATCTGTACCCACTGCTCGGTCGGCTGCGGCGTTATCGCCCATCTCCAAAACGGGGTGTGGACCGGCCAGGAGCCTGACTTCTCGTCGCCTTTCAACCTGGGCTCGCACTGCGCCAAGGGCGCCTCGGTGCGCGAGCACGGCATGGGCGACAAGCGCGTCAAATATCCGATGAAGCTGGTCGACGGCAAATGGAAGCGCATCAGCTGGGACGAGGCCATCGAGGAGATCGGCAACAAGCTGCTCGATATCCGCAAGAAGTCCGGCCCCGATTCGCTGTGGATGGCCGGCTCGTCGAAGGCGAGCAACGAAGGCTCCTACCTACAGCGCAAGTTCGCGGCCTTTTGGGGCAGCAACAACGTCGACCACCAGGCGCGTATTTGCCACTCCACCACGGTGGCGGGTGTGGCGAATACCTGGGGTTACGGGGCAATGACCAACTCCTACAACGACATGCACAACTGCAAGGCGATGTTGTTCGTCGGGAGTAACGCGGCCGAGGCCCATCCGGTGGCCATGCAGCATATCCTGCGCGGCAAGGAAAACGGCGCCAAGATGATCGTCGTCGACCCGCGCTTCACGCGCACGGCCGCACATGCCGACCAGTACGTGCGTATCCGTCCCGGCACGGATGTCCCCTTCATCTGGGGTTTGCTCTGGCACATCTTCGAAAACGGCTGGGAGGACAAGGAGTATATCCGCCAGCGGGTCTACGGCATGGACGAGATCCGCGCCGAGGTGAAGAAGTGGACACCGGCGGTGGTCGAGAACGTCGTCGGTGTGCCGGAGAAGGAGATGTACGAGGTGGCCAAGACCATGGCCCACAACCGTCCCGGCACCATCGTCTGGTGCATGGGCGGCACCCAGCATCACATCGGCAACAACAACACCCGTGCCTACTGCGTGTTCCAGCTCGCGCTGGGCAACATGGGCACCTCCGGCGGCGGCGCGAACATCTTCCGCGGCCACGACAATGTGCAGGGCGCGACCGATATCGGACCGAACTGCCATACCCTGCCGGGCTATTACGGCCTGTCGGCGGGGGCCTGGAAGCATTGGGCGCGCGTGTGGGATGTCGACTACGACTACCTCACGGGCCGATTCGACATGTCCCGCAAATACGATTCCGGTCACGGCAAGCAGGCCTATACGATGAACATGCCGGGCATGCCGGTCTCGCGCTGGTTCGACGGTATCCTCGAAGACAAGGAGCACCTGCAGCAGAAGGACAACGTCCACGCGATCTTCTTCCAGGGCCACGCGGTCAACAGTCAGACCCGCGGTCCTGATATCAAGAAGGCGCTGGAGAAGGTGGACCTGGTCGTCATCTCCGATCCGTATCCAACCATGCTGGCGGTCATGAGCGACCGCAAGAACGACACCTACCTGTTGCCGACCTGTACCCAGTTCGAGCAGCACGGCTCGGTGACCGCATCGAATCGATCGCTGCAGTGGCGCGAGCAGGTGATCGAGCCCCTGTTCGAGTCCAAGACGGACATGGAGATTCTGTATCTCTTCGCCAAGAAGCTCGGGTTCGCCGACCAGATGTTCAAGCACATCAAGGTCGAAAACAACATGCCCAGTATCGAGGATACGCTGCGCGAGGTTAACCGCGGCACCTGGACCATCGGCTACACCGGTCAGAGCCCGGAGCGGCTGAAGGCGCAGGCGAAGTATCGCGACACCTTCAATACCACGACCCTGCGCGCCGAGGGCGGACCGCTGGACGGCGAATACTACGGTCTGCCGTGGCCGTGCTGGGGCACACCTGAGCTCAAGCACCCCGGCACGCCCATCCTCTACGACCCGAGCAAACCCGTAGCCGAAGGCGGCCTGACCTTCCGCGCCCGCTTCGGCGTCGAGCACAACGGGGTGAGTCTGCTGGCCGACGGTGTCTACAGCGTCGGTTCGGAAATCAAGGATGGCTACCCCGAGTTCACGGCCGACATGCTCAAACAGCTCGGCTGGTGGAACGATCTCACGCCCGACGAGATGAAGGCGGCCGATGGGCGGAACTGGAAGACCGACCTGTCCGGCGGCATACAGCGGGTGGCGATCAAGCACGGCTGTGCCCCGTTCGGCAACGCCAAGGCCCGAGCCGTGGTCTGGCAGTTCCCGGACCCGGTGCCGATCCACCGCGAGCCCCTCTACACGCCGCGTCACGACCTGGTCAAGGAGTATCCGACGTATGCCGATCGCAAGGCCTTCTGGCGCCTGCCGACACGCTACGAGTCGATCCAGGTCAAGGACTACTCGAACGAATACCCGTTGATCTTCATCAGCGGACGCATTGTCGAATACGAGGGCGGCGGCGCGGAGACCCGTTCGAACAAGTGGCTGGCGGAGCTGCAGCAGAACATGTACGTGGAGATCAATCCGGCGGACGCCAATGATCGCAACGTACGCGACGGCAAGATGGTCTGGCTGGAAGGCCCCGAGGGCGGGCGCATCAAGGTCATGGCTATGGTGACGCCGCGCGTCGGACGGGGCGTCATCTGGACGCCGTTCCACTTCGGCGGATGGTTCGAGGGCGTGGACCTCGAGCCCAAGTACCCCGAGGGGACCGCACCCTACGTGCGCGGCGAGGCCTGCAATACGGCGACGACCTACGGCTACGATTCGGTCACGCAGATGCAGGAAACCAAGGCGACCCTGTGTCGCATCATGCCGGCCTGAGAGGAGTGAGCGACCATGGCACGAATGAAATTCCTTTGTGACGCCGAGCGCTGTATCGAGTGCAACGGCTGTACTGTCGCCTGCAAGAACGCCAACGAGGTGCCTTGGGGCGTCAACCGTCGACGAGTGGTTACGCTGAAGGACGGCGAACCGGGCGAGAAGTCCATTTCGGTGGCGTGCATGCACTGCACCGATGCGCCCTGCGCGGCGGTTTGCCCCGTGGACTGCTTCTATACCACTGACGACGGCATCGTCCTGCACGACAAGGACCTGTGCATCGGCTGCGGCTACTGCTTCTACGCCTGTCCCTTCGGGGCGCCCCAGTACCCGCAGCAGTCGGCCTTCGGCGTGCGCGGCAAGATGGACAAGTGCACCTTCTGCGCCGGCGGTCCGCTGCCGGACAATTCCGATGCCGAGTACGAGAAGTACGGTGCCAACCGCATCGCCGAGGGCAAGCTGCCGGCCTGCGCCGAGATGTGCGCCACCAAGGCTCTGCTGGGCGGCGACGGGGATATGGTGGCCGACATCTATCGCAAGCGTGTTCTCAAGCGCGGCGGTCGGCCCAAGTCCTGGGGCTGGGAGACGGCCTACGGCGGCGGTAAGTAAGGTCGCCCCGTAGGGGCGCATCGAGCGGGAGGAAACGGTATGTCCATACGCTTGACGATATTCGCCGCGCTGGCCTTGCTCTTGGGCGGGTTGGTGGCGGGGTGCTACGAGTCGCCGGACGCGACACTGCACAAGCCTGGCGTGTACAAGGGCGGCCGTGATCCGCTGCAGGCACTGGAGAAGACCGAAAAGCAGCAGCAGCGTCTGCGCGACCGGTTCAATCTGGTGCAGACGGATCGGTAACGGTCACTGATAATGGATATAGGCATGAATAAACGGTTATGGGTCGGACTATTGGTGCTGGTGGGCGTGATGTTCACTGCAGGGTGTCAGCGTATCCACGAGCCTTGGACCAACAACGGCAAGGCGTGGAAGCAGGAACACTTTCGGACGGATGCACCAAACAAGGAACTCCGCGAGCGTCTGATGACGACTCAGATAGACCGTTGACTCGGAGGACGTAACTATGGCAAGGCAGGCGCACAGCAAGCCGGGACCAGCTCAAGGCGTAGATCAGACTCGGCGGCGAATCCGCCACCGTCGCATCATGATGTGGAGCCTGGTGGCGATCCTGGTCGGGTCCATCGCGCTTCCCTTCAGCGGCTACGTCTACACCGCGATCACCAGCGCGCACGCCGCGACCGAACAGAACTCCAACCCCATTGCCAACTACTGGCGTGCCGTACGCGAAGGCGACAAGGGAGTGACCACGGCCGATGGGCCCTATGCGACGTCCGTGTTGATTCAAAACGGCGGTCAGAACTGGCGCGCCGTGCGCAACGGCCCCATCGCCAGCATTTCACCGTGGCTATTCGCCGCGGTGCTGCTCGCGATAGGTTTGTTCTATCTCATCCGCGGGTCGATGAAAGTCCACGCCACGCGTTCGGGCGAAATGGTCGAGCGATGGTCCATGTTCGAGCGCGTACTGCACTGGTACACCGCAATCCTGTTCATCATCATGGCCATTACCGGCCTGAGCCTGCTGTTTGGCCGTGCCGCCCTGATCCCCGTGTTCGGACTGCAGGGCTTTGCGGCCTATGCCGAATTCGCCAAGGACGTGCACAACTACCTCGGCGTGCCATTCATGGCCGGCGTTATCGTGGAGGTGGCCATCTGGATTCGCTACAACACGCCAAAAGCCTATGATTGGAATTGGCTGAAGCGCATGGGCGGGATGTTCAGCAAGGACCCATCTTCCCATCCGCACGCTGGACGCGCCAACGCGGGCGAAAAGCTGTGGTTCTGGTACATCGCCACGTTCGGCCTCATTGGAGTATGCGTCTCCGGCCTGGTCATGGATTTCCCTAACTTCGGGCAGAGTCGCGAGGTCATGCAGTGGGCCAACGTAATCCACGCGACGCTGGCGATCATCTGGATCGCGATTTCCTTCGGTCACATCTACCTCGGGAGCATCGGCGTGGAGGAGGCCTTCCACGGCATGACCAAGGGTGTCGTGAGCAAGGAATGGATGATGCAGCACCACGACCAGTGGTACGAGGAAATGCATCAAAAGGGCACGGCGGGTCAGACCGCGGGCGCGCAGCGACCGCCGGCCTCGCCCGGTCCGGCCTCCACTTAGGCGCCGCGCGCGGCCCCCTGGCCCAGCGACGCGGCGGGGAGGGCAGAGCGATGAACACGATACGCATCACGGCGTTAGCCGGCCTTCTGGTCGCGTCAGCGTCGCTGCAGGCGGCGAGCGTTGCCGTGACCATACGCAGCATCAGCGCCGACGGCGTCGGCGCGGCCTTGGGCACGATCGTCGCCGAAGACACGAGCGCGGGAATGCGTCTGACGCCGTATCTCCACGGACTGCCGCCGGGCGCGCACGGCTTTCACTTGCACACCGTTCCGAGCTGTGCGCCCGGTCGCAAGGGCGGGCAATGGGTCGCCGGCCTCGCCGCCGGCGGGCACTACGACCCGGCCAATACGGGCCGTCACGCCGGACCGGTCGGCGATGGCCACCTGGGCGACTTACCCGCGCTCGTGGTGGACAGCGACGGCACGGCGCGCGAGCCGGTTGTGGCACCGCGTCTGAGCGTCTCGCAGCTTCTCAATCACGCCTTGGTAATCCATGCCGGCGGAGACAACTATTCCGACGACCCGCAGCCGTTGGGCGGCGGCGGTGCGCGTATCGCCTGCGGAGAGATCGAATAGCTGTGATCCAACCGGGCTCGGGCCCGGGGCAGGCGTGCTTGGATTCCGGCACAGCGTCGGCGGCATACCGCGGCGCGTACTATAGTTGATGT
Organism: Gammaproteobacteria bacterium; assembly: GCA_035267785.1. Lineage (GTDB taxonomy): Bacteria > Pseudomonadota > Gammaproteobacteria > DATFLL01 > DATFLL01 > DATFLL01. Next base: position 17,040 of record DATFLL010000008.1, on the reverse strand, counting down.
ATGCGAGTTTTTCCGGCGAGGCGGGCGCGTGTGCTGATGGGTGCGGGCCTGGTAGTGGCGGCGTCCCTGCTGTTGGCGGCGCTCTGGCAGCTGGCCTCGTCGCATTCCTCCGGGCGCGCCGACGTCAATCGTACGGATGCCCGCGGGCGTACGCCGCTGATGGTCGCCGCCGGCCAGGGCGATGCAGAGCGCGTGCACCGGCTGCTCGAGGAGGGGGCCCGGGTGGATGCCCGTAATCCCAACGGTGGCACAGCGTTGATGTACGCGGCCGTCAATGGCGATCGGTCCACCCTGCGCCTGCTGCTGGATCACGGAGCGAAGGTCAATGCGGCAGGTGCCAACGGCTGGACGGCGCTCATGCTGGCCGCCGCCAAGGGTCATGCGCCCGCTGCGCGTCTGCTGCTCGAAGCGGGGGCCGACCCCGCCGCCGCCGATATCTTCCAGTGGACCCCGTTGATGCGAGCGGCCTACGAAGGCCGGCGCGAGGTCGTGCATGTGCTGCTGAGCTCTCCGGGCGCTGCAGTGAACGCCCGGGACGACCGCGGCGCCACCGCGTTGCATCATGCCGCGGCCAAGGGCGACCGCGTGATCTGTCGATTACTGTTGGCGCACGGTGCCGACATCAGTCTGCGTGACGCCGCCGGACGTACCGCTGTGGACGTGGCGCGCCTGGCCGGCCATGACGACCTCGCAAGGTTTATCGCTGCTCAGGGACGTTGAGCGTCGTCCTCGCGAGTGCTGCGGCCGTTGCGGCGGCTAGATTGGCTGGCGTCCAGCGCGGCGGATCCGCGTATCGTCAAGGGAGCGTCAACAAAGCACCTGCGTTCGGCTGTAATGATCCAGCGGGACGACGGTCGCCGTGTCGGTGACCTCGTGGCGGATGTTCTGGTCGACGTACTCCAGTGACAGGTGGAAACCGAACTTGTCGAAGAACCGGTGGAACAACGTGCCGCCGTAAGTGCCGCGCGCATACAGGCCGTCTTCGCGGTCTTCATAATCGAGCAGGATGGCGGCCAGCGGTTGGGGCGCGGGGCCGCCCAGCACGCGGGCCCCGGCGGTCGCGTCATAGACGCTCTTCTCGGAGCAGCAGTAGATCACGCGGTCGCGCCGTTCCTGTTTTTCGTTCTCGTCTCTGAAGTTGACCGGGTTGGCCCGGTAATTGATGAAGCTGACGGCATGGGCGGGATAGGTCATGCGGTGGGAGCAGATGGCCGAGAAGGCGACGATGGAGCGTTTCGGACCGATGCCGCCGCGCCAGGTGTAGCGCTGCCCGGCCTTGGTCCGCAGCGTGGTGCCGCCCTTTACCGGTTCGCCCAGATTCAGCAGGAAACAGGGCGTACTGATGTAAGGGTAGTGAAAAATGTAATTGCGTCCGGCTTCCAGGTCGCCGGCGCGAAAGGGATTGCCGTCGGCATCGACCAGCCGGACGCGGTGATATTCACGCGCGGTGCTGTCTTCGGGCAGCGCGAGCGCGCCGCGCGCGCCGACCAGTGCCATCGCGGAGGCGCACAGGCGCACGAAACCGCGGCGATTGATGCGGGAATCATGGCTCATATCGACCACCCCGGCGAAGCCGGTGATTGTCCGCGTGCATCGGGCCGACAGCGGCCGCGTGGGAACACGGGATCAATATCTGAACAACACTAGCACAGGGTTTGAAGGCCGGCTACGCGGCACTAGAAGTCGGCGACGAACAGGTGTTTGTCCTCCGGGCGATCAATACAGAAACGATACATCTCCAGGCACATCTCGATGAAGGGCGGTTCGAAGTCGAAGCTCTGACTGTCGGCGAACACCTTGAGCTCGCGTAGCTCCGCCGCGCTCAAGTGCAGCGCACTGGTGATTTCGTCGGCCATATCGAGCGGCGTCAGAGAGCTGGGCGGCACGGCCTGGCCGAGGCTGAAGAATTCGCCGATGTCTTCCAGGGCGTAGTCACCGCCCTGGTAGAGGTGGACGCGTTGACACACGCCGCCGGCCCCCACCCAATACACTCCGCGCTCCGCCGCTTTGTCTTCCACGTTATGGCCGTTGGGCGAAGGTCCGACGTTGCCGGGGCGGGTAGTCACTTCGAGGCCACATGGGCTATGCCAACCCGAAATACTCGCCCAGCGACAGCGCACGTGAGGTGCCGTCTGAAAGCGTGACAATGGCCTCGCCTTGAGGGCCGAGGTCGACGAACGTTGCATCGAGTGCTCCACCGGGCAGCTCAAAGCGGCAGGTTTCGTCGATTCCGGCGGGGCGCTGCAGCCACGCGCGGCGCACAGGTGTCAGACCCTCCTCGGCCCAGCGATTGATCCAGGACAGGAACTGACGGGCAAACGCGACGAGCAGGTCCGCGGCATCGCCCTCGCTGTCACCGTCGGTACGCAGGCTGGCCGCGGCGAAGCCCAGTTCGGCCGGAGCGGCGCGCACGTTGACCTGAATCGCCAGCGCGAGCCACTCGGGAATTCCCTCGCCGGTATCCGACGCCGGCCGCAGCGGGCCGACGGCCAGGTTCAATCCGCCCACCTTGGCCCGACTGAGCAGGATGTCGTTGGGCCAGCGGTAGCGCAGCTCGGTCATGGGCGAGACCTGTTCGGCAATGGCACCGCCGAGCGCCACTTGTGCCACCAGTAACGATTCCAGCGCGTTCGCCAGATCGACCTCCGGGCGCAGCACGAGGCCACAGTGCAGTGCGCCCGGCGGCGATAGCCAGGGCCGGTCGAGTCGGCCGCGCCCGGCACTTTGTGAATGCGCCCACAAGAGGGTGCCTTCGTCCGCCCCTTCGGCTGCATAGTCCACGGTGGCCGTCAGCATGTCGTCGACGGCCTCGCACGTATGCAATTCGTACAGGCGCGGCAGCTCGCCGACGAGATCGCGCTCCGTGTGTTCGCGGATCATGTCCATCTTAGGGTGCCCTATGCTCAGGCAATGCCTTCGGATTCGAGCAGCCGCTCGTAGGCCGGCAGCGTAAGAAACTCGGCGAATTCGCGGTCCAGGCACAGGTGCTCGAATACGTCGCGTGCCTGTTGAAAATGGCCGCTGTCGAAACGTTCGGCGCCGACCTCGTCACGCACCACCTGCATTTCCTCATCCAGGGTCACGCGCAGGCGCTCGGCGTCCAGGGGCGCATCGCCGACCGCGGCCTCGTGGTGCAGCCACTGCCAGATTTGGGCGCGGGAGATCTCCGCCGTGGCCGCGTCCTCCATGAGATGATAGATGGGTACGGCGCCCGAGCCCCCCAGCCATGCCTCGAGGTACTGGATGCCCACGCGCATATTGTAGCGCAGGCCGTCGTCGGTACGCTCACCGGTAGGCACTTCGACCAGCTCAGCGGCGCTGACCTCTACGTCCTCGCGTTTGCGCTCAATCTGATTGGCCGAGGGCATGTGCGCATCGAACACTTCGCGCGCGACGGACACCAGCGCAGGGTGGGCGACCCAGGTGCCGTCGTGGCCGTCCTGTACCTCGCGCAGCTTGTCGGCTCGCACCTTCTCCAGGGCCTGGAGATTGGCCTGCTCGTCGTTCTTGATGGGGATCTGGGCCGCCATGCCGCCCATGGCGTGCACCTCGCGCCGGTGACAGGTCTGGATGACCAGCTGGGTATAGGCGCGCATGAAGGGTTGGGTCATCGTGACCTGCTGGCGGTCGGGCAGCACATAGTCCGCCCGATTGCGAAAACGCTTGATGAAGCTGAAGATGTAGTCCCACCGCCCGCAGTTCAGGCCCGCCGAATGCTCGCGCAGCTCATAGAGTATCTCGTGCATCTCGAACGAGGCGGGGATGGTCTCGATGAGCACTGTCGCCTTGATGCTGCCGCGGGGAATGTCCAGGGCGGCCTGAGCGTGGTTGAACACGTCGTTCCACAGCCGCGCCTCCAGATGGCTTTCCATCTTGGGTAGATAGAAATAGGGTCCGCTGCCCGCATCGAGCAGGGCACGGGCGTTGTGATAAAAATACAGCCCGAAGTCGACTAGTCCGCCCGGTACCGGTTCGCCTCCCACGCGCATGTGCTTTTCCCATAGATGCCAGCCCCGCGGACGGACCAGCAGCACCGCCAGCTTGTCCTTGAGGGCGTAGTGCTTGCCGCTGCTCGGGTCGGTGTATTCGATGCTTCGCGCCGCGGCGTCACGCAGATTGTTCTGCCCGTGGACCAGGTTGGACCAGGTCGGTGTATTGGAATCCTCGAAGTCCGCCATGTAGCAGTTGGCGCCCGAGTTCAATGCATTGATCACCATCTTGCGATCGGTCGGCCCGGTGATCTCCACGCGCCGGTCTTTCAGGTCGGCAGGCAGCGGTGAGACCGTCCAGTCGCCGTCGCGCACGGCACGTGTCTCGTCCAGAAAATCCAGGGGCTCGCCCCGATCCAGCCGGGCCTGGCGCTCCTGGCGTGCAGCAAGGCGTTCCTTGACGCGCGGCGTAAATTGGGCGGCAAGGTCGGCCACGAAGCCGAGGGCGTCGGGCGTGAGAATGGCATCGCGGGCCGGGCCGAGATCGAGGCCGCTGGGTTCGAGGAGCTCGTACGACGTCGTGTTGCTCATGTCGGTGTCCTCTTGTCGAAGTGAAGGGCGTAGAGCGCCCGTCCCTGGGCGCACCGTCGCGCGGGTCTAGCGACCCGCCTGTTGCCTATCCGTGGCCATACGCCAGCCTTGGCAGCCAGGTGATGATGTCCGGAACCGCGATGCACAGCAGCAGTCCGATGAACTGGATGGCCAGGAAGACCAGAGACGACTTGAAGATGGTCGCCATGCTGATCTCGGGTGGGCACACGCCGCGCAGATAGAACAGCGCATACCCGAAGGGCGGGCTCAGGAACGACATCTGCATGTTGACCAGATACAGCACGCCGAACCACAAGACCACCTCGCTTCCGGGCACGCCCGGCAGGCCGAACAGTCCCTGAAAATGCAGCGACTGAATGATCGGCACGAAGATCGGCACCGTGAGCAGGAGAATGCCGACCCAGTCGAGAAACATTCCAAGGAAGATCAGGATGACCATCATCAGGAACAGGATGCCGTAGGGATGCAGTCCCGTGCCCAAAATGGACTCGGTGATGAAGGTCTGGCCGCCCTGCAGGATGAAAAAGCCCACGAAGATCGAGGCGCCGAAAATGATCCACAGGACCATGGCCGAGGCTCGCGCCGTCGTGACCGAGGCCTCGCGCAGGATCTTCAGGTTGAAGCGCTTGTGCATGGCCGCGACGATGATGGCGCCGAACGAGCCGATGCCGGCCGCTTCCACCGGCGTGGCGATGCCGCCGAACAGCAGGCCCAGTACCAGGAACACCAAAAAGATCGGCGCAATCAGGTTCAGCAGCAGGCGCAGCTTCTGTGCCCAGTTGACGCGTTCCTCCTTGGGCAGGGAAGGGCCCATGGCGGGGTTGATCCAGGCGCGTATCACCACATAGGAAATGTACATGCCCGACAGCAGCAGACCGGGCAGCACCGAGCCCAGATAGAGCTGACCGACCGACTGCTGCGCCACCACAGCGTAGAGGATGGCCAGGATGGACGGCGGGATCAGGATGCCCAGCGTGCCGCCCGCCATGATCGAGCCCAGGGCGATCTTGTGATCGTACTTGCGTTTCAGCATTGCCGGCAGGGCGATGATACCCATCGTAACCACGGCCGCACCGATGACGCCCACCATCGCCGCCAGGATTGTCGAGGCGAGGATGGTCGCCGCGGCCAGACCGCCGCGCAGTCCGCCCATCCACTTGTAGACCACGTCGAACATCTCTTCGATGAGTCCGGCGCGCTCGAGCATGGAGGCCATGAAGATGAACAGGGGGATGGCAGCCAGGTTCGGGTTGGTCATCAACGGGAAGATGCGCGTGGGAATGATGTTCAACATGGTCTGGCCGCCGACCAGATAAATGAACACCACGCCCAGTCCGCCGACAACGAAGGCCATGGGCAGGCCCATCATCAGCAGCAGGGCCAGCGAGCCGAACATCAGAAACGTCAGCTTGCCGATGCCGACGTCGCCCAGGCTCCCGCCCAGGGTAAACAGGAAGTGTTTATCGCCGTAGGGGTCGTAGAAGAGGATATTGATGAGCTCGACGACGACGATGAAAGTTACCGTCGCGATGGCGAGCAGCATGACATAGTGCCACAGTCTGTCCCACACGGACTGACTTGCCGTGTTCTCGGCCGCGAAGTTACTCATGAGCGCTTTGCCTCCCCCAACTGGCGATATATCTGAATGTCTTTGAGCAGCTTCGAAATACCGGCAAGCGCGAGGATGACTGCGCCGAGCACCATCATGCCCTTCACCGGATAGTACTGAATGCGCCACGTTTCATCCGTTACCTCGAGCATCGACAGCGAGTCGGTGAAGAAGCGCCACGACGTGCCGACCAGAGCGAGGGAGAATATGAACAGAAACAGCGACGTGAAGATATCCATGCCGACTTGCGCCCGCTTGGGCAACTTGATGTAGACGACATCGACCCGGACATGGTCGCCATGGAGCAGCGCGAAGCCGCCGGCGAGCAGGTACTGCATGCCGAACAGCAGGTAGGATGCCTGGTGTACCCAGATGGTCGGCGCGTCGAACAGGTAGCGCGATACGACTTCGTAGAAATAGGCGCAGACGGCGTTGACCGTCCACAGGGCGACGAACACCCCGGATTGTTCGCTGATCCAATCGAAGATGCGCGTGACGACGTTGCCCTTTGCATGCAGGGCGGGATCCTCTTCGGCCAGATAGGCCAGCGCTGTCTCTTCATCGGGCGTAGGGGTACTCGGTTCGCTCCCCATGCCTTCGGTGTGGGTGCCGCGGGTCAGCCACATGAAGATCAATGGCATGATTGCAAGCCAGCCCCAATACAGCCAGTGGGGCATGACGAAATTCACAGACTCGGCCATGATGCCTCCGTTGTTCTAACGCTATGACAGCGGGCGGCCGTAGCCGCCCGCTGTCCCGGAATCACACTAAGGATGTTTACAGGCTCAGGCCCTTGACGTCGTCCTTGGTGATGTAGCCCATGTATGGGTTGAGCATGTAGTCGAGATGAATCTTGAACACACGCTTGGCATCGGCGTTCTTCTTGGCCCACTCGAACCATACCGGCACCGCGGCCTTGCGGAAACGATGCACGTCCTCGGCCGACAGGCGCGAGACCGTGGTGCCGGACTTGAGGAACTTCTCCATCGCGACCAGGTCGGCCTTCTGGATGCTGGTGTAGTGGTGCACCGAGTAGGTCTTGACCTGATCTTCGACGAATTCCTGCATCTTCTTGGACAGGCGCTTCCAGGCACCGAGGTTGACGGTCAAGTCCATCAGGTCCACGGGCTGGTACAGCGAGGTCTGGCCCGGAGGGCCCATGCAGATGATGTACTTGGTGATCTCGGCGAAACCGAGGTCCCAGTTGATGGCGGGGCCGACGTAGTCGGCGGCATCGATCGTGCCTTTCTCCAGGGCCGGGTAGATGTCCGAGCCCGGCATACTCGTGGTGCTGACGCCGAATTTCTCGAATACCTCGGCGACCATACCCCCGGGCAGGCGAATCTTCATGCCCTTGAGCTGATCCAGATTTTCCACTGGGGTCTTGGAGTGGATGATGTTGGCGTCGTGTTGGATCGGCCCGACATAGAACAGCCCGTACTTGCTGTAGATCTCGCGGGTTAGCTCCAGCAAGCCGAGGCCGTAGAACATGGTTTCCCACTGACCCGGCTGATCGGGGCCGGCCGGATAGGACGACAGGAACACCGAGGCTGGAATCTTGCCGGACCAGTACAGGCTGAACGGGTTCATGGCCTGGAGCACGCCGCTGCGTACCGCGTCGAACAGTGCGTTGTTGTCGGCGGCCACGGCCTTGGCGGGGAACGGCTTGAAGGTCAGCTCGCCGCCGGATTTCTCCTTGATGTCGTTGGCCCAGCCCTCGAACAGACGGTAACCGGTGGTGCCGGCGTCCCAGGTCGACTGGACCTTCCATACGTGACCCTTGGCAGCCTCGGCATTGCGGATGTAAGGCGCCCCCAGGATCGCCGCCCCCCCAAGGGCGGCCGATGCCTTCAGGAACTTGCGTCGCGCGGACCGATTGGGCTGTGTGGGCTTGTCGGATTTATCGTTCATCTTGTTTTCCTCCTAGCTGACAGTGATGGGCGACAGGTCAAGGTGCAAAGGCGCCGAGCCGGCGGGTCGCAACGCGGGTACGGCGTGGGTGTGTCCTGCGCAAGGACGGACTCGAGAGGGTGGTCGCGTACAGCGCACAGGGGCGGTGAAATGGGCGGCGCGGAAGATCCGCGCGGCCGCGTAGTGGCATCCATGCCGTTGGGTCGGGGGGCTCGTTATCAAGTGCTGCGGGTGCCATCCGGGTCACTGGGTACCTGGGCCTGTCGATTACGGTGGCGGTCGTGGATCGTCGAGGCGATCCGTTGGTTTGGCCGAAGCTCGGCCGCCGGCTCTCCGGTTAATGCATAATTATGAATTACTATAGGTTCGTCAAATCATGATTGGCAAGCCCAAGGATGAAATGGGCGAAATATCGTATTCCTTTAATATAGTGAAATGATTATTCGGCCGGATTCAGGCCGCAGTCTGCCAGCACTACGTGGAGGTGGCGGGGGCCGTGGGCGCCTAGCTGGATGGTCTGTTCGACATCGGCGGTGCGCGACGGTCCGGTGACCAGATTCACGGCGCGCGGTAAGGGTCCGCGCGCGCGCAGCCAGGCCCAGGCATCCTCGAGGTGGTCGACCAGGGCGTCGCTGGCGAGCACGCAGATCAGGATATCGGGCAGAAAGTTCAGGCGCGTCGGGGTCTGCGGACCGGCGCACAAGACCAGGCTGCCCGTTTCGGCGATGCCCAGGGACGCCAGGGTCAGCGCGGCGGGCGTGTCGCCGCGCGCCGTTTCGACGACGGGCCGCTGCGCGTCGGGCCAGGGCAAAGCCTGCAGCGCGGGATGATCGGCGGCGATCGGTGGGCCCGTGATGCCTTTCTCATTCAAATAGATGGCGACGGTCTCCACGACGGCCCGGCCGTCCGCCGCGTGTGTCCAGGTCGCGGCCGCCGCTTCGAGGCGATTGGTGAACGCCTGCAGGCGGGCGCCGCCCGCGCCGGCTGGCTGCGGCCCCACGGGGCGCTCGCGCAGACGCATCGTTGCATTGGTATCGTCGGATTGCCGCGCGGTGCGGCGCACGCCGCCGATGCGCGCCAGGATGGCCTCGCGGTCCGACTCAGCCACGGCCGCGTCCCGCGCGTTGTCGCCACTGTTTCTGGAAGGTGTCGCCGGCCGGGGCGGGCAGGTCGCGCGCCGCGGTCCAGGCGCCGGCCCCGGGCAGACGCCGCAGGCGCCCGCGTCGTCCGCCGAGCGCGGCCAGCACACGCACCCCCCAGCCCATGGCCCATCGATACAGGCGCGGCCGGCGGGCCAGGAAGGCCCAGGCGGCGAGCCCCCAACGGCTCCGTTTCGAGCCGCCGCCGACGGCGTATTGGCGCACACGCAGGCGGCGGAGCAGGGCCGGCAGGGGAATGGACATGGGACAGACGGCCTCGCAGCGCCCGCAGAGGCTTGAGGCATTGGGCAGGTCGCCGGCCTCGCCGAGTCCCTGCATCAGGGGGGTCAGCACCGCGCCCATCGGGCCGGGATAGACCCAGCCGTAGGCGTGCCCGCCGACCGCGCCGTAGATGGGGCAGTGATTGAGGCAGGCGCCGCAGCGGATGCAACGCAACATGTCGTGGAACTCGTTGCCGAGCATCTCGCTGCGGCCATTGTCGACCAGCACGACGTGGAAGGCCTCTGGCCCGTCGCCGTCCTCGGCGCGGCGCGGGCCGGTGAACAGGCTGGTGTAGGCGGTGAAGGCCTGGCCGGTCGCGCTGCGCGCGAGCAGGCGCAGCAGGACACTGGCGTCCTCCAGGGTCGGAACGACCTTCTCCAGCCCGGCCAGCACAATGTGCGTTCGCGGCAGCGTGGCCGTGAGATCGCCGTTACCCTCGTTGGTGACCACGATGGCCGAGCCGGTCTCGGCGATGAGAAAGTTGGCGCCGGTGATGCCGACGTCGGCGCTGAGAAAGGCCGCGCGCAGGCGCTCGCGGGCCTCGTCGACGATTTCGCGTGCCGAATCCAGCGCCTCATGATGGCCGTGGTGTTCGCGGAACAACTCGGCGATGTCCTGGCGGCTCTTGTGGATGGCGGGGGCGATGATGTGACTGGGCGGCTCGTGGGCGAGCTGGATGATGTACTCGCCGAGGTCCGTCTCCACCGCTTCGAAGCCGTCCGCCTCCAATGCCTCGTTGATGGCGATCTCCTCGCCGACCATGGACTTGCCTTTGGTGACCCGCCTCGCGCCGGCCTCGCGGCACAGCTCGACCACGATGCGGCGCGCCTGCTCGGGCGTGCGTGCCCAGTGTACCCGGCCGCCGCTTGCAATCACCTGGGCCTCGAAGTGTTCGAGATACTCGTCCAGATGGGCGAGGGTGTGATCCTTGATGGCGCGGGCCGATTCGCGCAGGGCTTCGAATTCGGGCAATTCGTCCAGGGCGGCGCGGCGCTTTTCGATGAAACCGCCGCCCGCCTTGTGCAGGGCCCGCTGCAGGCGTTCGTCGTGCAGTGCGACGTGGACGTTATGTTTGAAGGTGTGCGCGGTCGACTTCATGGGCGCCCCTTGCCTTGGTCTCGCGCCTCACCCAGGCCGGGCCCGTCCGCCATGCCGGCCAGGACCTCGGCGATGTGATAGACGCGCACCGTACTGTCGAGCCGGCGCAGGCGCCCGGCAATGTTCAGCAGACAGCCCAGGTCCGCGGCGAGCAGCGTGTCGGCGCCGGTTTCGTGGATGCGTGCGACCTTGTCGTCGACCATGCGCGCGGAGAGCTCGGGGTACTTGACGCAGAAGGTCCCGCCGAAGCCGCAGCAGACCTCGTTGTCCCCGAGCTCCTTCAATTGCAGACCGTCGACGCGTTCGAGCAGCCGTCGCGGTTGCGCATGGACCCTCATCTCGCGCAGCGAGGAGCAGGAGTCGTGATAGGTCGCCTGCCCGGTGTAGTGCGCGCCGAAGTCGTCCTGGCCGAGCACATCGGTAAGAAAGGCGGTCAACTCGTGCGTGCGCTCGGCCAGATCGCGGGCGCGATCAGACCAGGCCGCATCGTCCTCGAACAGCGTCGGGTAGTGGCACTTGAGCATGCCGGCACAGGAGCCCGAGGGTGCGACGACGTGCTCGAAACCTTCGAACGCGGTAATGACCTGACGGGCGATGGCGCGGGCGTCGTCGAGGTCGCCGTTGTTGTAGGCGGGCTGGCCGCAGCACGTTTGTACCGGCACCTCGACCTCGCAGCCCGCGCGCTCGAGCAGGTTCACGGCGGCGAAGCCGACTCGGGGTCGGTACAGGTCGACCAGGCAGGTGACGAACAGCGCGATGCGCATGCAATGCCTCGGCTAGGACGCCCGCAATGGGACGCCCGGTTCGGAACGATGGGTCCATAGTAGCGGCTCGCGCGGCCGCGTCAAACGTTGGCGGTGCTAGGCGGCGCGCGATGGGCGGGGTTGGCTGCCCTCGGGCAGGAACGGCACCATCAGGGCGGTAACAATGCTGAAGCCGACGTTCAGCCACAGGATGGCTGCGATACCCCAGTCGTCGACCAACAGGCCGAGCAGCATGACGGTCAGTGCGCCGAGGGCGTTGGCCAGGCCGAGGGCCAGGCCCGAGCCCAGCGAGGGGTTCTCCGGCAGGATGTCCTGACCCATCAGGATGGCGAGGGGCAGGCTGGCGAACATGGCCACGCCCAGCAGGGCGAGCAGCGGCCAGGCCAGCACAGGCGGGGCGAGCAGGAATCCGGCGAGCAGGACGGCCGAGGCGACGGTGGATAGCAGGAGCACCGGACGTCGACCGATGCGATCAGCCCAATGGCCGCCGCTCATATTGCCGACGATGCCGACCACCAGGAGCGTGGTGATCAACGAGGCACCGCTGATCAGCGACTCGCCGCGCTGGTGCCACAGCAGCGGCACGAAGGTGACCAGACTGAAGGTCAGGGTGGCGCGCAGGGCCGAGAAGCTTACCACCCGCGCCAGGTCGGGCAGGTGCCGCCGCCAGGCCACGGGCCCGGCGTCGCGGTGGCGCGGGGCCAGCTTCGGCACGCGTGCGATCAACAGGGGCAGGGTCAACACCATCGGCAGGGCCAGGATCCACAGCCCGCGCGTGCCCAGCGCCACGACGACGAGACTGGCCAGCAGGGGCCAGATGCCGCGGCCGAGCTCGCCGCCAACCAGGAACACCGACATGAACAGGCCGACCTTGGCGCCGGGTCCGTTCGATTGCGCGCGGGCGCGCTGGTGGGCCAGCTGGCGTGTGGCCGCCATTCCCTGCGGGTGAAACATGGCGTTGGTGAAACCGATCAGCAGCAGCACCGCGATCAGGCTCCAGTAGCCGGGGACCAGCCCGACGAGGGCGCCGCCCGCTGTGGTGCCCGCGATGCCGATGAAGATGAGGCGCCGCCCGCCGATGTGATCGGACAGCCAACCGTACAGGGGCTGCAGCGCCTGACCGAGCAGCAGGGCCGCCATGACCGTACCGGCGAAGGCGACCGGGATGTTTAGCTGAAGCAGGACGGCCGGCAGCACGCCGGGCAGGTAGTTCGCCGCGCCGTCGTTGAGAAAATGGGCCCAGCTCAGTGTCAGCAGGCGACCGCGCGAGGGGACGGTCTCGCCGGCGTTCGTCGTGGTTGGGTCGGTGCCTGAGTTACCCAGGGGCGGGGCGGGGGCGTCGTGAGTTTCGGTGTCCATCGGATGCGGTGGATTCTACCCGATGTCCGCGCCCCTGGCGATTGCCGCCGCGTATGTGCGCTCAATCGTCAACCGCTCGCTGCGCGGTTCCAGTGTCCGTGAAACTGCCCTTCTCGATCGACGCGTTCGATGCCGTGGGCGCCGAAGTAGTCGCGCTGCGCCTGAATCAGGTTGGCCGGCAGGTGTGCGCTGCGGTAGGCATCGAGATAGGCCAGCGCCGACATGAGGCCGGGCAGGGGGACGCCGCGCTCGGAGCCGCGGCGAACCACTTCGCGCAGCGCCGGCAGACCGTTGGCAACGCGCTGGGCGAAGTCCTGGTCATCGAGCGGGTGGACGCGTTTGGGTTCGGCCGTGTACAGGGCGCGCAGGTCCTCGAGCAGGTCGGCGCGGATGATGCACCCGCCGCGCCAGATGCGAGCGACATCCTCGAGCTTCAGCCCGAAGCCGTGATGCTCGTCGGCGGCGCGCAGCAGGTGCAGCCCCTGGGCGTAGCTCAGCAGCATGGCGGTATACAGGGCCTGGCGCAGGTGTTCGATGAATTGCTCGTCGTAACCTTTGGTGGCGTCCTTGTCCGGGGGCGGGTCGGGCAGGCGCTGGCTGAGCTCGCCGCGGCGGCGCCGGTCGACCGACAGGGCGCGCATGCCCACGGCCGCGTCTATCGTCGGCACTGCCACCTCCAGGTCCATTGCGTCCTGGGAGGTCCAGGCACCGGTGCCCTTCTGGTGGGCGACGTCCAAAATGAGGTCGATGAGCGGGCGGTCGTCGCCGGGCTCGCGCTGGTCGAAGATGTCGGCCGATATCTCCATCAGGAAACCGCGCAGCTCCGTCTCGTTCCATTGCGCGTACACGCGCCCGAGTGCCTCGTCATCCAGACCGAGCAGTCGGGCCATCAGGTCGTAGGTCTCGGCGATGAGCTCCATGACGGCGTACTCGATACCGTTGTGGACCATCTTGACGTAATGACCGGCGCCGTCGCGGCCCAGCCAGGTCACGCAGGGCTCGCCGTCGACCTTGGCCGCGGCGGCGTGCAGGATGGGGGCGGTCTCTTCCCAGGCCGCCTTGGACCCGCCGGGCATCATGCTCGGGCCGTGGCGTGCGCCTTCCTCGCCGCCGGAAATCCCCATGCCGAGGTAGTGGATGCACTTGTTCTCTTCGCGCGAGAGCTCGCGCAGGCGCCGGGTGGTGTCGGTGTAGTGGGAGTTGCCGCCGTCGATGATGATGTCCTGGTGGCCCAGGTGGGGGCGCAGTGCCTCGATCATCTGATCGACGGGCTCGCCGGCCGGGACCATCAGCAGCACGGTGCGCGGCGGGCGCAGCGCGCCGGCGAACTCGGCCAAGTCGGTGGTTGCCCGGGTACGTTCGGCGAGTGCGGGGTCCTCGGCCGCTGTCTTTCGAAAGGCCTCGACCCGTTCGGCGTGCCGGTTGTAGCCGATCACGCGGTAGCCGTGCTCGGCGATGTTGAAGGCCAGGTTGGCCCCCATGGTGCCGAGGCCGACGATACCGATGTCATAGTGCTGTGTTGGCATGGCGATGTCCTTGTGGGTAGTGCGGCGGCGGTTCAGCCGTTGGCGACCTGCTTGCGCCGCGAATCGATGGTCTCGAGCAGGTGGTCGAAGGAGGCGGAGAACTTGTCGACGCCCTCGCGCTCCAGACGTGCCGTTACCTGATCGAGTTGGATGTCGAACTCGGCCAGTTTGACCGGGATGCCGCGGGCATGATCCAGGCGTTCGCCGATGCGATTGACCGCGCGGCCGTGGTCGCGAAAGGCCTCCAGCGTCTTCAAAGGAAGCGTGTTGACGGTATGCGGGCCGATCAACGACTCGACGTAGAGCACGTCGCTGTAGTCGGGGTCCTTGGTACTGGTGCTGGCCCACAGCAGGCGCTGGGGGCGTGCCCCGCTGCGCTGCAGGGCCTGCCAGCGCTCGCCGTCGAAGATACCCTGGAAGGCCTCGTAGGCCAGACGGGCGCTGGCGATCGCGGTCTCGCCGCGTAGCCAGCGCGCCTCGCTGTAGCCGTTGCCCACGCTGTTGAGATGGCTGTCCAGCAGGCCGTCGACGAGCACGTCGATGCGGCTGAGGAAGAAGCTCGCCACCGAGGCGACGTTATTGAGCGGCTGGCCGGCCCGTTGGCGGTCTTCCAGACCGGCGAGGTAGTGCTCGGCCACCGAGCGGTAGCGATCGATGCCGAACAGGAGGGTGACGTTGACGCAAACGCCCTCGGCTATGAGCCGGCGCAGCGCGGGCAGGCCCGCGGGGGTGCCCGGGACCTTGATCATCACATTGGGCCGGTCCAGGGCCTGCCACAGGCGCTTGGCCTCGGCCACGGTCCCTTCGGTGTCGTAGGCGAGATGCGGGGAGACCTCCAGGCTGACGTAACCGTCGCGTCCGCCGCTGCCCTCGTAGACCGGCCGGAATTGGTCGGCGGCGCGGCGGATGTCCTCGATCGCCAGGTGCTCGTAGATCGCCACGGCGTCCAGGCCCTCGCTGGACAGCCGGCCGATGGCGTCGTCGTAGGCTCGGCGCTCCACGATGTCCTTGGCGAACAGCGTCGGGTTGGAGGTCATGCCGGCCAGGCCGTCGTTCTCGATGAGCCGGCGCAGGCCTCCCTCGTTCAGCAGCTCGGCACGCATGTCGTCCAGCCACAGGCTCTGGCCGAGCTGTTTGACTGCGAGCAGGGGATTGTCAGGCATGTCGCATTCCTCCTAAAGCTGAGCCGGGGCGAATCGGTGGGGCGCGGGCAGACCGGCTCGAGGCCCCGGGCCCGGTGTCCGCGTGCAATGCTGGCCTTGCTGTCGCAGGATGCGTGCCAGATGAGAAAAACGATAAATGTAAATAAAAACATAAAGTTGTATTGTTACGGTTTCGTGACGACGGGCCGATTCGGTGCATCTCGTCCGCCGCCGGGGCATTGCCCCCGGTCGCGGCGCCCGAGGAGGTCATTCAGGCGCAGCCGGGGTGGGGGAATTTGCAGGCGGCTGTCATGTGGCTGTCATGGACCGTTGCTAGAGTGTGCCCCAGTCCAAGGGCAGCACCGTGCGGAATATCGGATTCCGCTGTCATGGGTCAATTGAAAAACTACCTTAAATAAGGAGTGTAAGATGTCGAAACGACTTGCGAAGCACCTGATTGCCGGCGTCGCTCTCGTGTCCGTCGGTCTGATGGGTACGGCCAGCGCGGGCGAGGTCACGCAGATCTCCGGTGCCGGTGCCACTTTCCCGTATCCGGTCTACGCCAAGTGGGCCGAGAAGTACGCTCAGGAAAAGGGTGTGCGGCTGAACTACCAGTCGATCGGTTCCGGCGGCGGTATCAAGCAGATCAAGGCCAAGACCGTCGATTTCGGCGCCTCCGATGCCCCCCTCAAGCCGGAAGAGCTCGATCAGGCCGGCCTGATGCAGTTCCCCATGGTTATGGGCGGCGTGGTGCCGGTCATCAATGTGCCTGGCATCAAGCCCGGCGACATCAAGCTCAGCGGCAAGCTCGTTGCCGACATCTACCTCGGCGAGATCAAGCGTTGGGACGACAGCCGTATCGCGGCCCTGAACCCCGGTCTGAAGCTGCCCTCCAAGGCCATCACCGTCGTGCATCGCTCGGACGGCTCCGGCACCACCTGGATCTACACCAACTACCTGAGCAAGGTCAGCCCGGAGTGGAAGCAGAAGGTCGGCAACAACAAGTCCGTGGCCTGGCCGGTCGGCGTGGGCGGCAAGGGCAATGAGGGCGTTGCCTCCTACGTGCGCCGCATCAAGGGTTCCATCGGCTACGTCGAGTACGCCTATGCGCTGCAAAACAAGATGACGTACGCCAAGCTGCAGAATAAGGACGGCCACTTCGTGAGCCCGACCAGCAAGGCCTTCCAGGCCGCGGCGGCCAACGCCGACTGGGCGCACGCCGACGGGTTCTACATGGTCCTGACCGACCAGCCGGGCGCCAATAGCTGGCCCATCACCGGTGCGACTTTCATTCTGGTCTACAAGACCCAGGCCAAGCCTGCCTACGGCAAGGCCGTGCTGAAGTTCTTCGACTGGGCCTACCATCACGGCGGTGCCATGGCCGAGCAGCTGGACTACGTGCCGATGCCGAAGAACGTGGTCAGCCTGGTCGAGAAGACCTGGGCCAAGAACATCAAGGACAAGAGCGGCAACCCCATCTGGAACGCGGGGATGGTACAATAAGCTCGCGCTGAGCGAGCCCGGGCGGTAAGATCGGCCCGGTACCGGATGGAGGAGCCGTCCCTGGACGGCTCCTCCTTTCTCAATCACAGCGAATCGACTTCCGGAGGTCAGTTTGGACCGGCAAGTGTCGAGCAGCCCGGCCGCCACGGGACTGCACCGGGGTGCG
>DATFLL010000007.1:0-20862 GCA_035267785.1 Gammaproteobacteria bacterium | reverse complement strand
GGCGGCCATCTCGCGCACGGTCTGCTCGCTCACCGCACCGTGCTCGCGCAGGGTCGCCTCACTGACACCCAGCATCTCCTGCTTGGCCTCGTTGGTGTACGTCACGAAACCGCGATCAACCCAGCCGGAGCTTCCCGGCACGTCCGTCAGGACCTTGGCCACCCAGCCCCCCGTGCAAGACTCGGCGGTCGCCAACCAGGCGCCCTTAGCCTTCAACGCGCGCCCGACCCGCTGCGAAAGCTCGAACAGCGTCTGGTCCATCTCATCCTCGCGATCTGATTTGCGTGGTCCCGCTACCACCATAGTAAATGAATCCCCGCCGACAGCAACGGCGGCTGCGCGTCGCGGCTGACGCCGGACGAACGAACAACACCGGGGAAAAGGCACGGGCGCGACAGCGCGCGCGGCATTCAATCGAGGACGGATTGGATCACCGCGCCGACTTCGAAGCCCTCGCCGCGGCGCTGCTTGGCCACACGAACGACCTTGACCAGGGCGTGCAGCGGCTGCGTCACCGGCTGCTCAGGACTGATAGTCACTTCGAGCTCGGATTCGACGGGAATGTCGTGGCCGGCAATGAACATCATGCCTCGACCACTGAGATTCTTGGCCTGTCCGTACTCGACTTCATCGGCGTCCGGTGCCTTGTATGTAAGACTGCAGTCGACCGTTATTCTTATGAAGTCCCGCTTTTCGTCGAACTCCCGCGCCATGCTTGATCTCCTAGCGATATCAATTAGGTACCAGAGTCATTCCACGCGCGCAAGGGGTTTTGCCGCAGGCCGCCGAGGCGCACGCACGCGTCGCGCCGGTGGCGTGAACACGCCAAACGCGCAAGGCGGCGCCTGGGCAACGCACAGCCAAGTCCGCTAAACTCGACGCGATATGGCCACCCCCTCGCAAGCACCGACACCCTCTCCGAGCCAAGCCTCGTCCTCGACGCGAAGCGAAACGCTGCAGGCCCATACGCCCATGATGCAGCAATACCTGCGCCTGAAGGCCGAACATCCGGACATCCTGCTGTTCTATCGCATGGGCGATTTCTATGAGTTGTTCTATGATGATGCGCGCCGCGCCGCCGAGCTGCTCGATATCACCCTGACGCATCGGGGCCAGTCGGCCGGCGAACCTATCCCCATGGCCGGCGTGCCGTATCACGCGGTCGACAGTTATCTTGCGCGGCTGCTCAAGCTCGGTGAATCGGTGGCAATCTGCGAACAGATTGGCGATCCGGCGACCAGCAAGGGACCGGTCGAACGCAAGGTCGTTCGCGTCGTCACGCCCGGCACGGTCACCGACGAGGGACTGCTCGAAGATTCCCGCGATAACCTGCTGGTCAGTCTCGCGCCGCAGCCGGGCGGGGAGCGCTTCGGCGTGGCGGCCCTGGACATGGGCAGCGGCCGATTCACCGTGAGTGAGGTGCGGGGTCCGGAGGCGCTGCAGGCCGAGCTCGAACGCCTGCGCCCCGCCGAACTATTGTACCCCGAAGACCAGCCGCCCCCGTCGCTGCCGATCGCCCTGCGCCCGCAGCCGCCCTGGCGCTTCGAGAGCCAGGCCGCCGCACGCCTGCTCTGTGGCCAATTCGGCACCCGCGACCTGACCGGCTTCGGCTGCGCGGACATGGACCAGGCGATCGGCGCGGCGGGGGCACTGCTGCATTACGTGCAGGAGACCCAGCGCACGGCGCTGCCGCATATCCGCGCCCTCGGCGTCGAACACATCGACGAGGCCGTGGTGCTCGACGCGGCGACCCGACGCAACCTGGAGATTGAAATCAGCCTGGCGGGCAACCCAAAGCATACCCTGGCCGGCGTGCTCGACCGTGCCGCCACTGCCATGGGCTCGCGTCTGCTGCGCCGCTGGCTGCACCGCCCGCTGCGCGATCGCACGCGCATCGGCGAGCGCCAGGCGGCGGTGGGCGCCCTGCTCGATGCCAGTACGTACGAACCGGTGCACGCGGCACTCAAGGGCATCGGCGACATCGAACGCATCCTCAGCCGTATCGCCCTGCGCAGCGCGCGCCCGCGCGACCTCACCCGCCTGCGCGAGGCGCTGGACCGCCTGCCCCAACTGCAGAGCGCGCTGCAGCCACTACTGCGATCCCAGCAGGTCCCGCGGCTCACCGCGCTGGCGCCGCGCCTCGGTCCGTTCCCGGCGCTGCACGATTTGCTGACCCGCGCGGTAGTCGACTCGCCCCCCGCGCTGGCGCGCGACGGCGGCGTCATCGCACCCGGCTATGACAGCGAGCTCGACGAACTGCGGACGCTGCGCGACAGTGCCGGCGACTATCTCATCGAGCTCGAAGCGCGTGAGCGCGAGCGCAGTGGCATCGCCTCGCTCAAGGTCGGCTATAACAAAGTGCACGGCTACTATATCGAAGTCACCCGCACGCACAGCGACAAGGTGCCCGAGGACTATCAGCGCCGCCAGACGCTCAAGGGCGCCGAGCGCTATATCACCACCGAGCTAAAGCGCTTTGAAGACGAGGTCCTGAGCGCGCGCGAACGCGCCCTGGCACGCGAGAGACGACTCTACGACGAGCTGCTCGAACACCTCGCCGAGCACCTCGAGCCCCTGCAGGGCTGCGCCGAGGCGCTGGCCGAGCTCGATGTCCTGAGCAATCTGGCCGAACGGGCCGAGTCGCTCGGCTTCTGTGCGCCCGTCCTGAGCGAGGCCCCGGGGATCCAGGTACGCGAGGGACGCCATCCCGTGGTCGAGCACATCCAGGACACGCCATTCACGCCCAACGATATCGCGCTCGATGACGAACGGCGCATGCTCATCGTCACCGGACCGAATATGGGCGGCAAATCGACCTACATGCGCCAGACCGCGCTCATCGCACTGCTCGCGCACATAGGCAGCCACGTGCCGGCCACGAGTGCGACGATCGGTCCCATCGACCGGATATTCACCCGCATCGGTGCGGCCGACGACCTGGCCAGCGGCCGCTCGACCTTCATGGTGGAGATGACGGAGGCGGCCAACATCCTGCACAACGCCAGCGCGCACAGCCTGGTGCTGATGGACGAGATCGGCCGGGGCACCAGCACCTTCGACGGACTGTCCTTGGCCTGGGCGTGCGCCGAGGACCTGGGGCGGCGCGTGCGCGCCTTCACGCTGTTCGCCACACATTACTTCGAGCTCACCGCACTGGCCGAACACATGCCCGCCTGTGCGAACGTCCACCTCGATGCCGTCGAGCACGGCGATCGCGTCGTGTTCCTGCACGCGGTCAAGGACGGGCCGGCCAGCCAGAGCTACGGATTGCAGGTCGCCTCGCTGGCCGGCGTGCCAGCCCATGTCATCGATGCCGCGCGGGCGAAGCTGGTGGAACTGGAAAACACGCACGCCGCGCCGCTCGACGTCGAGCCCGAGCTGCCGCTGTTCGAGTCGGGCGCCGCCAATTGCAATCCACCCCGCCCCGATGCGCTGCGCGAGCGCCTGGCAAACCTGGAGCCCGATACGCTGACGCCGCGCGCCGCACTCGAACTCCTCTACGAGCTCAAAGGGCTGATCGAACTGCCCGAATGAGCGGCCGGGGCCTGTGGCGGCACACGGCACTCGCATGAGGTGGCTTTTCGCATTACCATATCGGACCGATCCGGCGGGCTGCCCGGATCGGTGGCCGGGATAGCGTCCCCCAAGATCCCAGGCAGATTTGCAGAGGAGTGCCTAATGACATACGTCGTCACCGACAACTGCATCAAGTGCAAGTACACCGACTGCGTGGAGGTCTGTCCCGTCGACTGCTTCCACGAAGGTCCGAACTTTCTGGTCATCGACCCGGACGAGTGCATCGATTGCACCCTGTGCGAACCCGAATGCCCTGCCGAGGCGATCTTCGCCGAAGACGACGTGCCCGAAGGCATGGAGAATTTCACGGAGCTCAACGCCGAGCTCGCCAGGGAATGGCCGGTCATCATGGAGAAGAAGGATGCACCGCCGGACGCCGAGGAATGGGACGGCGTGCCGGACAAGCTCCAATATCTGGAGCGCTGAGGTCGCCGCGTCGAGAACGCCAGATAAAGAAAGGGCGGCCATGAGGCCGCCCCGTTTCAAGGTCCTGCGGGCAATCCGGCCCGCGTGCTCGTCCGTGAATCACATTACAGCCGTCCAGAAGCGCTCCCTCGTCGCGCTTCCCTAGCGCCTTATTGGATAACACAAAACTGGTCGTCCTTGAGCAGGCCGCGAGGCCCATGCCACCGCTCCGTATGGCAGTCGTCCTTGTCGTCCCTGAAGAAAACGTCCGTGTACGAAAGAACAGGATGCTGAGCCTCAAGCCTAGCAAACCGTGGCGTCCCGACAAGCCCTCCCAGCGGGCCTGTCCGGCCCGGGAACCACTGTCATCCCTCCGGGGCTGTGGGTTTTCCTCCACGGTGCCAATGGCTTACACAAGCGACCGCAGCGGCTGCCAGCCCCGGGGCGACAGAAAGTGTCGACGAACGCCTACATGGATTGTCGGAAATATCCTACACGCGTCGGACCGCAGACAGGTCCCGAACGCCCCGGCGCAAGCTTGAATTTACCCCTGCCCGCCCCCAGCCTACCGAAGGCCGGGTCGGTCGCCGGTCGACGCCGGCACGTGACCGCACGGGCAAACCAGCGTTACACACGGGAGCTTAAGTACATGGGCAATACCGCGGAATCGGCACACAGCGTGGACATCACTCGGGAAAACTTCTCGGCCGACGTCATCGAGGCCTCGGAGAGTGTGCCGGTGGTGGTCGACTTCTGGGCACCGTGGTGCGGCCCTTGCCAGACACTGATGCCGCTGCTGATGCGCCTGGCCGAGGAGTACGCGGGCGCGTTTCGCCTGGCCAAGGTCAACATCGACGAGCAGCCCGAGCTGGCCACACAATTCGGTGTGCGCAGCGTTCCCACGGTGAAGGTGATCCGTCTCGGCGAGGTCGTGGACGAATTTCTCGGTGCGCTTCCCGAGGCACAGATTCGCGACGTACTCGATCGCTACGTCGAGCGGACCTCGGATAAGCTCGCTGCGGATGCGCTGGCCCAAATCGAACGCGGCGAGGTCGAGGCCGGCCTGTCCGCCCTCGCTGCCGCCGCCGACAGCGACCCAGAGAACTACCGCACGCGCCTTGCCCTGGCCGAAGCGCAGACCCAGGCCGGCGACTACGACGGCGCCGCCGCCACCCTCAGGGCGCTGCCGGCCGACGTGGCAACCAAGCCGACCGTCGTCAACCTGCAGGCGCGCCTGGATTTCGCGACCGTCGCCCGAAGCGCCCCACCCCAGGAAACACTGGAGGCGGCCGTCGAAGCCGACCCCGACAACAGCGAAGCCCGCTACCAGCTCGCCGCCCGCCGCGTCCTCGGCGGCGACTACGAGGCGGCCATGGACCAGCTGCTGGAGATCCTGCGCCGCGACCGCGCCTACGGCGACGATGCCGGCCGCAAAGGCCTGCTGAAGGTATTCGAACTGCTGGGAGGCAAGGGCGAGTTGGTCAACCGCTATCGGGGTCGGATGTCGGCGGCGCTGTATTGAGCTGAGCCGGGTTGAGCGGGCAATCGCCCGGCCCGGCGCCGGACCATGGTAGTCAGGCGAAGGCCTCGTTCTTGAGGATCTCGCGCACGTTGATTTCGTAGGCCGACGATTCCAGTATGCGCTTGATGTACAGCTCCTCGCCTTCACCCTGGAGCGCGAGGTTGACCATCTTGCGTACCCGATAAGGGCGCTTGTCGGGGGCGAGCAGCAGCATCACGATAGGCTTGAGATGGCGCTTGCGATTGACCGTCATCACCATCCCAACCTGACCGCTGCTGAGCTCCACCAGACTGCCGATTGGGAAGATCCCCAGGCACTTGATGAACTGCTCGAACAGCCCCTTCTCGAAGGTGACCGGCGTGTGGTCGTACATCATGCTGAGCGCGTCGTGCGGCGAGATGGCCGAGTGGTAGACACGGTCGCTGGTGACCGCGTCGTAGACGTCGACGAGCGCGACCATCATCGCGAACTGACTGATTCCCTCACCGCTGAGACCGCGCGGATAACCGCTGCCGTCGATGCGTTCGTGGTGCGAAAGCACGATATCCAGTGCACGCGGCGGCAGCCCATCGACCTTGTCCAGCATCTTGTAGCCGTGGATGACGTGCTTCTTGATGGTCTCGAACTCCTCGGCCGAGAGCCGCCCGGGCTTGTTCAATATCTCCAGCGGCACGCGCATCTTTCCAATATCGTGCAATAGCGCTCCCAGCCCGAGATCGGCCAGCTCATCGGCACCGAGCCCGAGATAGCGCCCGAATGCCACCGAGAGGATGGACACGTTCACGCAGTGAATGGAGGTATATTCGTCGCGATTCTTGAGGTTGGTCATCAGCATCAGGGCGCTGGCATTGCGCATGACGCTGCTCACCATCTCGGAGACCTTGCGCCGAGCCGACGCCGTGTCCACGCTGCGCCCCAGCCGCACGTCCTCCAGGGCCGAGTCGATATAGTTCTTTGCATCGTCGAAAATGCCCCGGGCCTGTTCCAGCTCGGCCACGAAGCGGGTCTGGTCGTGCCCCTCGTCGTCCTTCTTCTTAGGGCCACGGGGTGTGGGGCTGGAGATACCCACCCGGGCCTTGGACTTGGGAACGGGCCGCAGCGTCTGCAGGCCCTCGCGTACCTCGGGCATGCGCTCGGTTTCGATGAATACGTGTTTGCACAGACGACGCAGCTCTTCGAGCTCCCCCGGGTGATTGATGGGAAAGCCCTGAAACAGGAAAGAGGTCTCCTCCCATGGACAATCCAGGGCGGAAACATACATGCCGATCTGCAGCTCGTCGACGCTAATCTTTTTTTGCATATTGTTATCGCGTCCCGTTCGCGTATCGGCCCCGGTCCCCCGGTTCGACCGATAGCCCCCCGACGGATCATCCGCGAGGGTGATGGCGGGCGTGCAGTCCCTTCAGACGCACCTTGGCTATATAAGTATATATCTGCGTGGTGGACAAATCACTGTGTCCGAGCAGCATTTGTACCACCCTCAAGTCGGCTCCGTGGTTCAGCAAGTGGGTTGCGAACGAGTGCCGCAGCGTATGCGGCGAGAGTGACTTGCGGATCCCCGCGGTCAGGGCATGACGCTTGACCGTGTGCCAGAAAGTCTGGCGGGTCATCGCCCGCCGCCGGCGTGACGGGAACAACGCGTCGCAGGCGACACCGCCCAGCAGGGCTGCACGCCCCTCCCTCAGATAGCGTTCGAGCCACCCGACGGCCTCTTCACCCAGGGGGACGAGGCGCTCCTTGCTGCCCTTGCCCACCACCCGAACCACGGCCTGGCGCAGGTTGACCTGGGCCGGCGTCAGTCCAACCAACTCCGAGACGCGCAGGCCCGTGGCGTAGAGCACCTCGAGCATGGCGCGGTCGCGCAGGCCGACCGGATCGTCCGTGTCCGGCGCCGCGAGCAGGGCCTCCACCTCGCCCTCGGTGAGCGCC
Source organism: Gammaproteobacteria bacterium (assembly GCA_035267785.1). Lineage (GTDB taxonomy): Bacteria > Pseudomonadota > Gammaproteobacteria > DATFLL01 > DATFLL01 > DATFLL01. The sequence continues at coordinate 13,430 of DATFLL010000007.1, read as the reverse complement.
TTGGGCAGCGGCCGGCCCAGCTTGGGGGCATCGAGACGCGCCGTGGGGTCCTCGCCTATGAGGCCCTCGCGGCGCAGATAGGCGTAGAAACGGCGCAGCGTGGACAGCAGCCGCGCGGCACTGCGGGGGCTGTTGCCGCTGGCGGCACGGGCGGCCAACAGGTCCATCAGGTCCTCGGCCTGCACCGCGGCCAGACCACGCGCACGGGTCTGGGCCAGCCAGCGGACCGTGGCCAGCAGGTCCGCGCGATATGCGCTCAGGGTGTTCTCGCTGAGCCCCCGTTCCATCCAGAGCGCATCGAGAAAGCGCTCGACCAATGCGACCTCCGATTCCGCCCCGGGCGCCGCTTCCGCCCTATCGCTCATGCGCCAACAACCAGTGTTTGATCCCCAGTCCCGGCCCGTCCAAGGCTCCGCCGAAGCCGCCCAGCCCGTCGCTGGCGACCACGCGGTGACAGGGCACCACGATCGGCACGGGATTGGCGCGGCAGGCGCCGCCCACGGCCCGGGCGCTGGTCCCGAGGCGCCGTGCCAGCTCGCCATAGGTCATCGTCTGCCCGGAGCCGATCCCCTGCAGGGCCTGCCAGACGCGGCGCTGGAAGGCCGTCCCGGACAGCGCCAGCGGCAGGGTGAATCCGGAGCGCGGCTGCGCGAAATACGCCCGCAGCTGGCGAGCGGCCCGCAGCGCGACGGGATCGGCCGGCGTTCGGGCGGCAGCGGGGCCGGTATACAGGAAGTCGACCGCGCTCAAGCAGCCCGCCGTCACCCGCAGGCCCAACAGGCCAACGGGCGAATCGACCAACAGGTCGTAGGGGCTTTGGGCCGACGTGCTCGGCCTCGGCGATGCGGACATGCGGACATGCGGACATGCGTGGAGAGTAGCGCGGCGCAGCCGACGGGGAAAGGGCCGCCGAAGGATGGGGGCCTTTAGTGGCCAAGCCACAACTGCTGCATGTCGTGCCTCAAAACGGCCCGGCGGGCCGGGTCGGTGGTGACCGCCAGCAGCTGGCGGTACAGGTCGCGGGCATCATGGCGCAGTCCGGCCTTGGCCAGGGCGCCGGCCGCCTGGTAGCGGGCGGTCTGCGCCCAGGGGTCCATGGCCTGGGGATCGCCGTACATGGCCGACTTGAGATACAGGCGGGCGGCGTCGACGTAGCGTTTCTGCGCCTTGCGCGAGTCGCCCATCCAATACAGTATCTCGCGGCTGAGCCGGATATCGTCGCTGCGCTGCAGCGCCATCTTGAACAGGTCGATGGCGGTATCGTTTTCGCCCAGGGTCTGCAGGTCGAAGATCACCTGGAGCAGGTGCTCGATCTGCTCCTTGTCCAGACTCTCCGTGCCTTGCGGATCGGTCGGCGTGGGCCGCTTCAGGAGCGTGCGCAAAACCGCCGCGCCGCGTCCGGGCCGGCCGCCGTAGACGAAGATCCGGGCCCGGCGCAGCTGCCACATGAAGGCGTCGGTCCCCTTGGGCGGGCGGTTGATCGTCGCCATCACGCGCGAGGCGAGCTCGATGTCCGAGTGCTTCAAACCGATATCGACCAGGGCGTAGCGCACCGGCAGGGGCACCTGGCCAACCTTCGGGAAATGCCGCGGCGAATGCAGAAACAGACTCGTGAGCAGCGCGTCGTCGCCCGCATCGGGTTTGAGCGTGGATACATAGGCCCTGGCGGCCCGAACGCGGCTGGCGGAATCCTGGCCGTGGAGCATCAGCAGGGCGTACAGGGAACGGGCGCGCACCGGCGTCTCCTTCTGCGCCTTCTCCGCCGCCGCGAACCAGCGGTCGTCATCGCCGATCAAAAAATGCGCGCGGTTGCCCAGGTGCACCGCGTAGTCCGTGTAGGCATCCCACAGGCTGTCGCCGTTGAAGGAGAACAAGCCCGCCGGGAGGGGTCGATCGCGGCTGGCGCTGATGACCTGCTCGAGGGCGTAGGCGCGCGTGGCGCGGTCGCCGGCCTGGTGCGCGGCCTCGGCCACGACGGCCCATTGCTGGGCGGCAAGGGCCGAGGGGTCCTGGCCCGCCCCATCGTCTTGCCCATCGGACGGCGAATGGCCCTTGCGAGCCTTTTTTCCCTTTTCTTCGGCGCGCTTTTTCTGCGCGGCGCGCGCCTGATGCAACGCGCCGCGCAGGGCATCGTGCGCGGTCACCGCCCCGCTGCGCAGGCGCGCCAGGCGATAGAGCATGGCCCCTTCCGGCGTCTTGGCGTGCGAGCGGAGCAGGCGCGCCGCATCACCGGGGCGTCCCAGGCCGAGCAGGATACGGGCGCGCAGCATGACGTCGGCCAGCGTGGCCTCGCCGTAATCCTGCTGATAGCGCAGCAGCGCCGTATAGGCGTCCTGGCTGCGTCCCTGTTCCAGATAGGTGCGAATGATCAGGTGACGCCACTGCGCCAGCCACTTGGCCTCGGGCTTGTCCCCCGTCCAAATGAGACGGCGCAGTACGCGCCGCGCCGCCGGGGCGTTGCCCTCGGCGAGGTAAGCCTGGGCCTGCTGGGTCCGGGCCCAGCGCACGAACTCGGCGGGCAGCCCCGGTGGCAGGTTATCGAGACGCTTGATCATCGCCGCCCAGTCCTTCGTGGCGGCATAGACCTGGACGCGTTCGCGCTCCCACTGCATCCAGCCCGCGGAATCGGTCTTGGCCGCAGGCTGAGCGCGATCGAGCAGACGCAGTGCCAACGAGGCGGCGCCGCCTTCGGCCAGGGTGCGTACCTCGTCCAGGTCGGCGGTGCCGACATTGGGTGGGGGGGATTTCGGTGCGGCGCTGTCGGTCGCGGAGGACTTGTCGGCCGAGGCCTTGGCAGGAGGGGTGCCGGTCTGCTGCGCCGCCGCAGACGGTGCGGCCCACAACAGGCAGAGCGCCAGCAGAGCGCCGAAAAGCGGGACGCGGGCGGGCTGCACAAAAAAGCGGGCACCGCCCCACAGGCGGTACCCGCTGTGCTGTCGTTCGCCGCTGGCCACCGTCCCTTGCGGGTGGGCCGGGATTAAAGCTTTTCCTTGATGCGGGCCGACTTACCCTGGCGCTCGCGCAAATAGTAGAGCTTGGCGCGACGCACGTCACCGCGGCGCTTGACCTTGATGCTCTCCAGGGTGGGGCTGTGGGTCTGGAAGACGCGCTCCACGCCCTCGCCGTGGGAGACCTTGCGCACCGTGAACGAGGAATGCAGCCCGCGGTTGCGCTTGGCGATGACCACGCCCTCAAAGGCCTGCAGACGCTCGCGGTTACCCTCGGTGACCTTGACCTGCACCTCGACGGTGTCGCCCGGACCGAACGGCGGAACCTCGGCCTTCATCTGCTCGGCTTCGATCTGTTCGATGATGTTGCTCATGACACGCTCCAGCGAATTAGGCGGGCGATTATACCCGCTTGTTCAATCAGTTTCATGCTCGCGAATGAATTCTTCCAGCAGCGCCCGCTGCTCGTCGTCCAGCTCTTGCCCTTCCAGCAGGTCGGGCCGGCGCAGCCAGGTCCGTCCCAGGGCCTGCTTCAAGCGCCAGCGGGCGATCGCCGCGTGGTCGCCGCTGAGCAGGACCGGGGGTACCGCCATTCCGCTCACCTCTTCGGGGCGCGTATAGTGCGGATAGTCCAGCAGCCCCCGGACGAAAGAATCCTGTTCCGCCGAATCCTCGTGGCCCAGCGCCCCGGGCACCAATCGGGCCACGCCGTCGATGATCACCATGGCCGCCAGCTCGCCGCCGCTGAGGACGTAGTCGCCGATCGACCATTCCTCGTCCACTTCGGCGCGTACGGCCCGTTCGTCGATCCCCTCGTAGCGACCGCAGACCAGGATCGTGCCCGGTCGTTCGGCCAGCTCGGCCAGGCCCGCCTGGTCCAGGCGCCGGCCCTGGGGCGATAGATACGCCACCGGCGTTCCCGGCGCGGCCGCCGCCCGGGCGGCGTGTATCGCGGCCCGCAGCGGCTCGTACAACATCACCATACCCGGGCCGCCGCCGTAGGGACGATCGTCGACCGTGCGGTGGCGATCGTGGGTGTAGTCGCGCGGATTCCAGAAGGCCAGCTCCAGCAGCCCCCGCCCGACGGCGCGCCCCGTAATGCCCTGCTCGGCCAGCGGCGCGAACATCGGCGCGAACAACGTCACGATATCAAAGCGCATGGGTCACGGCGCCCGGCGCGTCTTGCGGAGCCCACCGACGATCACCGATCGCGCGCCTGCCCCGTCTCGTTGTCCCATTCGGGATCCCAGTCGACCTCAATGCGCCCGCCCGCCAAATCTACCCGCCGTACCACGACGCCGCGCACATACGGAATCAGCCGCTCGCGGCCGCTGTCGTCGACAACCAGCACGTCATTGGCGCCGGTCTCCAGCAAATGATCGACCCGGCCCAGGCGCCGCCCATCGAGGGCCACGACCTCCAGACCGATGAGGTCGCTCCAGTAATACTCGTCCGCCGGCGGGGCCGGCAGCTGGTCGCGACGTACCGCGACCTCGACACCCACCAGCGCGGCGGCGGCGTCACGGTCATCGAAGCCGTCGAGGTGCGCCGTCACGCCCTTGCCCTGGCGCCGTCCCCCGGCCAGGGGGTGAGCCTGCCACCGCCCATCGCGGCGCAGGTACCAGGGTGAATACGTCAGTATGTTCTCGCGCGGCTCGGTGTACGAGTACACCTTGACCCAACCGCGCACACCGTACAGGCCGGCAATGCGGCCGACGGTCACCATCTCGGCGCCAGGCTGCTCGCTCATGCCCGCGCGCCGCGAGCCCGTCACTGCCTCAGGCTTGGGCCTGCTTGAGCAGCTTGGCGACCCGCTCGGACGGGCGGGCGCCCTGGCCCAGCCAGTAGTCCGCCCGCGCCTGGTCGACCTTCAGACCGATCTCGTTGCCGGTGGCGACGGGGTTGAACAAGCCGATGCGCTCGATATAACGGCCGTCGCGCTTGTTGCGGTTGTCGGTCACGACGATGTGGTAGTAGGGGCGCTTCTTGGCGCCGCCGCGGGACAAGCGAATGGTAACCATTGCCTAAAAAATCCTCGATTTAACAAATACGTACAAGCCGCCCGGCGCTGGCCCGGCGGCCTGGGAAAACTAAACGACGCATTTTACTGGAATTTCCGCAAAAGTGAAGCGCCCGAAGGGGCGGCGCGCCTCAGAAAGGCATTCCGGGAGGCATCCGCCCCTTCATGTTGCGCATCATCTTGGCCATCCCGCCCTTGCCGGCCTTCTTCATCATCTTCTGCATCTGGGTGAACTGCTTGAGCAGGCGGTTGACGTCCTGGACCTGCGTGCCGGAACCGGTGGCGATACGCCGCTTGCGCGAGCCGTTGATGACGTCGGGCCGGCGCCGCTCCTGGGGGGTCATGGAGTTGATAATGGCCTCCAGGCGCCGCATCTGACGGTCGTCGACCTGGTCCTTGACTCCCGCCGGCAGACCGGCCATCCCCGGCATCTTGTCGAGCAGCGCGCCGATCCCGCCCAGGCTCTGCATCTGCTGGAGCTGCTCGCGAAAGTCCTCCAGGTCGAAGCCCTTGCCCTTGTTGAGCTTCTTGGCCAGCTTCTGCGCCTTGTCCTGGTCGACCTTCTGCTGCACCTCCTCGACCAGGGAGAGCACGTCGCCCATGCCGAGGATACGCGAGGCCAGGCGATCGGGATGGAAGGGCTCCAGGGCCGTGGACTTCTCGCCCACGCCGAGAAACTTGATGGGCTTGCCCGTGATCTGGCGAATGGACAGCGCCGCACCGCCGCGGGCATCGCCGTCGGTCTTGGTGAGGATGACGCCGGTCAGCGGCAGGGCGTCGTTGAACGCCTTGGCCGTATTGGCCGCGTCCTGGCCGGTCATGCTGTCGACGACGAACAGGGTCTCCGCCGGGGAGACGGCCGTATGCAGGCGCTGGATCTCACTCATCATATCGGCGTCGACGTGCAGGCGCCCGGCCGTGTCGATGATAACCACATCGCGGTGACGGACGCGGGCCTCCTGAATGGCGCCCTCGGCGATGGCGACGGGGTCCTGCTCGGCCGTACTGGGATGGAAATCGACCCCGACCTCGCCGGCGAGCGTCTTGAGCTGCTCGATGGCCGCCGGGCGGTAGACGTCGGCGCTGGCCACCAGGACCGACTTGCCGCGCTGCTCCTTGAGCCAGCGGGCGAGCTTGGCCACCGTGGTGGTCTTGCCCGCGCCCTGGAGGCCGGCCATGAGGATCACCGCGGGGGGCGTGACGTTGAGCGTGAGCTCATCGTTGCTCGCGCCCATCAACTGGACCAGCTCGTCGTTGACGATCTTGATCAGCGCCTGTCCCGGGGTAAGGCTCTTGGCCACCTCCTCGCCGAGGGCGCGTTCGCGGACGTGGTCGACGAAGTCCTTGACCACGGGCAGGGCGACGTCGGCCTCGAGCAGGGCCATACGTACCTCGCGCAGCGCGTCCTTGATATTGTCCTCGGTGAGGCGGCCGACGCCGCGCAAATTGCGCACCGTGCGGCCGAGGCGTTCGGTCAGGCCGTCAAACATGTGGATCGCCCCGGGAATTGGTGAATGTGTCGTCGAACAGAGACGGGTGGCCCGCAGGCCTCGCCGCAGGGAGGATTATAGCGCGAAAACCTTGCCGCCCGACAGGCGGTGGATGGTATGCGAGCGGATCGCGGCCAGACACTCGGCGAAGATTTCGTCTTCCTCGCCCGGCTTGTTGTGGGTGATATAGACCTGGGGGTCGTGCCTGAGCTTGACCAGGTCCTCGGCCAGCATGCTCGGACAATAGTGACCCGCCTCGCGGCAGAGCTGCTCGTCCGCATTGGTGAATGCCGCCTCGACGATAAGCACGTCGAGCCGGTCGTGGGCGTTGAGAACCGCCCAGAAGCTGTCGTTGGTCGTCGTGTCCCCGCTGAAGGCCAACACCCCACTCGGTCCGCTGACGCGATAACCGACCCCGGGAACGACGTGATTGACCGGAATCATTTCCAGCGTGCGTCCGTCCACTGTGCGTGTCTCGCCCGGCGCCATGGTCTCGTAACTGATGACGGGCCGCTCGGGATGCGGCAGGCGGGCGAAATCCGGCCAAATGACGTTGTTGAAGATATGCTCACGCAGGGCTCGCAGCGTGGCTTCCTGACCGTGGATAACGATGGGCTGCTCGATGCGATCGAAAATGCTGTCGACCAGCAGCGGAATGCTGGCGATGTGGTCCAGATGCGAATGGGTGAGGAAGATATGACGCAGGCGCACCATCGCTTCCAGACTGAGATCGCCGACCCCGGTCCCTGCATCGATCAAGATGTCCTCGTCGATGAGCAACGTGGTGGTGCGCAGGCCGGCGCCGACACCGCCGCTGCACCCCAAGACCCGTATTTCCATAACGTCCTCGGAGACTGCCGGGTGTCCCGGCGCATCACGCTCGGCGACGGACGCGGCCGCGCCCCGGACCGCTTGGTCCGAGGCTGCCAGATTCGAAAATTTTCTCTGCTTGGTGTCCATTGGGCCGACCCACGAAGCGAGGCGTTCAAGATACCCGCACTTTCACGCGGTGATGATGCCAAATTCGAGTAAAACAGAATGGTACAAGGGTCACAAGTCGGGCCACGCGCGGCGCCCCGCACGCCCCCGCGATTCTGACGCACACGGTCGAAAAGTGACCGGGTACGTCCAACTCGCGCCTTCGAAGACTTCAATGACTGCAGGCGTTGTGCCATCATGCTCGCCTGGCAAGCCATAACCCGACTATGAATACAACAATTGTCAGTTTGATCGCCGCGGGATTGTACCTGGCCGTCGGTTTCCTGCTCGCGGTACGCCTGTTCAAGCTTCCCGAACGCCTGCGCGAGGCGAAGGGCTGGCTGCTCACGGCCGGCTTCGTAGCGGTGGTACTGCACGGATGGGTACTGGATATCGACGTGGTCCTGGCCAACGGCTACGACCTGTCCTTCTTCAGCGTCATGTCGCTGGTGGCCGGGTTGGTCGTGCTGTTGTTGTTGGGCGTGTCCGTGTTTCGGCCCGTGGAAAACCTCGGCATCGTGGTCCTGCCTCTGGCCGCCCTGGCGGTCGTGCTCAAGCTGTTGTTCCACGAGCCGCACATCGTGCTCAGGGACGCCCCGGTCGGCCTGGACATGCACGTCACGCTGTCGATCCTGGCCTACAGCATCCTGACCATCGCCGCGGTGCAATCCATCCTGCTCTATATCCAGGACTCTCACCTGCACAACAAACACCCCGGGGGCTTCATCCGGATACTGCCACCGCTGCAGACGATGGAGTCGATCCTGTTTCAGATGATCACCCTGGGCTTCGCCCTGCTCAGCCTGGCCCTGTTCAGCGGCCTGCTGTTCGTGCAGGACATCTTCGCCCAGCACCTGGTACACAAGACGGTCCTGTCGATCATTGCCTGGCTGATGTTCGCCGTGCTGCTGTGGGGGCGCTGGCGGTTCGGCTGGCGGGGGCGCATCGCCATCCGCTGGACGCTGACGGCCTTTATCATCCTGTTCCTGGCCTACTTCGGCAGCAAGATGGTCATCGAGCTGATACTGCGCCGCTGATTCTCCGAGGTCGGGCAGGACGACGCGCCGGAGCGCCCGTGCCGCGCGGGCATATCGCCGGGTGCCAGGGTTGACAGCCACTCGACCGAGCCCCTGTAATAAACCCCATGTCGTTACGAGGAATCCCCTCTCTTGAATGATATCCCCGTGAGCGTGCTCCTGGGCGCGCTCGTCTTTCTCATTGCCCTGTCCGGCTTCTTCTCAGGTTCGGAAACGGGCCTGATGAGCCTGAACCGCTACCGCCTGCGCCATCTGGCCAAGGCGCGTCATCCGGCGGCCGTACGCGCCAGTCGCCTGCTGCAGCGCCCCGAGAGGCTGATCGGCCTGATCCTGCTCGGCAACAATCTGGTCAACATTCTGGCCTCGGCCATCGCCACGGTCATTGGCCTGCGCCTGATGGGCGAGACGGGCATCGTCATCGCCACCGTGCTGCTAACCTTCGTCGTGTTGATCTTCGCCGAAGTCGGGCCCAAGACCCTGGCCGCACTGCGCCCGGAGCGCTATGCCTTTCCCGCCTCCTTCGTGCTGGACCCGCTGCTCAAGGTCCTGTACCCGGTCGTTTGGATCATCAACCAGATCGCCAACGGGCTGTTCCGCGTGCTGGGCGTGCGACCCGATGCGGCCTCGCAATACGACCTGAGCACCGAAGAGCTGCGCACCGTGGTCAACGAGGCGGGCGCCATGATCCCGCGCCGCCACCAAAAAATGCTGCTGAGCATCCTCGACCTGGAAAAGGCGACCGTCGAGGACATCATGGTGCCGCGCAACGAGATCGTCGGCATCGATCTCGAAGACGATCTCGACGAGATCATCAACCAGATCATCGACAGCCAACACACGCGACTGCCGGTTTTCGACGGCGATATCGATCACGTCGTGGGCATCATTCACCTGCGCAATGCCCTGCGACTGTTCGACGACGGCCGGCCCGACAAGGACAGCCTGCGCGCGATCGCACGCGAGCCCTATTTCGTGCCCGAAGGCACGCCCCTGAACACCCAGTTGTTGAACTTCCAGCGCGTACGCCGACGCATTGCGCTGGTCGTCGACGAGTACGGCGACATACAGGGGCTGGTCACGCTGGAAGACATCCTCGAGGAAATCGTCGGCGAGTTCACCACCGATCCGGCCGCCAGCGTCAAGGACGTCGTGCTCCAGGAAGACGGCAGCTATCTGGTCGACGGTGGGGTGAGTATCCGCGACCTCAATCGGCTGTTCCACTGGGAGCTGTCCGCTGCCGGGCCCAAGACCCTGAACGGGCTGATCCTCGAATACCTGGAAAACATCCCGGAGCCCGGGACCAGCCTGCTGTTGGGCGAACACCCCGTGGAAATCGTCCAGACCGCCGCCAATGCGGTCAAGACCGTACGGATCGATCCGCGACTGCAGCGCGGCGCACAGGTCGATGAACACGGCGACGCGCAGGCAACAACGTACGAGGGACCCTCGCCCGGCTGAGCCCCGAAAGGGCCGATCCGATGCGCCACCGCAACGCCCCCATGTTGTACAAATAGTTTAAATGCAGTCTATAATGCCAAGACAAATAAAGACTTTTTGGAGCTCGCCGGGTGTCGAAGCTGACGTTGTCGTTCAAAGGGAGGGTGCTTAAGGTCTTTCCCGTGGTACAGGGAGACATGTACATCGGCAGCGATCCCGAGTGCACCGTGCACATCGACAGCCTGGCCGTTCAGCCGCGCCATGCGCGCATCCACACGCAAGGTAACGACTCGGTCCTGTTCGATCTGGAGAGCCCGGACGGCACCTTCGTCAATCAACAGCGCGTCGACGAACACCGCCTGAAGGACGGTGAGATCATCCGCGTCGGCAAGCACACCCTGACGTTCTCCTTCGAGGAAATGCTCGAGTCCGAGATCGAGGCGCAGACGCCGGCGCCCCCAGCGGCCGCCGAGCCGACCGTCGCCGAGCAGCCTGTCGAGGAGACGCCTGCCGCGACGCACGACAATCGCCAGGCCTGGCTGCAGATCATGTCGGGGCAGAACCTGGGCAAGACGCTGAGCCTGCACCGGGCCATGACCAACCTGGGCAAATCGGGACTGGTCACGGCCGTCATCGCCCGGCGCAGCGATGGCTACTTTTTATCTCACCTGGAGGGCGACGTCCCCACCCGCGTCGGCGACCAGCCGATCGGCGACAAGGTCCACAAGCTGCAGGACGGGGACATCATCCAGATCGGCAATATCAAGATGCAGTTCTACTACGAGTAGGACACGCGCGGCTGGCATCCATGAGCGAACGTTCCGAGGACAACGAGCACCGCCACTTCACGCGCATCCCTTTCGATGCCGACGTCGAGGTACGCCGCACCGAAGAGCCCGACAGCATGCCGCGCCATGCACGCCTGCTGGACATCTGCCTCAAAGGCGCATTGTTCACTCGCCCGGCGGACTGGAACGGCCGGGCCGGGGACCGCGTGCACGTGGAAATTCGTCTGGACGATGCGGCCATCACCATCGCCATGGACGGGCGCGTCGTACACGCGGGCGACGAACGGGTGGGATTTACCTGGGATCAGCTCGACGTGGACAGTGCCACCCATCTGCATCGACTGCTCGAGCTCAATTTGGGCGACAGCGCCCTGCTCGAGCGGGAGTTCCACGAGCTGTTGAACTTCACACCGCGTTGAGCGCCTCGTCCAACCGCCCCACGGCCACCACGTCCAACCCGTCCGTGCGCTTCTTCGGTGCATTCGCCTTGGGCACGATGGCACGCTTGAAGCCGTGCTTGGCCGCCTCGTGCAGCCGGTCCTGTCCGTTGGCCACCGGCCGAATCTCACCGGCCAGACCGACCTCGCCGAACACGACCAGGTCCTTGGGCAGCGGGCGGTTGCGAAGGCTCGACATCACCGCCATCAACACCGCCAGGTCCACTCCCGTCTCGGTGACGCGCACGCCGCCCACCACGTTGGCAAAGACATCCTGGTCGTAGGTCGCCACGCCCCCGTGACGGTGCAGCACCGCGAGCAGCATGGCCAGGCGGTTGTGTTCCAGGCCCAGCGTCACTCGGCGCGGGTTGGATAAATGGCTTTCGTCGACCAGCGCCTGCACCTCGACCAGCATCGGCCGACTGCCCTCCAGGGTGACCATGATCACGCTGCCTGGCACCGGATCGCTGTGACCGGACAGGAAGATGGCCGAGGGATTGGTTACCTCGCGCAGTCCCTTGTCGGTCATGGCGAACACGCCGAGCTCGTTGACCGCACCGAAGCGATTCTTGATGGCACGCACGACGCGATAGCGATTGCCACCGTCGCCCTCGAAGTACAGGACCGTGTCGACCATGTGTTCGAGCACGCGGGGCCCGGCAATGGTGCCTTCCTTGGTCACGTGGCCAACCATGAAGACGCAGGTGTCTGTCTGCTTGGCATAGCGCACGAGCTGCGCGGCGCTCTCGCGAACCTGAGCCACGGAGCCGGGCGCCGACTGCAGAATATCGGTATAGACCGTCTGAATGGAATCGACCACGGCCACGCGCGGTCGCTCCTGCTGCGCTGTGGCGATCACGGCGTCGACGCGCGTCTCGGCCAACAGGCGCGTGTCGGTCATGGGCAGACCCAGACGGTGGGCACGCAGGCTCACCTGCTGCAGGGACTCCTCACCGGTGACGTACAACACCTTGAAGCGCTCGGCCAGGCGCACCAGGGTCTGCAGCAGCAGCGTCGACTTGCCGATCCCCGGGTCGCCGCCGATGAGGACCACCGACCCGGGCACCAGCCCCCCGCCGAGGACGCGGTCGAACTCGCCCACCCCGGTCGGCAGACGCGCCACATCGTCGGGGCTGACGTCGGCCAGCGACTGCACCCGGCCCTCGCCCGCCTCGCCCGCATAGGTGGTGAAGCGACCAGCACCCGCGCCGCCGCTGGCGACGGCGGCGACCTCCACCAGCGAGTTCCAGGCGCCGCAATCGGGACACTGCCCCGCCCACTTGGGCTGCTGCGCGCCGCAATCGGTACAACTGTAGGCAACTTTAGCCTTGGCCAACCCGTCGAGTCTCCCGATCTGTCTGCAATGGTTCAAAAGGCTGCGGCGCCCGCAGGCGCCGCACGTCGTCGATCCCTACCGCCGGCCCTCACAGTGGACGCATGCCCGATGCCTCAGGGCAACAGGCCGCGGTAAACCACTCCCTGGCGCGGCTCGGCCATCCAGTCGGCCACCTGTTCGCGCCAGGCCAGATAGTGTGCCGTATCCTTGTGGGCGCGTGCGTCCTCGGCCGTCCGGTAGGCCTCATAGAGCACAAAGCGCGTCGGGTCCTCGTCGGACTGCATCACGTCGAAGCGCAGATTCCCGGGCTCCTCGACCGAGGCCTCGTGATTGGCCCGGGTCGCCTCGATGAACTGCCCCACGTATTCGGGTTTGACCCGAACGTATACCAGTGTGACGTGCATGCCGAATCGGTCCCTATGCGATGAGCGAGGCGCAATCCACGCTATTGAAGCGCGTAGAGATCCCCGCCGGCATCGAGACAATAGACCGACCCTCCCGCTGCGGCCGGGGCCGCATAAATCTTGTTATCGGCTCGAAAGCGCCATAGTCGCTTGCCCGACTCCCGGTCTACGGCGTACAGGTACCCGTCGGTGGAACCCACGTACAGCACCTTGCCCGCAAGCACGGGGGACGAATACAGGGGCCCGTCGGCGGCGAATTGCCAGCGCGGTTTGCCGCTATGGGTGTTCAACGCGTACAGGCTGTCGTCGGTACTGGCGACGTAGACGGTGTCGTCCTTCACGGCCGGCGAGGCGTAGATCTTGTTGTGGGTACGATAAACCCAGCGCTGTTGGCCCGTATTGATGTCCACCGCGTAGAAGTCGTGATCGTCGCTGCCGAAGTATACCGTCTGTCCGCTGACCGCCGGCGATGAAAACACCCGCCCGCCGGTGCGAAACGTCCAGCGCTCCTTGCCGGTGGCGGCATCGAGGGCGTACAGGCGCGTGTCGTCGCAG
>DATFLL010000006.1:0-18424 GCA_035267785.1 Gammaproteobacteria bacterium | reverse complement strand
CGGCGCGACATGGCCGCCGCCCCGATCCCGATGGCCGCGCCGGCGGCCGCCGCCGCGGCGATACCCTCGGCCGTGCCCCAGTGGCCGGTCGACAGCGGCGCATAGAAGCTGCCCTTGTCCCAGAAATCGGGTTCCGAGCAGCCCAGGCAGCCGTGCCCGCTCTCCACCGGAAAACTCACGCCGCCGTTCCACTTGGTCGTGGCACAGGCGTTGTACGTGGTTGGGCCCTTACAGCCCAGCTCGTACAGACACCAGCCGCTGCGCGCCCCCTCGTCATCGAAGGTCTTGGCAAACTTGCCCTGGTCGTAGAACGGGCGCCGGTAGCAGCGATCGTGAATGGTCTCGCCGAAGAAGACCTTGGGCCGGCCGTGAACATCCAGCGCGGGCACCTCGCCGAAGGTCAGGTAGTGGGCGAGCACACCGGTAATCACCACCGGGATGGGCGGACAGCCCGAGACGTTGATCAGCGGCTTGGTGGCGATCTGGCCGGATTTCATCAGGTCGCCGACACTGACGGCCCCGGTGGGGTTGGGATTGGCCTTGGGGATGCCGCCGAACGCTGAACAGGTACCCACGGCGACGACGGCCGCGGCCCCTTCGGCCGCCTCCTTCATGATCTGCAGGTTGGTCTTACCGGCGATGGTGGAATAGACCCCGTCGTCCTTGACCGGGATCGAGCCGTCGACCAGCAGCAGGTACTTGCCGTGGAATTTTTTCATCGCATCGTGCAGGGCGGCCTCGGCCGCCGTACCCGCCGCGGCCTGCAGGGTTTCCTGATAGTCCAGCGAGATCGCATTGAACATCAGGCTCTCCAGCGTCGGCGAGTGCGAACGGGTCAACGACTCCGCGCAGCCCGTGCATTCCTGAAACGACAGGTAAATCACGGAGGGCCGCGGTGCCTTGTCCAGGGCCTTGGCTATGGCCGGCACCATGCTCGGCGGCAGCGCCATCAGGGAGGCGGTGGTCGCGCAAAACTTTAAAAAGCCGCGTCGGCTCACGCCCTGCTGGCGCAATACCTCGCCGAGAGTCTGTTCCTTGTCGTCGTCTTTTGCCATGGCTGCACCCCTTAACGGTTCAATCAGATGCGGCCTGCCCCTCCTGCGCGAGGCAATCGCGCAGGCGCAACAGGCCGTCGACGAGATCTTCGTCGACTGTCTGCAGGATGGTTGGTATGCGTGTGATCTCGATGAATTCGGCCACGACCTCGTCGGTCGCGCCGTGGTGGGTTACCCACCAGACGCCGCGCACCGCTGTCTCGCGCACGCGGGTCGGTCCCAGTGCATCGATGGTGGCGCTGACCTCGCCCTCGCCGAGCAGGCGCTGCAGGGTCTCGTAGTCGCCGGGGGCCAGCGGCATGGCCCGCAAGTCGATGGTGGCCGGCTCGCCGCCTTGCGTGAGCCGAGTCAGGTACGTCTCTATCTCGTGCAGGATGGGCAGCGCGTTGCCGATGCGCGTCGTCGGACCATCCTCCGGCTCCGAGTCGCCTTCGACCTTCACGCCGATGTCCGACAAGCCGCTCATGCGTGCCAACGCTCCACCAGTTCCACCGCCCGCTCGCAGGCCTCGGGAATGGCCTGGCGCACCGCCGCCGTCGGCTCCTCGCCCCAGTCGAGAAATTCGGGCTGGATGCCGATGAGCGCTCGACGTTCGGGTAGATGGTCGGCCAGGCGCGCGATGGTCAGCAGATCGAGCAGGCCCACCTCGTGAACGCTGCTCTTTTTCTGCGAGCCGATGAAGCGATCCATATCGTCCTCGACGAACACGCGCACCGTGCCGGGGCTCGCCTGCAGCTCGGCGGCGTCGATGACGATCAGGTGGTCGGCGTCCTCGATGGGACCTGCGAGGGTGAAGCTGAGCGTGCCCCCGTCGACGAGGGTGACATAATTGGAGTTGGGATAGCGTTCGCCGAGCAGGCGAATGGCATGGACGCCCGCGCCTTCATCGCTCAACAGGGTGTTGCCAATGCCGAGGATCAACGTGGTTGGTTGTTCTTGTGTCACGACCCGTCCGTACTTGGCTGTTAAGTATTGACCTATGCGCCCGCCTGTCAAGCGATCCTGGGCTCGTCTGAAAAACATACACCACCGCCCTACGCCCCGTCGAGGCCCATCGCGGCGGGGCGGCGCTCAAACCACCGGGCGTGTAAGTACGTTAGTTTATCGGTGGATCGTTACATTGACGTGGATCAACATTGCCCGGCGGGAGCACGGCCCACAATGGCCCCGTTACAGAATGCAACGTTCCAGCTATACTCGACCGGAACACTCGACAAGCGGACAACCCCATCATGTGTCTTGGTATTCCCATGCAGGTCCTGGAAATCGACGGCTACGTGGCCCGCTGCGAGGCGAAGGGTGTGGAGCGCGACGTCAATCTGTTCATGATGCAGGACGAGGAACTCGCGCCGGGCGACTACGTGATGGTCCATGTCGGCTATGCTATCCAGAAGATGACCGAGCAAGAGGCACGTTCGTCCTGGGAGCTCTTCGACCAGATATTGGACGAGACCGGCGGCGCGGATCCGGCCGTGGGCGAGCCCTAATAAACCCGGCCGGGTTTCGACACGAGCTCCACATGCACGAATTGTCGGTCTGTCAGGGCATGATGCGCCAACTGCAGCAGATCGCCGCCGAGCAGGGCGCAGCGGCCGTGAGCAAGGTCGTGGTACACATTGGGCCCCTCTCGGGCGTCGAGCCCCAGCTGCTGGAGCAGGCCTTCCCACTGGCCAGCGCCGGCACGGTCGCGGCCGACGCCGTCCTGGTCATGGAACGGCTGCCGGTGCGCGTGCGCTGCCAAAGCTGCGGTGCCGAGAGCGAGGCCGCACCCAACCGGCTGCTTTGCGCGGCGTGCGGCGATTGGCACACGCAGCTGATCAGCGGCGACGAGCTACTGCTCGCAAGCGTGGAGCTGGATGTCGAGCCCCCGGCGAATTTCAGCCAGCCGGCCTCGAATTGAACACAGCGGGCAACCGGGGCCTCGGAACTTGAGGCCTTTGCCCGATCATCGGTCTTTGGGAGAACAATCATGTGCGATACCTGCGGCTGCAACGTCACCCCCGGCAACGAGCACCTGGTGCGTGCCGACGGTAAATACGCACGCACCGACGACGGTAAGGCGGCGGTGACCGTGCTGCGCGGCCTGCTGTCGGAAAACGATCATCAGGCCGCTCATAACCGCGAGCACTTCGATCGCCACGGTGTGCTGGCCGTCAACCTGATGTCCTCGCCGGGCTCGGGCAAGACAGCGCTGCTCGAGGCGACCATCGCCGCGCTCAAGCACGAATTTGCGATCGGCGTCGTCGAGGGCGACCTGGAAACGGAAAACGACGCCGAGCGCATCCGCGCCCAGGGCGTACCCGCCATTCAGATCGCCACGGGCACCGCCTGTCATCTGGACGCGCACATGGTGCATGACGCCCTGCACAATCTCGATCTGGGCGCCCTGGATATCGTCTTCATCGAGAACGTGGGCAACCTGGTCTGCCCGGCGAGCTTCGATCTCGGCCACCACCGCAACGTCACGCTGCTGTCGGTCACCGAGGGCGATGACAAACCGGCCAAATATCCCGTCATGTTCCGCGCGGCCGACCTGATGCTGGTCACCAAGACCGATCTGCTCGCGGTGCTGGAGGACTTCGAGACAGCCCGCGCCGAGGACCACCTGCGCGCACTCGCCAGCGCCGCACCCGTACTCGAAGTCGCCGCCCGCAAGGGAATGGGCCTGGACGCCTGGTTCGGTTGGCTGCGCAATGAGGTCACCGCCCAGCGCGAGCGCCTGGCCCAGCAGCAAACATTGCGGCCGGCCATCCAGCCCGACGGCGCCCGCCTGCATGGGCAGGATCACGAACACAGCCATGCGCATGGGCATGCCCATACGCACGGTCACACGCCCTGAGGCGAGGCCTTCGCATGACGACGTCCGCCAAGACCTGGCTCGAACGCATCCGCGCACTGGACCTGCCCGACCGGGTGCGCATCATGAACGTGTGCGGGGGCCATGAGCGGTCCATCTCCATGTCCGGGATCCGCCGAGCGCTGCCCGAGAACATCGAGCTCATCCCCGGACCGGGCTGTCCGGTGTGCGTCTGCCCCGAGGAAGACGTCTTCGAGGCCATCCAGCTCGCCCTGCACGAGGACGTGACCCTTGTGGCCTTCGGCGACATGCTGCGCGTGCCGGTCAACGTGCCCAAGGCCGAAGCCCGTTCGCTGGAACAGGCCAAGGCCGCCGGCGCCGATGTACGGCCCATCGCCTCGCCCAATGAGGCGGCGCGGATCGCCCGCGACAACCCGGGGCGCCGCGTCGTGTTTTTCGCCGCGGGCTTCGAGACGACCACTGCGCCCGTGGCGGCAATGCTCGCCGAGGGCGCGCCCGAGAACCTGCTGGTCCTGCTGTCGGGGCGGCTGACCTGGCCCGCAGTGGCCATGCTGCTCGACTCCGAGGCGCCCGGCTTCGACGCCCTCGTGGCACCGGGCCACGTCGCCACGGTGATGGGCCCCGAGGAATGGGAGTTCGTGGTGGCCGATCACGGCATCCCCACTGCGGTGGCCGGCTTCAATGCCGAGAGTCTGCTCGCAGCCTTCTATTCGACACTGCGCCAGTACCTCGCCGGCGAGCCCTTCCTGGACAACTGCTACCCCGAGCTGGTGCGCGCCGGCGGCAACCCCGCCGCCCGGCGTTTCCTCGGCGAGGTCACCGAGGTCGCGGACGCCACCTGGCGCGGAATCGGCACCATCCCGGCCTCGGGCTTTGCGCTGCGCCCCGCCTACGCGGCCCACGACGCGCGGGTCCAGCTGCCCTCCTATGGTGATGAGGCGCGCAAACGCGCCGGTCAGATGCCCCCGGGCTGCGACTGCGCCCGCGTCGTACTCGGCAAGGTCTATCCCGACGAGTGCCGTCTTTACGGCGCGGCCTGCACGCCGCGCAACCCCATCGGCCCCTGCATGGTCTCCGACGAAGGGGCGTGCCGGATCTGGTGGTCCAGCGGCGTGCGCGAGCGCCGAGTCGCCCGGGCCGGCTGAGCCCTTCCCCCGCGCCGAGGGCGCAAATCCACATGATCGGACGCGACGGATTCCCACGCCGCGCATCTTGCGCTACATTGCCTTCAAACCGCCTTCCGAGGGCGGTGTCGATAACACGAACAACGTGAACCGCCCGCATCACCAAGGAGTCTGGACCATGCGCCACATCATTCGTCTGTTCACCGCCGCCGTGCTCGCCTGCTTCGTCGCCGGCTCTGCCTGGGCCGCCGGCGAGACCCAGCTGACCTGGTACGGACACGCCACCTTCCGCATCGTCACGCCCCAGGGGCACGTGCTGGTGATCGACCCCTGGTTCAATAACCCCAAGAATCCGGCCGCGGGCAAGGACAAGGACGCATTGGCGGGCATCGATAAGGTCGATTACATCCTCATCACCCACGGCCACTTCGACCACATCGCCGACGCCGTTGCCCTGGGCAAGAAGACCGGCGCGCGCCTGGTGACGAACTTCGAGCTCGGCCAGAACATGGCCAAGGTGCTGGGCTATCCCAAGGACCAGATGGGCTATGACACGCTGATGAACATCGGCGGCAGGATAGAGATCGCCAAGGGCGAGGTCAGCGTGTCCATGACGCGGGCCATCCACTCCAGCGGCATGAAAAACCCCAAGGCCGGTCCGAATCAGCCCGACTTCGTCTACGGTGGTAACCCCGCGGGCTTCGTCGTCAAGATCAAGAATGGCCCGACCTTCTACGACACGGGTGACACGGCCTATTTCAGCGACATGAAGCTCATTCGCAAGTTCTACCACCCCGACGTGGCACTGATTAATATCGGCGGCCACTTCGGCATGGAGCCGCGCATGGCGGCGCTGGCGGCCAAGGCCGTGCATGCCCCGCTGGTGATCCCGCATCACTACGCCACCTTCCCGATCCTCACGCAAAAGGCCGATGCCTGGGCCAAGGCCGTCAAGGGTTACGGGCTCAAGCCACTGGTCATGAAGCCCGGGCAGACCATCCGCTTTCGCGGCCGTCACCTCGTGAAGTAGTCCGCCGACGCGATCGTCGGCAGCTCTGGGGGGCACCGTTGCAGGATACCGAGTCCATCTACGCGCCGCCGCAGGCGAATCTGGAGGCGGCCGATGCGGCCGCGAGTGGGGCAAGAGGCCGCCTGTACTCGCCGCGCGCGGTCGCGGTAGCGACCTTCCTCGGTTCGCTGCTGGCCGGCGGCTCGCTCATGGCGCTCAACTTCCGCCGCCTCGGCCGCGGGAGAGCGGCACTGTGGGCCCTGCTCGGTGCGGTGCTCGCGCAGGCCGCGCTGTTCGCCCTGGCCTTTGCACTACCGGCCAGCGTGCACGTCCCCAGTGTGGCCTATACCGCCGTGCAGGTGCTGGTGATGCTGTATGCGGCCAAGCGCCTGCAAGGCGCCGATATCGACAGCCACGTCAACGCCGGGGGACGCCTGGCCTCCGGCTGGACCGCGGCGGGAATCGGCCTGCTATACGGGATGGTGATGATGGCCGGACTGCTGGTCGCCCTCGATCGTTTCGGCGCCTGAGGCGGGGCCGGACATCATCGACCCGCCGGTCCTCGTATGAGCGCGGCGGGTAACGCAACAGACTCCGGCACAACCGGAGCCAAGCCGCCTTGGTCGCGACGGCACCGCAATTCCAGCGCGACCTCGCGGCAGTGCAAACAGGGGGAACCGGTCGTGACACCTGCAACGCTATCGATGCGCACAATGGGCGTGTGGACCGCCACCATTCTATTCCTCGCCGCCCTGGCGGGCTGCGTCCACACGCCGGCCCGCTACGAGACGATCGCTGATGCCACGCTGCAGCGCGACGTCATGCAGGCCATCGGCGCCTACGAGGCCGCCAGCGGCGGCGATGCTCACCCGGTCCTGGTATCGGCCCGCCCCGCCAAGACGCATGGCCGTCGGCCGAACGGTCCGTATACGGAGCTTTGGACCGTCGAGTCCAACGGCCGGCGCAGCACCTATCGCGTCACCTTCGTGCCCGAACCCGGCGCGGGCACCACTTATTCGATTACGCGTCTGCCTGCGCCCGTACCGGATGGCTCGACGCGGCGTTAAGTTTACGCAAAGACCGTCCGATAATTAGCTCGACCATAACGACCAGAAGCAAACTTGGGGGAAAACGATGAATGCAACGAATCCTTACACCTCGCCGCAAAGCACGGTGGCGGACGCCGCCGGCGAGCAGTACGGCGAGGTCCGGGTCTTCTCGACCAGCGGGCGACTCGGCCGACTGCGTTACCTGGGCTATGGCATGGCCGTGAACCTGGTCGTCTGGTTCGCCGTCATGCTGCTCGGCCTGGTCGCCTCGCTGATACCGAGCCAGGCGACGAACATTGTCGTCGGCATCATCGGCGTCGGGCTCTATATCGCCGTGATCGTCGTCGCGTTCATGTTGATGATTCAGCGCATCCACGACTTCGACACCAGCGGCTGGCTGGCGCTGTTGATGCTCGTGCCGTTGGTGAACGTCGTGTTCGGCCTGCTCCTGCTGTTTCTCCCGGGCACCAAGGGGTCCAACCGGTTTGGCGCCGAGCCGCCGCCCAACTCCACCGGCGTGATCGTGCTCGCCGCGCTGGTACCGATAGCCGTTTTCGTCATCGGGATTCTCGCGGCCATCGCGATTCCCACCTATAACCAATACATCCAGCGGGCGAAGGCGCAGCAGCAGGGCCAGGTTCAGACTCAGCCGTATCGATCGGCGCCCTCCACGCAGCGCTAGGCGACTCAACCCGCGCCATCCCGGCATCGCGTATGCCGGGGCGGCGTTCGCCGTTTCGGGAGAACCGCCATGAATGCCGTCAATCCCTATACCTCGCCGCAGAGCGCGGTTGCCGATCCCGCCGACAACGCGGTCGGCGAGGTCCGAATCTTTTCCGCACGCGCTCGCATCGGCCGCGTGCGCTACCTCGCCTATACCGTCGGCATGTATCTGCTGGTGAGCTTCGCCTCGAGTCTGGTGAGCGGCGTGAGCATGGTCGCACTGGGCCCGAGCATCGCCCCGATCGTCAACATGGTCGTCACCATTGCGGTGATCGGCGGCTTCCTCGTATACAGCTTCCTGCCGACCATCCAGCGTCTGCACGACTTCGACGCCAGCGGCTTGCTCTCGCTGCTGACCCTGGTGCCGTTCGTCAATTTCATCTTGTTTCTCGTCCTGTTGTTCATTCCAGGCACGGACGGGCGCAATCGCTTCGGGCCCAAGCCGCCGCCCAACTCCACGGGAGTGACCGTCGTCAGTATCCTGGCCTCGCTGTTCTTCTTCATCGCCCTGCTCGGCATCGTCGCCGCAATCGCCATTCCCGCCTACCAGGGCTATGTCCACCGGGCCGAACAGATGCAGCACCAGCAAACCGCGCCGCCCTCGCACCCACGCTGAGAACAACCGCATGCGCTCCCTTGCGGGGCGCGGTGCGAAGGGTGTACAACAAAGTCCTTTCTCGGCGCACGCGGGCGAAGCCGCGTGCGCCGCCTTCGCTGCACCGCGGCTCACAGGAGATGATTGCCCATGGTCACCGCCTTCGTCCTGTTCAACATCGAACGCAATCAAGTCAACGAAGTAGCCGAACGCCTGGCCGACATCGACGGCATTGCCGAGGTGTATTCGGTCAGCGGCCGCTACGACCTGGTCGCTATAATCCGCGTACCGTCCACCGAGCAGCTCGCCGAACTGGTCACCGGTCACATGCTGAAACTCGACGGCATCCGCGACACCGAGACGTTGATCGCCTTTCGTACCTATTCACGCCACGACCTGGAGACCATGTTCTCCATCGGCCTCTCCGAATAAGACCGTCGGCCGCCGTGCACCACCGCATCGGACACTGAGACGGCGAGTCCCGTGCGCGAACCGCCCCGCCAAAACGACAGCTCCCGTACCGCGGCGCGCCGTCTGCGCGTCGACGGACGTGTGCAGGGCGTTGGCTTTCGCCCTTTCGTCTACCGCCTGGCCCACTCCATGGGCCTCGGCGGGTGGGTACAAAACCAGCTCGGGGAGGTGGAGGTGTGGGTCGAGGGTCCACCCGAGCGTATCGCCGCGTTCACGCGGGCCGTTATCGACCAGGCCCCGCCGCTCGCGCGTCCACATCTGGTTGCCAGCGAGACGGTAACCCCGACGGCGGACGGCGAGTTCACCATCCGACCCAGCCGCGCGCAAACGGCGGCGGCCATCCACGTCCCGCCGGATTACTTCGCCTGCGACGATTGCCTGCGTGAGCTCGAGGACCCCGCCGACCGCCGCTACCGCTATCCCTTCATCAACTGTACCCAGTGCGGCCCGCGCTATACCCTGATTTGCCGCCTGCCCTACGACCGACCCAACACGACCATGGCGGCCTTCGAGCTCTGCCCGGCCTGCCGCGCCGAATACGACAACCCCCTGGACCGACGTTTCCACGCCCAGCCCCTGGCCTGCCCGGACTGCGGCCCCCAGCTCGAATTCGTCGCCGGGACACACCGCATCGACCGCACGGACCGCGCCCTGAGCGCCTGCACCGAGGCCCTGCGTGCCGGCGGCATCGTGGCGGTCAAGGGGATCGGCGGCTATCACCTGATGTGCGATGCCCGCAACGACGCGGCCGTGCTGCAGCTGCGCCAGCGCAAACACCGCCCCGCCAAACCGCTTGCCGTAATGATCCCGCGCACCGGGACTGACGGCTTGGCGGCGATGCGTACCGAGATCACACTCGACGAAACGACCGCCGAGGCGCTGCTCGACCCGGTGCGCCCCATCGTGCTGGCGCGGCGCCGTCCCGCCTGCACGTTCTCACCCCACATCGCCCCGGGCCTTGAAGAGGTCGGCGTGATGCTGCCCTACAGCCCGCTGCATCAGCTGCTGCTCGGCGAGTTCGGCGGCCCCCTGGTCGCCACGTCCGCCAATCTCAGTGGCGAGCCCGTGCTCACCGACAATGAGGAGGTGACCCAACGCCTGAGCCACGTTGCCGAATCCTTTTTGCATCACAACCGGCCCATCGAACGGCCGGCGGACGACCCGGTGCTGCGCGTCATCGCCGGCCGCCCCCGGCCGCTGCGCCTGGGCCGGGGCAATGCGCCACGCGAGCTGACCCTGCCCGCGGCGGTCGATGTGCCGCTGCTGGCCGTTGGCGGACACATGAAGAACACGGTCGCCCTGGCCTGGGACCGGCGAGTGGTCATCTCGCCCCATGTCGGCGACCTCGAAGCCCCGCGCAGCATCGCGGTGTTCGAAGCGGTCGCCGCGGACCTGCAGGCCCTCTATGGCGTACGCGCCGAGCGTCTGGTGTGCGATGCCCACCGCGGCTACGCGAGCAGCCGCTGGGCACGGAGGCAGGGCCTGCCGGTCACGACGGTCTTCCACCACCGCGCCCACGCCTCGGCGATTGCCGGTGAGTTTGCCAACGCACAGGGGGAGCCGGGCCAGGATGAGGAACCGTGGCTGGTGTTCACCTGGGACGGGGTCGGCCTCGGCGAGGACGGCACGCTGTGGGGCGGCGAGGCCCTGCTCGGCCAGCCCGGCCAGTGGCAGCGCCTGGCCCGCCTGCGCCCGATGTTCCTGCCCGGCGGCGAGAAGACCGGCCGCGAGCCGTGGCGCAGCGCCCTGGCCGCCTGTTGGGAGACGGGCCTGACGTGGCCCGACGCGCCGCCGGAGGCAGGCCCCCTGCATGGGATCTGGCGGCGGCGCCTGAACTGCCCGCAGAGCAGCGCCGCAGGGCGCTTGTTCGATGCCGCGGCCGCCCTGCTCGGGCTGATCGAGCGCGCGAGCTTCGAAGGCCAGGGGCCGATGCTGCTCGAGGCCATCTGCCGGGCACCGGCCGCCCCTCTCACACTGCCGCTGAAGGAGGTCGAAGACGGGCTGTGGGAAACCGACTGGTCACCGCTGATCGTCATGCTGCTCGATCGCGCCCGACCACGGCGCGAGCGGGCGGCGGCCTTCCACGCCAGTCTCGCGCAGGTGCTGCGCGACCAGGCACGACTGGCGCGCGAGCGCCACGGGGTACAGCGTATCGGCCTCTCGGGCGGCGTGTTTCAGAATCGTCTGTTGAGCGAGACCGCCCTGGCCGACCTGCGAGAAGATGGCTTCGATGCCTGTCTGGGCGTCGAGGTCCCCAGCAACGACGCGGGACTGAGCTACGGCCAGGTCATCGAGGCCTTGGCCCTGCCGAAAGACTGACCATCGGCCTTAGCCGCACTCGGCGGGCGGACGGGTCGACGTACATGCCCTGGACGCCGACAGCGTTGTCGGCCGGGCGCTTTCCCGCTATCGTGGCCTGCCTATGGACGACATACATATTTCACTCGCCCACGGCAACGGCGGGCGCTTCATGCGCGAGCTCATCGAAGAGCTGTTCGCGCGCCATCTGGCCAATCCCGTCCTCGACATCCAGGCCGACGCCTCGTGCCTGCCGCCCGCCGAAGGGGACTGGCTGATCACCACCGACGGCTTTACCGTCCAGCCGCTGGAGTTTCCCGGCGGCGATATCGGCTCGCTCGCCGTTCACGGCACGGTCAACGACCTGGCGGTCTCGGGGGCGACTCCCCTGTACCTCACGCTCAATGCCTTTATCGAGGAGGGGCTGGAGCTGGCCCTCCTTGACCGCCTGATCGCCAGCCTGGCCCGGGCGGCCAACGAAGCCGGCGTAAAGATCGCCGCGGGCGATACCAAGGTCGTACGCCGAGGTGAAGGCGGCGGGCTGTACCTGGCCACCACCGGCGTCGGCATACGCGCCCCAGGCACGACCCTTGGGATGGACCGCATCCGGGAGGGCGACGTCGTGCTGGTATCCGGACCCATCGGCGATCACGGCATCGCGGTGATGCTGGCCCGCGAGCAGTTCGGCCTGCGCGGCGACCTGCGCTCGGACGCCGCCAGCGTGCTGCCGCTGACGCAGGCCCTGCTGCGCTCGTCCGCAGCGGGTGCCGGCCTGCGCTTCATGCGCGATCCGACCCGCGGCGGACTGGCGGCGGTGTGCCACGAGATCGCCCGCGCCACGGGTCTGGCGATCCGGCTGCGCGAACCCGACATCCCCGTACGCGACCCCGTCACCTCGGTCTGCGAAATGCTAGGCTACGATCCGATGTACCTGGCCTGCGAGGGCCGAGTGGTTGCGGTGATTGCGGCCGAGGCGGCCGACTCTGCATTGGAGTGCTGGCGGGCGCTGCCCGAGGGCGCCGGAGCGACTGTCGTCGGCCGGGTAGTCACCGACCGTCATGCCGTGGTGTTGGAGACCGGGCTCGGCGGGGAACGGCTGCTCGAGGAGCTGGAGGACGACCCGCTGCCCCGCATCTGCTAGCGGAACGCCGGGGGATCGCGAGTCGCGCCGAGGCGGGCGGCGAACCGCTCAGTTGTCTTCGTGGCCCAGGTCCGGGTCCCACCCCAGCTCACGGGCCCGGCGCATAGCCTCGCCGTGAATGCGCTCGTGACGCTCGCGCAGCTCGGGCGGCAGCTTGGCGACGCTGTGACCGTACTTCTGCCACTCGGCGCTGACCTGGTCGTAGATCATCTGCAGGCGATCGTGAGTCCAGCCGGCGCAGGTCTGCGTCTCGGGCAGGATACCGAACACCCAGGCATCCTTGATGATATTGCCGATGGGCGTCATGCCGCCGAAATGATCCTGATCGATACCGGCGTAGGTCTTCATGCTCGACGTCACCTGGCGCTGTGTTCGGGATAGGCGGCCCCGGGGTTAACCGACCGGCTCACGGGACGAGCCCTCCGCGGACGGAACGCCGCGGTTGGACCTTGAAAATGGCGGAGTGGACGGGACTCGAACCCGCGACCCCCGGCGTGACAGGCCGGTATTCTAACCAGCTGAACTACCACTCCGCGTGAAAACAGCTGCTGCCCGTCTGGACAGGCGCGCGATAATAGCGCATTCGCCCGGCGCTTGTCACCCCTTGCCGGGCACGGCCGCGCGGGCCGCCCCCGGTGCGACCTACCACCACTTCTCGTAGATGATGTTTGCCTGCGGAATCCCCAGGGCTGCGAGCTCGGCGGCGGTCGAATCGACCATCTCGTTGGGCCCGCAGATGTAATACAGGGTCTCGCCGTCCAGGCCCGCCAGGCGCAGCTTCTGCTCGTCGATGCGCCCGGTGAGACCGTGCCAACCGGTCTCCCCGGGCTGGGTGACGCTGACCAGCAAGCGGATGTTGGGATTGGATTCGGCCATGGCATTGAGCTCGTCGGCGAACAGGACCTCCTCGGGAACGGCGACGCTGTAGAGTAAGGTCGCCTCGACGTCCCGGTGGCACTCGTGGATGTGGCGCAGAATACTCAGCAGCGGCGTGACGCCCACCCCCGCCCCGATCAGTACCACACGCGACCCCATCTCGCGCTGGTAATAGAAACTGCCCGAACCCGCGGATATGCTGACCTGCTCGCCGACCCGGGCACGCTGGTGGAGGTAACGCGTGGCGCGGTGGTTGGCGCCGTACTTGATGGCCAACTGGATGCTGCCGCGCCGAGTCGGCGCGGAGGTCATCGAATAGCCCGCAACAGCCGGCTCTCCGTCGACGTCCAGCCACAGATCGATCCACTGGCCGGGGAGAAACTCGAAGGGCTGATC
This sequence comes from Gammaproteobacteria bacterium, assembly GCA_035267785.1. Classification (GTDB taxonomy): domain Bacteria; phylum Pseudomonadota; class Gammaproteobacteria; order DATFLL01; family DATFLL01; genus DATFLL01. Next base: position 4,869 of record DATFLL010000006.1, on the reverse strand, counting down.
GCCGTAGTCGAGCACGAAGGACTTGATGGTCGGCGTCTCCTGGCGGATATCCGTGATGGTGGCCGCAAACGTCGTCTGTTCAGCTTTCATTACTTTCATGGCTCATGTCCTGGCTCACCCCTTCGAAGCCGCATCGGCCGCGCTTTAGGGCCGAACCCGCGCCGCTGTACTCCGCGGGGCCCGTACGGGCGGCGGTCCGGCGGCGGTGCCTGCCGGCGCGATCGCACACGGGGCGGGAAACGATGGACGGCGCGCGCCGCCCCTGTATGTCGCCGGGTATGTTGCGGGGGCGGGCACTGTGCTTGGGGGCCGCTGTCGCGTTGCAATGACTATGTTATCAAACCACCCGGCTCAGTACACCGGGCCCGTTCGGCGACCGCCGATACCCGCGCCCCGCACAGGGACTTGCAAAGGTGCGGCACCGCCGCCCGCACAACCCTGCAACTTTCGGGGGTCGCCGACGTCCAACGATGCGGAGGTCGGTGGGTCTGTGTTTTCCTCGTGCGCGTGAACAGCGCACTTTATCGCACGCACCAATCCCGGCAACATACAAAGGCCGGCGGCCGCTGCCGGCGGCCGACCAGCACGCAACCGATTTCGCCTAACTATTATTGGTCCTGCGCCCATGACAAGAAGCCTGTTCGCCGCGGCCCTGCTCTGCCTCGCCGGGGCGGTCCACCCCGCCCTGGCCGACGATGCCCATGCCGTCGCCCTCGTCTATCACCGCTTCGGCGAATCCAAATACCCAAGCACCGACATCACGCTCAAGCGCTTCGACGCTCAGCTCGACTACCTGGCTAACAACGGCTACACCGTCTGGCCCCTGGCGCGTATCGTGCGCTATCTCAAGGACGACAAGCCGATGCCCGACAAGACGATCGCCATCACCATCGACGACGCCTTCGAGTCGGTCTATACGCAGGCCTACCCGCGGCTCAAGGCGCGCGGCTGGCCGTTCACGGTGTTCGTCAGTACCGACGCCGTCGACCGCCATTTCGATGCGTTCATGACCTGGGACCAGATGCGAAAGATGCAGGCCCACGGCGTGACCTTCGCCAACCACACGGCCAGCCACGACCACCTCTTGTTTCGCAAGGGCGAAGAGGACGAAACCGCATGGCGCCAGCGCGTCACGGCCGATATCGACAAGGCCCAGCGGCGCCTGAAGGCAGAACTCGGCCGTGCACCCATGCTCTTCGCCTATCCCTACGGCGAATACAACGCCGCGCTGGCCGACCTGGTCGCGGAGCTCGGCTACACGGCGTTCGGCCAGCAGTCAGGCGCCATGGGCCATTACACGGACCCGCGCGCCCTGCCCCGCTACCCGGTCGCCGGCCCCTACGGCGCGATGCCCCAGTTCAAGACCAAGGTCGCCTCACTGCCGCTGCCGGTGATGGACTACGAGCCCTGGGATCCGGAACTGGACGAAGACCGCCGGCCGCGCCTGGTGGTCACGCTCGGCGACGCCGGCGGCGCAAGACTGGACGAATTGAAGTGTTACGTCAGTCATCAGGGCGAGACGAAGGTGCAGTGGCTGGACAAGTACACCCAGTTCGCTATCCAGGCCCCGCACAAACTGCCCGAGGGGCGCAGCCGCTACAACTGCACGGCACCCAATCGGGATCGTTCTCGCTATTACTGGTTCAGCCAGCAGTGGATTGCACTGCCCGATGAGGATTCGGATTGAACCGTCAGCGCTCGGCCGAAGCCTCGAGTTCGGGTTCGGCCTCGGCGAGGTGTACGTTGCGCAGGTGGGTGGCCAGACGATTGGATTCGATCATGGCCTTGACCTCCGTGACGTACTCGTCGCCGCGCTGGGAGTACCGATCGAGCCCTGCCGTTAGGGCCAGGGGATCGAGAGGCTTGCCCGCGCGGCGCATGGCAGCGCGCAGGCGGCGGAACTTGGCGTAAGCGTGGAAGGTGTTGAGGTTGTGGAAATAGGCCCGAACCGATGCCCGCAGATTGGGGAATGCCCGCACGCTGTGCCGCGCTCCCTCGGGGCGCGCGCTGGGTGTCAGTCCCTGGTCCTCGCGCCAGGTCCACTGCCCGAACAGGCTGTTGCCCTGTAGCGCGAAACGCGACGTCCCCCAACCCGACTCGATCGCCGCCTGGGCCAGTGCCAATGCGGGCGGAACCTCGTCGACGCGGTTCAACAGCTTGGTCTGTATTGAACGCTCGGACAGATCGCCGCGAATACCGAAGCGCTCGGCGATGAGCTTGGCCCGCCGGGTGGCCCAGGCCCCGGGGCGAAAATCACCGTGATCGAAGTAGCGCTTCAAAAAACCCCGTTCGTGGCGAATGGTCCGATTCTCGGCCAGGATCAAGGGCAGCAGACTGCGCAGGAACAACGTCTTTTTGTGTCTGACGGCGCGGTCGGCCAAGTCGTCAGGCAGCGCCGTGACCGCCAGGCGCGGCACGCTGGCACCGCTGGAGGGCGGCCAGCCGTAATCGGCCTGTTCGAAGATTTGTTCCAGCGCCTTGGCGCTGTCGGGGCTCACGGTCTCCAGTTTGGGGGCTTCGGGGATGATCGGCGGATCCCGGCTCACGCCACCCGCGCCGATCACACCCACGCCCGCCAGACCGACGGACAGGCCGAGCGCCAGCACCAGCCATGTCTCGAAGCTCTGGCGCACCTCATGTCCGGCATTATCGCCCATCGTTTACCATCCCGAATCGAACGCCTCAGCCCAACCAGAGGCGCGCATTGCGGAACATGCGCAGCCATGGTCCGTCCTCGCCCCACTCGTCCGGATGCCAGGAATTCTGGACCGTGCGAAAAACTCGCTCCGGGTGCGGCATCATAATGGTAAATCGCCCGTCGCCATTCGTCAGCCCCGTGATACCGCCCGGCGAACCGTTGGGATTGAACGGATAAGTCTCGGCAGGCCGGCCGTAATGGTCGACAAAGCGCAGGACCGCCGCCTTGTCGGCCAGGGCACGCGCGGCGCCGCGGGCCTCGGCGAACTCGGCGCGGCCTTCGCCGTGGGCCACGGCAATCGGCAGGCGCGAGCCGATCATGCCCTGCAAGAACAATGAACGACTGGGCAGGACCTCGACCAGAGACACCCGCGCCTCGAACTGCTCCGAAGCATTGCGCACGAACCGCGGCCACGCCTCAGTGCCGGGAATGAGCTCGTGGAGCGTCGACAGCATCTGACAGCCGTTGCACACACCGAGACCGAAACTGTCCGGGCGCGCGAAGAAAGCAGCAAACTCATCACGCGCGCGGGCATTGAACAAAATGGACTTGGCCCACCCCTCTCCGGCCCCCAACACGTCGCCGTAGGAAAAGCCGCCGCACGCGACCAGCCCCTGAAACTCGGCGAGCGTCGAACGCCCGGCAATGATGTCGCTCATGTGGACGTCGACGGCGGCAAAACCGGCGCGGTCGAAAGCGGCCGCCATCTCCACCTGACCGTTGACGCCCTGCTCGCGCATGATGGCCACACGCGGGCGCGCGCCGCTCGCGATGTAGGGCGCTGCGACGTCCTCTTCCGGGTCGAAACTCAGTTCGGCATGCAGTCCGGGGTCGTTCGCATCGAGCAGTGCGTCGTAGGCCTGACGCGCGCAATCGGGATTGTCGCGCAGGGCCTGCATGTGAAAGCTGGTGCTCGACCACAATCGCTGCCACTCGACGCGCGTGCCGGCCAGAACCTCGGCGCGGGCCCGCGTGAACACAATGCGATCATCCTCGCGCAGCGTGCCCAGCACGTGCGTGCAACGGCCCACGCCCGCGTCGTGCAGCCATTCCAGGACCTCGTCGACGTCCCGATGGCGCACCTGGACCAGGGCACCGAGCTCCTCGGCGAACAGGGCCGCCGCCGCGTCGTCGCCGAGATCATCGAGCTTCAGCTGGACGCCGCAGTGGCCGGCGAAGGCCATCTCGCAGACGGCGGCGAACAGCCCGCCGTCGGAGCGGTCGTGGTAGGCAAGCAGCAGGCCGCGTTCGTTGAGGTCCTGGATAGCGGCAAAGAACACCTTGAGTGCCTTCGGGTCGTCCAGGTCCGGCGGGCGGTGACCCACGTGCTTGTAGACCTGCGCCAGGGCCGAACCGCCGAGGCGGTGCTGACCCTTGCCCAGATCGACAAGGATCAGGTCCGTATCGCCGCAGTCGGTGCGCAGCTGAGGGGTCAGCGTGCGCCGCACGTCGGCCACGCGCGCAAAGGCGGAGACGATCAGCGACAGCGGGGCCGTAACGGCCTGCTCCTTGCCACCCTCCTGCCAGACGGTCTTCATGGACATCGAGTCCTTGCCGACCGGGATGGCCAGGCCCAGTGCCGGGCAGAGCTCCATACCGACCGCCTGCACGGCTTCGTACAGGCCGGCGTCCTCGCCCGGGTGGCCGGCAGGCGCCATCCAATTGGCCGAGAGCACCACGTCGCCCAGCGCCGGAATGCGCGCGGCCGCGATATTGGTCAGGGCCTCGCCGACAGCCATGCGCGCCGAGGCGGCGTGATCGAGCAGCGCCAGGGGCGTACGCTCTCCCATCGCCATTGCCTCGCCCGTGTAGCCCTGATAGTCGCTGGCGGTCACGGCGACGTCGCTGACCGGCACCTGCCAGGGACCGACCATTTGGTCCCGCGTGACCATCCCCGTCACGCTGCGATCGCCGATGGTGATCAGAAAGGTCTTGTCGGCGACGCTCGGCAACTGCAGCACCCGACGTGCCGCCTCTTGCAGGTCGATGCCACGGCTATCGAAATCGGGCTTGTGAAACGGGCGGCGATGGACATCGCGCAGCATCTTGGGCGGCTTGCCGAGCAGCACCTCCAGCGGCATGTCGATGGCGATGTTGTCGAACAGGCCGTCGCCGAGCACCAACTGCTGCTCCTCGGTGGCCTCGCCGATCACCGCGTAGGGACAACGCTC
>DATFLL010000005.1:0-27081 GCA_035267785.1 Gammaproteobacteria bacterium | reverse complement strand
AGGTGGCAGGTGGCAGTTGGCAGTTGGCAGTTGGCAGTTGGCAGGTGGCAGTTGGCAGTTGGCAGTTGGCAGTTGGCAGTTGGCAGTTGGCAGAAAAGGCTACGTGAGGGGTGAGGCGACCGCACCTGCGCCTCGGACGTGTCGGTTGGCAATAAGGCGATAACCGCTCCTTCGCGCTGCCAGCGAGCGGCTGCAAATTAAGGACTCCACCCGACGGGCGGCAGCCCGCACAGCTCCGCAAACCGTTCCCTCTCCCACAAACGGGGGGAGAGGGCCAGGGTGAGGGGTGAGATTCGATGGGTTGTTTCGATCCCCTCATCCTGTCCTTCCCCCTGTGGGGGAAGGGACCCTTCATTCAACGAAGGTTAGTCGTTCCAGTCCTGCGGTACTCGGCTGCGTCGAAGGGGATTGAAGAGGCGCCTCATACACGCGAATCAGCTCACCGCCCCCCTCGCGCATTAATTGACTTTTCTCTGCGCCCTTTGCGTCTGTGCGTCCTCTGCGTTTCTTTCCAGAGCGCCGGAGTCCAATGCCGCGGGCCCGCCGTGCGGAAGCCGCATGAATCGCCCGAAGACTGATCGACGGTGCGGCGCCTCACGCCTGGCACCTCACCCCTCACGCATTGATTGATTGTTCTCTGCGCCCACCGCATCTCTGCGTCCTCTGCGATTCCTCCCAGAGCGCCGCAGTCCAATGCCGCGGGCCCGCCGTGCGGAAGCCGCATGAATCGCCCGAAGACCGATCGACGGTGCGGCGCCTCGCGCCTAGCACCTCACCACTCACGCATTAATCGGCTTTTCTCTGCGCACTTTGCGTCTCTGCGCACTTTGCGTTCGGATCCGACGGTAGCTAGCTTCGGCTCACGCCTCACGCCTCACGGCGAATAGATCATGCTCGTCGGCGTCGACGATCTCGACCTCGGCGAATTCCCCGACGGGCAGGTCCGCGGCGTCCTCGACCACGACGACGCCGTCGATCTCGGGTGCGTCGGAAGGCCCGCGTGCAATTGCGTCGCCGTCTTCGGTGTGTCCGTCGACGATTACTGTCATCTGCCGGCCGACCTTGGCCTGCAGTTTCTCGGCACTGATCGCAGCCTGCACTTCCATGAAGCGCTCCAGGCGTTCTTCTTTCACTTCCTCGGGCACGGCACCGGGCAGCTCGTTGGCGCGCGCGCCCTCGACGGGCGAGTAGGCGAAGGCACCGACGCGGTCCAGACGCGCGGCGCGCAGGAAGTCGAGCAACTCTTCGAAGTCCGCCTCGGTCTCGCCCGGGAAGCCGACGATGAAGGTGCTGCGCAGCGTGATGTCCGGACAGACGTTTCGCCAGGCCTCGATACGGCGCAGGACGTTCTCGGCATCGGCGGGGCGCTTCATGGCCTTGAGCACGGCGCGGCTGGCATGCTGCAGCGGAATGTCCAGGTAAGGCAGCACGCGTCCCTCGGCCATCAGCGGGATGACCTCGTCGACGTGCGGATAGGGATAGACATAGTGCAGTCGCACCCAGGCGCCGAGCCCTCCGAGCGCGTCGGCCAGCTCGGTCATGCGGGTTTTGAGCGGCCGGCCCGACCAAAAGCCCGTGCGGTATTTGATGTCCACGCCGTAGGCGCTGGTGTCCTGGGAGACGACCAGCAGCTCGCGCACGCCGGCGCCGACGAGGCTTTCCGCCTCGTGCATGACCTCGCCCACCGGCCGGCTGACCAGGTCCCCGCGCAGCGCGGGGATGATGCAAAAGGTGCAGCGGTGATTGCAGCCCTCGCTGATCTTCAGATAGGCGTAGTGACGCGGCGTGAGCTTGATGCCGCCCGGCGGCACGAGGCTGGTGTAGGGGTCGTGACTCGGCGGCAGGTGCGAGTGGATCGCGGACAGAACCTCTTCGGTCGCGTGCGGTCCGGTCACGGCCAGGACCTGCGGATGGGTCTGGCGCACGATATCGCCCTTGGCACCCAGACAGCCGGTGACGATCACCTTGCCGTTTTCGCTCAGCGCTTCGCCGATCGCATCGAGCGATTCGTCGACGGCGGCGTCGATAAAACCACAGGTGTTGACCACGACCAGATCGGCACGCTCGTAGTCGGGCACGATGGCATAGCCCTCGGCGCGCAGCTGGGTGAGGATACGCTCGGAATCGACGGTGGCCTTGGGACAGCCCAGGCTGACGAAACCGATATTGGCGGGCGGTTGTGGCATCGGCTTACTCAGACCCGCGTGCGGAGTGCGCACGGAATCGGTTGACGAACGGTCTCGCGGTCACAGGGAAAACCCGTACGGCGTTTCCACCGCGTTGTCCTCGACGGCAAGCACGCGCTCGACGCTAAACCCCTCGCCCTGCGGTTTCAGCACGGCGTGATGGCGCGTGTCGATCTCATCGAGCATCCAGGCGATGTCGCTCGGGTGGCGCGGCTGACCGCGGTCGGTCAGGTGGCGCACGCGAACGACTTCGCCGCTGACGCTGAGCAGCACGGGCAAGGGCAACTCGAGCGGCAAAACATATTCGTGCACCAACCACTCGACGGGCGTCGGTCGGCCCTCGGGGTGGCGGCGTGCGTCGACACGAAAATACCCCGCCCCGCCGGGTATCTTGAACAGCTCCTCCAGCCAGTCACCGGGCAGCCCTTCGTGCACGATGAGCACGCGACCGGCGAAGCGTTCGAGAAAGCGCTGCTGCGCATCGGGACGGCGTTTTCGAAAGGGCCACAACACGGGAGAAATGCAATCCGGAATACGAGTGGATGAACGAAAACGTTATTATACATCGCCTCGCCCGCCTCGGGTGAGCTATCACCCCTGCCAAGCCGAGGGTTATTTCACAGGCCCAGGCGCGTTATAGTAGGGCCTCACCGCCGCGACCACCCCCAGACTGTTCCCAAGAGGCCCCCATGGACCGATTTCTCGTCGCCCACGCCAGCGCAACCCACAGCCAGGAAGCGCTCATGTCGTGCCTGGCACAGCTCGGCGAGGTGCCCGGCGAGGCCAATATCGGCTTTGTCTACGCGACCGACGAATGCGCCGCCGACCTGGCCGGCATGCTGCGCCTGCTCAAGGAACACACGGGCGTCGAGCACTGGGTCGGCACCGTCGGGATGGGGATCTGCGCCAACGAGCGCGAATACTACGATGCGCCCGCGCTGGCCGTGATGGTCGGTGCCTTGCCTCCGGACTCCTTCACCATCATCCACGGCGAGGAGGACCTGCCAGGCGCCGAGACGGACGGGGTGCGAGTGGCTATCGTGCACGGCGACCCGCGCAACGGTCAGCTGCCCGGGCTGATTGAAGGGCTGCCCGAGCGCCTGGGCAACGGCTTTCTGATCGGGGGCCTGACCTCCTCCGACACATATTTCTACCAGGTCGCCGACGAGATCACCGAAGGCCAGCTCTCCGGGGTAATACTCGACGGCGACGTCTCGTTGGTCACCGGCCTGACGCAGGGCTGCACGCCGATCAGCGCCGTACATGAGGTCACCGAGTGCCAGCGCAACATCGCCGTGCGCATCGATGACCGCCCCGCCCTGGATGTGTTCTACGAGGACATCGGCGAGATCCTGGCCCGCGATCTGAGCCGCGTCGCCGGCTACATCTTCGCGGGATTTCCGGTGCGCGGCACCGACACCGGCGACTACCTGGTACGCAACCTCATCGGCATCGACCCGAACAATCGCCTGCTCGCCGTCGGCGACCAGCTCCACGACGGCGAACCCATCATGTTCTGCCGACGCGACGGCCAGACCGCCGTCGAGGATCTGCAGCGCATGGTCGAAGACCTCAAGTCGCGCCTGCAAGGCCCGGCCAAGGGCGCCGTGTATTACAGCTGCATCGGACGCGGCCGCAGCCTGTTTGGCGATGACTCCGAGGAGCTGGGCCTGATCGCGGACGCCCTGGGCGATGTGCCGCTGGTCGGCTTCTATGCAAACGGCGAGATCTCCGGCAACCGACTCTACGGTTACACCGGCGTCCTGACCCTGTTTCAATAACCCGCGCGGACCGCACGACTGCACCGCGACCCTCGGCGCGGCCGCATCCAATGTAGGAGGACCAATAACGATGGAGTACCGACGACTCGGCCAGACGGATATCGATGTCAGCGTGATCTGCCTGGGTACCATGACCTGGGGCCAACAGAACACCGAAGCCGAGGCCCACGAGCAGCTCGACTACGCGCTGGAGGCGGGCGTCAACTTCATCGACACTGCCGAGCTCTACGCCGTTCCGCCCAGCGGCGAGACGCAGGGGCGCACCGAGGAGTACATCGGCACATGGCTCAAGCAGCGCGGCACGCGCAACCGCGTGGTGCTCGCGAGCAAGGTCGTCGGGCCTTCCGAGGACTGGCTGCCGCATATCCGCGGCGGCAAGGCGCGCCTGGACCGCAAGAACATCGAGGCGGCCCTCGACGCCAGCCTGCGCCGGCTGCAGACCGACTATCTCGACCTGTATCAACTGCATTGGCCGGACCGCAAGACCAACTTCTTCGGCCGCCTCGGCTACGAGCACGATCCCAACGACCGGCCCGTGCCCATCGAGGAGACGCTGACGGTCCTCGACGATCTGGTCAAGGCCGGCAAGGTGCGCCACATCGGGCTGTCCAACGAGACGCCCTGGGGCGTCATGAGCTTTATCGAGACCGCCGAGCGCCTGGGATTGCCGCGCGTGGTCAGCGTGCAAAACCCCTACAGCCTGCTCAACCGGACCTACGAGATTGGCCTGGCCGAAGTCTCCATTCGCGAGCAGGCCGGGCTGCTGGCCTACTCGCCGCTCGCCTTCGGCGTGCTCTCCGGCAAGTACCTGGACGGGGCCCAGCCGGCCGGAGCACGCCTGACACTGTTTCCCGACTACACGCGCTACAGCGGTCCGAACGCCGTGGCCGCCACCGAGCGCTATGTGGAGCTGGCCCAGGATCACGGCCTGGACCCGGCGCAGATGGCGCTGGCCTACGTCAACACGCGACCCTTCGTCACCAGCACGATCGTGGGCGCCACCAGTCTGGAACAGCTCAAGGCCAACATCGCCAGCATCGACGTGACGTTGTCCGACGGCGTACTCGCCGACATCGAACACATTCACGAGCTGTATCCTAATCCAGCACCATGAACAAGTTTGCAGTCGGCAGTTGGCAGTTGGCAGTCGTCAGAAAAAGCTTTTGCTTCTCTTTTTTCTTTCTGCAAACTGCAGACTGATGACTGCCAACTCGAAGGGCGAGTATCGAGTGACGAGGCGAAAAGCGCGAAGTCCAGAGTATTCAGGCACCCCACCCGAGCGGTCGTTGGCGGGCCTCGATACTCGTTACTCGCAACTCGCGCCCGTGAGGGCCAAATCAGGTTGGCAAAACCGCCTAAGTTGATAGCATGGCATAACCCAGAACGAGGGCCGCGCGAAGTGGAATGCATCTTCTGCAAAGTGGCAAGGGGCGAGGTCCCCAGCGACATCCTCTATCAGGACGAGGAGGTGGTGGCCTTTCGCGACATCAATCCGCAGGCACCGCACCACGTGCTGGTCATACCGCGGCGCCATATCGCGACGGTCAATGACCTCGCCGAACCCGATGCCGCGCTCGTCGGGCGCCTGTATCTGGCGGCGCGGCAGGTCGCCGCGGAGCTGGGAGTTACGGAGGAAGGCTATCGCCTGGTGATGAATACCAATCGCATGGCCGGCCAGAGCGTCTATCACATCCACCTGCACCTGCTCGCCGGGCGCCCCATGCACTGGCCTCCCGGCTGATCGCGCAGGGAGTATCAGACGCCTTTTTTCTCCTGACGGTGGGGCAGCACTTGAAGCCCGCCGCGCAGCACGCTGGCCTTGAATCCGTTTTGTGTCAACAGGAAGGCCGCCGCCGAGCTGCGCCGTCCCGTCTTGCAGTAGCACACGTAGCGCCGCGTCTTGTCGAGCTCGCCGATACGCGAGCGCAGCTCGTGCAGCGGAATGTTGATCGCGCTCGGCAGGCGCTGGTGCTGGTACTCGCGGGCGTGGCGCACGTCGAGCCAATAGGCGCCCTCGGCCACAAGCTGGCGGGCCTCCTCGGGCGAGACCCAGTCGATCAGCGGCTCCTTTAGCAGCTCATCGAAGTCGCTCTTGGCCAGACGCATGACAACGCCGGGCGTTTCCATGGTCACCGTGGCGTTGCGCTCACCGCCGGAGATCAACGCCTCCTCCCCGAAGGTTGCCCCCGCTTCGAGCTCGGCCAGCTCCACGGTGCGCGTCACCCGCGCCTTGCCGTCGGTGAGCACGTAGTAATAGTCGCCCTCGTCGCCCTGCTGAACCACGACTTCGCCGGGGCGCACCCGGACCCGTTCCATACGCTCGAGCAGCGCCTTGACGTTGGCCGGCGGCATATTGCGAAACGCCATAATGTGGCGCATGCGAGCGACCCAGTCCCGCCGCGGCGGGCGCCCCGGCTCGGGACTGACTTCGCCGGCCGGACCGGTCAGCGAAACCTGGTTCGGGCCCGGCGTCGACTCGGCTCTCGAGACGGCTTGTGCAGGCGGCGGTCCGCTCGTGACCGGCGCCGCGCCCCTCGCCGCCTGCGCGACCGCCTTGCCGCTCGGCGCACCGGCTTTCTCTTCGTCCTGTTGCCCCCCCGGGGGTTTGCTTTGACTGGCGGCCTTGGGCGCAGGCTCGGGCAGCGTGAGCTGGTCCCAGGTAACCACGTAGTCAAGAATGTTGTTGTCGATGCGCAGGACCTCGACGGCGCTCAGAGTCACGGCCGTGACCTGTTTGGGCTGCTTGTCGTCCAGGGGAAACTTCGCCTCGTCCTGGCGACTGCTGACGACACGATCGATGCTGCCGTCCGAGGAACTCAGCTGCACATCGCCCTCGAGCAGATAGACCATCTGATTGTCCACGTCGCCCTCGCGGAACAGGCAGATCCCCACGCCGAGGCGCTCGATGTAGGACAGAGATACCAGTTCCGCCAGCCTCGACGGCGAGAGCGAGGCCATGGGTTCGAGCTTGCGCAGGCGGTCGGTCGTGACCGGATTGGTGTCAGCCATCGTCGTTATCGTTATGGTCGGAAGAACGCGTCAACCAATGAAATACTACACCTGCCGGGTGCGGTGAGTGATCGCTGTCGCAAATCCAGCCCCGAACGGACCGGGCATGCTGGCCGCTGCCCTTAGACGCCCAGGGCCTGGTCGATCTCCTCGCGGATCGCCCGGTCCGCACCCGGGCCAAAGCGGGTCGTCTGAGCGTCGAACACGTCGGTGAAGGCGTACTCGAATTTGACGTCCTGCAGACCCAGCGCACCGAATAGACGCGACTCAAAGGAATGGTCGTCCTCGTTGGGCACCAGCGTGGGCCAGCCGCGTTCGCCGGGGCTGAGGATCGGGCCAAAGAACACGACGCCGGGCTTGTTCTTCAGGCGCAGCGCGCAACTGCCCTCGGTACGCCCGGACATCGGTAGAAAATCGATGGTACGTGTCAGCTTGGTCTTGGCGGTGAGGACGATATCGACGCCGCCCTCGATGGCCCCGCATTCGGCCTCGTAGGCCATGGTCTCGGCGCCGGTGGCCTTGCGCCAGGCGGCCAGGTCATGGGCGCCGAAGCGGCTCGGCAGGAAGATGAAGCTCACTCCCCCGGCCGAGTCCAGCGCGGCCGCCGTCGCCTCGGAAAAGGGCGGCGCATTGATCAGTATGCCGCCCACTTCATGGTCGTGGATATAGTAGACGACGGGGAGATCGGATGGCGCAGGAACCTGATAGATGGTCCGGCCGGTGATTTGCAGCAACTCGTGCATGGATTACCCCTGACTGCGTGACTCCGGCGCGCCTGGCGTTCGCAGGACCCGCCGCGGCTGTTCCCCGCCCACGGCCGGTGCCGGGTCTGCGATAATAGCGTAGACCCGCGGCCGGGACTACCGTCCCGGTGCGCGGCCCGGCGGTGAGGAGTGAGGCGTCAGGCGTGAGGAGAAGCGTCGCTGAATTCGGCGTCAAAACCCGAGAAATAACTGCGCCCGCCTCACCCCTCACGCCTCACCCCTCACGTACTATCAGGTAACCCGCATGCCGCCGACCGAAACCACTTCCCGCGACGTACCTAGCCCCTCCCTTGTACTCCTAAGCGCCGGCGTGGAGAGCGCCACGCTGCTGCACGGACTCGCCCGACAGGCGGGCCCCTCGGGGGCGCGTCCGGCGGCCCTGTTCATCGATTACGGCCAGCGGGCCGCCGATCAGGAGCTGGCTCACGGCCAGCGGCTGTGCGACTCGCTCGGCGTGACGCTCGAGCGGCTCGATATCCCGACGGTCGGTGAGGCCTTTCGCCACGGCCAGACCCACAGCCGGCATGTGCCCATCCCCCACCGCAACCTGTTTCTGCTGGCCACGGCGCTGTGTTGGGCCGCACAGTATTGGGCGCCGCGCCGAGGACAGGGAATGCTGTACATCGCGCTCAACCGGGACGACGCGGCGGCCCACCCCGATGCCGCGCCTCCATTCCTCGACCGACTCAATGCGCTGGCCGCCACGCTCGGCCCGAGCCGCGTCGTCGCCCCCCTGCTCGAACTGGGCAAAGCGGACATCGTCCGCCAGGGCCATGCCGAGGGCCTGGACTACACGCTGACCTACAGCTGCCTGCTCGGCCACCCGCAGCACTGCGGCGGCTGCCCCCAGTGTCACAGCCGCCAGCGGGCCTTCGCCGAGGCGGGCCTCGCCGAGCCGGCCGACTTTTATCGACGAGCCCGCGCACGCGAGGCGCGAGGGTCGAGCAGCGAGTGACGATACTGCACAGGCGTCCAGGGACGGCGTCTACTGCCAACTGACGACTGCCAACTGTCGGCTCCGCCCGCGTCGCGGGCGGCCCCTCACCCCTCACGGAAACTGTGGCCTCCATCACATTCCTGCCATCTGCCCGACCCGCTCGCCCACTCGAATCGCCGACGAAGTTAAAGCCCGGCGCCGTTCCGCCGTTAGAAAGTCGTAACAAGGATCTCGAACAACGAGCCACGGACTGCCTGGAAAGGCCGAGATGGATATCCCCGCACTGATTCGCACCCTGCTAGAACGGCAGCGTATCGACTACACGCTCCCGCACACCGACTGCGATCTGAGCAGTGCCCCGAATCTCGCCACCTGCGCGCTGCACGCCTCAGAGCGCGGCATGGTGCTCGCCGTCTACCCGGCCCATCACCGCATAAACCTGGAAACGCTCCATGCGGTCACCCAGCGCTACCTGCAATTCATCGACGTCGAAGGCGCGGAGCGGGTATTGGCCAGGGCGGCGGCCAAGGGTAGATTGCCGTTCGGCACGCAGCTCATCATCGACTCGCACCTGAGCAATCAGGACACGATCGCGTTCTCCGCCGAGGGGGGCCCATTCCTCGTGGCCATGAGCAAACTGCTGCTGCTCGACAACGACATCCTGATCGGCAGCGTCTTTTCCGAGCCGCGCCGCGCAGACGAGGAACCTCCTCGCAACGGGCCTCGCCTGGACCCGCGTCAGCGCCTGTCCGAGTTCGAGGCCCTGGCCCCGATGCCGGACGTTGCCCAGCGGATCCTTTGGCTAAGCGCCGATCCCGAGGCCGGTATCGCCGAGCTCACCGGGCTTATCGAGCAGGACGCGGCGCTGCCCACTCAAGTCCTGTGCTACGCCAACTCGGCGTTGTTCGGCCATAAGGGTCAGGTCAAAACCGTCCACGACGCAATCGTGCACGCGCTCGGCTATGACAACGCGCTCTGCCTGGCGATGGGCCTGGCCACGGCCCGCGGCTTCCCGCTGCCGCAAAACGGACCGCTGGGAACGCAAAACCTCTGGCAGCACGGCGTCTATTGCGCCGCGCTGACGCAGCGCCTCGCGAACCACGTAACTCGCCAGGGCCGGTATCGGCCGCGACCGGCTATCGCCTTCCTCGCAGGGTTGCTGCACGATCTCGGGGTGTTGGTGCTGGGCAAGGTCTTCGTGCCGGAGTATTTCTGGTTGAGCAAGCTCATGAGGGCCAAGCCAGATGCGCAATTCCCCGCCGTCGAGCGCCAGCTGCTGGGTGTCAGCCACGCCGAACTGGGCGCAATGCAGCTGCACCACTGGGGGCTGCCCGAGGAGATCGCGGTCGCCGCGGCCCACCACCACGATGAACATTACACCGGTCCACACGCGGTCTACGCCCAGCTCGTGCTGCTGAGCGACCGCCTGCTCAAAAGACAGGCGCTGTCCGATGCCGACACGGGGGCGCTGCCCCGGGCGCTGCTGGCACGCCTCGGCCTAAGCGAGGAACAGGCCCTGGCAGCCCTGGACGCCCTGCTCGAGGATGCCGACACGCTGCGCACCATCGCGCATCAGCTCACGGCCTGAGCCGCCGCACCGCAAACCTCGGCGGGCGGATTTGCCCCGCGCGACCGCGCGGCGTTACAGTGTGAACCCATCCCGCAAACCCCAGCCAAAGTAACGCCATGAGCAAGCCCGAATTAATCAGCTTCGACCTGTGCCCCTATGTGCAGCGCTCGGTGATCACTCTGCGCGAGAAAGGTGTGGAATTCGACCTGACCTACATCGACCTCCAGGACAAGCCCGCGTGGTTCGTCAAGATCTCGCCGTTCGGTCAGGTCCCCGTGCTGCGCGTCGGCGAAACGGTCCTGTTCGAATCGGCCGTCATCAACGAGTACCTCGACGAGGTCAATCCGCCCTCGCTGCACCCGACCGACCCCTTACGCAAGGCACTCAATCGGGCCTGGATCGAATTCGGCTCCAGCCTGCTGGTCGATCAATACCGGTTGATGACCGCCGCGGACGAGGCGGGCTTCGACGAGCAGCGCCACTCCCTGGAGGCGAAGCTGCAACGCCTGGAGGACCAGCTCGGCGACGGGCCGTTTTTCAACGGTCCGACATTCTCCCTGGTCGATGCGGCCTATGCGCCGCTCTTTCTGCGCCTGTCGTTGATAGAGCAGTGGCGGACCCTGGATCTCGACGAGGACCACCCCAAAGTCGGCGCCTGGGGCGAGGCCCTCATGGCGCGTCCGAGCACGCGCGAATCGGTGCTGCCGGACTTTGCCGATCGCTTCGCCAGCTACGTGCGCGAACACGGCCCCTACCTGGCCGGCCTCATGGGCGGCGGGGCAACCAGTTAAGCCAACGGCTGCAGCCGACACTGGCCGATTTCAAGGATGGAATACCTGCTGGCGACGGCGACCCAGTGAGCTCCGGCGCTGGCTTTGCTTGTTCTTTCTGCCAACTGACGACTGCCCACTGGCCACGCCGCCCGCAACGCGGGCGGTCGCCTCACACCTCACACCTCACGTCTTCAAATACACGCATACGCGAGGCCGTCTTCGATCTCCACCGCCACCGGGCTGAGGGCCTGACCAGCGCAGGGTCCCCAAACGCAAACGCCGTCGTCGGGGCGGAACAGGGCACCGTGCGTCGCACACTGCAGGTGCTGATAGTCGGGGTCGAAAAACTCGTGGGGCACCCAGTTCAGGCCGGCGCCGGTGTGCGGACAACTGTTGATATAGGCGTAAAGGTGGCCGCGCCACTTGACGACAAACACATCGAGCGAGCGTTCGGCGAGCGGCAAGGCGAACTGGCGCGCCTGAGCCTCGGCGAGCTCCGCCACGGCGCACAGCCGGTGGCGCGTCACGATGCGCCCGCCGCCGCGCGCGGCTGCAAGCCGCTCGGGCAGATCGTATACTGGTGCCCAGTACCGCGCCCCTGCACATCGCGGCGGGCTGGAGCCGACGACCCGACGCTATGTCCGATTCGACGCAAGACTCGCACGAACCGATCCGTTTCGCCACGGCCCAGGAGGCCGAAACCGCGTTCTACGCGGCCTTTCAGCGCGCGGATTTGGACGCCATGCAGGCGGTCTGGCTGGCCGCCGACTACGTCGAGTGCATCCACCCCATGGGCGAACGCCTGCGAGGCATCGAGGCCGTAATGGCCGGCTGGAGACGTATTCTCGAGCCGGGCCCCGTCATGAGCTTCGAGCTGGCCGACGTCGGGTATACGCAGAGCGGGACGCTTTCCATTCATACCGTCACCGAGAATATCACGCTGCGCCAGGGAGACCAGCACCTGCACAGCCGGGTCCTCGCGACGAACATTTACGTGCTTACCCAAGCGGGCTGGCGCCTGATGCTCCACCACGCCTCCCCAATGCCAAACCGCGAGCCCGAGGCCAGCCCGGCCGTCGTTCACTGAAGGATCGGCCCGGAAGTGTCGGCCGGGCGGCTCACTCGCCAACGTGCACGACGACCTCGCGCCGCGCGGCATCGCGCCGGTGCTCCCACAGATAGATCCCCTGCCACGTCCCCAGTGCGAGCTCACCGTCAAGCACCGGAATGGAGATCGAAGTATTCGTCAGCGCGGCCTTGACGTGGGCGGGCATGTCGTCGTCGCCCTCGAGCGTATGCGTATAGAGGCTGTCCCGCTCCGGGACCAGCCGGTTGAGCCAGGCCTCCAGGTCGCGCCGGGCGCTCGGATCGGCGTTTTCCTGGATGATCAGACTGGCCGACGTGTGGCGGATAAAGACGGTGCACAGCCCGTCGCGTACGTCGGACGCACGAACGGCGGCCGCAACCTGGTCCGTGAACTCGTGTAAGCCCTGAGCCGCCACCGAAACAGACAATCGCTTGATCATTGACTGACCTCCTATGCGTGCGCGCGCACCTGCCGGGAAAAGCGCTCGGTCTCCAGGGTCCAGTGTTCTCCCGCGACGGCCAATACCAGGCAGGACGGCCCGCCGTAGGTGCGCGCCCGTCCGGCGGCACCCGGGTTGAGGACCCACGGCTCGGCGTCGGTGTCGCACACGAGACGATGGCTGTGCCCGTAGACGATGGCCCTCGCGTGGGGATACGAGGCACGCAGGCGCCGGTGGCGCTCGCGCGCCGCCCCATGACGGTGCCCATGGACGATCACGAGCCGCCCGCCCGGCAGCTGCAGCTCGGCCTGCTCCTCCAGCGCGTCGAGCCGTGCGCGCTGCTCGGGCGGCCATTTGGCGGTGCTGTCGTTGTTGCCGCGCACCGCAATCACCGCCCCGCTGCGCGGGCCCATGGCGTCAAGCACCTGCCCGTTACCGATATCGCCTGCGTGGACCGCATAATCGCAATCGGCGACCACGGCCGCGACGCGGGGGTCGAGCGCACCGTGCGTGTCCGACACCAAAGCGATGCGGATCGGGACGGCACTATTATTTACGACAAAAAACATCGACCACGACTCCACATTTCGCGATATTATGCTATTTTATTATCCAACTTGTTTGTCTCGATCCTACAATAACTCAGGAGCATCGCATGGCGACGAAGAAGAAACCTGCTAAGAAGACCACGGCCAAGAAAAAGACGGCCAAGAAGAAGACTGCGGCCAAGGCCGCCACCAAGCCCATCAAGTCGATCAAAGAGCCCTACACCAAGACCCAGCTCTACAGCACCATTGCCGAGCGCACCGGGCTGAAGAAGAAGGAAGTCGATGCCGTCTTCACCGAGCTGGCCGACATCATGAACGGTCACATCAAGCGCAATGCCGCGGGCATTTTCACCCTGCCCGGCCTGATGAAGGTCAAGGTCGTGCGCAAGCCGGCCACCCGGGCGCGTAAGGGTATCAACCCCTTCACCGGCGAGCCGACCGTGTTCAAGGCCAAGCCGGCCCGCAACGTGGTCAAGGTACAGCCGCTGAAGAACCTCAAGGAAATGGTCAAGTAGCATCGACCGGCCGCCGGGGACCCTGTCCCCGGCGGTTTTTCCTTCCTCCAGCGCAGATTCCCTGCAGCAGTCCTACCATTCAGACCGCGATTTAGCGGCTGTAACCCCATCCACGGGGTCCATGGACGCCCCGCCCGCATCACGCCAGGACTCGAGCAGTGTCTCCAGGTCCGCTACGGTATCGACTATCCAATCGACGTGCGCGCTGCGCGCGGCCAGACGTTCGGCGCTGAAGTGCCCCGCGATGTGGCGCGTGATCAACACCGGATGCAGACCGACGGCACGCGCGCCCCGGTGCTCGTCGCTGCCACCGTCGCCCACGAACAGGCAATCGGACCCGGCCAGGCTCAGGGCCTGCAACGCACGTCGGTAGATTGGCGCCTCGGGCTTGCGGGCGCCGCAATCGCAGCTGAACACCGCGACGTCGAACAGGGGCGCCAATGGCGAGCGCGGCCAGGCGCTCACCTCACCGCTGGAAGCGTTGGAGACCAGCGCCAGACGCAGGCCGCGTTTGCGCAGCGCGCGCAGCGCCGTTAGAGTGTCGAGGTCGATATTCAGCAGACTGTGGTCGAAGCGTCGCTGGCGTTCCTCGACTGCCTCCTCGATACGTGTGATTGGAATCGAGGGATCCAGGCTGTGTGCCAGCTGTCGCAGCGACTCGAGGTGATCGGTCGGGCGGCAGATATCGTGCTGTGGGCCAAAACAGGCACGGTTCCAGGCCTCGCGGTCGACGCCCAGAATGTCGGCCGTGTAACGCCCCACGCGCTCGGGTACCGCCCCGACATCGACCAGGGTGTGAAACAGATCGAAGCACACGCCCGCGATCGGTGGCCGCGCCGCGTTCGCGGCGGCCCCGGGTCTGGCCTGGTTTGCAAATCGTACGCCCATGCGCTATCTAGTCAGTTAAGGGGCTGCACTGCGCCCCTGTCGCTTGTCACTATCGGAGATGTGGAAATGACCGCCAGCTATACCCCCCTGCCCGCCACCACGCTCGCACCGGGCAGTTCCTTTCACCGCCCGACGCAAATACTTCCCGAGAGGGTAACGCTAGACGATCCGGCCATCAATGTCCTCACGGACCTTGCCAAGGTCACTGCGGTTACCATCGGACCCACCGCCACGCTCAAGGATGCCAACGCCAAAATGATCAACAACCGCGTTCGGCTGCTGTTGGTCATAGACTCCGAGAACACGGTCCTCGGGCTGATCACCGCCACCGACATCCTGGGTGAAAAACCCATGCGCTACATGCAGATGGTCAACGCGCGCAGCCCGGACGAGGTATTGGTACGCGACATCATGACACCCCGGCAAACGCTGGAGGTCATTCAGATGGTCGACGTGGAGAAGGCAACCGTCGGCGACGTCGTCGCCAGTCTGCGCCGGGAAGGGCGCCAGCACGCCCTGGTCGTCGACATCGACGAGGATTCGATGAACCAGATGATCCGCGGGATTTTCTCGGCCAGCCAGATCGGCAGGCAGCTCGGCATCAAGATCGAGACGGCCGAGATTGCCAAGACCTTCGCCGAGCTCGAGGCCGCGCTGTCGGTCTAGTCGCCTCGCCAAAGTGCGCAGGCGACAACCATGAGAGGTGGGAACCCGGCGCGAGAGCGCCGGGTTTTTCTTTGGCCGGAAACGGCTAGAAGTGATGCACGTACCCGATATTCACCGAGTTGATCTGGAATTTCGCCCCGCTGATGTCGGCGTCCTTGACGTAACGCAGGTAATCGATATTGATGGCGCCGTGCTCGTTGCCGTAGAGCTCCATACCGACGCCGTAGGCGGCTCCGGAGGAGGTGTCGTTTTTCGTTCCGACGCCCGTGACCTCGTAATGAACCTTGGCGCGGCCGTAACCGCCCATGGCGTAGAGCCGGAAGTTGTCGCGCGCTACGATGTTGTAGCGCAGGAAGGCGGCCGTCAAATAGGTCAGGCTGAGCCGCGTATCGATACCGCCGATGTTTTTCCGGTCATCACGGCTCGAGGCCAGGTGGACCTCGAAGGCGATACGCTGGCCGATGAGGTCGTACCCCAGCTTCGCCACCGCACCTTCCGGATGATAGGTGGCGCCGCTGTCAAAATCGTAATTGCCGTGCATATACGCGAGCCCCCAATAGAAATCGCCTTCCACGGCACTGGCGGTCCCACTGACCGCCAGCAATGCTGTAAGAACCAGGTATCGTGCTGCTCTCATAACCCACCCCTCTTTATTGTGTCTTGATTCAGGTTGTCACCGGACCAACCGAATGTGCTGCGCCGGCTAGAAGCGGATCCGCACTCCGACGTAGCCGCCCTTGTCCATGGTCAGGTTCGGGCCGTTTTTGATGTCGGTCTTGACCTTTCGGTAACCCACATAAACGTTGGCCTGCGGAATCATTTGGTAGCCGAGATAGATCCCGTACTCGGACATGTGGTCGCCGTCGAGTCCCGTCACCACCTTGGGCGCGTAATAGTAGTGAGCGCCGATGCCGAACCCGTGCAGGGCCTGGGGCGCGTAATTGAATCTCAGGCCGAGTGCCAGCGCCAGGACGTTGTATGGGCCGACATCGACGTAATAGATCCTGCCGCCGACACCAAGTTCGAGTGGGCTCTCGTAGGAGTCGTTGTAGACGTGCAGATCCGCATTGACAGCGTAGTTGCTGTCATCGTTGTACAGCAGACCGCCGCCGACTTCGGCGCGGCCGTATTGCTTGCCCCAGACGCTGGTGGCGTAGTTGAAGCGAGCGCTGCTGTTGCTCAGTTCGGCTTGGATAGTCTGGGCAAATACATTGCCGCTCGCGAGTGCGAGCAGACCGACGATCACGATCCGAGGCAGCATGAGGATCCTCCTGGCAGGTCGCGGTCCTTCGCGAGTGATTGTTGTCAAAGGCATTTTACGTATCATATCGCCATTTTTCGAGCGAAACAGCAAAAATTTCCGGGCAGGACGCGAATGCCGAACAACCTCTGTCAGAGCCGCCGGTACCGTATGCTCGGAGCTCGCCCGTGCACATCGGTCATACGCCCGATCACTCAGCGCGGCGCATGGGTACGGATCGACTCCAGGGTCTGGCGATAGGTGTCGACTTGCGGTCCGCCGATCTGGACGGCACGCCTGGCATAGCCCGCTGCCTCGTCCCATCGGCCAAGCTCGGCAAGCGTCTGCGCCAGATTGTTCAACGCAGGGGCATAGTCGGGATGGTCATGCAGGACGGCACGGTAGCGCGCCGCGGCCTTTGCCAGCTCGCCCCGCGCGTAGTAGCTGTTGCCCAGGCCCATGGCCGCGGCAACATTGTCCGGCCAGCGTTTCAGCGCCGCGCGATACGACGCAGCGGCCGCCTGCCAGTTACCGAGGCGTTCGAAACCAACCACCGCCTGAAGGTAACGCAGAGGCTCGGCGCGGGCCGGCATTTGGCCCGGTTTCAAAACCACCACCGCCCAATCATTGCCTCGGTCCCAGGTGCGTTCGAACAGCTCGAGGGTCTCGGTGTGCATCGCCTCGTCGCCCGAGCGCAGCGTGAGGCGGTCGGCGTCGAGGTCATAGCCGATCACAACGGCATAATGCCAGCGCGGGTACCAGCTCAGCCCCAGATTCTGCAGGACCAGTACAGGATGTCCGGCGTGTACCTCGGCGAGCAGATCCTCCAGCCGCGGGCGCAACACGTAGGCAATCCGACCGTGGCGGCGTGCGGCGGCCAACAGCTCGACCTGCAGACTGCCCTCGCGCCCTGGCACGTAGACTTGCGGCGCGAGGGCCTCTGGTGTGACCGCCGCGCCGCTCCAATCGAGCACGGTGGCCAGGGCCGCCGGTCCGCACTGATGGATCTGCTGGGGATAGAACGGAACGGCGCTGAGCAGAACGGGCTGTGAAAAATCGGCCGGGGGTGCCTTGAGCAGACGTTGCGATTGCAGCGGCGCGGCGCAGCCGCCGAGCAGGAGAAGCAAAAGCAAAAGGCCGCCCGGAGCAAACCGGGCGGCCGTTCGCAGATAACGAAGCAAAACGAAACCGCGCCTTAGTGTACGGTCTTTTTGACGAACGGAAAAACGTCCGTATAGCCGAGGATGTCCGTGATCAGCAACACAAGGAAGATGAACACGGCCACGCCGAGGACGTCGCCGCCGGCAGGCGCATTGCCAATCTTGCCCGCCAGCGTGTGCACTTCCTGGTCCGTCATGCTGTCCACGCGCGCCAGGGCCTGCTGCGGATTCACCCCATAGGATTCGAGCTGATGGCGCACATCCTCGCGGGCGAGCAGCGAGCGCAGCTTGGCGCGTTCATGCTGCGTCTGTTGGGCGTCGACAATGGTACCGGTGGTGACAATCCCCGCCATCGCGGCCTGGTTGAATCCGAGCAACAATGTGGCCAAGGCAAGCAGATAGACCAGGGACCGTCCACTCTGTCGTAGGTAATTCATTGGCTGGGTTCTCCCATGGTGTGGTGCGTGTAGTAATGCACGCAATGATAGACCCTTCCCGTGGGGCTGTTAAGCAACCGCGTCCTGCGCGGCGCCGTTCCAGGCCAAGGCAAACCCTGCCTCTTCGCGGCATGGGTACCGTCCCTGATGCCTTGATATGACCCGCCCCCGCGGGCATGGTTCAACCCCAGGGGCGGATCGGAGACGTAGCGCACAACGTCGCCCGCAGGCGCTGTTGGACCGAATGGAACTCACACGAAAGAGCGCCGCGGGTCGCCTCGCGTGATGGCCTCGATCTCAGCGAGCAATCGATCGCGTTCGGCCGCCGACCCGGCCATCGGGACCTCGGCGGTCGTCTGAACATGGCGATTGTGGGCCACCTGGTCGATACGATCGCGCACCTCGGGGTTGTTCTGGATGAAATCCAGAAACGATCGGCAATCGATCCGCAGCACCTGCGTTTGCGTCAACGCCGACACCGTGGCTGCGCAGGGGGCGCCGGTCAACAGGGACCACTCGCCAAAATAATCACCGGGGCGCAAGACGGCGAGATTAATCGGCTCGGCGTCGACGGTGTGAAACACCCGCGCCAGGCCGATGACGAACAGCGCCTCGCCGGGCTCACCCTCCTCGAGGATATGACTGCCCGGCGGGATGCTCAACAGGGCGGTCTGGGCCTCCAGCGCCTGCAGCGCGTCCCCGTCCAGCCCGTTGAACAGCGGGACCGCGCGCAGTGCCGTTTCAGTCAGCCGGTGGCGGTAGCGCTCCACCACGGCATCGCGCAGGGCGGGCAGACGGTGGATCAATACGTCGAGCACCTCGCCCGGCAGTTCCAGCAGCACCGAGGGACGCGTGACCGTCACCGTCGATACGCGCGGCGAATTGAACAAGGCCGCGATTTCGCCGAACAGCTCGCCTCGCCCCAGGCTGGCCAGGTGTACCACGTCACCGTCGACCGATTCGGTAACCTCCACCTCCCCGACCACGATTATATAGACGCGGTTGTCGCGCTGATTCTGCTCACACAGGCGTTCACCGGGCAGGGCCCGGCGGACAACGCCGTGGTCGAGCAGAAACTGACGGTCGCCGGTGCTCAACAAGTCGCTGAAGGCCACGTTGGCGTCGAGCGCCTCGTGCATGGCCTCGAGGATGCCCGCTCCCGACGGCCGCGCTGCGTCCCACGCCGCCTCGCCCTTGTTCGCCATGTCCGCCTCCTGTGCACACCCGCGCCCATTCATGCTCGACCCCCGTGAGTCCGAAATACAGGAAATCCCTCACATTTTCGCGCAAGGCGACCACTGTGCGGCCCGGAAATGTCTAAGAATCAATCCGTTGACCCTCGCGCCGGGCCGCGGGCCTTTCGAGGTCTGGAGCGGTGCCGCCGCCGAGGGTACTATCGGAGTACTCGAACGCCAGGCCGGCCCGGAATGGTATGGACGCAGACGGGACCCGCAGTGGCGCCGGCAACGACCGATGCACCGACACACGGAACGAGGCGAGCCGCAGGCATGTTCATTCCTCTAGACAGGAAGCTCGACTGGCGCAACCCGCCGGTCCTCACCGTGCTGCTGATCCTGGTCAACGTGTTCGTCTACTATGCCTGGCAGACCCACGACACCGAATACCAGAACGAGGCCTTCACGTACTATTTCGACTCGCGCCTGCCCGAGATCGAGCTGCCCCGATATGTGACCTACCTGCGTGAGAACGGTCAGGCGCAGGAGGCAACCCGCCTCGCGGGGCGGCTCAAACACGGCGGCCAGCGCGGACAGGCCGCGGTGTTCATGCACATGCTCGGCGACGGCCCCTTCCTGGACCGCCTGCACCACGACCAGGTCATTCGCCCCGGTGATGCCGATTACCAGGAATGGCGCTGGGCCCGCAGCCGCTTCGATGAGCAACTCAACCGATCCGTGGCCTACCGCTGGGGCCAGAAGCCTTACGAGTTTTCCGTCCTGACGCTGTTTACCCAGATGTTCCTGCACGGTGGCCAGGCACACCTGATCGGCAACATGATCTTTTTGTTCATCTTCGGCTTTGTGGTCGAGATCGCGATTGGCCGGCCCGTCTTTTTGTTCGCCTACCTGCTGGCCGGCCTGTTCTCCGGCGCCCTGGACCTGGCCTTTCGCCCCGACAGCATGATCCCGGCGATCGGCGCCTCGGGGGCGATCGCCGGGCTCGTGGGTATGTATACCGTGCTCTTCGGCCTGCGCCGGATCTGGTTTTTCTTCATGCTGGGTTTCTATTTCGACTATGTGCGGGCACCGGCGATCGTGCTACTACCGCTGTGGCTGGGCTATGAGCTCTTCTACCAGTTGTTCGCCCCCAACGAAGTCAACCGGATCGCCCATATCGGCGGTCTGCTCGGCGGCGCCCTCATCGGCTACCTGGCCAAGCGCTACTCACCCACGGTCGATCACGACTACATCGACGAAGGGGTGCGCCAGGAAAAACGCAAGCAGGACTACCAGCGCGGCCTCGAACACATGGCCGCCATGGAGCTGGACGAGGCCAAGGCGGTGTTCGAGGACCTCGGCGCGGCCAATCCAAATGACCGCAACGTGCTGCTGCAGCTCTATAACATCGCCAAGGTCAATCCGGCCGGCCAGGACTATCACACGCTCGCCCACCGTATCTTCAGCCTGCCCGGCCAGGATGTCGCCACCCTCAAGCTGATCAATGACACCTACGGCGAATACATCCAGAAGGCCAAGCCGGGACCGCGATTCAACCCCGATCAGTTGATGACGCTGGCCATCCGCTTCGCCGCGGCAGGCTATCTGGACGATGCGGAGAAGATGGTGCTGCACGTGCTGCAAAAGCAGCAGGGCTTCGGGCGCAATGCCGAGGGACTGATGGCCCTGGCCAACGGCTTTCGCCGCGGCGACCAACCGCAGATGTATCGCAAGTATCTGTCGGTGCTGCTCGACCGCTTCCCCCACAGCCCGGAGGCCGAACATGTGCGCCGCGCCATCGACGCCGCACCGCCGCCCGCTGAGACGCCCGGCTCAGCCTGACGAGACCTTTTGCAAAACCTCCAGATAGGAGCGTATCTCCGGACCGAGCGGATGGTCCGGATATTTTTCCAGCAGATAGGACAGCAGCTTCTTGGCGTTGTCGTCCTGATTGAGCTTCTCGCTCATGATCTGCGCGGCCAACAGATAATTGCGCGCGATATCCTGGTGGCTGGGAAAGGCGACGTGAAAGTTGTTCAGCAGCGCGAGGGCCAGCTTGGCCTGGCCGCGCGCGTTGAGCTGTGCAGCGAGCTCGTGGACATGATTGGGGTTGGCCGGCTTGCAGGCCGGGTCGAAGCGCACACAGTCGGCATAGACCTCCAGCGCGCGGGGAACCCGCTTGTCGGAGACCAGGCGCGAGATGAAATCCGGGCAATGGGCGGCCAGGCGTTCCTTGTCCTGAGTCGTCACCAGCAACCGGTGGTAGCGCTCGCGCAGCGCCCAATCGGCCGGCGAGGCCTTGACCTTGGCGTCCAGGCTGCGCAGCGCCTCGTCGAAGCGTCCCTCCTTGATCAGTATCTCCACCTCCTGCAGGGCCGGATTGACCGGCCCGGACGCCGCCGGTCCCGCGGCTTCGGCTTCGGGCTCGACGTCGATGCGGTACCCAAGCTCCTCGTGATACTGGAAGATCACGTAACCCATCATGGTGAACATGATCAGCGAGAAATACATGAGGACCAGATTGCCCAAGGGCACGTAGAACAGCGCGGGGAGCCAGTTCGGCAGCATCCCCATCGCCCACTGGCCTCCTGTGGACAGCGCAAACAGGAAAAGGAACAACACGAAATAGGGCAGTCCGATACGCCGAATCATGGAGCCCAGGATCAACGGATTCAATGCGGCGAAAAAACTGTATTCGACGGCCAATACCATCGTACTGGCCGGCAACGCGACGGTAATCAACACATAGAAGACGTCCGAGGCGAAGCTGCCCAATAGATCGTAGACGGCGAAATTGGCGAACGAGAAGCAAAACAGCAGCATCACCTGCTTGAACGGCAGCACCAACTCGTCGAACAAAGTGCCGCCGCTGAACTCCGGCGGCTCGAGATGGCCGCGCGCCGTATGCTCGAGCACGACGTAGGCGTACTTGACGAAGGCGATCAACACCAGCAGCTCGATGAGAAAGCCGAGCGGAATGAGCGCCACCATGACGCTGATGACCGACAGGGCCACCAGATACATAAGCGCCGAGGGCTGGGCCGGATAGGCAAAGAAACGGGGAATGCGCCGCCAAAACGGAGTGATGACGTTGCCGACCCCGAGGCTGTCTACTTCCTGACGGCACACCGGACACATGGGATGGGCGCTGGGGTGCGTGCGCGTAACGCACGAGGCGCAGAAATTGATGTGACAGCTGCGGCACAGCCAACGGGCCGGCGTGTCAGGGTGATACTTACAGGTGATCTGGCCCATCGGATGTCCGTTCGAATGAGACCGCCGGCCATTGGACTGACCGAAGACCCCGTTTTTTGCCGGCAAGGTTATCCCCCGGCCGATGAAACTGCAACCAAGCGGCCCTACGCGCCGCGTCCGTGTCCTCCTCTCTCGGCCCCGCCACGGTCAGTCGGCGGGCACGGTGCGCTCGGCGGCCCAGGCGCGCAGCGCCGCGATGCGCTCGGCCATCAGCGCCGAGAGCGGACGCGTCTGACCAATCTCAGCGCTGAGGTATTGGTCGTTCAAGGCCTCACCCTGTGCCCGGGCGGCGTACAAGGCCGAGACGATCGACTGTTCGATCTCCGCGCCGGAAAAACCGTCGCTGAGCTGAGCCAGTCGGGCCAGATCGAAGGTCTGCGGTTCGAGCCCGCGCTTTTCCAGGTGGATGGCGAAAATGCGGGCGCGCACCTCGGCCTTGGGCAGGTCGACGAAGAAGACTTCGTCCATGCGCCCCTTGCGCACCAGCTCGGGCGGCAGGGATTGTATGTCGTTGGCAGTGGCGACGATGAACACGGGGGCCTGCTTTTCGGCCATCCAGGTGAGCAGCGTCCCGAGCACGCGCCGCGACGTGCCGCCGTCGTGGTCCTCGCCGCCGACGGCCTTTTCGATCTCGTCGACCCAGAGCACACAGGGAGCGAGCACCTCGGCGGTGCGCAGTGACTCGCGCAGGTTGCGCTCCGTCTCGCCGTGGTACTTGTTGTACAGCGCCCCGAAATCCAAACGCAGCAGCGGCACACCCCAAACGCCGGCCACCGCCTTGGCGGCGAGACTCTTGCCGCAGCCCTGCACCCCGAGCAGCAGCACGCCCTTGGGGATATCCAGCGGCGGCCGGCCCTCGGGCGCGGGCTCGAGAAATACGTGGCGTCGTTGGTCCAGCCACGCCTTCAAGTGCTGCAGCCCCCCAACGTTGGAAAAGTGCTCCGTCTCGTACTCGTAGTGCAAGATTCCCTGCCGATTGAGCAGGTCGTATTTCGCCTTCATCACGGCGGGCAAATCGTCATGCGTGATCGCGCCGTCGTCATGGACCGCTTTAATGGCCAGGCGCCGCGCCTCGCTCGCAGTCAGCCCCACGAGGTTCTGCACGAGCAGCTGGAAGGACTGGGCGTCGGTGCGAACCCGCCGCCCATTATTCGCCTGGGCCCATTCCTCGGCAACGTCCATGACGATGCGCCGCACCGCGTCCCGGTCCGGCAGATCGAGATCGAACCGCGCCGTGAAGCTGCGAAGCTCCGGCGGCACCGTCACCTCATGACTGAGCAGGACGATGGTCTGGCGGGTTTCGCTAGCCACCAGCGCGATGTCCTTGAGCAGGCGCACGTGCACGGGGTCGTCCAGATAAGGATGAAAATCGAGCAGTGCGTAGATGCCCGCGTGGCCGGAGGACTTGATGTGCCCGAGCACGTCCTGCGGCTTGGCGTTGTGGCGCTGCGGGCTGTAGCCCTCTTCGAGCCGGTGCAGGCCCTCGGTGACGCTCCACACGTACAGTGCCAGCCCGGTGGCGGCCTCCATGGACTTGAGCAGGCGCACCACCCGCCGCTCTTCGGTCGACTCGATGACGATGATGGGAATCCGCGAGCGGATCAGCAGTTCGAGGTCGTGGCTGTCGTTCATGCTGTTGTCGTTGCGCCGCCCGCAGCGGGCAGGATATTGTATTTATGGTCTTGCGGTGTCCACCGCTTTCAATCGAGCAGCGACTCGAGCCGGCGCTGCGAGACGCCCCCCACGAGTACCCGCTCGATTATGCCGCCGCGCACCAGGACCGTCGTCGGCGTGGCCAGCACACCGAAGGCGCGCGCCAGCGCGAAATCGTTTTCGTCCGAGATGTCGACCTTGAGCACATTGGCGTGATGGTTGGCCAGCGCATCGACATGCGGACCCATAGCGCGGCACGGTCCGCACCTGGGGCTGAAGAAATACACCAGGTAGCGATCAAAGCCCGTTTGCTCAGGCGCCAGCCACGCATCCAGCGCCGGTGCCGGCTTTCCGCGCGCGCGCCGACTGACGATGACGACGCGCAGCTGCATTGCCGCAAACAGCACGATGATCGCCCCCAGCACATACGGCAGCCACTGCATCACTCACACCTCACCCAGACGAGTGTCGACGTGCGCGTCACGAGAAACGGCATAGCGCCTCCGGTTTCATAAGCCCTTTGCCTCGCGCTCCGATCCGCGGCGCACAGCCCGCCGTGCGCGGTGCACGGCGCAGCATCCGCCGTGCGGTAGGCGTTTTTCACAATATATCGGGTTTTACCGCGGGGTGTAAGACGTGCAGCCAGGCACCGGACCGCGCTGCCACCGTGGTCGATCGACGAAACCCTGCTTACGTGGCAAGCAGCCACGGCTCGGCGAGACTGGCATCGCGGCGGCGTTGAAAGCGACGCGCCCCGGCGGCGCGAAGTCCCAGCGCGACGAGCTCCTCGGCCAAACCGCCCTTCGGGCACCCGCGGCCGCGCCTTCGCCAAACGGTAGCGACTGGCGCTGCGTGCGGCCAGCGCCGACTGACTATACTTGGTGTACGGGGCCCGGAACGCGTGACCGAATGCTCACAACGTAATGTCGGGCTTCGCCCGAGTCGAACCCGACACCCCGCTCCGGGTCAAACCCCGTACGAACTGGCCAGTACGAAGCGCCGAGGGCCGAGGAGGTGTGACGTGGATATCAATATGGTCGACGTAACCGTGCATATCAACGAGGACATGAACGCCGAGCAGCTGCAGAGCCTGCAGGAGGCAGTTCGCGAGCTCGACGGGGTCATCAGTACCCACATTGCTGACCACAACCCACACTTGCTGATGGTGGAAATGAATCCCCAGCGCGTTCAGACGGACGCCGTCCTCAATCAGCTGCTCCAGCGCGGCGTGCACGCCAAGCTGTTGGTTCCACAGCAACTCTGAGCCGGTACCGGCAGGCGTGCGGGCCGTGTCCAACGCCCCCACGCCGCGCAAATGCCGACCGGACGGGCCCCTGAAGGGCGGGGGCCAAATGTGTTATGCTGTAGGGCCCCTGAAAAGGGCAGCAATTCACCGGGCCCATATGCGCCGCGCAATACGGCGCCTGCGCCCGAGCGACCATTCGCAAGTACCATGGCAGACGACGAACTCAAGAAATACGACGGCCGGACGCTGCACCGCGGCCCCGACCGCAGCGCCCCCTATCCCGTCAGCCGCCTCGCACCGTCCATCGAGCTGGTGGACATGGCCCGCGAGATCGCCCAGGCCGACGCCATGCTCAACAATCGCGCCGGCTCCAAGCTGAAGGTGATCGCCGATCAGATCAAAGCGCTGCAGGCCGCGGCGCGCGAGGTGCTCGAGGAAGCCAAGCAGGATCAGGAGCTGCACCACGCCGAGTGCGCCTTCAAGCGCCAACCCGGCAAGATCTATTATTTGTACAAGCGCGCCGACGGCACGCGCTACTTCTCCATGCTCTCGCCCCAGGACTGGCGCGAAACGCCCCCGCACGGCTTCGTCGGCGCCTACCGCCTGGAGGCCGACCTGTCGTGGACGCCGGCCGAGCGGATCGAGACGCAGGACGAATCGGCCGACACGCAAGCCATCATCAATCGCCTGCTCGAAGACCACAGCCTGTAGTCGAGCCCTCTCAGGCCGGTGAAGGCCGTCCGGTTCAATCCCCCGCCTGCGACCCGCCCGTCATCCGGCGCCGCAGCGCCTGAAAATATAGGACGGCCTCGCGGTCGGTGCGCGCCTGACTCCAGACATGCTTTCCCTCGCCGAGCTGCGCGAGGACATAGGTCCCATAGGCCATCTGCCCCACGGCCGTGCGACCCGTGGCGAGCTGGCCGACGCCGGCCTGCGCTCCGAGTGCGACCTGTCCCAGGGCGTAGGCGCCAATGGCCGCCTGACCCAGCCCGCCCAGCAGACCGATACCCAATTGGCCGATACCGATGACGCCAACCGCAGCATGGCCGATGGCGACCACCCCTGCAGCCAGTCGACCCACGGCCACCACGCCCTTGGCGACGATGCGCCGGCCCGTCTCGGGACAGATGCCGTAGGTATAGTGCAGCCACGGTAGGCCGAGCAGACTGGCGTGCGACTTGAACTCGGCGAAACGCCGGCCGTTGGAGTACAGATAGCGCCGCCAGGTGCCCCAGGCGGTGCGCTCGATCCGATACTCGATCTCTTCGAGCAGCAGATTCCCCATCACTCTTTCCTCTGGCGTCGCCGGTTCGCTGTCTGGTTATCGGCTGTTGCGCTCGGCCTCAACGGCGCCGGCCGCGGCGGTGGTCGCGGTGATCGCGCCCCTTGTGATGTCCCTCGTGCTGGCGGTGCGGGCCGCCGCGCCCCGTGGGCGGTGCGAGCTCGCGCAGCGCCACCAGGTCCAGACGCTCGCCGCGCTCGGGCGTGAACACGCGCTGCGCGGGAAGCTGGCGCAGGCGCTCGGCGAAGGGGTCCATGGAATCGGGCTCGCCGTGCACCAGGGCCACGGGCGGGCGGTCGACGAAGTTCTGATACCACTGGAACAGGCCCTCGCAGTCGGCGTGCGCGGAGAAACCGCCGATCGTGTGAACCTTCGCGCCGACGCGAATGGACTCGCCCCAAAGGGAGATTTCCTCCGCACCGTCGACCAGGCGCCGGCCGAGTGTGCCCTGCGCCTGGAAACCGACGATG
>DATFLL010000004.1:0-8868 GCA_035267785.1 Gammaproteobacteria bacterium | reverse complement strand
TAACAGCCATGGCCAACAACAAGACGCTGAAGGTGACCCTGGTGCGCAGCCCGATTCACCGCGTGGCCTCTCACAAGGCCTGCGTGAGCGGTCTGGGCCTGCGCCGTATGCACCACACCGTGGAGGTCCAGGACACGCCGTGCAACCGCGGCATGATCAACAAGGTCTCCTACATGCTCAAGGTCGAGGAAAGCTGACATGTACCTCAATTCGCTCACGCCCGGCAAGGGCGCCAAGACCGCCAAGAAGCGCCCGGGTCGCGGCATCGGCTCGGGCCTGGGCAAGACCGGCGGTCGGGGCCACAAGGGCCAGAAGTCGCGCAACGGCGGTTACCACAAGGTCGGCTTCGAGGGTGGTCAGATGCCCTTGCAGCGCCGCCTGCCGAAGGTCGGCTTCAAGTCGCGCGTAGGGCGGCTGACTGCCGAGGTGCGCCTGCACGAGCTCGCCAAGGTCGATGCCGACGTCATCGATCTGCAGGCGCTAAAGGCCGCCAATCTGATCAGCGGCAACATCGAGCGCGCCAAGGTGATGCTCTCGGGCAGTCTGGACAAGGCCGTGACGGTCAAGGGTCTGATGCTGACCAAGGGCGCGCGTGCCGCTATCGAAGCCGCCGGCGGCAAAGTCGAGGAATAAGTGGCAACCACCCGCTCAGCCATCGCCGACAGCCTGGCTGCGGGCCGCTTCACCGAGCTGAAGCGCCGTCTGCTGTTCCTGCTCGGCGCCATGCTGGTGTTCCGCATCGGGGCCTATATCCCCGTGCCGGGCATCGACCCGCAGGCGCTGGCCAAGCTGTTCAGCGGCCAGCAGGGCACTATCCTGGGCATGTTCAACATGTTCTCCGGCGGTGCGCTGTCGCGTCTGTCGGTGTTTGCCCTGGGTGTGATGCCGTACATTTCGGCCTCGATCATCATTCAGCTGATGACCAAGGTGCACCCCAAGCTCGAACAGCTGAGCAAGGAAGGCGCCTCGGGCCGGCGGATCATCACGCGCTACACGCGCATCGGCACCCTCGTGCTGGCGGCCTTCCAGGGCCTGGGCGTGGGCGTGATGTTGACCAAGCAGCCCAACCTGGTGCTGCCCGGTCAGTCGGAGTTCCAGTTCCTGTTCACGACCATGGTGACGCTGGTGACGGGGACGATGTTCCTGATGTGGCTGGGCGAGCAGGTCACCGAGCGCGGTATCGGTAACGGTATCTCGATGCTGATCTTCACCGGCATCGTGGCGGGACTGCCGCGGGCCATCGGCGGCACCCTGGAGCTCGTTCATCAGGGCGAGAAGGGCCCGGGCTTCGTCCTGCTGGTCCTGGCCGTGGTGGTGCTGGTCACGGCGTTCGTGGTGTTCGTCGAGCGCGGGCAGCGCCGAATAACGGTCAACTACGCCAAGCGCCAGCAGGGGCGCAAGATGTATGCGGCACAGTCGAGCCACCTGCCGCTGAAGGTGAACATGGCCGGCGTGATTCCGCCCATTTTCGCCTCGAGCATCATTTTGTTCCCGGCCACGATTGCCGGGTGGTTCGGCAACACCGAGGGTTTGGGCTGGCTGCAGCGCGTCGCCACCACGCTCTCGCCCGGTCAGCCCGTCTACGTGATGGTGTACGCCGGGGCGATTATATTTTTCTGCTTCTTCTATACGGCGTTGATGTTCAACCCGAAGGAGACGGCGGACAACCTGAAGAAGTCGGGTGCGTTCATCCCCGGGATCCGTCCCGGCGAGCAGACCGCGCGGTACATCGACGGTATCCTGGGGCGGTTGACCCTGGCCGGTGCCATCTACATCACCGCCGTGTGTCTGCTGCCGGAGTTCCTGATTCTGTACTGGAACGTACCGTTCTCCTTCGGCGGGACATCGCTGCTGATTATTGTGGTGGTGGTCATGGACTTCATGGCCCAGCTGCAGACGCACCTGATGTCCCACCAGTACGAGGGCCTGATGAAAAAGGCCAACCTCAAGGGACATGGCGGCGGCGGGCTGCTGCGCTGAGCCCGCGCCTGGAATTTGGACGATTTCGGAGTTGGAACCATGAAAGTTCGTGCATCGGTCAAGAAGCTGTGCCGTCATTGCAAGATCATCCGCCGCCGGGGCGTGGTTCGGGTGATCTGCTCGGACGCCCGGCACAAGCAGCGCCAGGGCTAAACCTGGCGCGGTTCGGGGCCCGGAAGGGCTCCGGCCAGAGCAAATCAGGCCGCACGGGCCCTTCTTCGGGGGTCGTGCGGCTTGATTGACAGACGCAAAATCAGTACCATAGCGCGTTTCGCAAGAGCGCCTATGGCGGTCAGTTTATTGGTTTTAGGAGTGGCTCAATGGCCCGTATTGCTGGCGTAAACATTCCGGTCAACAAGCACGCGGTAATCGCCCTGACGGCGATCTACGGCATTGGCCGTTCCCGCGCGTCGCAGATCTGCGACGCGGCGGGGATCAAGCCCGACACCAAGATCAAGGACCTCTCCGAGGGCGAGATCGAGGGGCTGCGTACCGAGGTCGGTCGATTCACGATCGAGGGCGACCTGCGCCGGGAAATTTCCATGAACATCAAGCGCCTGATGGATCTGGGCTCATACCGCGGCATGCGTCATCGCCGCGGCCTGCCGGTTCACGGCCAGCGTACGCGCACCAATGCCCGCACCCGCAAGGGTCCGCGCAAGGCCGTTCGTAAGTAAGCATTAACCTCACTATTCTGGATTGCAGTCAATGGCAAAGGCGACAACGCGTACGCGTAAGAAGGTCAAGAAGAACGTAGCTGACGGCATCGCGCACGTCCACGCTTCGTTCAACAACACCATCGTGACGATCACCGACCGGCAGGGCAACACCCTGTGCTGGGCAACGTCCGGTGGCTCGGGGTTCCGCGGCTCGCGCAAGAGCACCCCCTTTGCCGCTCAGAT
Source organism: Gammaproteobacteria bacterium (assembly GCA_035267785.1). Lineage (GTDB taxonomy): Bacteria > Pseudomonadota > Gammaproteobacteria > DATFLL01 > DATFLL01 > DATFLL01. The sequence continues at coordinate 5,986 of DATFLL010000004.1, read as the reverse complement.
TGCGGCCGAGCGCGCGGGCACGAAGGCCCAGGAATACGGCATGAAGAACATGGAGGTCCTGGTCAAGGGTCCGGGGCCGGGCCGTGAGTCCGCGGTGCGCTCGCTGAACAACCTTGGCTTCAAGATCACGAGCATTACCGATGTGACGCCGATTCCGCACAACGGCTGTCGTCCCCCGAAGAAGCGTCGCGTTTAAGCCTGGAGGCCCGCTTTGGCTAAGTATATTGGTGCAAAATGTCGTCAGTGCCGCCGCGAGGGCGGTAAGCTGTTCCTCAAGGGCGAGAAGTGCTTCACCAGCAAGTGCCCGATCGAGAACCGCCCGTTTCCGCCGGGCCAGCACGGCCAGCGCCGCACGCGCCTGTCCGATTATGCCGTTCAGCTGCGTGAGAAGCAGAAGCTGCGTCGTATGTACGGCGTGCTGGAGCGCCAGTTCCGCTCCTATTACAAGGAGGCGGATCGGCGCAAGGGTTCCACGGGCGAGAACCTGCTGCAGCTGCTCGAGTCGCGCCTGGACAGCGTCGTCTATCGCATGGGCTTCGGCGCCTCGCGCACCGAGGCGCGCCAGCTGATCCGCCACAACGGCGTGACTCTGAACGGGCGCAAGATGAATATTCCGTCCCACCAGGTGCGACCCGGCGACGTCATCGGGCTGTCGACGAAGGCCAAGGAGCAGCTGCGCGTCAAGTCGGCTGTCGAGGCCGCCGAGCAGCGCGGCCTGGCCGAGTGGGTCGACGTGGACTCGAAGAAATTCGAGGGTGTGTACAAGCACCTGCCCGAGCGCAGCGAGCTGCCGCCCGATATCAACGAACACCTCGTGGTGGAGTTGTACTCCAAGTAAGCGAGGTCGCTGCCGGGTCGAGTCCCAGGTTCGTCCCCGACCCTGGTTTCCCCGGCGTGAAATGCAAGCTCAAGAGGACTGTCCATGCAGGGCTCAGGTACAGAATTGTTAAAACCGCGGCTGGTGGACGTGCAGGCGTTCAACAGCACCCACGCCAAAGTCACGCTCGAGCCGCTGGAGCGCGGGTTCGGCCACACGCTGGGTAATGCGCTGCGGCGCATTCTGCTCTCGTCGATGAGCGGCTGCGCCATCGTCGAGATCGAGATCGACAACGTGCTCCACGAATACACGACCATCGAGGGCGTGCAGGAGGATGTCATCGACATCCTGCTCAACCTCAAGGGCGTGGCGATCAAGATGAACAACCGCACCGAGGCGAACCTGACCCTGAGCAAGAAGGGACCGGGCGTGGTCACGGCTGCGGACATCCAGTTGGACCACGACGTCGAAATCATCAATCCCGATCACGTGATCGCCAACCTGACCAAGGCCGGCAACCTGAGCATGACGCTCAAAGTCGCGCGCGGTATGGGCTATCAGCCCTCCAACATGCGTCTGGGCGCCGAGGGCGAGGACCGGCCCATCGGCCGGCTGCAGCTCGACGCCTCGTTCAGCCCGGTGCGTCGCGTGTCCTACGTGGTCGAGAGTGCGCGCGTCGAGCAGCGCACCAATCTGGACAAGCTGGTCATCGACCTGGAGACCAACGGCACCATCGACCCGGAGGAGGCCATCCGCAGCGCGGCGACCATCCTCCAGGATCAGCTCTCGGCCTTCGTGGATCTCAAGGCCAAGCAGGAAGAGCAGCCGGCGGCCCACGAGCCGGAGATCGACCCGATCCTGCTGCGCCCGGTCGATGACCTGGAGCTGACCGTGCGCTCGGCCAATTGCCTGAAGGCCGAGCAGATCTATTTCATCGGCGACCTGATCCAGCGCACCGAGGTGGAGCTGCTCAAGACGCCGAATCTGGGCAAGAAGTCGCTCACCGAAATCAAGGACGTGCTGGCCTCGCGCGGGCTGTCCCTGGGCATGCGCCTGGAGAACTGGCCGCCGCCGGGTCTGAGGGACCGCGAAGAGAAGGTTTCGAGCTCGATGTAACCGCGGGCCCGTGCATCGGGTCCGGTTTCAGGGTTTAACTGCGTTTCAAGGAATTCGTCATGCGTCATCGCAACATTGGCCGGCAACTGAGCCGCAACAGCAGCCACCGCAAGGCGATGCTGCGCAATATGGCCGCCTCGCTCTTTCGCCACGAGCTGATCAAGACCACGGTGCCCAAGGCCAAGGAGCTGCGCCGCGTGGCCGAGCCCTTGATCACCATGGCCAAGAACGACTCGGTTTCAAAGCGCCGCCTGGCCTTCGCGCGTCTGCGCGACCGCGACGTGGTCACCAAGCTGTTCAATGAGCTGGGCCCGCGCTACAACGCCCGCCCGGGCGGTTACCTGCGTATCCTCAAGTGCGGCTCGCGCCCCGGCGACAACGCCCCCATGGCGATCGTCGAGCTGGTGGACCGCCCGGAGCCGGCCGAGGAGGCCGAGGCCACCGAATAAGCGGACCGGCCAGGGCTCCAAGTTCGAAAAACCGGGCTTCTGGCCCGGTTTTTTCGTTTCGGGGCGCCGAAAAGGCGGCTCTGCCGCCCGGATTCCGTCCTCAGCGCCGATCCGGTAGGCTGGGTCCCATGATAGTTCTGTATACGGATTTCGGCTGGGAGGGGCCCTATGTCGGCCAGATGAAGGCCGTACTGGCCAGAGAGGCCCCCAACGTGCCGGTCATCGACCTCATGCATGACGCCCCGGCCTTCTCGCCCAAACCGGCCGGCTACCTGCTGGCCGCCCTGGCCGGCGAATTCCCGCTGGACACCGTCTTCGTGGCTGTTATCGACCCCGGCGTCGGCGACCCGGCGCGCCGCCCGGCGGCGGTCAGGGCGGATGGGCGCTGGTTCGTTGGACCGGACAACGGCCTGTTCAACGCGGTGGCCGCCCGGGCACGCCACGCCTCCTGGTGGGATTTGACATGGCGGCCCGGGCGCCTGTCCGCCTCCTTCCACGGCCGGGACTTGTTTGCCCCGGTAGGTGCCCGCCTGGCCCGCGGCGAGCAGCCTCCCGGAGAGACCGTGCCCGTGGCCGAGCGCCTCTACGCCGACTGGCCCGCGGACCTGGCCGAGGTCATCTACGTCGACCATTACGGCAACTGCATGACCGGGTTTCGGGCCTCCATGCTGCCCGAGGCGGCGGAGGTGCGGGCCGACGGTCGAGTCCTGGCGCGCGGCGCCACGTTCGCCGGCCGGCCGGTGGGCGAGGCCTTCTGGTACGAGAACTCGGTGGGCCTGGTCGAAATTGCGGTCAACCAAGGCCGGGCCGACGCGGCGCTCGGCCTGGCAGTGGGCAGCTCCGTGGATATCCTGCCCGCCGGCTAGCTGGGGAAGCCCGGGATGGTCAGCGGGTCGATGTCGTCGATCTGCGAGGGATTCAGGTAGGCCCGGGCATAGTCGAGATATACCTCCTCCTTGACGAAGACATCGAAGAGGTCGGGGTCGATGTGCCGGTCCATCTTCATCTCGCCAAGAATCGCCAGTGCGCGGGACAGCGGCATCCCGTCCTTATAGGGCCGTCCGCCGTCGGTCAGGGCCTCGAAGACATCCGCAATGGCCATCACTCGCGCCGGCACCGACATCTGTTCGCCGGTGAGCCCGCGCGGGTAGCCCTTGCCGTCCACCCGCTCGTGGTGTCCGGCCGCGTATTCGGGCACGTTCTTCAGGTGCTTGGGAAACGGCAGCGACTCCAGCATCTTGATGGTGGACACGATGTGCTGATTGACGATCTCGCGTTCTTCGGACGTCAGGGTTCCTTTGGGAATGCTTAGGTTCTCGGCCTCGGCTTCGGACAGCAGTGGCTGCGCGTGGCCGTCGGCATCGCGCCAGTGCTGTTCGGCGATAGTCCGCACCCGGGCCCGGTCGGCCTCGGCCATGGATTCCCCGCCGACGTTGCAGCGGTGCACGAAGGCGCGCTGCTCGTCGAGGGCCGCCAGGCGACTGCGGCAGGCCGCATCAAGGGCTTCGGCGTCAACGGCGCGACCCGCGCGCAGCGCCTCCAGCTCCTCCCGTACCCGCGCAAGCTCCTCCTCGCGCTTGAGCACCGCGAAGCGCGTGTCGACGAGCTCGATGCGATCGAAGATCGTCTCCAGCTTGGTCGACTTGTCCATGATGTGCTCGGGCGTGGTGATCTTGCCGCAATCGTGCAGCCAGCCCGCCACTTCGAGCTGATAGCGATCCTCATCGCTGAGCGCAAACTCGCGCAGCGGGCCGTCCTGTGTGCGATGCGCGGCGTCGGCCAGCATCATGGTCAGTGCCGGGACCCGCTTGCAGTGCCCGCCGGTGTGAGGCGACTTCTCGTCGATCGCGGTGGCGATGAGCTTGACCAGGGCGTCGAACAGGCGTTTGAGCTCATCGATGAGGCCACGATTGGTCAGGGCAACCGCAGCCTGCGAGGCCAGCGATTCGGCCAGGCGCTGATCCTGCAGCGAAAACGCCCCGATTTCCCCGGTCTGCGGATCGCGGGTATTGATGAGTTGGAGCACACCGATGATGTCGTGTTCGTGGTTCCTCATGGGGATGGTCAGGAAGGACCGCGAGCAGTAGCCGGTCTGGGCGTCGAAGGCACGGGTGCCGGAGAAGTCGAAGTGGTCGTCCGCGTAGGCGTCCCGGATGTTGATCGCGCGGTCTTCGTGGACGGCGCTGGTCACCACGTTTCGCTTGTTGGGGCTGCCGTCGGGCTCGAAGAGAGGGATGGGGCCGAAGGGGACCGGTTCGCCGGTCGTACCGCCGGTGGCCAGACCGAGCGCCTTGTTGCGCATGATCTCCAGGCGCAGCTCGCGCGTCTCGGGGAGCATGCGGTACAGCGAACCGCCCTCGGCACCGACAATGCTCTTGGCCTCGACCACAATCATCTCGAGCACGCGGTGGATGTCGCGTTCGGCCGACAGGGCGATGCCTATGCGGTTAAGCTGCTCAATGCGCTGGAGCAGGGCCTCGATATTGGTATCGTTCATTGTAAGGTCCCGGCGCGGCGCAGATTCTTCCCGCGCCGCGATATCTTACAAGTGTAGTCGGATAAGAACGGGCGGGCCGCGTCGAGCCCGCATGCGTTACGAGGAAATGTTACCGAACTCGCGGATTTCGCCGGGGCTCGGCGGCGGGTCGAATCAGGCCTGATCGGCCCGGACCCGGCTCAGCAGGGGCAGCTCGTGGCGCCGGGCGTTGGCGGCGAGGAAGGTGCCGCGGCCGTTGTCTTCGCGGTCGAGGATGGCCTGATACTCGGACGGCTCGCCGAGGATGGCGGCGAACAGGACCTCCAGCTCGCGCCCGTCGACCTTCAGTGCCCCGAACGGGCCCTCCTCATTCGGCCGCCAGAACAGCGCCGGCGACCAGCGCTTGGCCTGGATCTCCGGACGCTGGAACCACTCGACCAGCTTGATGTTGAGACCGTCTGCCTCGCTCACGGCTCAGGCCCGCTTGGCGCGCCGGGCGCCGGTTTTGGGTGTGGGCTTGCCGCTGGGTTCGCTCTCGTCGTGTCCGGCCTGCTTGTCGGTGCCGCGCGGGGCGCCGGTGTGCTCGAGCACGGGCTTGAGATACCGCCCGGTGTGCGAGTCCGCCAGGGCGGCCACGTCTTCGGGCGTGCCGGTGGCGATGACCTGCCCGCCGTGCTCGCCGCCCTCGGGGCCGAGGTCGATGACCCAGTCGGCCGTCTTGATGACGTCCAGGTTGTGCTCGATGACCACGATGGTGTTGCCGTGGTCGCGCAGGCGGTGCAGCACGGCCAGCAGCTGCTCGATGTCGTGGAAGTGCAGGCCGGTGGTCGGCTCGTCCAGGATATACAACGTGTTGCCGGTGTCGCGCTTGGACAGCTCGCGGGCGAGCTTGACGCGCTGGGCCTCGCCGCCGGACAGGGTGGTCGCGTTCTGGCCGAGCTTGATATACGACAGTCCCACGTCCTCCAGCGTCTGCAGCTTGCGGTGCAGGGCCGGCACGGCCTTGAAAAAGCCCAGCGCCTCCTCGACGGTCATGTCCAGGACCTCGTTGATGGTCCTGCCCTTGTAGCGGATCTCCAGGGTCTCGCGGTTGTAGCGCTTGCCCTTGCACACGTCGCAGGGCACGTA
>DATFLL010000003.1:0-6531 GCA_035267785.1 Gammaproteobacteria bacterium | reverse complement strand
GCAGCCGCGTCGCGGCGCTGCTGAAGCTCGGCCGCGCTCAGCGCTTTGCGCTGGCCGCCGGCCTGGCGCTGCTGCTCGTTGTTGTCGTCGCTTGCCATCAGCAGATACTTTCCGATTCGCGGACGTTATTCGTCCGATTCGCTTCAAACATGTCAGAGACGGTAACGCCGGAACGCCCCGCGACGGCCGCCTCCACGTCGGCCATTAACTCATCATCATCCACGACCTTACGCACCAGGGCATCCAATACCGTCCGCACCGGCACGCAATATCTCCGCGCGACAGCCGCAAGTGCCGCGTGCGGCTCTGTGTGCAGCTTGACGTTCTTCTCCGGCTCCTGGGCCTGCTTGTAGCGGCGCTGCTCATTGTGGACGATGCGCCGGGCCTGGCGCTCTGTCATGCCGAGCTCGAGAGCGATCTGCCCGTAGCCATAGGTGGTCGGATTGAAGCGTGCGCGGATCTCTTTGTCGCGTACCGTCCGCGCCAGCTGGCGCCAGAAGTTGTCCGCGCTAGGCAGGTGCGGCTTCGTGCCGCCGGCCTCCGATAGCGCCAGGTCGACCGCATCCGGGCCATACTCCTGGCCGAGCCGAACCAGCCAGTGCCAATTCGGGTCGAAGGCCTTTAGCAGTTCGCGCTTTTCGCTCCCGTCGGTCATTCCTGCTCTCCGCTGGGCCGTCCATGGCGTTGGTTCTTCTTGGCCCTAAACCAGAGCGGCGGCTCGCCGGCCGCAGCGCCAGTCACCCGGTCGGTGAATGCGCGCGGCAGGCGCACCTGCATCTGTCGGTCGGATATCGCGATGTACTGGCGGGTGGTGTTGATATCCTCGTGGCCGAGGATGATGCGGATCTGCTCGATGTCGCACCCGGAATCGTACAGCGCGGTGGCAAAGGTCGCGCGCATAGTGTGCACGGCCATGCCCTGCTCGACCCTCACGCGGCCACGCTTGATGGCCCGCTCGATAATGCCCTCGAAGCCGCTGCGCAGAAGTCGGCGGCCCTTGGTCGGCCCGGACACGCTGACGAAGACAGCGTCCGGGTCGACCGGCCCGATGCTCTCCCGCTCCGCCAGCCATTCCTGCATCACTCGGACCACGCTGCCCTCGAAAGACACAATCCGTTCCTTGGCGCCCTTCCCGAAAAACCTCACGGCGCCGATTTTCTCGCGCAGTTCCATCTGGTCGATGCTTAGCGATACCACCTCCTCGCGCCGGGCGCCGGTGCTGAGCAGGAACAGCAGGACGGCGAAGTCGCGCCGGCCCAGCGGCGTCTCGCGATCGCACGCGCCAAACATGGCCTGCAGCTGGCCCTCGCTGTATTTGCGCGGCACCCGGCTCGGCTTGCGCGGGCTCGAAATCGACGCCGCCGGGTTCTGTGCCCCGGTCATTTCCGAGCGCCAGCGGAAATAGCGCCGAACGGCTGTCAGCTTCACATGCTGCGTGTGTGCGGCCTGGCCATGCTCAAGGTACAGGTGCTGCTGCCAGCGCGTGATCACCGCTGAGGTGACGTCAGGCACAGCCACGGACTCGGAATTGAGCCACGCCAGGAAGGCGGAGGCGGCGTCGATGTAGTTGCCCGACGTATTCGGGCTGAGGCCGCGCGTGATATCCAGCCACGTCGCCCACTCCAGCAGCTCGTCATACTGCGCCTGAGTCACTGAGCGCCTGCGAGAGCGCACCAGAACCCGGCTGAGTTCGTCCCTGCGCTCCACCAGTGTCGCCTCCAGGCGGCGCAAATCGTCGCGGCTGGTGCCCGTGATTTCCGTCATTCCCCCCGCACCCCCCTGTGGGCCGCCTTGGAAAACTGCCCCATTTTCGAGGCGCAACCTGGGCGCTGGCCGTGGGCTTCGATCCTGAGCTTTTGGTGGGGGGTGGGGGCCTTGTTGCGTACCGGTCGGTACGGGCCCGCGCCAGGCCTTGCCCCGCCTAGCGCTCCAGCCACCATCCCTCGCCCGCTCCGGTTCGTTCCAATTGCCCGCGCGGCGCTTTGGCCGGCCGCGTGGCCAGCGGGTTGAACCGCAACCAAAGCAGCGCAAGGCATGCAGGGTGATGTAGCTGTTGTGCGCACAGCGCACCGCAACAGGGAATGCGTCGCCTGCCAAGGGAAAGACCGAAGCATCAGGCGTCCTCCGTGTTCAAAACTCGCCGCACACTGGCGATACCTTTGGCCGCCACCTCTCGCGTGCATCTGCGAATGGTCGGCGGTAATGCCAGCGGCACAGCACCCTCAAGAGGCTTGCCGGCGAACAGCCGGCGCACCAGGATCTCCCATGCATACCGGAATTGCGGCCGCGTCTCACTGTCCGGTCCCAGGCCGCAACCATCCTCACTCCAGACCACGCTCGCCGCGGCTATCCGCACCATGTCGTGCGACCATTGCTGCAGGTGCGACGGCCTGCATGCCATCCGCCTCGCCTCGAGGTACGCATCGTCGAACTCCGGCACACCGTAGTCGGCGAGCTCTGCCCGGCAGAACTTGATGAATTCGCCAACGGTGGGCGGCCACTCCTCCTGGGCGCACTTATCCAGGCCGCGCCGCACGTCCGCATCGACCAACCCAGCGCGCCGCAAGTCATGCAGCCACAGCTGCCTGGCCTTGTCGTCCTCGAAGGTCGGCCGCCACCGGTACGAATGCCGGCGGGCGAATGTGCGGAACACCAGCTCCACGGACTCAGGCGCCAGACTTGGCGCGCTCTTGCTCGAGCCAGTTTTCCCCGACTGCGTCTCCGGCCGAGAAACCACCAGCTCGCCGATTCGCTTTGCCTCTGCCATTGGCTTCGTTCTCCAGGGTGTTGATGACTTTGTCTATGTACCGCGGGCCGAATGGACGGCCGTCATTCTTGACGTGCCTGGCCCGATCGCACGCAGCCTGCAGCTGCTGCTCGGTGAGTCCACGCTCCACCCACCCACGAACAATGCTCGCGTCCTGTGGTTTGGACACGAAGCTCATGGGCATGCCGTGGTGGACGTGAAGAAATTCGACGACGTCGTTGAAATTCAACCCACGCGCGTCTGATCCGGATCTGATGTGAGTATAGTTATTACTACTATCCAGATAGGGGGTGTCATTTTTTGACACCGTTTGCGGCTCTAAACGGTGCTCGTTTCTGACACCGTTAGGCCGCTTTTCGTCGCCATCCGACACCGTTTGAGCGCCTAAACGGTGTTCATTATTGACACCGTTTGGTTGTGTAACAGTGCCAGATTCTGACACCGTTTCGCGGCCTGATACGGTGTCACTTTTTGGCACCGTTTGAGGGTTGCCAACGGTGTCAGAATCTGACACCGTTTTATCCCAATTGATGAAGTAGCTGCAGGCCCTACCTTTGCCGCCGGTTACGACCTTTCTGATCCATCCTATGTGGCACAGCTCGGTCGTGATCCGTGAAACTCGCGCCTCAGGAATGCCAGTCATGTCAGTGATAGCTTGACGATGGGGAGAGACTAGCCCGCGACCTTTATCAAACGAACAAAGGGCGGCCAGCACGCGCAGCGCCGTTCCCTTGAGTTCAGGGTCGCGCAACGCAGCGACAGGCACCTGTACCTTCTTAGGCATGCAGGCACCTCTGTGGAGCGAATATAATGGATGATATCGTTAGGTTGGGCAGTGAAAGCCCAAGCGTGGAGCCACGCGAAGCGCACCTAAAACACTGTATATTATGTAAAATAGAACACATACCAACCCTAAGCCACTGGTTTTATTGTGGTTTCATGCGTTTTAGGCGGGCTCCAACATGACGGAACCCGTATTAAAACGCCGTTATAGTAAGGTTCAGCTCCTCCGGCAGTTCGATCGCTACCTCCAGGCGCGGGCGCTGTCGCCGGCCACGCGCCGCATATATAAGGCATCCCTGGGCCGCTGGGCGGCTGTTGTGGCCGATCTGTCGTCACCGTCTCGTTCATGCGTCGAGGCCTGGGTACGCGCCCGAAGGCCCGCTGTGTGCGTCTCTACGTTCAACCAGGAGTTGACCGCCGTGCGGGCGTTCTATCGCTGGGCGGTGCTGTGGGAACATACGGACTCGTCCACGCTGGCCCTGCTCCCACGGTCGCATCGGGCGCCGAAACGGCTCCCTCGCAATCTCACCGAGCACGAAATCGGGCGGCTGTTGGCCGAGCCCGACCTGTCCACGCTGGTCGGTTTTCGGGACCACGTCATCATGCGCATGGCGTATGAGACCGGCCTGCGCGCAGCCGAGCTGGTCGCGCTCGAGCTCGGCGGCATCACCGGTGACGGCTATGTGCGCGTCGTGGCCGGCAAGGGCCGCGTCGACCGGCTGGTTCCCATATCGGCCGAAATGGAGCGGCTGCTCGATGCCTGGGTCGCGCTCAGGCGCTCGACAAAACCGGGCAAGGCCGCCGCCATGTTTGTGACGCATCGCGGCCGACGCTTCACCTCCGGCCGCGCCGTTTGGGAAATCGTCAACCGATACGCGCGCCGCGCAATCGGCCTGGGCCGCGGGTACGACCGCATGACGGCCGCGCGCCGGCAAAAGCCCTGGAGCGGCCAATACCCGCACCTGCTGCGCGCCTCGATGGCCACGCACATGCTCGAGCGCGGCTGCGACCTGCGGGCCGTGCAGGAGCTGCTCGGCCATGCGAGCATCAGCACCACCGCGCTGTATCTCGGTGTCGATTTGGCCATGCTCAAGCGGGAGCATCAGAAACACCCCCGGGCGAAGTCTGTGTGTTGACCTTATACCGTGTCTGGGCATGGCCGAATCCGGTGCCGTTGCGGAGCTCGAAAAATAGTGCCCACTCCCTGCCAGCATCTGCGCTGGTGTTCATGCCGTGGCGCTTGGCTATCATGGCGCGTATCTGGTGAGATGTTACGCTCACGCCGTCGCCTCCTCGAAGGCCTGCGCCTCGCTGTAATTGGCCGAGACCAGCGCCCGGGCGAACGGCGGCGGGACGCTGTTGCCGCACATGCGCACCTGGGCAGCCTTGCTCAACGGCTTGCCGTTGACCTTCGGGTCGATGATGTAGCTGTCAGGGAATCCCTGCGCGCGGTAGAGCTCGCGCGGTTGCAGCATGCGCATGCCGATGTCTGTCAACACATAGCTCTGGCCGTCGATTTTGACGGTTATCAGCTGCAGCCGGTGCTTGCTGGTAACGGTCGGCGCCGGGGCGCGCAGATCGCGGCCTGTCGTGCCGGATCCGCTACCGTAGTACGGTGCCATGAGCGCGGCGACGAGGCCGGCATGATTGCCGCCGGAGCAAACCGTCGGTGCAGGCGCGTCCAATGGACGCATGCGCTGATCGGTGCCCTTCATGTTCAGCAGGTGCGCCGCCACCACGGCGTGATGGTCCTGGGCCGTGACGGTGCTTAGGGGCTTCTCTATCGGCCACCCGGGCGTCTCGTTTCCGCCGTAGTGCTTGGCCAGGAACGCGGCGACCAGACTGGCCCCGTTGGCCGTGCCGGTAACTGTTGGCATGGGTTCTGTGACGGCCCGGCAGCGCGGCGCCTGTGTCGCGTGCTCGCCGTGCCGCGGGATGAAGTACGGCACAGCGATACATGAATCCGCCTTTGAGGTCACCGTTTGAAGCGGTTCAGAGATTCCGCGTGGCCTGCTCTGACCCATTCGGCCGCCGACACCAACGATGAACGGCTCCGGCGCCTCGAGCACGAACCGCTGCACGCCGCGCGCGATACGCCGCAGCGTGTTCTCGGCCAGCGGCCGCTCTCGGCCGAAGATGGAGCGCGTCGGGATGGACCAGTCGATACAGTCGGCAGCGGTGTTGTATGGCAATAGGCCCGGGCCGTGGGTTGGTTCCGGCCAGACGATCGGCTGCCCGTCGCGGCGCGCGACCAGGAACAGCCGGCGGCGAATCGTCGGGGCGCCGTAGTCGCAGGCGCGCAGCAGCTTCCAGTCGACCCGGTAGCCGCAATCCTGCAGCGCCTTCACGAACCTGCGGAACGTCAGGCCCTTGCGCTTCGGGCATGGCCGGTTGTCGTCCGTCAACGGGCCCCAGTCCTCGAACTCCTCGACGTTCTCCAGAATGATGACGCGCGGCCGCACGGTGTCGGCCCAGCGCACGGCCACCCAGGCGAGGCCGCGTATCTTCTTGTCGACGGGTTTGCCGCCCTTCGCCTTGCTGTGATGCTTGCAGTCAGGACTCAGCCACATGAGTCCCACAGTCCGCCCACGGCAGACCGCTCGCGGGTCCACGTCGAACACGTCCTCGCAGTAGTGCTCGGTCTGCGGATGGTTCGCGGCGTGCTGCGCCAGCGCTTCTGGATCGTGGTTGATGGCGATATCGACCGGCCGGCCGGCGGCCTGCTCGATGCCCATGCTCGCGCCACCACCACCGGCGAAGTTGTCGACGATGAGCTCGTGGTCGAGCTGCAGCCGCACCTGCGGCGGCCGGCGCCACTGCCAGGGATGTTCTACCACCTCGCTCACGCCGCCCTCCGCTTCTTGCTGCCGAGCTCGATGCCAACCGGCCCACGCACCTTGATGTGCTCTCCCCGGATTTTGCGCGCCGCGTTCTCGGCGTTCTTGGTGGCCTGTTCCTCGGTGCGGCTCAGGCCGGTGATG
>DATFLL010000002.1:0-2707 GCA_035267785.1 Gammaproteobacteria bacterium | reverse complement strand
TCCCCATGCCACAGCCGGAACAACAGGCGAGAGAAGAAATTGACCGGCTCCTGACCGATGCCGGCTGGGTACTACAGGACCGCCGCGATGATTTTGACCGCAAGGCCGCGCTGGGCGTGGCGGTGCGGGAGTTCCCGCTGCCCGCGGGCTTTTGCGACTACCTGCTGTTCATTGACGGAAAGGCCGCCGGCGTAATCGAGGCCAAGAGGGCCGGTGTGACCCTGAGCGGCGTCGCCGACCAATCGGCCAGGTACATGACCAAGCTGCCCGTGCACCTGGCGAGCTGGGACGAGCTGCTGATCTACGACTACGAGAGCACCGGCGACGAGACGTTCTTTCGCAACCTGCGCGATCCCAAACCCCGCTCGCGCCGCCTGTTCGCCTTCCATCGCCCGGAGACCCTGCACGACTGGGTGCGCCAGTCCGACACCCTGCGTGGCCGACTTCGCCAGATGCCGCCGCTCGATCCCAAGGGCCTGCGCGACTGCCAGATCGAGGCGATCCACGGGCTGGAAGCCTCACTGGCCGAGGACAGGCCCCGCTCGCTCATCCAGCTCGCCACCGGCGCGGGCAAGACCTTCACCACCTGCTCCTTCTCCTACCGGCTGATCCGCGAGGCCGGAGCGAAGCGCATCCTGTTCCTGGTGGACCGCAACAACCTGGGTGACCAGACCCTGAAGGAATTCCAGAACTTTCATCCGCCCGGCGCGGCCAATCGCTTCACCGATACCTACATCGTCCAGCACCTGCATTCGCACCGGCTCGATCCCGACGCCAAGGTCGTGATCACCACCATCCAGCGCCTCTATTCCATGCTCAAGGGCCAGGAACTGTCCGAGGAAGACGAGGAGGCTTCGGGCTTCGAGAAGTGGCAGGGCGAGGACGGCGAGCCTCTGCCGATCTCCTACAACCCGGATATCCCCATCGAGACCTTCGACTTCATCATCACCGACGAATGCCACCGCTCGATCTACGGGCTCTGGCGCCAGGTACTGGAGTATTTCGACGCCTTTATCATCGGTCTCACCGCCACGCCGTCGAAGCACACCCTCGGCTTCTTCAACCAGAACCTGGTCACCGAATACCCCTACGAGCGCTCCGTCGCCGATGGCGTGAACGTGGGCTACGAGATCTATCGCATCCGCACCCGCGTCACCGAGCAAGGCGGCAAGGTCGAGACCGGCGAGGCCGGCTTCCAGGTGCCGGTGCGCGACAAGCGCACGCGTAAGGTGCGTTACGAACAGCTCGACGCCGACCTGGAATACACCGCGCAGGAACTCGACCGCTCCGTCGTCAACCCGAACCAGATCAGGACCGTCCTGCAGACCTACAAGGATCGCGTCTTTACGGAGCTGTTCCCCGGCCGCAGCGGCAAATGGCTGCCCAAGACACTGATTTTCGCCAAGGACGACAGCCACGCCGAAGAGATCGTCCATGCCGTGCGCGAGGTTTTCGGCGAAGGCAACGACTTCGCCAAGAAGATCACCTACCGCAATACCGGGGAGGACCCAAAGTCAATGATCAAGGCGTTCCGGGTCGATCCCTTCCCCCGCATCGCCGTCTCCGTCGACATGATCGCCACCGGCACCGACATCAAGCCGGTGGAGGTGCTGATCTTCATGCGCGATGTGAAATCGGAAGGCTACTACGAGCAGATGAAGGGGCGTGGCGTGCGCACCATCCCCGATGCCGACCTGCGGGCGGTCACGCCCGACGCCAGGACGAAGACCCGCTTCATACTGATCGACGCCGTCGGCGTCTCGGAGACCAAAAAGAACGCCTCCCAGCCGCTGGAGCGCAAGAAATCGGTCAGCTTCGACGCGCTGATCGAACATATCGCCATGGGCCGACGCGACGAGGATGCGCTGTCATCCCTGGCCGCACGGCTCTCCGTTCTCGACCGCAAGCTGGGCGACGGGGACCGCGCCCGCATCGCCGAGGCCACCGGCGGCCGGACCCCGCGCGATCTGGCCAATGCCCTGCTCGACGCCATAGACACCGACAAGCAGCAGGCCGCCATCGAGGCCCGTCACGGCCCGGCTGCCACGCCGGAACAGGAGCGCGCCGTCATCGACGAGCTGACCGACACCGCCTGCCGCCCCTTCGACAAGCCTGCCGTCCGCACGCTGCTCCAGGACATCAAGCAGAAAACCGACATCGTCATCGACGAGATCACCACCGACGAGGTCACCGGCGCGGGCTTCGACAGAAAGCAGGCCGAGGAGACCATCACCAGCTTCAAGCAGTTCATCGAGGACAACCGCGACGAGCTGACCGCGCTGCAAATCCTCTACAATCAGCCCCGGGGCCGCCAGCGCCTGACCTACGCCGCCATCCGCGAGCTGGTGCAACGCATGACCGACCCGCCGCTCTATCTCACCACCGCCAATGTCTGGCAGGCCTACAGGCGACTCAACGCCGCCAATGTGCGCGGCGCGCCGGTGGACGAACAACTGACCGAAGTGGTCAGTCTCGTCCGCTTCGCCCTGGGCCAGACCGACGTGCTGGAGCCCTTCAGCGCGGTGGCCGAGCGCCGCTTCAACCTGTGGCTGGGGCGCGAGAAGAAGGCGGGCCGGACCTATACGGCTGAGCAGGAACAGTGGCTGCGCGCCATCGCGGCCTTTATTGCCGCGAATGCTGAGATCGCCCCGAGCGACTTTCAGGACGTGCCGAGCCTCGCCGACAAGGGCGGGATCCTGCAGGCGCG
>DATFLL010000001.1:0-2062 GCA_035267785.1 Gammaproteobacteria bacterium | reverse complement strand
CCTGGACGATTCGATTGCCTTCGGGCAGATCGCCGTCACGGTCAAGATCCCCGATTGACCGCTTCCCCCAGCCGGGTATCGTGGCCCTGTCACGTGCCGGCTGGGGGGCCGACCATGTTGCGATCCATGATTGTCCTGATGGCCGTCACGCTGCTGATTGCCATGCTGATCACGCTGATCGGTATCTTCTATCCGCCATTCGTTCCCCAGCTGAATCTCGAGCTCGAGCAGCTGGTGCACGTGGTGCACGGCCTGGCGCGCGCATTGACCGGGAAATAAGCGCGCCCGTATCCTTGGCGTGGCCCACCCGGGGGAATGCAGCATGTCCACGCAGCCAGGCACACGCGCGAAGGCGTGCGGCATGCCGCCACATCGCCAGCACGGAACGCTACCCACACCGATCGGCATCATGTCGTTCGACGCACGCACGCTGCACGGATTGGCTGATGCCATCCTCAAGCGCATGCGCGACAACCGGACCAAGACCGCGGCCGGTTCCTACCTGCTCGGCGACAGCGCCGGGCGCATCTACCTGGTCGCCGAGGGATCCAGCACCGGCCACGCCATCGTGCGCGACCATGAGCACCTGATCGTAGGTCGCTACGCTGCAACCACCGCATCGATGCAAGGGCGATACGTTCCGCCCAACGGCGTGCAGTACCCAAGCCCGAAGGATCTGGCCGACGACCTGCGCGCCTATTACGCCGAGATCGGTCGATGACCCAAGGCAAGCGCCGTTACACCGAGCAGGAGAAGGCCGACATCGTCGACCGCCTTTGCATGCTCGTGGCTGACGGCAACACTCTGACCGCTGCCTGCAAGGAGGTGGGAGTGTCGCGCCTGACTGTCTACGCCTGGCGGCAGCAGGACGCGTCGATCACCAAGCGGCTCGACATCGCATGGGATCAATGCCTGGAGGTGATGGCCGACGAGGTCATCGAGATCATCGACAAGACGCACCCGGGCCAGATCGTGACCGTGGAAGCCGGCAAGAACGGCAAGCCGACCAAGACCACCACCAAGATCAGCGACATGATCGAGCACCGCAAGCTGCGTGCCTGGGGACGCTTGCAGCTGCTTTCACGGATATCGACCCGGTTCGCCAACCGGCACGCCCTGACCACGCCAACGGACGAGCCCCGGCCCGGCACATCCAGCAACGACTATACCGACGCGCAGCTGCTCCACGTGATCCAGCACGGCACGCTGCCCGGCGAGGAATCGATGCCCAACCTGGAGGACATGACGCATGAACCCGACCATGACTCAGCGCCGTAAGATGCCATTCGAGCAGTTCGCGGATCCGCAGCAACGCAAGTACCCGATCGACACGATCAAGCGCGCACGCAACGCACCGGCCCGTGCGAGCGAGATGGCCAACAAGGGCATCATCTCGCGCGGCAAGGAGCGGTCGATCGACGAGCGTGCGCATCATGCCCTGGAACGGCTCAAGGCCGCGCGCGCGCATCGGCATGCCTGAGTTCCAGATCCGCAACCGGCAGGACGCGGCGCGGGAGTACCTGCGACGCCGGCGTGCGCGCACGTCGCTGGTCGATTACACCCGCTACACCAAGCGCGGCTATGTGCCGGGCGACATCCATTTCGAGTTCAGCAAGATCCTCGGCCGCGTCATCTCCGGCGAGTGCAAGCGCCTGATGATCTCGGTGCCCCCGCGCCACGGAAAGACAGAGCACGCATCGATCCGTCTGCCCGGCCTGTTCTTCGGCCACTACCCTGACCGCAACATCATCTCGGCCGCCTACAACAGCGATCGTGCAGGCGACGTGGGCCGCGAGGTGCGCGACCTGCTGGCCAGTCCCGAGCATCGGATCCTGTTCCCCGAGGCCAGCCTGCTGCCGCGCAGCAACGCGCGCGACCGCATGCATACGGTCAGCGGAGGCGCCTACTTCGCCGGCGGTGTGGGTTCGGCCATGACCGGCCGCGGCGCGCACCTGCTGCTGATCGATGACCCGTACAAGAACCGCGTCGAAGCCGACAGCCTGGCCACGCAGAACCGGGTGTACAGCTGGTACCTCTCGACCGCGTACACGCGCCTGGAGCG